>NZ_JARVRF010000052.1 GCF_030209835.1 Arthrobacter sp. efr-133-R2A-120 | reverse complement strand
CGGCATCGATGGCGCCGGCGTTCAGGGCCTCGACCGCGGCCGGTCCGGCGTTGAAGATCTGGGTGCTCAGCTTGGTGCCGCCCAGCTTGCCCGCGATGATGCCCTTGCTCACGCCAACCAGCGCCGGGGCATGGGTGACGTTGCCGAAGTAGCCGAGCCGGAGCTCGGCGGCAGGAGACGTCGAGGCCGCGGCCTGGGTTTCGTTGTTCTTCGCGACGACCGATGCGACGGCGGCGCCGGCACCGATCAGCAGGACGAGCCCGACGGCGATGCCGATCTCGAGCGTGCGGCGGCGCTTGGGCTTGCTGCTCTCGCCCGCGACGATGCGCGTGGTTCCCGGGTTCGAGCCGGGCGGCGTGGGTTCTGGGGTGTTTGACATGTTGGGAATCCTTGGGATGTGTTGCGGAACGGGCAGGGCGTGTATCAGGCCCCGCGACATCGCCCCGAAAGGGCAGCCAAGGACCAATCCGATGAGGTCATGGATTCACCATAGGGACTGTCATATTTGCCGTTCAATGATCCGGAAACCCGGGGTCACGCACGTTCATGCGGCGTCACAATTCGGCTGGTTCCAATGCAAAAAACCGCAGCTTGTTTCCCATCCCGGGCCTTGAAGGCGGGGGTTTGGGAAACAAGCTGCGGTTCCAGTCACAGGAGGGTCAGATGACGTAACGTTCGTCCTCATGGTCGCCCGGGTGGTCCTTCACCAAACCGGCGGCCAAGGTGTTGCCGTCCACGGGATCGATCACCAGGAACGCGCCCGTGCGGCGGTGGTGCAGGTAGTTCTCCAAGGGCAGCGGCGCGGCCAGTCGAAGCTGGGCGTTGCCGATGTCGTTCAGCTCAAGGCTGGAGGCGGCCTCGACGTTGAACGTGGCCAGGTCCAGCTTGCCCGTCACATTGCGCACCAGCGCCTGGACGGTACGGGTCCCGTGCTTCACGAGCACCTTGGCACCTTCGCGCAGCGGTTTCGGCGAAAGCCAGCACAGCGCCGCGTAAAGGTCGGCCGAGCTCTCGCGCACCGTCCCTGCCGCGGCAATGGTGTCACCGCGGGCGATGTCGATTTCATCGGCCAGGCGGATCGCCACGGATTGCGGAGCAGTGGCCTCAGCCAACTCGCTGCCGGCGAAGTCGATCCCCGTCACGGTGGTGATCCGTGGCTCGTGGCCCGGGCTCAGGACGGTGACCTTGTCGCCGAGCTTCACGGTTCCTTCCGTGATCTGGCCGGCGTAGGCACGGTAGTCGCGGTACGCCCCGACGTCGAGCCCTGCGGCGACGGCGTCGGGAGCCAGCGCGCCCTGCGGCCGGATGACCAGCTGGACCGGGAAGCGGAAGCTCTCCAGGTGGCTCTCAAGCTCATCGGCGGCCGGAAGGGTTTCCAAGACCTCGAGCAGGGCCGGGCCGCTGTACCAAGGAGTGCGGTCCGAGCGGTCCACCACGTTGTCACCGTCGAGTGCTGACACCGGGATGACCGCGACGTCGGCAATGCCATCGCTGCCCAAGCCAAGCTCGCGGGCGACCTTCTGCACGTCGGTCTCGATCTCGCGGAAGACCGACTCGCTGAAGTCCACGAGGTCGATCTTGTTCACAGCCACGATGACGTGCGCCACGCGCAGCAGCTGCAGCACGGACAGGTGCCGGCGGGTCTGCTCCAGGACTCCCTTGCGGGCGTCAATGAGTACGACGACGGCATCCGCAGTGGACGCGCCCGTCACCGTGTTCTTGGTGTACTGCACGTGGCCGGGGCAGTCCGCGAGGATGAAGCTGCGGCGGTCGGTGGCGAAGTAGCGGTAGGCGACATCGATGGTGATGCCCTGTTCCCGCTCGGCGCGAAGGCCGTCGGTCAGGAGGGCGAGGTCGATCGCCTGGCTGCCGGTGGCGCCTGCTCCGCCGAAGCCACGGTCCGCCGAGGTGCGGGCGACGGCGTCGAGCTGGTCGGCAAGGATCGCCTTGGAATCGTGCAGCAGGCGGCCCACCAGGGTGGACTTGCCGTCGTCAACGGATCCAGCGGTGGCAAAGCGGAACAACGTGGATTCGCGCAGGCCAGTCTCGAGGAGTGCGGTTTCGGTGCTCATTAGAAGTAGCCGTCCTTCTTGCGGTCTTCCATGGCTGCCTCGGAGATGCGGTCATCTGCGCGGGTGGCGCCACGTTCGGTGAGTGTGGATGCGGCAACCTCGACAACCACGTCGGCAACCGTGCGGGCGTCGGAAACGACCGCGCCGGTGCAGGACATGTCGCCCACGGTGCGGTAGCGGACGAGCTTGGTGACGACTTCCTCGTGGGGCTTCGGCATGGAAACCTCACCCACCGCACGCCACATGCCGTCGCGTTCGTAGACCTCGCGCTCGTGGGCGTAGTACAAGCCGGGCAGTTCAACGCCTTCGCGCTCGATGTAGCGCCACACGTCCAGCTCGGTCCAGTTGCTGATCGGGAACGCACGGACGTGCTGGCCCACCGTGTGGCGGCCGTTGTACAGGTTCCACAATTCGGGGCGCTGGTTGCGGGGATCCCACTGGCCGAATTCGTCCCGCAGGCTCAGGATGCGCTCCTTGGCACGGGCCTTGTCCTCGTCGCGACGGCCGCCTCCGAAGACGGCGTCGAACTTGTTGCGCTGGATGGCATCCAGGAGCGGCACGGTCTGCAGCGGGTTGCGGGTGCCATCGGCACGCTCGGCGAGCTCGCCGCGGTCGATGAACTCCTGAACGGAGCCAACCACGAGCTTAAGACCCAGGCGCTCCACCGTGCGGTCACGGAAGTCAATGACCTCGGGGAAGTTGTGGCCGGTGTCCACGTGCAGCACGGGGAACGGAACCTTGCCAGGCCAAAACGCCTTGGTGGCCAGGTGCAGCATGACCACGGAATCCTTGCCACCGGAGAACAGCAGCGCAGGCTTCTCGAACTCGGCAACAACCTCGCGGATGATATGGATTGCCTCGGATTCCAACGTGTCCAAAGACGAGAGGCGGGCCGACCGCAGAGCCTGGGCGGCAGTCGGCGTCTCAGCAGCGTCGGTTTCCAGCACAGACAACTCCAGGTCCTCGTTGGTGATTTGGGTACTCATACGTGTAGTCCGCATTCTGTCTTGTCGGTTCCTGCCCAGCGGCCGGAGCGGGGGTCCGCTCCCGGGGCCACTTTGCGGGTGCAGGGCTGGCATCCGATGGACGGGTAGCCCTGGCTCAGGAGGGGGTTGACGGGAAGGATGTTGTCTTCGGAGTACTGGACCAACTGGTCAAAGCTCCAGTCGACCATCGGGTTGACCTTGACCAGGCCGTTGGCCTCGTCCCAGGTGATCAGCGGCGTGTTGGTCCGGGTGGGGGCCTCGTCGCGGCGGACACCGGTGAACCATACTTCGTAGCCAGCCAGGGTCCGGCGCAGCGGCTGGACCTTGCGGAGCGCGCAGCATTGGGCGGCGTCGCGGGCGAACAAGTCCTTGCCGAGAAGGCGGTCCTGCTGCTCCACAGTGTTCTCTGGGAGCACGTCCACGATGTTCACGCGCAGGTTCGCGGCGACCTCGTCGCGTGTGGCGTAGGTTTCCGGGAAGTGGTAGCCGGTCTCCAGGAAGAGGACGTCGACGCCGGGGAGCTGGTCAGCCACGAGGGCCGGCAGCACGGCGTCAGCCATGGAGCAGGCCACGGCAACGGCGGGCAGTTCGAAGTTGCGGGTAACCCAGGCGATAACGTCGCGGGCGGGCGCGTTCCAACCGAGCTCGGCGGCACCGGCTTCGGCGAGTGCTTTGAGTTCGTCGTGGGAGCGGAGCTGGGTGCTGGTGGTCACTGGAGATCTCCTTCATCTGCGGAGTGTGCCCATTCGGCGAAGGTCTGGCCTTCGGCACGGTCGGCCACGAACTTCCGGACTACCCGCTCTACGTAGTCGGGCAGGTCCTCGACGTAAACCTTGAGGCCGCGCACGGTGCGTCCGAGGCCTGCTTCTTCGCGGTTGGACGAAGCCAGCCCGCCGCCCAGGTGAACCTGGAAGCCCGGGGTGGGGTCGCCGTCGGGCGTTGGCAGCATCATGCCCTTGAGCCCGATGTCCGCGGTCTGAATGCGGGCGCAGGAGTTGGGGCAGCCGTTGATGTGCAGGGACAGCGCCTGGGGCAACTGGCCGCTGTCCGCGAGGTCGGCCAGGCGGCGTTCCAGTTCGGCGACCGCGGTGGCTGCCGTGACCTTGGTTTCCACGATGGCGAGCTTGCAGAATTCGATGCCGGTGCAGGCGATGGTGCCGCGGCGGAACACGGACGGGCGGGCGGAGAGGCCGAGGGTGTCCAGTTCGGCGACGAGCGGTTCCACCTGCTCCTTGGCGACGTCCAGCACAACGATCTTCTGGTGCGGCGTGGTGCGCAGGCGGAAGGAGCCGCGGGCTTCGAGGGTGTCCGCGAGCTTCACGAGCTGGCTGCCGGAGAGACGACCGGCCAAGGGCGTGGCTCCGATGAAGAACTTGCCGTCCTTCTGCTCGTGGATGCCGACGTGGTCGCCGGGCGTCGAGGGCTTGGGCGCTGCGGGGCCGTCGGAAAGCTTGAAGCCGAGGTATTCGTCCTCAAGGATCTGGCGGAACTTCTCGGGACCCCAATCGGCCATGAGGAACTTCAGGCGTGCCTTGGTGCGCATCCGGCGGTAACCGTAATCGCGGAAGATGCTGGTGACGCCGAGCCACACTTCGGCGGCTTCCTCGGGCTTCACGAATGCGCCGAGCCGCTTGGCAAGCATGGGGTTGGTGGAAAGCGCGCCGCCCACCCAGAGGTCATAGCCGACGCCGAGTTCCGGGTGGACCATGCCGACCAGGCCGAAGTCGTTGATCTCGTGGACCACGTCCTGCGAGGGGTGGCCGGTGATGGCGGTCTTGTATTTGCGCGGCAGGTTGGCGAGCTCGGGGTCGCCGATGAAGCGTTCCGCGAGTTCGTGGATCAGCGGCGTGGGATCGATGATCTCGTCCTTGGCGATGCCGGCAACCGGGGAGCCCAGGATGACACGCGGGACGTCGCCGCAAGCCTCGGTGGTGGACAGGCCAACGGATTCGAGGCGGCGCCAGATCTCCGGCACGTCCTCCACGCGGATCCAGTGCAGCTGGATGTTCTGGCGGTCGGTCAGGTCGGCGCTGCCACGGGCGAAGTCCACGGAGATCTGGCCGATGACGCGCAACTGCTCGGTGGTGAGCGCACCGCCGTCGATCCTCACACGGAGCATGAAGTACTTGTCCTCAAGCTCGTGCGGCTCAAGCGTGGCGGTCTTGCCGCCGTCGATCCCGGGCTTGCGCTGGGTGTAGAGGCCCCACCAGCGGAAACGGCCGTGCAGGTCCGTGCCGTCGATCGAGTCGAAGCCGTGCTTGGAGTAGACAGACTCGATACGCTCGCGGACGTTGAGCCCGTTGTCTTCCTGCTTCCAGGTTTCGTTGGCGTTGAGCGGCGCGGTGCCGTCGACTTTCCACTGGCCGTGGGGTTTCGCGGCAGGACGGGCGGTGCGGGCCGGGCGCTTGGGTGCAGCCTCGTCCGCAGACGCTCCGGCTAGAGCTGTATCAGTCATGCATCGACTGTAGGGCTGGCCAGAGAGGCGTAACAAAGGTCCGGGAAACGGAAAGTCACCTAGGGAAACATTTCGTCACGAATCGCCGACGGACCTTGTGGGACCGGCTCGGCTATGCATCCAAAAGAACAGTTCAGGAGCGCGCGGCAACCACCGCGTCGTAGCGTTCCAGGGCGATCTCCGCGAGGACCGGAGAGGGCAGCAGCGGCGCCGTCACGATGTCGGCTCCGGCCTTGGACAGTTGGTCGTGGAAGTAGCCCGTGGCGAGCAGATACGACGACACCACCACCCGGCCGCCGTCGTCGGTGAGTTCGGCGCGTAAGGCCGCGACGCCGTCGGGCACGTTCGGCTCGGCACTCGCGCCATAGGCGACGCGCACCTTGTTGGGCAGCAGCTCGGCGAGCTGGCGCGCCTGCTCTTCCGAATCGACGGAACCGTCCGGCAGCGACGAGCCCGCGGCGGCGAGCAGCACGCCGTCGTCGTCGCCCAGGCCCGAGTCGCGCAACCGTGCGGCGAGCAGCTCCGCGAGCCGCGGATCCGGCCCCAGCGGCGGCGCCGCGGACACCTCCGGACGGGACTTGATCGCCTTGGGGATGTCCACCTTGACGTGGTAGCCGGTGCTGAGCAGCAAGGGAACGACGACGGCGGGCGTGCCTTCCGGGAGGCCGGCCACCACGCCGCCCAACTCGGGCTCCTGGACGTCCACGTAGGCCTCCACGACCGTCAGGCCGGGGCGCAAAGCCTCGATTTCGGCCAAGACCTGGCGGATAGCGGCTTGCCCTTCGATGTTCCGGGTTCCGTGGGCGCACGCGATCAAGACGGGGCTGTTCATGCGTGCAAGCGTAACGTTGGGCGAGCATGATCGCCCGTCTGTGAACGAAGAACGGAGCTGCATTTGTTCACTTTTGACCTTGCGCTGGTATGGCTGGATCTGGCCGGCGTCTTCTTTTTCGCCGTGTCCGGATCCTTGCTCGCGGCCAAGAAGCAGTTCGACATCATCGGCTCGCTCCTCTTGGCTTCGCTGGTCGGTCTGGGCGGCGGTGTCATCCGAGACATCGTCATCAACGCCGGCCCGCCCGCGGCGTTCACCAACCCGGTGTACCTGCTACCACCCTTGTTGGCCGCGGTGCTGGTGTACTTCCTGTTTTCGAGCATCCAGCGCTTCACGTCCCTCTTGACACTGTTCGACGCCGGCGGGCTGGCCTTGTTCTGCATCACCGGGACGCTCAAGGCACTGGCCGCCGGGATGAATCCGGTGGCTGCAATCTTGTTGGGAGTCACCACGGCTGTGGGTGGCGGCTTGCTCCGCGACATCACGGCCAACGAAATTCCCACCCTCTTCAACGCCCGGGACCTCTACGCCCTGCCGGCCCTAACGGGAGCCGCCCTGACGGCCTTGCTCTGGAACATCGGCGCCTTCAACGGGGTTACTGCCGGGGTCATTGCCGCCTGGGTTTTCGCCTTCCGGGTGGTGGCTTGGCGGCGCGGTTGGCGGGTGCCCCTCGCGGTCCGGGGATGGCACCGCGCCGGGGTGTCCTCGGGCGCCGATTCACGTGGCCGCGATTAGCTAGGATGGGAGCATGACTGACATGTTCCTCGAGAAGTTCCGCGCGCTTGTACCGAAGTATCTCGAGGACGAATGGCAGGAAGAAGACGGGCTGTCCGCCGCTGAGCTGGACGAGGCCCTATCCGCCCACTCGTTCACCATTCCCATGGTCCTGCGGGAGTTCTACCTCGCGATCGGTGGCTGCGAGGATCTCATGGAGGCGTACCACTACTTCTGGGACCCCGAAGAGCTCGAAGTGGACGACGAAGGTTTCCTCATGTTCCTGGAGGACGAGGAAGAGCAGTTCACCTGGGGCTTCCGCGTAGGCGACCTCGGCGTCCCCGATCCCATCGTGTGGCGCCGCAACAACGCCCGCGGCCAGTGGAAATCCGAAGAAGGCACGTTCTCCGAGTTCGTGTTCGACATGTTCGACTGGGCTTTCAGCGACGAAGACTAGGGTTTTTTGGGGGGGCTTTAGTGGGCGCCACGCCTTCCTGACCCTCTTGGAATTTCGAGGAGCCGCGACACGCCTGGATCAGGGTGTGTCGCGGCTTTTTTCGTGCCAAAGAGGGTCAGGACGGCGCGCGCTTTGGTGGAGTCTGCTGCTGGATTACGACGGCGGCACCCACCCGGGCGCGTATCTTGCGGGGGCGAAGCGGCCGACTTCCCGGTGCCGCAACACGGTCAAGACCTCGTTGACCATCTCTTTAGGACGGTGGACCACGTCCTTGTAGAAGTAGTGCAACGACAAGAGCCCACCCTTCACACTGGCGTTGTCCCGGTACCGGTCCTTCTTGACCTGCCGCGGCTCCAGATGCGTATGGCCGTCGAGTTCCACTACAAGGCACTCGTTGATCAAGCAGTCCACCTCCCCCACCCCCGCCAGTTCCACATGCATCCGGACCCGGAGGCCCGCCCGGACAAAGTGCGTGTGTGCGAGCACTTCCAGCAAGGAATCAGCCCTGGGCAGCACAAGATCCAGCGCAGCCCTCGCTGCTCCGTTGCGGTTGCCTTGCAGTTTCGTCTTAAGGAAGTCTGTGGTGATCAACCCGCGGCTAACTGCGGACTGGACAATTACCAAGGATTCCAGTTCGGGTCGGCATCTCAGGGCGTGGATAAGGACATCAGCTAGGCCGGCCACAGGAAGGTACGGATGCCCCGGGTGCCTACATCGGGCATGGTCCACCACACCGTCCCGGACTAGGCCGCTACCGCAGCTGAGATGGATGGCCTCGGGTCTCCGGGAACTCCCCAGTCCTTGGACGCCTCCTGGCTCCTGCAGCTGCCACAAATTGTAGAAACGAACAGCCGAAACGCAGGTCAAGACGCCATTCGCCGCTAACGCAGCAACGATGCCTGGATCCGCGCCCTCAATCGTGTAGATCCCGCGGCGCAACAGGTTGAGCGTTCCGTTGCGGAGCCCTTGGGCCAACGCCGACTTGGGAAAGCCCGCTCGAAGCAGTTGCGCAGTCCGGGCCGCACCGCCCCGCCTCTGGAGGAATTGCACTATATCCATGTGGCCACTCCAGCAGCATCGCTCAGGCGACAGTAGCTCCGGGTTCCCCTATGTGGACAACTTTGCTGGCCCTTCCTGACCTTCTTTGGGTCCATAAACTGCCGGACACACCCCTTCTCAGGCGTGTCGGGGCCATTTTGAATTTAAAGAGGGTCAGGACGGCGCGCAGAATTCCCCGAAAACTCCGGAAAACCCTTTGACCGGGAAAGTTGCACCCGTGACAAAGTTGTCATATGCTGTAACCGGATTCACTAAATGCCTCCGGTGGGTCTGATGCAACGGAGATTATGGTCCCGGTTCGTTGCAGCGCGTGACTCGTAGCGTTGCAAGGAACCGGGGCCATTGCATTTAAGCCCGGCCTTCGCGCGCCCCACCCAACTAGCTCGCAGTTGTTGTCGTTATGACGGGTCAAAACGACAACAACTGCGAGTCAGTTGGGTCTGCGGGTGGCGGTGGGGATCAGTTGGGTCTGCGGGGCCGCCAAACTAGCTGGCGCGTTCCACCACGGCGTGGGCGAAGTTCGTCAGCGACTCCTTGACCACGCCTTCGGGCAACGGCTTCAAGGCCTCGATGGCTTCCGCGGACCACTGACGCGCAATGACCCAGGATTCGGCGGTGACGGGATGCTCGCGCAGCCCGGCGACTGCCAGGGCCAACGCCTCATCGGACGACAGGTCGCCGTCCACCAGTTTCAAGAGTTCGACGGCGGACTGGTCACCGTTGTCGGCGGCCCTGCGGAGCAGGAGGACGGGCAGCGTGGGAACGCCTTCGCGGAGGTCTGTCCCCGGGGACTTGCCGGACTTGACCTTGACACCAGTGACGTCGATGACGTCGTCGGCCAGTTGGAACGCCACGCCCACCTTCTCGCCATACTCCACGAGCACGTCTTCGAAGGCTTCGTCGGCGCCGGCGAAGATGGCACCGAGCTGGCCCGAGGCCGCAACCAGGGAACCGGTCTTGTCGGCGATGACGGACAGGTAGTGCTCCACCGCGTCTTCGCCTTCGCGCGGGCCCACGGTTTCGTGCAGCTGGCCGAGGCACAGGCGTTCGAAGGTGCGGGCCTGGATTCCCAGGGCACGCGAACCGAGTTCGGACACCAGGATCGAGGCGCGGGCGAAGATCAGGTCACCGGTGAGGATGGCCACCGAGTTGCCCCAGACTTCGTGTGCGGTGGGGGCACCGCGGCGGTAGGGCGCGGAGTCCATAACGTCGTCGTGATAGAGGGTTGCGAGGTGGGTCAGTTCAACCACGACGGCGGCCTGGACCACTTCGGGACGGGATGCGTCGCCGAGGTGGGCACACAGGAGGGTCAGCAGCGGGCGGATGCGCTTGCCGCCGGCTTCCACCAGGTGACGCGACGTTGCGTCAGCCAGGGGGTCCGAGTTGGCAATAGCTTCGCGGAGCTTCTTTTCCACTCGGGCAAGGTTCGTGGTGATGGCAGGACCCAGCTCCACGTCCTTGGCGATAGCTGCGAAACCGGCGGGAAGCTGCAGGCCGGTGGCGATCGCGGTGGTGGTGGGAGCGGGTTCGACAGTGTCCGGCAGGCCGTGCCCGGCGTGCGTCCAACTGTGTTCGGCAGAGTGAGTCACGGGTTAACCCTAACTTTTCGCGGTGGAAAGCGTTGATTCGGTGCCGGCACGGGTGGAAGCGGCGGGGGACGTGGTGTTGGATGTGGCCGGGACCAGCATCTCGAGGACGCGGATCACGCGGTCCTCGAAACCCTTGGCGGACGCATCCGTGAGGTTGGCGAGCATCCTCACCACAAAGCGCATGAGCACCGGAATGGGCATGCCGGTCCGTAGCGCGAGTTTCATGACGGCGGGCTTGCCGATCAGCGTGGCAAACATCCGGCCAAGGGTGAAGTGCGAACCCCACTGGTCCCGCACGTAGTCCGCGTAGCGCGAAAGGTGAGCGTCGCCGTCGTCGGCTGTCCACCGGGCTGAACGCGAACGCGATGATGCGTCGATAATGAACTCGGCCGCAAAGCGGGCCGACTCCATGGCGTAGGAAATGCCCTCGCCGTTGAACGGTGAAACCATGCCGCCAGCGTCGCCCAGGAGCATGAGCCCTGGCGAGTAGTGCGGGGTGCGGTTGAAGCCCATGGGCAGGGCGGCGCCGCGGATCTCCCCCACCTGGTTTTCGGGCGTGAAGCCCCACTCGGAAGGCATGCCTGCGGTCCATTCGCGCAGGACCTGCTTGTAGTCGAGCTTGCCGAATTCCTTGGAGGAGTTCAGGATGCCGAGGCCCACGTTGGACGTTCCGTCCCCGACGCCGAAAACCCATCCGTAACCGGGCAGCGGCTTGCCGGACTTGCCAATAGAGACGGCGCGGGTACCGCGCCGAGCTTGCGAGGCGTGGGAAGCCGGCGAATGGAGCTCCAGCCAGCCTTCCATCCAGTCGTCGTCGTGGCGGGGCGAGGTGAAGTAGGTGCGGACGGCGACGCCGAGCGGGCGGTCGTCGCGCTTGTGCATGCCGAGCGAAACGGCGGTGCGGGTCGAGTTGCCGTCCGCGGCGAGCACAACGTCGGCATGGAAGTCGCGCGTTTCGCCTGTCTTCCGTCCGGAGTCGTCGAGCAAAGCGGCGCGCGCGCCGATCACGCGCCCGGCGTCGTCGCGCAGTGCTTCGGTGACGCTGTGGCGTTCAAGCACGACGGCGCCCGCCGACTGGGCGTGCCGGGCCAGCTCCTCGTCGAATCCGAGGCGGGTACGGATGAGTCCGTACGTGGGAAAATCGGCGACCTCGGGCCACGGCAATTCAATGGTGCGGCCTCCGGCGATGAGCCTGAGCCCCTTGTTGCGGCGCCACCCCTCGTCCTCGGCGTGCGGGAGGCCGAGCTTCTGGATTTCGCGGACCGCGCGGGGAGTGAGGCCGTCGCCACAGACCTTCTCACGCGGGAAGCTGGTCTTTTCCAGCACCGTCACGGAAATGCCCGCCTGGGCAAGGTAGTACGCGGCGGTGGACCCGGCTGGCCCTGCGCCGACTATCAGTACGTTCACAGCGTCCTTGTTAATAGGCCGGTTAGCGGGACTGATCGCCGGCTTGGCGGCGCGGCTTGATCTGCCGACGCAGCTTGGCCACGGGAACGCTTTCCCGATGTTCGGCACCGGGCTTCTGTGCGCGGTGCACCGCCACGATGCCGCCGCTCAGGTTGCGGTAGTTGACGTCGGTCCAGCCGGCTTCCTGCAGCCACGCGGCCAGGTGGTCCTGGTCCGGCCAGGCGCGGATGGACTCGGCGAGGTACACGTAGGCGTCCGGGTTGGAGGAGACCTTGGTGGCGATGGCGGGCAGCGCGCGCATGAGGTATTCGGTGTACATGGTCCGCCAGAGGGGGACCACGGGGGCCGAGAATTCTGCGATGACCAGGCGTCCGCCCGGCTTGGTGACGCGGAACATCTCCGCGAGGGCCTTGTGTGGTTCGTTGACGTTGCGGAGGCCGAAGGAAATGGTGCACGCGTCGAAGGAGTTGTCCGCGAACGGCAGCTTGGTGGCGTCCCCGGCAACGAAGTTGATGTCCGGGCGGCGGCGTTTGCCGACCTTCAGCATCCCCAGCGAGAAGTCGCAGGCCACGACGTCCACTCCGGCGTCTGCGTACGGTTCGCTGGACGTGCCGGTACCGGCAGCCAGATCCAGGACTTTTTGGCCTACCCGAACATCCATCGCATCCACGACGACGCGGCGCCAACGCCGGGTCTGCCCCATGGACAGGACATCGTTGACGACGTCGTATTTGGGGGCGACATCGTCAAACATCGTCGCAACTTCGTCCGGACGCTTTTCCAAGGATGCTCGGTTCACCCTGCAATTGTCTCAGACAAATTTGGGAAGAACTTTCGGGGCGCTCCGGTCCGGCCCGGGTTCGCGCTCCGGGTTCCCGTTCCGGCCAGCGCGGCTACCGTTGCCCGCGGGAGTAATGTTGTTCCATCATGACGAGTACGCTCCGCACCTTGACAGTCCCCCTCGATGTTGATTCATCCTCCGGGGGGCTGCCGTCGTTTCTGGTCCGGGACGACGTCCTGTGCTGGTCCCGCCGAGAGAACGGACTGGTGGGCTTCGGCGAACTCGCGCGCTTCACCGCTTCCGGGCCCGATCGCTTTCTCGAGGCCGACATTTGGTGGCGCCACCTCGTCATCGAGGCCGACGTCACGGATCCCTTGGAGATCCCCGGCACCGGCCCTGTTGCATTTGGCTCCTTTGCCTTCTCCAAGACGTCCGATTTTGAATCCCGCTTGATCCTTCCGGAAATCGTTGTCGGGATCCGGGATGGGCAGTCCTGGCTCACCCAGTTGACGCTCGACGACGTCGAACTCACCGAGGCGGGCGCCCTTGCCGCCCTGGCGGGCTGGCTTAGCCCCGAGCCGGAGGAACGCGAGTCAGCGGCCGGTGAGCTTACGGCGGCCGGAGGCTCCGGCGTCGGGCACCCAACTAACTCGCAGTTGTTGTCGTTTAGAGGGCCCATAACGACAACAAGTGCGAGCCAGTTGGGGGACGGGAAGGTCACGCTGGAGAGCGGCTCGCTGAGCGAAACCGCGTGGAAGCAGGCCGTGGCCGACGGCGTCGCGGAAATCCGGACCGGAAAGCTCGAGAAGCTGGTCCTGGCGCGCGACGTCGTAGCGACGCTGCCCGACGGCGTCAACGCCGCCAAAGTGCTGCAGCAGCTGGCCAGCCGTTACCGCGAATGCTGGACCTACGGCGTCGACGGCTTGGTGGGCGCGACGCCGGAAATGCTCATCCAGGTGGAGGGCCGCACAGCACAGGCGCGGGTCCTGGCCGGGACGCTGGACCGTCGCGACGCCGAGGGCGTGGACGGCTCCCCCTTGGAATACGCCGAACGCGTGCTGGCCGGCTCGGAGAAACAACGGCACGAGCACGAGATCGCCATCCAATCGCTGACCACCCAGCTCGCGCCCTTCTCCGAGGCCATGAACGCCCACAGCGAACCGTTCATCCTGGAACTGCCCAATGTGTGGCACCTGGCATCGGATGTGAAGGCCGAGCTCGCCGATATAGAGGGACATGTCCCTACGTGTTTGGCCCTGATCAACGCGCTCCACCCCACGGCCGCCGTGTGTGGCACACCTACTTTGGTTGCCGGGGAACTGATCCGGGAGCTTGAGCACATGGATCGGGGGCCATACGCCGGACCGGTCGGGTGGCTCGACGCCGCGGGGAACGGTGAGTGGGGCATCGCACTGCGCGGCGCGATCATCGAGAGTCCTACGACGGTGCGCCTCTACGCGGGCTGCGGGATCGTGGAAGGCTCCGTTCCCGACGCCGAACTGGCCGAGACCTGGGCAAAATTCCGGCCGATGCTCGAGTCGCTGGGGATCAGCAACTAAGCCCCAAACCCACAGATTCCGATCGAAACCTACCCTCCCAACTGTCTGGGGTGCGAGACAATAGCCACGTTGGGGGTCTTGATTTTTTACTTGGTAGGTTATCCAATAGTAAAACTTAGTTTTCTGTGACGCACATCTCATGTTCGGCGCTACACTATGAACCGATTAGTTTCGCATCCACTGCAACAAAAGGTAAGAAAATGCAGAAATTCCGTTCGCTTCCGGTCAGTTCGACGCTCAAGGCTGCAACCATCATCGCAATCGGCGCCTTGGCACTGACTGCCTGCACCAACGCCTCAGAGGCGGGCCCGTCGAGTGCCGCCTCGCCTTCTGGCAGTGCCAATGCAAGCTTTGACCCCAGCACCATCACCAAGGACGACACCCTCGCTGCAATGGTCCCCGCGGCCATCAAGTCCAAGGGCACGCTGACCGTCGGCTCGGACACGACCTACGCTCCTGCGGAATTCCTCGGAACCGACGGCCAGACCCCGGTAGGTTACGACGTCGACATCGCCAAGGCGATCGGTGCAACCCTTGGCCTGAAGGTCCAGGTGCAGACCGCCGAATTCACGGGCATCCTTCCCGCCCTCGGCCCCAAGTACGATCTGGGCATCTCGTCGTTCACCATCAACCCCGAGCGTCTCGGCGCCGTTAATATGGTCAGCTACTTCAACGCCGGTACCGCTTGGGCCGTGCAGAAGGGCAACCCGAAGAAGTTCTCCCTGGATGACGTCTGCGGCAAGTCCATCGGCGTGCAGACCGGCACCGTCCAGGAAGACCCGGACCTCTCCGGCCGCAACAAGAAGTGCGCAGCTGACGGCAAGCAGCCGATCAACATCGTGACTCTGAAGAACCAGACCGACGTCACCACCCGGCTCGTCAATGGCAGCATCGACGCCATGGCAGCCGACTCCCCCATCATCGGTTACGCCCTGACCCAGACCAACGGCCAGCTTGAGAGGCTCGGCGACGTTTACGACGCCGCTCCCCAGGGCATCGCCGTTGCCAAGTCGGACACTGCCCTCGCCGATGTCATCCAGAAGACGCTGACCAAGCTCATGTCTGACGGTTCCTACAAGAAGATCCTCACCGGCTGGGGCAACGCCGAAGGCGCCATCACCAAGTCCGAGGTCAACCCGGCGGTCAAGTCTTGAGTATTCCCGCCACCGATAACAAATCAGGTGCACAGATGGATCATCATCAACCAGGCCACGCAGCGCCCGTGCTGAACGATGCGGTGCCGGTCAGGCACCCCGGCCGCTGGATCAGCGCCATCGTCATCGTTGGCGTACTAGCGCTGATGGTGCAGAGCGTGATCACGAACCACAACTTCCGTTGGGACGTTGTGGGCACCTACATCCTGGACGTAAAGGTGGTCCAGGGCGTTGGCTGGACGTTGCTCCTGACTGTCGCTTCGATGGCCATTGCGATTGTCCTGGCCATCCTGCTTGCCGTGATGCGCCAGTCGGACAACCCGGTTCTTCGCTACACAAGCTGGGTCTGGGTGTGGTTCTTCCGCGGCACCCCGGTCTACACCCAGTTGGTCTTCTGGGGCCTGATCGCCGTCCTCTATCCAAAGATCAGCGCCGGAGTGCCATTCGGCCCGGAATTGTTCAGCGTGGACACGAGCACAGTCATTACGGCTCTTGTTGCGGCGATCCTAGGCCTGGGCCTCAACGAATCGGCCTACTTGGCCGAGATCTTCCGCGCCGGCCTGAAGTCCGTGGACAAGGGCCAGACGGAAGCCGCCGAAGCCCTGGGCATGGGCAAGGGCAAGATCATGTGGCGGATCATCCTGCCGCAGGCCATGCGCATCATCGTCCCGCCCACCGGCAATGAAACCATCGGCATGCTGAAGACCACCTCCCTGGTTTTGGCAGTCCCGTTCACCTTGGACCTGACCTTCGCGACCAACGCCTTGGCCAACCGGATCTACCTTCCCGTGCCGCTACTGATCGTCGCAGCCATCTGGTACCTGGTCATTACCAGTCTTCTCATGGTCGGCCAGCATTACATCGAGGCCTACTACGGCAAAGGCGTTGACACCAACCTCGCGCCGGCGGTCATCAACCCGGCGGCTGCCAAAGCTGCCGCGGCGGTGGCGCCAAGCGCAGAAGCAGAGCCGTCCTTGAAGATGGACTTCCCGGAGGATGAGGCAAAATGACGATCACCACCCAGAAACCGCTGGTGCGGATCGAAGGCCTCCACAAGTACTTCGGCCCCCACCATGTGCTTCGCGGCATCGACCTGACGGTCAACCAGGGCGAAGTGTCCGTTGTCATCGGCCCGTCAGGTTCGGGCAAGTCCACGATGCTCCGCTGCGTGAACCTGCTGGAAACCATCAGCGCCGGCCGCATCTCCGTGGGCGACCAACTGATCGGCTACCGCGAAGTCAACGGGCGCCTCCACGACCTGAAGGTCAGGGAAATCGCCGCGCAGCGCCGGGAAATCGGCATGGTATTCCAACGCTTCAACCTGTTCCCGCACAAGACCGCCCTGTACAACGTCATGGAAGCGCCCGTGCAGGTCAAGGGCAAATCCAAGAGCGACGCCAAGAAGGCCGCCCTCGAATTGTTGGACCGGGTGGGCCTGGCCGACCGCGCCAACCACTACCCGGCCCAGCTTTCCGGCGGCCAGCAGCAACGCGTCGCGATCGCCCGGGCCCTGGCCATGGAACCGGAGCTGATGCTCTTCGACGAGCCCACCTCCGCACTTGACCCCGAACTCGTGGGCGATGTGCTCAACGTGATGAAGGATCTGGCCAAGTCCGGCATGACCATGATCGTGGTGACCCACGAGATCGGCTTTGCCCGCGAAGTCGGCGACCGCCTGACCTTCATGGACGGAGGTGTGGTGGTGGAATCCGGTGACCCCCGCGAAATCATCGCCAACCCGCAGCACGCCCGCACGAAGGAATTCCTCAGCCGGGTGCTGTAGTTCCTGCTGCACCTGCGACGCGCAAATGCCCTGACGCGGCTGGAAATCCAGCCTCGTCAGGGCATTTCCGCGTCGCCAGCCAGATTGCGCGTCGCGAGCCAGTTTGCGCGTCGCGAGGCGACACCTACGCCCCGAGCAGCACCTGGGACACTGCCGCGGCCACTGCGACCTTGATGCGCGCGTGCAGCGGACGCAAGTCGGAACGGTCCGTGCGTACCTCGACAATGCTGCGCCCCTTCAAAGGCGAGGCAAGCACGGTGGCGAGCTCCGCCGTCGTACGCACCAAAGTGTGCCCGACGCCGTATGCCGCGGCCAGCGCTGAAATGTCCACGCTGTGCGGGGTGCCGAAGAGGCGCTCGACGGCGGTGCCGTAGCCGCCGTCGTCCTCCACCTTGCCGTGCTCAAGGAGGCCGAAAATGCCCCCGCCGGCGTCGTTGAGGACCACGATGCGCAAGTCCGGCCCGGGTTCGCCGGCTCCGAGGAACAGGCCGCCGGCGTCGTGCAGGAAGGTGACGTCGCCCAGGAGGAGGGTGGTTTCGCGGCCAGCGCCGAGGGCGATTCCCGTTGCCGTGGAGATGGTGCCGTCAATGCCGGCGAGGCCGCGGTTCGCGAATACTGTGACGAGGGGCTCGGGGCCTGGCTGTCCGGCGAGGTCTACGTCGCGGATGCCGTTGGAGGAACCGAGGACCAGCTGCCCGCGTGCATGTTTCCAAACCGTGGCCCCTACGGCGGGTCCGTTGGCTGCAGGCTCGGCCTCAAGGACGCCGTCGAGCGCGTGTTGGGCCGCGGCTCCGGCCAGGAGCCAGGCGTCGAGCCACTCATCCGAGCCACGGCCCGCAAAACCGGCCAGTTCAGTCAAAGACTCGAAGCGTTCCTCGCGACGCCGGCCGTGCTCGTACCAGGCCACCGGAACGGGCTCGTACATGGCGGCGGGGAGGTCGTTGCGGGCCAGCAGGGCGGCGACGGGCCTGGACAGCGTTGGCCGTCCGAAAACCATCACCCGCTCGATCGGCAGCGCAGACCCAGGCCCGAAGTTGTCCAGCATGAGGCGATACGGCCCGACGGCGTTGGGACCGAAACGCGCGTTGGAGGAGGGCTCGGCCAGCAGCGGAAGCCCGTGGGCGCGGGCGAACGCCTCGGCGACCGGACCGGCGTCGTGCCCCGCCAAAACCACCGTCCGCCGTTGCGTCAGTCCGGCAGAAGCGGGGGGCATGCTCAGTGGTTGGGGGCCCGAGTCGAAGTGGAAAACTCCGTGGCCCTTGGTGGCGGGCAGCGCCTCGCCCGGCTCCGGAACCAGCGGCTCGCGGAACGCCAGGTTGAGCTGCACCGGCCCGGGAGGCGTGTCCTCGAGGGCGCCGGTTGCCGCATAGATGGCAGTCTCGACGGCCCTCTTCGGGTTGCTGCCCGCGGCAATATCGACGGCGAAGCGAACGTGTTCGCCGAAGAGGTCCAGTTGGATGGTGGTTTGGTTGGCGCCGGTCCCGTGTAGTTCGGCAGGGCGATCAGCCGAAAGGACCACTAGCGGCACGGCGGCGTGGTTGGCCTCCATGACCGCAGGCAAAAGATTCCCGACGGCGGTGCCCGAGGTGGTCAGAACCGCCGCCGGGGCGCCCGTCGACAACGCCAAGCCGAGGGCCGTGAAACCGGCAGAGCGTTCGTCGATCCGGACCAGGAGCCGGACGTTCCCGGCCGCTTCGGCCTCGGCCAGCGCGTACGCCATGGGTGCCGAGCGCGAACCGGGAGAGACCACCACGTGCCGCACACCGCCGTCGAGCAGCGCCTTAACAGCGATCCGGGCAGCGGCGAGGGAGCTCAGGGAGCCTTGCGAAGTCACCGCACCAGTCTATTAGCGGCGCCTCCCTCCAAACGCTCGCTCGCCTATGGGGCCAAAATCCCAAACGCTCGCTCACCCATGGGGACATAGGTGAGCGAGCGTTCCCCGAAAGACCCACATACGTGAGCGAGCGTCGGGAAAGGGGCGTCGGCCAAGGGAAAGGAAAGGGGAGGCAGGGAGCAGCCTTAGCCGTCCTTGCGGAACACCTGCACGATCGAAGGTCGCGGGGCGCGGACCTGGCCGGCGGCCGGGGCGGCTCCGGCTCCCACGTAATCCGGGAAGAAGGAGTGCGGGGCGTCGAACGTCCCTTCCTCGCCCGGGTGCTGCACTGCAACGAATACTGTCCGCTCGTCGTCGTGCACGATCGGTCCGCACGTCTCGGCGTCGCGCGGCACGGCGAGGAACTGCTCAACCTTGCCGCGGTCGCTGCCGTCCAGCGTGACCTTGAAGAGGCCGTCCGCATACCCGATCGACGACGGCGCGCCATCCGTGGCGATCCACATGTTGCCTGCGGAGTCGAAGGCCACGTTGTCTGGGCAGGAAATGGGCGAGACCTTGTCGGCCGGGAAGCCGGAGAAGTAGGTGGAGGAGTTCTTGGCCGGGTCTCCACAAACCATCAGGAGCGTCCAATTGAAGCGCGTGGACGCCTGGTCGCCGGTTTCGGTGATTTCAACGATGTGGCCGTCCCGGTTGAGGGTGCGCGGGTTGACCTCGGTGGCGCCTTCCTTGCCGGGCTTGCCGCGGTCCGAGTTGTTGGTGCAGACCACGTAGACCTTGCCGGTTGCCAGGTTCGGCTCGACGTCTTCGCAGCGGTCCATCTTCGTGGGGCCGACCTTGTCCGCGGCGATGCGGGTGTAGACCAAGACCTCGGGGACGGACATGCCCGGAACTGCGGAGGCGCCGTCGACCACCAAAGGAAGCCACTCGCCGGAACCGTCGAACGCGCCGTCGGACGGAAGCGCACCGTTGCCGGTGATCTCCGACGCCGGTGAGTCACCCGTGAACTTGGCCACGTAGAGGTCGCCTTCGGAGAGAAGGTTCATGTTGTTCCGGCGGGCCGCGGCCGAGTCGCCGGGCATGTACTTGCCCTTGGAGACGAACTTGTAGAGGTAGTCGAAGCGCTCGTCGTCGCCCATGTACGCCACCACGTGGCCCGAGGCGGCAACAATCACGTTGGCGCCCTCGTGCTTGAAGCGGCCCATCGCGGAGTGCTTCTTGGGTGTGGAGGAGGGGTCGAACGGATCGACTTCCACGATCCAGCCGAAGCGGTTGGTTTCGTTGGAGTAACCGGCGTTGTTGGTGTTGAAACGCGGCTCATCCAGTTCCCATTTGCGGGCCGTGGGCTTGTTCGAGAGGCCGTAGCGCTTGTCGCCCGCCGAGGTGCCGGGAGCCACGAAGTACCCGTTGAAGTTTTCCTCGCCGGAGAGAATGGTTCCCCACGGGGTGGTCCCGCCCGAGCAGTTTCCCAAGGTGCCCTTGATCTTCCGGCCTGAGGGGTCGTCGATGGTCTTGACCAAGTCCGTGCCAGCGGCGGGGCCGGTGAGCTCATAGGTGGTGTCGGTCAGGAAGCGGCGGTTGAGCGGCGCACCCTTGACGTAGTTCCACGGCTTGTTCTTGTTCTTGCGCTCGAGTTCAACAACCGTGAGCCCGTGTGCGGACCGCCCGATCGCACGCGCCTCCGCGGCCGCCAAATCTGCCGGGAACATGATGTTCTCGTTGGTGTACTCGTGGTTGGTGAAGAGCACGGCACGGCGGTCCTTGGAATCCGCGATGGGCATGATGTCCGTGTAGTCGTTGTTGTAGCCGAACTGGCGGGCCTGCGCCGCTGCGGTCTGGCTGTTCAGCTCGAAGGCCGGCGAGTCGGCAAAGAGCGGATCGCCCCAACGGATGATCGGCTGCCACGCGAAACCATCCGGCACCGTGAAGGCATCAACGGTGTAGTCGACCGGCTTGATCGGCGCGAACTTGAGCTTGGCCTTGTCGAAGCCCGTCTTTGCGGCCTCGGACAGGCCAACACCGCCGGCTTCGGGAAGGTTGCCAGACAGGCTTCCACCGAGTACGACGGCGAGCGCACCCACGGCGCCGAAGCCCAGGGCGGCGCGGCGGGACACGGCTGCGGAAGCGATGTCGCGGAAGTAGGCGTTGGAGCTCGTGTTGCACACCTCGCCCGAGCAGGCGTTGTCGCACTTCAGGGCGCACGTGACGGGACTGCGCTTGCCCTTCGTATGGCCGAGCATGGGGAGCAAGTCAAACTTGCGCTTGGTTGATTCAGACATGGGAATACCTCCGGGGATTGAGTGATCTCCCCACCCTTACAGCGCTAACGGAATCCGAGAGGACGCTCCGGTAAAGTTCCGGTGAATTCCCAGACTTTTCCCAGCAATCTATGCATCAAGGAGTGCGTGCACCCTGCGGAGCCGGTCCAGCCACCAATCGCGACGCTCGGCGGGAGCCGCATACCGCTCCAGCAGTCCCTCGTCGGCGACGGCTTCGCGGACGCGGATGGCGCCGTCGTCGGGCACTAACGGATCCTTCGTGATGTCCGAGGCGAACAGCCGCACCGTCCCCAGCCCGCACGCGAACGGCAGCTCCGGCAGCGCGGCGGCGAGCGCGAGCCCCGCGCGGATCCCCACCGAGGTGTCCAGCGCCGAGCTCACGACGGCGGGAAGCCCGGCTTGCGCCACGATGTCCAGCGCGCGCCGCACTCCCCCAAGCGGCGCCACCTTGACAACGATCAGGTCAGCCGCGCCCGCGCGCGCCACCTTGAGGGGGTCGTCCTCCTTGCGCACGGATTCGTCGGCGGCGATGAGCACGGGCGTTCCCTGCTGCGCGAGCAGCCGGCGGACTTCGGCGAGGCCCTCGATGTGCGGCACCGGCTGCTCGGCGTACTCGAGCCCGACGGCGGAGAGCCGCCCGAGCGCCTCAACCGCCTGCGGCACGTCCCAGCCCGCGTTCGCATCCACACGGATCGCGGCCTCCGGCAGGGCGTCCCTGACGGCGGTGACACGCGCGACGTCGTCGGCCAGTTCCTGACCGCGCTCGGCGACCTTGACCTTGACGGCGTCCACGCGACCGAAGCGTTCCAGGACTTCGGGCACCCGGGCGGCAGGCACGGCGGGGACGGTCGCGTTGACGGGAATGGTGTCCCTTAGCTGCCGCGGAAAACCCTGCCATGCGGCTTCGACGGCGGCGGCGAGCCAGCGGGAAGCCTCGGCGTCGCCGTACTCGGGGAAGGGACAAAATTCGCCCCACCCGGCCGGTCCGCGGAACAGGAGGGTCTCGCGCTCTGTGATGCCCCGGAACTTGACCCGCATCGGCAGGCTGACCACTTTCGCGGTGGCAAGGAGCTCGTCGAGGGTGGGGAATGGAGGCATGGTTTCACTGTAGCGTGGGGCGCGGTTAGGCCGGGGTGCCCGGCGGCGTGGCCGGGTCAGCTGGCGGCGTGGCCGGGTCAGCTGGCGCCGTGGCCGGGTCAGCTGGCGCCGTGGCCGGCCCGGTGGGCTGCTTTGCGCCGGGAGCGCCCGGCAATTGATCGCCGGCATGGTCAACGATCGCGTTGACATAGCTGCTGAGCTCCTGGATGACAGCATCGGTGGGCTGCGCGTCCGGCAGCGGGTGGACCCCCGTGACGAACAGGCTTCCGCTCATGGTGACCATGCGCAGCACATGGATCGGCGCTCCGGAGCCCGTGATGCTGGTGACGTATGTGAACGACTTCGACCCGTGAAGGTCCATACTCAACCGTTTCAGGGACGAGTGCACCTGTTGGTTCCCCGAACTGATAGTCACCTCGGGGCAATATCCAAGAGCCCGACCGATGCTGTACATGCCCTGCCAGAAATAGCCGGAATCGTCGGACGAAGCCATGATGACGGACATGTTCTCCTGGGGCCCCAGCACCGCGGCCGCCGTCGGGATTCTGTAGTCGACCAGTTCTCCTGCTTTCAGGAGGTCCCGGCATCCAGCGGGATCGGTGGTCATGTCGGCGGGCCCGACTGCCATCGAATCCTGCAAGTCCTGAATCGCTGCCTCACCAATGGGTGTTGACATCACGCCGTCGGGAGCACGGAGGCTGCCGAGCAACGCCTGCAGCTCCTGCGACGAACGGACCCGCGTTTGGATACCACTGCTTGCGGTGGGTGTTGCGGATGGCTTGGTCGCAGGGGCGGAGGGCGTCCCTCCATGGGCCAACGGTCTGGCGGCAGTCACATCGAACACGCAGGCGTTGAGACTCAACGCCATTGCCGCCGCCAGCACGATCGTAGCCATTCGGCGCGAAGAAAAGATCGGACCCACCCCCATAGATCAGAACACCGGTTCTACCCGGCACGCCCAACGATACCTCTTTGCGTTCAGGTCGAAGGGCGTATATCTGAGCGAGGGTTTGTCTCGAAGGGCGTATATCTGAGCGAGCGTTCGGCCGACCACACACAGGGCCCCACCGACGCTCGCTCACCTTTGGGGTGTTTTCCAGCGACGCTCGCTCACATGATGTGAGCGAGGGTCCGGGCTTTTGGCCCCATAGGTGAGCGAGCGTCGGGCTGGAGGCTGGGGAACGCGGGGAACGGGGACCGGAACCGGCCCTCACACGCGTTAGGTAGAATGCAGCAAGAAACGGAACCACAGCCGGAGGAGCCCGCATGCAGCGCAAGGCCACAGCACTCGACGTCGCCAAACGGGCGGGCGTCTCGCGGAGTGCGGTGTCGCTGGTGCTCAACGGCCGTGGCGACGGCAACGTGGCCAAGGAAAGCCAGGACCGTATCCGCCAGGCAGCAGCGGATCTCAACTACTCCCCCAACCCCATCGCGCTGAGCCTGCGAAACCAACGAACGCGCGTGATCGGCATCGTGTCGGACGAGGTGGTGGTGAGCCCGTTCGACGGCAACATCATCGGTGGCGCCGACGACGTCGCCCGCGCCCACGGATTTGTCACCGTGGTGATGGACACCGAGCGCGACGCCTCCCGTGACGAGAGCGCCGTCGAGACCCTGTTGGACCGGCAAGTGGACGGGCTGATGTATGTCACGGTCGGCTTGAAGCCGCTCGACGTGCCCCAGGGCATGTTGCGGATCCCCTCCGTGCTCGCCAATTGCTACGACAGCAGCCCCGCCCCACGGCTGCACCACGTGATCCCGGACGAGGTTTCCGGCGGCCGGGAAGCCACCGAGCACCTCTTACAGCTGGGCCATCGCGATATCGCATTCCTCGCCGGCGCCGCCACCTCCCCGGCTGTGCCCCTGCGCATCGCGGGGCATCGGGAGGCAATGGCCAAGGCCGCCATCCCCGTTCGCGAAGACCGCGTATTCATGGCCGGTTGGGACATCAACGACGGTTTCCATGGCGCTATGGGGCTGCTCTCCGCCACCGAGCGGCCGACGGCGATTGTGTGCGCCAACGATCGACTCGCCATCGGCGTCGCCCTGGCTGCGGCGCGGCTGGGCCTTTCCGTACCGCGCGACCTCTCGATCATGGGTTACGACGACGAGTCCCGCATCGCGGCCACCATGGTCCCCGCGCTCACCACCATGGCGCTTCCGCTTCGGGAAATGGGCGCGGCCGCGATGAGCATGTTGCTCGAGCAGATCGAGGACCCGGCCAAGCGGTCGACATCGGACGGCAGCGGCCATCTGGAAACCATGGTTCCCTGCCGTTTGGTGGTCCGTGAGTCCACCGGGCCTGTACCCACTCTCTAGATCCGACCACTTTTGGCCGGGCCGTCGTCCGAGAACCCGCGGAAATACGGGGATCCCGGACTGCAGCACCGGCCAAAAGTGGTCAAATGTGGGGAAACTACGACGGCGGCCTGCCGCCTATTCCGGCAGCTTCAGTTCCCAGACGTCTGCGGCCGCACCTTCGGGAAGCTCAAGGCTCCACGTTTCCCCGGCGGCTGGGTAGGCACGGAGTGTCGTGGCGACGGAACCTGTCCGATACACCTCCACCAAGGAAGCATCCACGAAGATGCGGAGTTCCTCGCCCTCGGACGACGGCCCTGCAAACACAACTTGCCGTTCCGCGCCGGAGGCCAGGACCAGCCGAACCTCACCGGCTCCAGCAACAGTCCCAGCCGTCACAACTGCCTCGGCAAAAGGCGGCAAGTCAACGGCCCCGGAAGCCCCGGCCGCGAGGACAGGACCCCGGTACGCGTCCACCTCAGGCGCAGGAGCAACCACCAATGCACCATCCTCAACCGAGAGGAAGCGCGGGTGGGTTAACACGCCTGCCCAGCCTGCGGCGTCGATCTCGTCTTGCGAACGGCCACGCCGGCCATCACGGCCCGGGCCTTCGTTGGCCCATCCCCACAACAGGGCGCGCGGCTCCGGCGTCGCACCAGACGACGGCGTCGCCACAGACGTCGACCGCGCCCCTGACGACGACGCAGTATCCAGCTGAACGATCTGCGGGGCGTAGAAGTCCCGGCCAAGGTCGGACCTGCCCCCGGAACGCGGGACGAACACCGGCAGCCCGGTGGACGGGTCCTCAACAAGCGAGCCGATCAGGTGGCCCACTCCGTTGGCGTGCTCATGGTCGTCACCGGAGAGCCAAAGGGAAAACATCATGACCCAGGTGTCGGCCCCGTCGGAAGGAACCCCGCCGGGACCCACCCCGTCGGAAGGAACCTGAACCAGTTGCGGGCACTCCCAGATCTCAGCCGGAGTATGCGCAGCTGCCACAGGGTTCTCGGTGGTCAGCCAAATACCTTGGTACTTCCAGTCGGACATCTCCTCCACCGTGTACAGCAGCAGGGCAGCATGTCCATTGGCCAGCCCGGCGCCCTGCATGGCGTAGCGCTTGCCGTTGAAGTGGAAGATGAAGGGGTCGCGCACGGCCGTGACCAAGCCGTCGTCGGGCATGGAAGCGGCGATATGGCCATCCTGTTCCCAGCTCACCAGGTCCGTTGAGCCCCGGGAAATCACCACTTGCGAGTGCCCACCGTCGCCCCGCACGCCCGAGTACGCAGCGGTGGGGACACCGCCGTCGTCGGTCACCACACCGGTCCAGCAGCCGAACTCATCCGGCCCGCCGTCCTGCGGGCGCAGCGCGACCGGGTGCTCATCCCAGTGGACCAGGTCCGGGGAGCTGACGTGGCCCCACTGGATCCGGTGGTGCCGGGCCGATTCCGGGTTGAACTGGAAGAACACGTGGTAGCGGCCGTTGATGTGGCTGATGCCGTTGGGGTCGTTGATCCAGCCTTGCGCCGGCCGGGGGTGGAAGCGTGGGAAAGCCGGGTCCGGGTGGGTGGCCGCCGCGGCGAGTGCAGGGGCGGTGGATATGAGGTCCGTCATCGAAGTCCTTTCAGGAAGTAGAGGCTATTTGCCGGTGCCGGCGGTGAGTCCGTCACGCAAGGCGCGCTGGCCGAACATGAACACCACCAGGGCGGGAATCATGGAGAGGATCACGCCTGCCAACACCACGGAGATGCTGCCCGTGCCCAGGTTGCCCTGTAGCGACACCAGGCCCAGCGGGAGGGTGAAGTTCTGCTCGGAGATGGTCAGGATGAGCGGGCGGAAGAACTCGTTCCAGTGGTAGTTGAATGCCAGGATGCCGACGATCGCCATGCCCGGCATCGCCAGCGGCGCATACACGGAACGGAACGTGCGCCACGGCGAGGCGCCGTCGATCGCGGCGGCCTCGCCCAAATCATTTGGCAGCCCCAGGAAGTACTGGCGCATCAGGAAGGTGCCGAACGCCGTCGGGATCGCCGGAAGGATCAGCGCGAGGAGCGTGTCGGACAAACCGATACCGCGGATCAGCATGAAGACCGGAACGATCGTCACCTGCGCCGGGACCATCATGGTGGCCAGCACAATCGAGAACAGCGCCCCGCGGCCCCGGAACTTGAGGTTCGCGAACGCGTAGCCGGCCAGCGCCGCCGTGAACATCTGCCCGACGGCGATCAGTCCCGTGACGAGGGCGCTGTTGAGGACCAGAAGCATGATGTTGAGCTGCTTGAAGACCTGGTCGTACGACGAGAAATCGGGGTTGAGCGGAAGGAACGACGGCGGCAGCTGGAACGATTCCGCCGGTGGCCGCAGCGAGGTGGACAGGGTCCACAGCACCGGGCCGAGGATGAAGACGGACGCGATCAGGAGCAGCACGATTCGTCCGGCCATGCTCCAGTTCCGCTTCTTGCGGGGCGCGGGCCGCTGGGGAGCCAAGCGATCGACGTCGGCGCGCTGGGTTGAGGTTGTAGTCATGGCGGGCCTTACTGGTAGAAGACGAATCGTTTGCTGAGCCGGAACTGGGCGGCGGTGATGGCCATGATGATCAGCGTGAGGATGACGCCGATCGCCGAGGCTTGGCCGAACTCGAGGCGCTGGAACGCGGACTCGAAGATCACCATCACCGCGGTGCGCGTGGAGTCGCCTGGGCCGCCGCGGGTGAGGACGTAGGGCTGGTCGAACACTTGCAGGGCGTTGATGATCGCCATGACGGATGCCACTAGCGTGGTGGGGCTCAAGAGGGGCAGTGTCACGTGGAGGTGTTTACGCCAGCCCGTGGCGCCATCGATCGACGCCGCCTCGTACGTTTCGGTGGGGATCGACGCCAGCCCGCCGATGAACAACAGGAACGAGAACCCGAAATTCTGCCATACGTACACGAGGATCACGACGGCGGCAGAACCGGCCGGCGTCGTCAGCCACGGGACGGCGGGGATGCCGACGAAGGACAAAAGCCAGTTGACCACGCCGAATTGTTCGTTGAACAGGTAACGCATGAAGATGGACACCGACGCGGCGGACAGGATCAGCGGGAAGAAGAAGGCGCTGCGGAAGAAGACGCGAAGCCAGGCCGGGAGCTTCTCCTGCACCATGATGGCCAGCGCCAAGGCGAGGCCGAGCTGCAATGCCACGGCGACCACTACGAACATGATCGTGTTCAGGAACGAGACACGCACGGTGGGGTCCTGGACCACTTCGGCGAAGTTGTCGAACCCGACGAAGCTTGGCGCCGAAATGATGTCCCAGCGGAAGAACGCGAGGACCACGGAAGCGACGATCGGCACGAGTGTGAACAGCCCCATGCCAAGGATGGTGGGAGCCAGGAACGCCCAGGGCAGCCAGCGCTGACGCTGCCTTCCGAATGATTCGCTCCCCGTTCCGCCGCCGTTCCGGCGTTTGGACCCCGCGCCGTTTCGGCGTTTGGTGGACATGCCCGTTGTTGCCGTGCTCATGCCTGCCTCCTCAAGGCAATCTCAAGGTCGCGCTGCATGGAGGCGAGGGCTTGCTTGAGCTGGTTCTCGTCACCGCTGACGGCCAGGGATACGTTTTTCATCAATGCGGTCTCGACGGCGGCCTGCTGGGGTGGTGCCGGGATGGGACCTGTGGTGGGGAATTTGTCGAGGGTGTCGTAGAAGACTTTCCAGTGTTTCGGCCCGCGTCCTGCGTACAGCTGCTCGTTGACCATGGAGCGGCGCGCCGGGGTGGTGTTCGGCGTCGGGAAGACCAGGCGCATTGCCTCCAGGCTGGAAGCGAACTTGAGCCACTCCCAGGCAGCATCCTTGTCCTTGGCGGTCTTCATGATGGCGTAGCCGGCGGTGCCGAACTGGTGCCGCTGGGTGCGCCAGCGCGGGAAGAACTGGACGTCGAAGTCGTCCTCCTTCATTCCGGCTTCGTGGAGGCCCTCCACCCAATATCCGCCCGCCGGTGTCATGCCGATCCTGTTGGAGGCGAACAGCCCGACGAGTGAATTTCCGCCGCCTTCTTCGGGACGGACACCGAGACCATCCTTGACGAGGCCGCGGAGGTAGTCGAAGGATTCGTAAACCCGGGGGTCGTCGGCATTGGGCTCAAGCCACTGGTAGCCGCCCGAACGCAATCCGCGGGAAGGATCCTGGGCATAGAAGCTGTCCCAGAGCCATTCGCCGCCCGTGGACTTGGATTCCTTGAGGAAGCTGGTGTCGTTGGCATAGAGCCAGGGCACCACACCGCCGAAGAGCCT
This sequence comes from Arthrobacter sp. efr-133-R2A-120, assembly GCF_030209835.1. GTDB lineage: Bacteria > Actinomycetota > Actinomycetes > Actinomycetales > Micrococcaceae > Arthrobacter. The sequence goes on along the minus strand of NZ_JARVRF010000052.1, from coordinate 32,613 downwards.
GTTGGTCCAGTAGTACGGGGTGAAGTCCTGCGGCCTCGCTTTCCGCATCGCTGCCAGGTTGTTCCGGAAGTCCACCTGGGTCCAGTTGTCTGCAGGACGTTCAAGTCCGGCTTGCTGCAATGCCGAGGTGTTGTAGTACATGTTGGCGGCGTTCCAGTCGATGGGAAGCTGGAACAGGCTGCCCTTGTACATAAACGCTTCCACGAGGCTCGGGTGGACGTCTGCGAAGTACTCCTTCATGTCCGCGGCGTCGCGGCGAAGGTACTCGTCCAAGGGGTGCGCCAGCTTCTCGGCGAAGAGCTGGGCACCTTCGGTGGCCACGTAGACCACATCCGGTGGCGTTCCGGCTGCCACCATGGTGAGGATCTTGGTGAAGAAGTCCTTCCAGTCCGCGGCCTGGATGGCCTGGACCTTCACCTTGATTTCCGGGTGCACCTTCGCGAACGCATCAATGACCCGCTGGCGGGCGGCTGCGTCCGCTGCGGTTCCCAAGATGGCGATGCTGAGACTGTTGTCGCCGCGGCCCGGGATGTCCATGCCGGTCAACCGCGGCCACGACGCCACTGTTGCTCCGACAATTCCCGCACCCAAGGCACCAAGGGCTGTCCTGCGTGAGATCTCCCGCAGCTTCCCATTGCTTCCTGGCATGTCTATTCCTTCCTAACACGTGTTAGGTAGCGTAAATCCATCACCTAACACGTGTCAAGCGTCACATTCGTGTTACGCGCCCCTCACCCCTCCCCGACGCCCGCTCACCCTTCCCGATGCCCGCTCACCTTTATGGCCTTTTGGTCCGACGCTCGCTCACGTATGTGGCCCAAACGGCAAACCCTCGCTCACGTATCGCCCCCAAACCCCTGGGCCCACCCCGACACCCGAGCGAGCGTCCACCCAAAACCCGCCATACCCGAGCGAGCGTCCACCCAAAACCCGCCATACCCGCAGGAGGGTTCACTTCCGAAGACGCGGCGAATACGCTGAAGCAAGCTGCCCCATTCCCCCGTCCCTTAGCTTGGAGCCCATTAATGACAGGTTGGAATGCCGAGAACCTCGCAGGTTCGGCCGGCGCAGGTGCCGTGACATTGTTGGCAGGAACATCGTTTTGCGTCTCTGCGGCCAACGGCGACATGGACCAACTGCGACCGCACGGGATGTTCTTCCGTGACACGCGTTTCGTTTCGAGCTGGGTGCTCGCGGTGAACGGCCACCCCATCGAAGCCCTGGGTTCTCCTATCCCGGAGCCGTTCCGCGCTGATTTTGTCGGCCGCGCGGCACGCACCGACGGCTTGGCAGACAGCCATCTGTTGATTGAACGCAGGCGGAGCTTGTTCGGCGGAGTCCGCGAAGATATCACGGTCAGGAATTTCTCCAACAAGCCCACCCACGCCACGGTTTCCCTCACGGTCAGCACGGACTTTGCCGACATTTTCGAGGTCAAGGAGGGCCGGGCACGCCACGAGAGCGTGCATTTGACTCGGGATAGCAACGGCTCGTTGGTCCTGGAGTCCCACAGGCAAGGGCGGCACGTCCTGGTCACCGTTGACGCCCCGAATGGCGCGGTTGACGGAGATGTCATCAGCTATGAAATCACCTTGGAACCCCAAGGCCATTGGTCCACAGGCGTGACAGCTACCCCCCGCATCGACGGGGTTGGTCCCGAGGCGGATGCCCAGGTTTGGGGGAACCAACGCCCCGCCGATATCCCCGAAGAGAGGCTGCAGGAGTGGCACGGCAAGGTTCCCACAACGGAACTTTCCAACAAGGCCTTCGAAAAAGCGTTGGCCCAGAGCAGGGCGGACCTCGGCTCCCTCAGGATCTTCGACCCTGACCATCCTGGGCGGACAGTGGTGGCTGCAGGTTCACCTTGGTTCATGGCCCTTTTCGGCCGGGACTCGCTCCTGACCTCGTTCATGACCCTTCCACTGGACCCATCGCTGGCGCTCGGAACGCTGAAAACCCTGGCTGACCATCAAGGCCGAACCGTCAACCCGCTCAGCGAGGAGGAGCCGGGCCGGATCCTGCATGAGGTGCGTCTCGGTGCCACCACGGGCCTCGCGCTTGGCGGCGGCAGTGCCTACTACGGCTCGGTGGACGCCACGCCGTTGTTCGTCACCCTCGCCGGGGAGCTCACCCGTTGGGGATTCCATTCCGAGGTCTCGGAGTCTCTTCTGCCCGCGGTGGACCGGGCCCTGGACTGGATCCGCGACTACGGAGACGCCGACGGCGACGGCTTCGTTGAGTATTCGCGGGCCACGGACCATGGTCTCCTCAATCAAGGCTGGAAGGATTCCGGGGACGGCATCAACTTCGCCGACGGCACCCTGGCAGAGCCGCCGATCGCTTTGTGCGAAGTCCAGGGCTATGTGTACACCGCCTATCTCAGCAGGGCCTTGATGGCCCAGGAGGACGGCGACCTGAAGCTGGCAGCAGTGTGGGGCACGCGGGCGGCCGAACTCAAGCGAAAATTCAACGAGCAATTCTGGCTTCCCGAACGCGGCTATTTCGCGATCGCCCTGGACCGCGACAAGCGGCCGGTAGACGCCTGCGCGTCCAATATGGGCCATTGCCTGTGGAGTGGAATCGTCGACGACGACAAGGCTCCGTTGGTCGCGGAGCGGCTCATGTCGGACACCATGTTCACGGGCTGGGGTGTCCGGACCTTGGCTTCGGACATGGCGGCCTACAATCCGGCGAGCTACCACAACGGTTCGGTGTGGCCACATGACAATGCCCTCATTGCCGGCGGATTGATGCGCTACGGCTTCATTGAGGAGTCGCAACGCCTTGTGACGGGCCTCCTCGATGCGGCCGAAGCGTTCGGTGGGCGGCTCCCGGAGTTGTTCTGCGGACTGGACAGGAAGACCTATGGGACGCCCGTCCCATACCCTTCGTCATGTTCGCCGCAAGCGTGGGCCGCTGCCACACCGGTGCATCTGCTCCGAGTCCTTCTCCGTTTCGATCCATGCCTCACCCACGGCGGCCTCTGGCTGGCACCCGTAGTCCCTGAAGGCTTCGGTGAGATCAAAATGCGGAACATCCCGCTGGCCGGCTCCCGGATCTCCGTTGAGCTAACCAATGGACAAACACGGGTCACGGACCTGCCCGAGAATGTCGCGCTTCACCTCGAAGCCCGCAAGCCGCTTTCCGATCTCTTGGATGTCCATCCCGTCACCGCCGGACCGCAGCGGGGGCACTAGGTGCGCATCGGCCTCGTTGCCCCGCCTTGGCTTCCGGTCCCGCCGCCCGCATACGGCGGCACCGAGTCGATCATCGATATCCTGGCTCGCGGCCTGGTTGCCGCGGGCCACGATGTGCTTCTTGCGGCTGCGTCCGGAAGCACATGTCCAGTGGCCAAAGTCCCCGGCCCACCGCTTGCCGACGGCTCGAGGATAGGGAACGGGACGGACGAACTCCGCCACAGTGTGTACGCATTCGCGGCCATGAAAGACGTCGACCTCATCCACGACAACACCCTGGCTGGGCCGCTGTACCGGCATCGGCCGAAAGGAACGCCCATCGTCGCAACGGCGCACCTTCCGTTTTCAGAAGAAAACCATGACATCTACCAGGCCATGGCCATAGACACAGCGATCATTGCCATCTCGCATCATCAAGCGGACACTGCCCCAGGAATCAAGATACGGAAGGTCATCCACCACGGGATAGACACGCAATCCGTCCCGCTCGGAGCCGGCGACGGCGGCTATGCCAGCTTCCTCGGCCGGATGCATCCCGGCAAGGGCCTGCCGGAGGCGATAGAGACGGCCCGCCTGGCCCAGGTACCGCTGCGGATTGCCGCCAAGATGTACAGCGCGGAAGAGCATGAGTACTACGGCGCGGTCATCGCACCGCTGCTTGGGCCCGACGTCGAATACCTCGGCGAGCTGAACGCTGCGGACAAGTTCGCCCTCCTGGGCGGGTCGGTGGCCCTGCTGAATCCGCTCCAGTGGGATGAACCTTTCGGGATGGCCATGATCGAGTCCCTCGCCGCGGGGACACCGGTGGTGGCAACATTCCGGGGATCCGCCCCGGAGATCGTTTCCGAGGGCGTCACGGGCTACCTCCGTTCCAGTCCCCCGGAGCTGGCCGAGGCGGTCGTTGCCGCCGCCTCGCTGGATCGCGGCGAGTGCCGCCGCGCCGCGGAAAACTACTTCAGCGCCGAGAGGATGGTTGCCGAACACTTGGCGCTCTATGAGGAACTCCTCGCAGAGCAAAAGTGATCCTCCCAGCCAGATATGACACCCTGAAAGCAATGAGTTTTCCTAAGACGGGCCGGCTGCCGGCCACACGTGGGACCGCCACCGGGCGCCGGGCGGGCGCCGGGATGGGCTTCCTTTTTGTGCTCGCAACCCTGGCATGCATGGCCGCATTCGTTGCCACGTACTATTTTTTCGTACGCACCACAACGGGACAGTACATCGACGAATCCGCCCTGGTGGAAGCCGCGACCATCAACGGTCCCACCGAGCGGGCAACAACCCAGTTCCTCGATTGGTTGCCGGTCATCTCGGTGGCGATCGCCGCCGTCGTCGTTCTTTTCGTCACGATAATGCGCCGCCGCTGGAAGTCCGCCGGGATCGCGCTGGCCGCTTGTGTCGCGGCGAACCTGGCCACCCAGCTCCTCAAGGACTGGTTTCCGAACAGGCCGTTCCGCGGCGTCCAAACCATCGAACTGAACTCGCTCCCCTCCGGACACACCACGCTGGCGGCGTCTGCGGCTGCCGCGGTCTTCCTGGTGGTGTCTCCGCGTTGGCGGCCTTTGGCGGGGTTCCTCGGTGGCTCTTTCGCGGTGGCGGCAGGGGTTTCCACGCTGATCAACCAGTGGCACCGGCCCGCCGACGTCGTCGCCGCGTTCCTCGTGGTGGGAGCGGTCATGCTACCGGCCGGCTGGTTGGTGCTGCGCACGGGGAAGCGCTGGAACGTCCAGGACGGCCGTGGTGGGCACTGGGCGTCGTCGCGTTTGTGGCTTTTGCTGTCGGCGCTGGCGGGCGTGGCCGCTGCGGCGGTTTCGGTGTATTCGCTGATCAAACTTGCGCCCGGTTTCGGTCACGAAAGCAGCACCACCAACTATTTCTGGGCCGGTGTCTCCCTGATTGTCATCACCGGTTACCTGGCGACGGTCGCTGCCACCTGGCTTTTCGACTTGAGTGCCCGACGGCGGCAGTCGCCTTAGCGCCGAGCGCTGGCCGCCGCCGTGGTTTCCTAATCAACCGCACCAGCTGGGGAGAAATCCAGGAACGCTTTTCAGGACGGTGCCTGATTTCAAATCGACGAGGTCGGTCCGGATGGGGGTCGGCTCGGGGCGGACGGGGTATTGGTCGCCCGTGTATTGGGGTGCCGCTGTTTCGATGGCGAGGTAGTCGCTGGCCGGGGAAATGCAGGTGTCCAGGATGCGCGACCATGCGGCGGCAGGCCGGTAGAGCTGGCGCGAGCCGTTCTTGTCGGTGAGGTTGACGACGGAGGTTTCCTGTCCGGCGTCGTACTTTCTCACTACCTGCGCGTACTGGCCGGAGGCATCGAGGACCATGGGCTGGCTCGCGGTGGTGGTGACCCCGTTCACGGCATCGGGAACGAAAGCGCCCGCGAGCGTGAGCGGCGTGGATGTCCCGGTGGTGAGGTTGATGGTCGAATAGCGTGGCGGGTCTATGCCCTTTTTTAGCCCTGCGTCGGCGACGGCGAGTTCGTTGGTGCCAGGAACGAATCCGAGGATCCCGGCATGCGCGCCCAGGGGCGATACTTTGCCCGTTTCCAGCGCGTCAATGAGGAACATGGACTGGTCGTCGGTCTGCGCCACCAAGGTGGCCGCATCCGGGACAAAGCGCCAGTCCGCGGCCGAGACCGGACCGTTGATTCCCTGGACGGCCCGCGGAGCCGAAGACGGATTGTCGACGTCGTACACGAAGAGTGCTTTCCAGTACTGCTCAGTGCCCGAAGAAGCGGTGAAAGTGAAGCCTATGAGGTGCTTGGATCCTGCCGCATGGAGGTTTGCGACTGTCCCCAGGCTTGGCAACGGAACGAGCGTTGGCGGGCCGCCGGTGAGCGGGACGATCTCGAGGGAGCTGGTGTTGTCATCGTTGAGGGTGACGACGGCGAGCGCGGACGGAAGGGCGGCATACTCCTGGATGCGGGGGGCGCTGACAATGACCGTGCCCTGATCGTTGCCGGACAGGCTCGTGCCGAGGATGGTGTCCGGCTTCTTCAGCCCTTTGTTGTCTTTGCCGGTGTCCCTCCGCAGGCTGTACAGGCCGAAGGCCGCAGGTGTGGCAGAGCGGGCCAGGGCCGAGGTGGAGTTGGGGTGCGGCAGCTTCGAAAGGTTCGCTACCGTCAATCCGCCGGCAAGGAGGGCGAGGATCGCGATGGTGCCGTAGAGGCGGCGGGCGAAACGCCGTCCGGCCAGGAGCTCGGCCGCGGCGGCAATCGCTGCAGCCCGTTTGGCCGAGACGGGGCGGCGCTTAGTAGACATAGGGCTGCGCCGGCTGTGCGGTGGGGTTGATGGTGTGCGGTATCAGGACGATTGCCTCGCGACTGGCCGGGTTGGGGTTGGCGCGGAAGCTGCTGGTGAGCGTAACCCAGCTGTCGGTTTTGAATTCGTTTTGCCACCCGGGGTGATAGACGGGAACGCCAATCGGCTGGGCGTCGACAGCGCAGCAGGTCACCACAAAACGGGTCACGAAGAAAACGTTTGGATCTGTCTTGTCCGCACTGATGAACCCGGTCACCGTGGCAGTCTTGTCGGCAAAAAAGTCCTGCCCCGCGCCGGATCGAAGCAACGATGCCCAGTCCCTCACCGTAAAGGCGGAGTAGTCTCCCTTGCCTGGCAGCGCGGGTGCTTTGAGCGTGAGGGCGGACGCTGAGCCGTTGAGGTCCCGCTGTGCAACGGTTGCGGTGGTAAGGGTCGACGGCGGCAGGATGAGCAAGGCGACGACGGCGGCGACGATGGTCAGCACGCTTCCGAGCGGCCACAGCCAGCCCCATCGCGAACCGTGCCCGTCATTGCGGGCGTGGGCGTCGCCGTCGTGCTCGTGGCCGTCGCCGTCGTTGTGGCCGTGCTCGTCTTTTGCGGTGGGGGCCAGGGCGAAGGCCGCAAGGGCAAGCACGCCGGCGATCACGGCCATGATGACGGTGAACACGAAATACCGTGGATGGATATACAAGGCAAGCTGCCCTGTCAGGCCCAGCCAGATCGTCGCGATGAGGCCGATCAGGCTGAGGACCACGCCCTGCCACCGGCCCACGAGCCGCCTAATGACCATAGTTGACCGCCAATCCGAGGACCGCCGCGCAAAGCGCCACCAGCAGGCTGAGCTGAAGGAGGGTTTTCGCGGTGAACGTGGTGCGCATCAGGGCGAGCATTTTCACGTCGATCATGGGCCCGAAAACGAGGAAGGCAACGATGCCTCCCGGCATGAAGGTCGCGCCGAACGACAGGATAAAGAAGGCATCCACGTTTGAGCAGATCGCGACAACGAAGGCCAGCAGCATCAATGCCAGGACAGACCAGACGGGATTGCTGCCCAGGGCGACCAGCACTTCGCGGGATACGGCAACCTGGATCAGCCCCGCCATGCCTGCGCCAATAAACAAGGCAGGCATCATGGCGCGCGTCTCCTGCGAGAACATCTGCACGCTGCGCCTTACTTTGCCGGCAGCACCGCCGTCGTGGTCTGCCACGTTGCACGTTTCCTGGAACCGGGCGGTCAGCAGCTCCCCGGGCCGCGGATGCCGGCTGTAGATCCAGCCGACCAGATTCGCGATGAAGAAGCCGCCCAGGACACGGGACACCAGGATGCCGTTGTTCCAGCCAAAAGCCTGTGCCGTGGTGACGATGGTGACGGGGTTCAGGATGGGCGCCGCGAACAGGAAAGTCATCGATTCCGCAACCGTAAGGCCCTTGACCACCAGGCCCCGGGCCAGTGGAACATTCCCGCATTCGCAGACCGGCAGCAACATTCCCAGAAGCGACAGGACCAGCCTCCGCAGCACCGGGCTCCGCGGCAGGCGACGAAGCAGCATGCCCTCCGGCAGCCAGACCTGGACGGCGATCGAGAGGACAATCCCTAGGAAAACGAAGGGCAAGGACTCGACGACGACGCTGATGGACAGCGTGGCAAAGTCTCGGGCGGCGTTGGGAAGCCCAAGAGTCTCCGGCGTGGACGGCGCCAGGACCCGCACGACCGCGAACAAAGCAACGATCGCGAGGCCGATGGCGAGGCCGGCAGCAGACTTCGACGTGAAAGCACGGGCCGGGCTTCTGTGCCCGTGTTCCGGCTGTTTACGTTTGTCGACTGCAGGCAGCGTCACGGGCACTCCTTCCTCCACGGAGCCGGCCGGGCGCGCCTGACCGGAAGGGGCTGGCGAAGTCGACTGTACACGCGGGGTGCTTGCGCGACTACCCCTCGGAAGTGCCCGGGAACCGTTCCGAGTGGACGATCGGGAAGCTACCTAGGCACATCAGAAGCTGCACCTAAGGAAGCGTCGGAAGAACAAGTACTGACCACTCGTTTCAACGGCCGCTTGGGGTCGTAGCCTCGCAATTACGCGAGTGTGAATAAAAAGCCGGCACCGAGTGTCACCGCTGGAAACCCAGATCGGACTCCCCTTTCGAGCGGCACCTTCTTGGCCCACCAACGAGGGATCACCCGGCTGCTAGTGCATTACCTAGCCTGGGGAGGAGTTGACCATGAGTACCACGAATGAGCAGCGAGGGGCGACGGAATCGCCACGCGAGGGCCGCGCACGGCCCAATGCGAACGGGATACGGATCGGTAAGCACTTTCGCAAACGCTGGACCGCCTTCGGCAGCACGGCGCTGATGATTGCCGGCCTGCTGGCCGGGGTGGGATTCGCCGCTCCGGCTCATGCTGCCCCGAACACGGTAGTGTCGCTGACGTTCGATGACGGTAACGCGGACCAGTTGACGGCTGAAGCCACAATGAAGAGCCTGGGCTTGGTTGGCACGTTTTTCATCACCACCGGGTGGATCGACCAGCCCACCTACTTGACCACCGCTAACCTGCAGCAAATTGCCGCCGACGGCAATGAGATCGGCGGACACACCGTGACCCACCCGGATCTTGTGTCCCTGATCCCCGCCGAGTCGAGCCGGCAGATCTGCGACGGCCGCGTGGCCCTGATGAACATGGGCTTCAAAGTCACGAGTTTCGCCTACCCCTTCGCTTCCGAAGACCCGGCCACCGAGGCCTTGGTGAAAGGGTGCGGCTACAACAGTGCCCGTGGCCTGGGCGACGCCGCCAGCAAGGACCCCGCATCGGCGACGCTTCCCGCGGCCGACACCATCCCCCCGGTCAACGCCTACGACACGAAGGCGCCGGATGAGGTAGACAGCACGTGGACCCTGGCGAATCTGCAGAACCAGGTGACCCACGCCCAGACAACCACCGGCGGGTGGGTCCAACTGACCTTCCACCACATCGCCGTCGGCACGGACCCGACGCTGACCATCACCCCGACCCTGTTCACCCAGTTCGCCACTTGGCTGGCACAGCAAAAGGCCGCCGGTACCGTCGCTGTGCAGACCGTGGACCAGGTGGTCGGCGGCACCCAGCAGCCTGCGGTCGCGGGCCCCGCTCTACCTCCGCCGCCAGGGCCCGGGGTAAACATGATCCAAAACGCCAGCCTGGAAACCCTGGTCAACACCATCCCTCAGTGCTGGGCAGCCGGCGGGTACGGCACAAACACCCCGGCCTTCTCCATCGTCACACCCGGGCACACCGGTACGAACGCTGAACAGCTCACCGTCACAGGCTGGGTGTCCGGGGACGCGAAACTCCTGCCCGCCCTGGACCTCGGCGGATGCTCGCCGTCAGGAACACCAGGACATACGTATCAGCTGAAAGCCTGGTATAAATCCACCGCGGCGACCCAATTCGAAGTCTATTACCGTGTCGGTAACGGGTTCTGGGCATACTGGACCGCAAGTCCCCTGGTCCTCGCCGCGGCGAACTGGACCCAGATCACCTGGACTACGCCACCCCTGCCGGCCGGCGCTTCAGGCATCAGTTGGGGCCTGAACATCCAAACCAACGGCACCATCACCACGGACGACTACGAGATGTACGACAACGGCGCCTCGTTCGCCGACATCCCGCCAACATATCCGTTCTACAACGAGATCACCTGGCTCGCCGCCAACGGAATCACTACCGGGTTCCCGCAGCCCAACGGCACCACGCTGTTTGAACCGCTGCAGTCGATCAGCCGGGAAGCGATGGCAGCGTTCATCTACCGGTACAAGGGCAGCCCGGCGTTTACCGCACCCGCTGCGTCCCCGTTCACTGACGTTCCCACCACGGACCAGTTCTACAAGGAAATCACCTGGCTGGCCTCCACCGGCATCACCACCGGGTACCCAGGGCCGAACAACACGAGATCCTTCCACCCGCTGGATTCGGTGAACCGGGATGCGATGGCCGCGTTCCTCTACCGATTGAGCGGCAGCCCGGCGGTAACCCCGACCGTGACGTTCCTCGACGTTCCCGCCAGCTACCCGTTCTATAAGGAGATCAGCTGGCTCGCTGCCAACGGCATCACCACCGGCTGGGCGGTACCGGGAGGAGCGATATTCCAGCCCCTTCAACCCGTGCACCGCGACGCGACCGCTGCGTTCCTGTTCCGCCTCAACGCCAAGTTCCCGAGGGTCTGACGTAAGGGGAACCCGGGGTTCACGGCCCTGGGGTTCACGGCCCTGGGTTCAACATTTCGACCACTTTTGAACAGCTTTCCAGTCCGGGATCCCCGTATATTCGGGGATCCCGGACTGCTGAGCCGGCCAAAGGTGGTGGGATCTAGAGGCTCGACCCGCTGGGCGCGTCCGCCCGATAGAGGTTTTCGATGGTGGTGTCGGCAAGCGTCGGGCCGATTTTGGGGTACATCGTGCGGAGTTCCTTGACAGCCGCCTCGTGTCCTCGGCTGACATGGATGACGCGTAGCCAATTGATCTGCAGGCCGGAAAGGCGCACCCCGATCTTGGAAAATTGCCGGTGCTCCATGATGCGCCAAACGCTCACGGTCGCTTGGGCGAGTGCCAGCACGATGATCAACGGTGTGAAGTCACCATGTTGGTGTGAATCGAAAAAGAACGCCGCGGTGAACAAGAACGAAGCCCCGAGCGAGCCGGCACCGAAATTCTGCCATCTGAGCCAATCGAGGAAGTGCCCCGGGCGCAGCGGAGGAATCTCCCGGAGCGTCGCGTTCTCCGGAGTCGCTATCGAAATGACAGTGGACGCCAATAGCAGGCCACCCAACCACAGGTATGGACGGGCGGGATCTGCGATCTCTGGCACGGAAAGAAGCCCGGGCACGAGCACAGCGATGGGCAAGATCAAGGGAAAGGCGTCGGCCACCTGCGCCCGCACCAGGACCATCGGCTTGGACCAGAAGCGCCAGGTCAGCATGACGACACCCAAGATCAGGGCACCGACGGCATACAAGAAGGAAAGCAGAACAATCCTGCCGTTCTCCGGTCCAGGCGGCGCTGTGGCGGCCAGCCACATCCCGGCACAGCCCTCAAGCACCAGGGTGCTGCCTGCCACGATGGATATTGCTTTCGCATTCCGGATTTCGCGCATGAACTGTTCCTCCACGCCGAGGCAGCTCCCCCTGCGATCATCGAACGCCAATGCTTCCCAGGTGTCAACGATTCCGGCGTACCCTGATGCTATGGGCGCCGAAGTCCTGGATCTCAGGCTCACCACGGGCATCCGGATTCCGTGTATTGTCCACGGCGACGCCGATGCGAAGCCGCTGTTGCTATTGCACGCCTGGGGTGAATCCCGCCGTAGTTTTGACCGCCTCTTACCTCTGGTGACGGACTTCAGGGTCTATGCGCCCGACCTCCGTGGGCAGGGCGACGCCGAGAAGCCCGAGCACGGGTATTCGCTGATAGAACAAGCCGAGGACGCCGCAGCCATCCTGGATGCGCTCGGCGTGCACAGGGCGTTCGTCCTTGGTTCCTCCAGCGGCGGTTACGTAGCCCAGCAATTAGCCATCGGGTACCCCGATCGCGTCGCGGCGCTCGTGCTGGTGGGCACTCCCCTAAGCCTGCGGGGTCGGCCTGCTTTCGCAGACCAAGTCGCCACTCTCCAGGACCCCATCGACGAGGACTGGGTAAGGAATTCCCTGGCTTGGTTCCCGTTGCTGCACGCAATTCCTGCCTGGTTTATCGAGGACCGGGTACGCGACGGAGTCAGGATGCCCGCCCATGCGTGGAAGCGCATCCTCGATGGTTTGCGCACGGCAACTCCGCCCACCGAGTCCGGAACCATTCTCGCGCCCACCCTGATCTTGTGGGGCGCGCATGACGCCGTGCTGCCTCGAAGGCACCAGGAGGCCCTGGCGGCTCGAATACCAGGCGCCGTGTTGAAGGTTTATCCGGGGGTCGGGCACCTGGTCTTGTGGGAGTGTCCGGACCAGGTGGCAGCGGACACGGCCGCGTTCCTCAATCCCCTCGACTAACGGGCTCTCGCCGCGCAAACGGGCGGGCGTCGCCCAGATCCGGTCACACCCGCGCGGCACCCGCCCTCGGCACGAGTGCGCGCAGCCGGAGCCGGGCCGGTTCCTCGACGTACTTGAACAGCAGGTGGGTGGCCAAGGCAATCCCGAGCAGACACGTCGCCGCGAGCAGGTTCTCCACCAGGGGTCCGGCACCGTGCGGCCAGTCCCTGATGAGCCAGTAGAAGAGGTAGATGAAGAACATGTGGACCAAGTACAGACTGTAGGAGCTCCGCCCGCCGTACTGCAGCCACCGCGCGGACAACGCCGAGCCGAGCCATCCCCGGGTCAGGCTAAGCAGGGCGATGAGCAGCGGGAAGGCAAGCACAGCCAGGCGTCCGGGGCCCGGTTTTCCGGCCGTGGCCAGGAAGATGACGACGGCGGTTCCGGTCAGCAGGGCGCCGGGACCGGCGAGGGCGGGGTTGAACTTCATGCGGTCTACGTTCCGGGCGGCGATGCAAGCGAATGCGCCGGCAATGAAGCAGCATACGATCCGCAACAGCCATTCGTACGGCTGATGCCCGTCCGTGGCGACTGGCAGGTCCGGACCCCAGACGGCCGTCGGCAGGAGGACCAGGACAGAAGCTGCCAGCGCCGCCAACGGATGCAGCCCGCGCAGCCGGAACAGGACCAGGGCCAGTAGCGGAAACGCCAAGTAGGCCAGCCACTCGGCACTGACTGTCCAGCCCGGGCCGAACCAACTGGCGCCGTCGGTACCCGGTTGGAACCAGAGATGCATCATCAAGAGCTGCTTGGCCAGCCCCCACGGCGACAGGTCCGGAGCCTGGGTCTGGAGTGACCACTCGCGCACGGATTCCTGCGCGGTCCCGTACACGAACCATAGGCCCAGGACGCCCACCACCAGGGCGAACGCAGGCCACATCCGGGCGAACCGGGCCCAGACAAAGTCCGCTGCGGCTCGCCAGCGGAACCGTGGGCCGAGCCGGTCCAGGTAGGTGTAGGTGATGATGAAGCCGCTGAGCACAAAGAACACGTCCACGCCAAGGTCGCCGTAGGCAATGACGGGACGGAACAGCTCGTAGACGGGGGCGAGGAAGGTGTGCTGCATCGCTTGAAGATGGAAAAACACCACCCACAGCGCGGCAACAAAACGAAGTGCGGTGAGTGTCGCGAGATCCGGCCGGGACTGCTTTGCTTCGCTCTTCGGCAGGCGATTCCCCGCCCCGGAACCAAGCGGCTGGGCGCCGTGTGTGTCGGGTTTCCCAGAGGTCGGATTCGCAGTGGGGGCACGATGCGGAGGCGAGATGACTGAGAACATCCAATCCACCATACCGGAGGCACCTGACCGGAGTCTGGGAGCTGCCGACCCAACTAATCCCCACCGCCACCCTCGCCTCGCAAGTCCCCGCCGGCGAGGGTCCCTGCCGGTGGTTGGGCCCGAGCCGGTGTTGGGGCCCCGCCGGCGAGGGTCCCTGCCTGAGCTTGCGAAGGAGAGGGAGCCGGTGGGGACTAGTAGTTCCTGCGGTGCTTGAGTTTCGGGAGCACGACGGCGAACACCGCCGCCGCTGCCACGCCCAGGACGCCTGTGGCCCAAACGCCCGCCGCGAGCGACACTCCGGCAGTCAGGGCCGAGAGCAGCACGGGCCCACCTGTGGCACCGGCGTCGGAGATGAACCTCCACAAGCCGAGGAATTGCCCGCGTCCCTTCTCCGGGGAAAAGTCGGCCCCGAGCGTCATGATGAGTCCCGAGCTGATGCCGTTGCCGAAGCCGATCAGGAGCGAGGCGAGCAGCAGCCCCACAAACTCGGCGGATGACGGTATCAGGAACAAGGCCGCGCCCATGATGAGGGTGGACGGCACTGCGACCCACATGCGCCCCTTGCGGTCCATGAGCTTGCCGGCCGGATAGAACACGAGCATGTCGATCGCGCCGGACAAGCCGTAGATCAGCGACGCATGTGTTGCGTCCATTCCCAGGTGGTCCGCCCACAAGGGAATGACCACCTGGCGGGAGGCCCGCAGTGCGCTGAGCAGCAGGATCCCGGTCCCGACCGTCAGGAACACGCCCGCGTGGGAAACCGCGACGCCCCGGAGGGTGGGCTCGGGGCCCTTGCGGCCGCCGTCGACGTCGTCCGGCAACACAAGATCCGGGATGGTGAGGGACAGCACCGCGGCGGCAGCCATGCCCACCACGCCAACCCAATACGCGCCGCTGATGCCGGCGAACTGCATCACGGCCGCGCCGACGAACGGACCGATGAACACGCCGATCCGGGTGACGCCGCCCAACGTCGAGAGCGCGCGTGCCCGGTAGATAACGGGGACGGCTTCCGTGAGGTACTTCTGGCGCGCGAGGTTGAAGACGCTCGTGCACATCCCGACGACGGTCATCGCCGCGGCGAGCAGCCAGATGCCGTTGTGCGCAAGGAGCGGCGCGAATCCGGCGGTCAACAAGGCCAATGCTCCGGCGGCGCCTGCGGCTACGATGGCCCATCGTTCGCCGAACTTGATGGTGATGAGTGACGCAGGCAGGTTGAAGAACCAGGATCCCAGCCCGATCAGGGTGACCACCAACGCGGACACGGCCACGGAAGCGCCAAGGTCGCGGGCGGACAGCGCCACCACCGGAAGCACCGCGCCTTCGCCGATACAGAACAGCAAGGCGGGCCCAAAAGCGGGCAACGCGATGCTGCGGAGATTGAAGGGTTGAACGGTGCTGGTTGTCGTCATCCCTTTCATCCTAGGACGCCACCTCCTTTGCGACGCGCCAAATACCTGTCGCACAGGGAATTCCGGCAGCGCCAGGCACTCAGCGCAGCGCCAGGCAGTCAGCGCCTCATCGGGATCCACGCGGACGACGCCGGGGCACCCCTGCCGCTGCCAGCTTCCGTTCGAACACGCCGGGAGCCATGAGTTCTGCCCACACCCAACGGACGACGCCGCACCCCGTGGCACGGATCCGGTCCTCGCGCAGCTTCTCCTCGACGACGGCTTGAGCGGGGGTGCGTCCCTTGAGGAATTCCGGTTTCAGGTACTTATCGATGCCGTCGAACTCCCCGGCCAACCACACACCCTTCCAATAGAAGTCCGAATAGCCCACCAGGCCCGCTTCGTCGCGGAATTCACGTTGAAGAACTGGGGCCTCGAATCCGGCGACATGCATCAAAGCGCGGCTGTAGGATTCCCCCGCAGATCCGGACAGGGGATCTGCGAAATCGATCGCCGCTTGGATTCTCCGGGTGGCCGCCGCCGTGTAAATTCCATCCACTCCCGCCAGAAGTGCCTCTTTCGTGAATGGCGGGCAACCCCCTTTTCCGGTCGGATTTGAGGACGTGATCCAATGGAGCGATGGATTCGACGAACGGGGTGAAAGCGGCCAGATCCAGCACCGTGCGCACCCTGTCAGTCACCAGAAGTCCCTCTCGGCGATACACCTTGAGGCTGGCGGGGTCCGCGTAGTGGCGGGATATTCCGGCCCGAGAGCGGCCGCCGTCGTTCCTCAGGGTCACGGCCTGCACCGGATGATGCAGTCCGATGGTGGGGATACCCCATACAGACGCCGCCGAGTGTCTGGCGAAAATGGTCCGCGAGCTGGAGGTTTCGGCCGCAGCGTTGACCCGGACACGATATTGTTCCCACGGTTTCAGTGCGTCCCACGCAGCGCCGTCAACGTACACTCCTTGGCGGACGCGATGCAAGGCGCCCGCCTTGGCACTCCGAGCGAGTTCCTTGAGAGTCGTTCCGTGAAAAAGGTGATCTCGGCTGAGGATCAGTCGGGGCAACTGGGTCATGCCTACGAACCTGCCACGTGGATCGAGGCCCGCGACAGCACCGAATTCCCCCATGTGGACAACTCCAAGGAAACAATCCCGACGCGTCCCGTGCCTGACGCCCCCGGAATTCCTGACGCCCCCGGAATTCCCGTTGCGTCAGGAATTCAGCGCAGCGCAGGGCAAGAAGCGCAGCGCCTACTTCAGGAAGCCGGCGTCGAACGAGTTCAGGTCGACGTTGATGCCGTTCAGGGTGTGTTCGAACTTCTGCTGGATCCCCACGCGCATAGTGCCAGCCGTGTTCCAGCCGCCGTACTGCACAGGGGCCGGTGCCAGGTAGTCCGCGGTCCAGCCGGCGTAGTTGAGGTTGCTCGTGTCGGTATCCCACAGGGGCACGTCCGAGAATGCGGTGCTGTTGCCCATCAGTCCGGGCCACATGCCGCTGCCACTGTAGATCACGGGCCGCACGCCCAGGCTCCGCACGCCATCCACCATGGCCCGCGTGACCAAGGATCCACCGGGTTCGATGTCCAGGGCGAAAAACTGCAGTTGGGACATGTACGGGCCGGCGGCTTTGATCCCGTTCTCCCAGCACGAAGCGTCACGTGTGTAGACCGCGATCTTGAGGCCGGCGTCGAGCGCCATCTTCAATTGGGCCTGGGTCTGTTGCCACGGGGTGCACGTGCCCCAAACCGTAGAGTGCATCACGTAGAGACGGAAGCCCTCGGCGTAGGCCTGGCGGAACCAGTTGGGGTCGGTGATGGCCGCGGTGGTGTCAAGCACCTTCACGGAGCCATCTTTGGGCACGACGACGGCGGACGCGGGTGCGGAGGCAGGCTGCGGCGCGGCGGGCACGACGACGGCGGGGGCGGGTGCGGCGGCCGGCTGCGGTGCGGCGGGCGGTGCTGGAGTTGGCGCGGCGAGCGGGGCCACCTCAGCGGCGGGTGCGGCGTTCGCGATTGGCGCGGGGTCGGCGTCGGGCGCTGTGTTGGTGGAAGGTCGAGTGCCACTGGCGCCCGTCAGTCCGAGGAGAAGCACGGCAGCGAACAAGAAGGCAAGTTTTTTGGGAATCAAATGAGGCTCCTGGGTGCTGGCCTCGGGTTCAGAAACGGGCGCAGCAGGGTGTCATGAAGGCACGGGATTGGTGCACCATGCCCGGGCCCAGTTCCCGGTCATGGCGAGGACGCCCAGCAAACGCGAATGACGTCCAGGTGCAACTCTAGGGAAATCCCGGCGGCAGCGACAATTTGCAATCCACGTAGTAGTCGAGTAAAAACCCGCTGACTCCCGCGAAAACCAAGTAGTAAATAGAGTGTCGGCGGCGTCACCCTAAGCAATAACTAAGTAGCCCCACCCAACTGACTAGCACTTAATGTCGTTTTGCCCCCTCTTAACGACAACAAATGCGAGCTAGTTGGGCGGGGCGACCGAAAAGGGGAGCCGCTACACGTACCCGTCCACGATCGCGGCCGCGATCTCTTTGTATGCACGGCGGGTATCGGGGCGCAGGACGTCCAGGGTAACCAGGTCACCGTCGGCCACTCCCCTGTCATGCGGTACGGCGATCAACTGGCGGCAGATCCCGGAGAGGTGTTCCTCGATGGCGTCCTTGTCCACGCGGGACGACACCTCGTCCTTGTCCGTGATGACCACGATCGCGTTGCGGGCCAGGTCCTCGTAGCCATGGCTCGCAAGCCACTGCAGGGTGCTGCGGGCACGCTTGGCACCGCTCACGGCATAGCCGGCGGCGATGATGAGGTTGTCGGCCGATTGCAGGATGCCGCTCATCGCATTGTGCGTGACGCCGGTGCCGCAGTCCGTCAGCGCTACGGAGTAGTAGCCCGAGATCAGCTCCCTGATGCGCAGGTATTCCTCGGCGGTCAGTGAGTCCGAAACTTCCGGGTCCTGTTCGCCGGCGATGAGGTGCAGTCGGCCGGCATGGTGCATGTACCGGGCCAGCGCCGTGAGCGAATCGACGTTGTCGACGTTCTTGAGCAGGTCCGTGATGGTGCGCGGCGTGGCCTTCTGGTAGATGCCCTCACCCAGGGCGCGCTCCACGAGGTCGCCGGAATCCGGGTTGGCGTCGATGGCGCAGGGCGGGTCGCCGCGGAATTCCGCCAAGGTGAGGCCCACGCCCACCGTGGTGGAGGTCTTGCCGATGCCGCCCTTGAGGCTCAGGATGGCCGTGTTGTAGCTGCCTTGGAGCTGCCGGGAAATGCGCCGCGCCAACTCGTCCTCTTCGCGCTGCTTGGCGCTCGGGCCGAGGTTCCAGGCGCCGCCGCTCAGCTTGTACAGCATGCCGCGGAAGCCACCGATGGGACGCGGCTTCTGTTCCCGCACGAAGGAACCCGGCGAAGAAATGAAGTCGGAAATCGGAGCGCTGGCGGCTGCGGCGCGTCCGGCCCGTGCGGCAGCCGGGGGGACAGCGCCCGACGCCGGTGCTGCCGCCGTCGGGATCTCGCGGCGTGGTTCCTCAGGGCTCGCGTCGCCGCTGGCCGGGTCGGTTACGGTCCCGGCGGACGCGTCAGCGGCTGCTGCCGCTTCAGCCCACGATCTGCTTTGGAGCGGGGCAGGAGTGGATGCGGACGCGTCGGAATCGTTCGGCGTAATGATCGGCATGGTTCCTGTCCAGGGGTCACCCTCTTCGCGGCGGCGATCGCGGCGTCGACGAAGTTCGGGCTGCCCTTCGTTAGATGCAGCGGCGCTGGCTTCGTTGTCCACAGAATCCGGCATGGTCTTGTCCCCTAGGATTCGCAGCGTTGTGCGCCGCGGCTCTCGTTTGAATTGCTTCAACCAGCAATTCTAGGTGGAGACCGTCACAAACCCGTCATAGCAGGCGGGCCGCGCAGTTTGGACAGCAGTTTTGGGCTTGCGCTCAAGCCGCCGGGCCAGACGACGGAACCCCGCCGGCGCCGAAGGCAATGTCGAGAAGCCCGACGTCGATCGCGTCGCCGCTGTTGTCGAGGTCGACGTGGCGGGCGCCTTTCCACTCGCAGGCGTTGGCCTGGGACGCGGTCCAGAATTGTTCCCAGTTATTTAGCTTCCACTCGTCGCGCTCATATCCACGGGCTACAAGGCGCGCCCTCACGGCCTCCCCATTTGTTCGAACATGCACCACGATCAGCTCGGCCTCGGCCCAATGGTGCTCCCGCCGGGCGTTGATGAGGTAGTCCGGATCGGCGAAGAACTTGCCAAAGGGCGCGTCCAGCACCACGGAGCGGCCGATGCCCAGGTTGTCACGGGTGAGGTCCAAAATGGACGCGTATTCCAGCGGCAGGATGGACCGCTGGTAGAACTCATTATTGTCGCGCTCGTTCGGATCGGAGCCGTTGAGTGTCAGCAGCAGCTCCGTGAATCGCTTGGTGGCGGTGTCCTTGTCGATGTAAGCGGCACCGTAGTGTTCGGCGAGGAGCTTGCTGACGCTCGACTTGCCGGAGCCCGCCGGCCCGATCACGAAAAATACCTGCGGCATGGTTATCTTCAACTGTCTGTTCTGCATTGAACTCTGGATCAAATTCTTTCAACAAAGGGCTGTGGCGGGTAGGCATTGCTGCCGTCCCCGCCACAGCGCCGAGGCTAGGCCGTAACTGTGGCCCGGCGGTCCTTGACGAAGAAACCGTAGGAGAGTGCGCCCACCACCAGCAGGACTCCGCCGATCAGGAAGACCAGGGTGTAGTTGCCGCCGGTCTGGGTGAGGATGAACCCTGTGACGATCGGGGCGAGTGCCGCACCGAGGAAGCCGCCGAAGTTCTGGATGGCGCCCAGGGATGCAACCTGCGTGGGTTCTGCGATGTCCGCGGCCAGCGTCCAGAGGACACCGATCGGCACCTGGGCGGCGAAGTAACCGACGGAGAGCAGGACGATAGCCAGTGCGGAGTTGTCAACGTAGGCAACGGGCAGGACGGCTGCGGCGGCGAGGAGCGCGCCTCCAACGATCGGGAGCTTGCGGGCGGTGACGGTAGGAATGCCGCGGCGGATGGCCCTGCTGGAGATCACGCCGCCGGTCAGCACACCGATGATGCCGCAGAGAAACGGAAGGGCTGCGAGCCATCCACTCTGGCTGAGGCTGAAGCCACGGGCGGTCTGCAGGTAGCTCGGGAGCCAGGTGAGGTAGACCCACACCGTGTAGAAGATGCCGAACGCGCCCAGAACCATGAACCAGGTGTTCTTCTGCTTGAGCAGTTCGCCCCAGCCGGCTTGCTTTTCCCTGGGCTTGGCCTGCTCTTCGAACTCGGCACCCTTGATGAGGAACTGTTCCTTGAGGGTGGGGTCACGGTAGACGCGGAGCCACACGAGGGCGACGATTACGCCGAGTGCGCCGATGACGACGAACATGCCACGCCAGCTCATGGTCAGCAACAGGAAGGTCAGCAGCGGTGGGGCAATGGCGTTGGCAATCTGCGAGCCGGTGTTGACGATCGAGACAGGCAGGGCGCGCTCGGTCTTGTTGAACCAGCGATCGGCAACCTTCAGACCCGAAGTGAAGAATGGGGATTCGGAGATACCCAAGGCCACACGGGCGGCGTACAGGAAGCCGAAGGAGTTGGCGAGGGCTGAGAGCATCGAGATGATGGACCAGAGTCCGGCCGCCCAGGCGAACATGCGCTTGGGACCATATTTGTCCACAAGGTAGCCGGCCGGCAGGTTGGCAATAGCGTACGGCCACGAGAACGCCGAAAGCAGCAACCCCATCTGAAGCGCGTTGAGGCCGAATTCCTTGGCGATCGTGGTGTTGGCGATGCTGAGGTTGTTTCGGTCCAGGTAATTCACGATCCCGCCGATGACCAGCAGGGCTACCAGGTACCACCTGATTCTGACGCGCCTCAGGGGATTGGTGTCCGTGGCGTCTATATCTGCTGATGCTTGGCTCATGCAGCTCACTCCTTTGTGTTCTGACCGACGGTCTTTGTCGGGTTGTGCTTTCGCCGGCTCCTGCCGGATTTGTTTGCCGGCCGGTGCCGGACTCCGGCTGCGCCGGGTTTTCGGCTAGCGCCGGGCTTCGTCGATCGCTGCGAGGAAGGTCTGTGCAGCGCGGGCAACGAGTCCGTAGTCGCCGTCGTTCTGGGCCGCCTTTGTCACAAAACTTCCCACGCCGACGGCGGTCACACCCGCGTCGAACCAGGCGCCGACATTCGCGGGGGTAACTCCGCCGGAAGGCATGATGGGCGCCTGCGGCAGGGGCGCAAGGATGGTCTTGACGTATGAAGGCCCGCCCAGTTCAGCGGGGAACAGCTTGATGATGTCCGCCCCGGCTTCCAGGGTGTTGACGACCTCTGTGGGGGTGAACGCTCCGCTGGCAGTGACGGCTTGGTGGCGGTTTCCTGCGGCGATCATCTTCGGATTGAACTGCGGGCTGACCAGCAACCGCGCGCCCGCAGAGATGCTGGCAAAGGCAGCCTCTGCGTCGAGCACGGTACCGGCACCGATCACGATGCCTTGGTCCCCGTATTTGTCGGCAAGCCGCTCGATGACTCCCAGGGCGCCGGGAACAGTCAACGGGACCTCCACTGCACGGATGCCGCCCTCGATGGCAGCTTCAGATACGCGGTAGGCCTCGTCGGCACTGTCCAGGCGGGCAATCAGCAAGGCGCCGGTGCGGACGATGGTCTCTAGTACTTCAAATTTGGTTAACATTGATTAAGAGATTACCCCAAATATTCACAAATCGGAACAGTCTGTGAAAACTTGTTAAGACTCCAGTGACCGGAGGCTCAGCTGCTTCGCGTGGAAGTCGAAATGCTGCGTGGCATACGCGTAGGTGTCCGCGAGGGTCATGTCAGCTGTGAAGAAGGGGTCCCACCGGGTCGGGAAGGGCATCGACCTGGCCAGGGAGTCCGGGGTTTCGCGTTCGAGTCGGCGGGCCAGCGCAGCGATCGTCTTTTCGAGTTTCCGGCCCATCCGGTGCCGGTCGTAGACCATGGCGGCTGCAACCGATCCCCAATAGTTCACGACGTCGAACGGGCCGGTAGCCGCGTTCAAACCGGCGGCGAATCCCCTACCCCAGGATCGGGGCAGGCGACTCATGACGCGGACCAAAGGCAAGAGGGACCTGACGATCATGTACCCGAAGACCATGTGGAAGAGCAGTTCCTCGTTGGTCCAGCGGGTACCGTTACTCTTGCGTTGCAGATCCGACGGCGTCGCGCTCGCCAGCCAACTGTTCAGCTCCCGAAGGGCCCGTCGGTATCCTGCGAGGCATTCTTCCCGGGCCGGATCCATGGCTCCAGTGTCCCGCAATCGGCGGCGGAAGAAGCGCTGATCGTGTCAAGTGTTTTCCGGCCCCGGCGGGTCGGTCAAATCTGGTCCGGTGCGGCAGGGCCCGTAAAAAGCTTCATGCCCTCGGAAACGAACCTGCGTTCATCCTGTTTCAGGCGGTGAGCGGATATCCTCCGCGGATCCAGGCCAGCATCTCGGCGTCAATCTCTGAAGGGTCCTTCAGGATGACTTCGTTATGCCACCGGTTAGCAGATACCCGCTCGGCGCGGTGCACACGATCAGATTCGAGTTGCCTGTCCAAAACAATGTTGACCAGAATCCCGCCTCGGCGGGGATGGATCCCCAGAAACGCGCGCCCGTGAGCGACATGGAACGACGAGGCGTTCTCCTGCAACTCACACCCGTCAAGCGCAGAAATCTGATCGAGGAGGGCACCGTAAACGCCCGAGGAAACGGGATCGCCATCAATGCGTTCTCTTGCGGTACGTGCCATTCTGCCAGCATAAGGCGAAGGCTTGTCTCCGAGCCTATGGCCCATGCCTCACCCTCCTCCGGTTACCCCCGTGCCGGACCGCCACCGGACGGATCGAGAGGCCCTCGACCCGGGCGAAGTGGGGCTAGAAATAACCGCCCTACCAGGGGCGTCTCAACCTGTCACAGTCAAAACGCCGACGGCTTAGTTTTCCACGAGTTCGGCGTAGAGCTTTTGGACGCGGGCATTGATGTCGTCGCGGACCAGGCGCATGCGGTCCATGCCTTCGATGCCACGAGCGGAGGGTTCGTCGGTTTCCCACGTCAGGACGCGGGCCGTGCCGTGGCGTTCGAGTTTGGCTTCGGTGCCCAAGACAACGACGACGTCGGCGGCGTCCAGCACGTCGTCCGTGATGGGTTTGGGGTGCTCGCCGGCGATCCCGATACCGAGCTCCTTCAAGGACTCCACGGATTCTAGATTCAAAGAGCTTCCGGGATTTGTGCCGGCCGAGTAGACAGCGACGGCGTCGCCGGCAAGGTCTCGCATGAGTGCCGCAGCGAGTTGGGATTTGCCGCCGTTCTTGCTGCAGACGAACAGGATATGTCGGGTCTTACGGTTTTCGGTCATGAATGTCATTCTTCCTGCTGTTCGGATGCGCTCAGCAGCGCATGGTGGGTGCTCAGAGTTCGCCGGAGCGTCCGTGGGTCCGGCCGGTGGGGAACCCGACGAGGACCGGCTCGGGAGCGGCGCAGCAGCCGGCGTCTTCGGACGATGCCCTGGTGTTCGTGGCGGGGACGTCGCAGCTGGCGCCGGCATCGGTGGAGCAGACGCCTGTTTCGGGCAGTTCAAGCTGGACGGTGTCAGCGGCTGCCTGGTCTCCGGCGAGGGCGGCAGCGATGGAGCGGACCTGTTCGTAACCGGTGGCCAGCAGGAAGGTCGGGGCACGGCCATAGGATTTCATGCCCACGATGTAGAAGTCCTTCTCAGGGTGCGCCAGAAGCCTCGCGCCGTGCGGAGGCACCGTGCCACAAGAATGGAATTCGGGATCGATCAGCGGGCCGAGCCCCACAGGTGCTTCGACGGCGGGGTCAAGGTTGAGTCGGAGTTCGCGGAGCATGTCCAGATCGGGGCGGAAGCCGGTGCGAGGCACGACGACGTCGACCTGTAGCGTGCGGCCGTCGCCTGCGGTGACGGTCAGGTGGGAGTCCAAGGATTTTAGCGAGCTGATGCCGAATCCGGTGTGCAATTCGATCTTTCCAGACTCCACAAGGCGCCGAAGCCTTCCGCCAAGCTGACCGCGGGCAGGTAGCCCATCGGCGTCCTCGCCGCCATAGACCTTTTCGGCGGAAGCGCCCCGGACTGCCCACAGGATTCGGGTTCCGGGCTCGTCCCTTGTGAGCTCCGTCAGGTTTATGAGGGTGTTGGCGGCAGAGTGTCCGGCACCGACTACCAGGACACGGCGTCCGGCGAAGGACTCGCGATCGCGACCTGTCACGTCCGGCAGAGGTGAGGAGATCCAGGCAGCTGCGGCGTGTTCACCGATGGCAGGCAGCCCTGAGGTGCCCAAGGGGTTGCGGGTAGACCACGTTCCGGAGGCATCGATCACACCTGACACCCGGTAGTCGCGGGTCCCACCGCCGTCGTGCTCAACCCGCACAAGGAATGGTGTGGAGTCGCGTTCACAGACGTGCGTCTTGTCCAGCCCTACGCGGGTGACCGCGCCAACCCGCGCACCGGTCTGGAGCCGGGAGCGGATGGCAGGAAGGGCCGACAAAGGTGCCAGGTAGTTGTCGACGAGTTCCCCGCCGTATGGCAGTGCGGTCAGGCGCGGCGTCTCCCAGCCGGACGCCTCCAACAATCTCACGGCCGCGGCGTCGAGGTTGAAACGCCAAGGTGAGAACAGGCGGATGTGCCGCCAGTGTTCGATCGCGGCGCCCGCGGTCGGGCCCGCTTCGAAGATCACCGGTTCCAGTCCACGCTCCAAGAGGTGCGCGGCTGCGGCCAGGCCGATGGGCCCGGCTCCGATCACGGCAATGGGAAGCTCGTTCATTGAATCCGGGCTCCTCTGTTTCATCCATGGACTTACTACGGTGCTGCGCTACTTTGCGGCAGGGGTGAGGGACTCGATCAGGCCCTCGATGCGGGTCCTGATCTCGTCCCGGATCGGACGGACGGCTTCGATGCCCTGGCCGGCCGGGTCTTCGAGGACCCAGTCCTCGTAGCGTTTACCGGGGAAGTACGGGCATTCGTCGCCGCAGCCCATGGTGATGACGACGTCGGATTCCTTCACGGCTTCGGTGGTGAGGATCTTTGGGATTTCGGCGGACATGTCGATGCCAAGCTCGGCCATGGCCTCGACGGCGGCGGGGTTGACCTTGTCAGCGGGCTGGGACCCGGCGGAACGGACCTCAATCCGCCCATCAGCAAGGGCGGTGAGGAAAGCGGCAGCCATCTGGGAACGCCCGGCGTTGTGGACACAGACGAAGAGAACGGAGGGTTTCTTGACAGTTTCAGTGCTCATGAGAGGACCTTTCGATCGGGTGCAGAAGCCGGCAAAGCCAAGGGTAAAGGCGCAGGCAACGCCACAATGGCTGGGTACAGCGCGCGGATCAGGAAGAACCCGCCCGCGCCGCCCAGCAGCTGGGCGAGGATGAACGCCGGGGCGGAGGCCGGGGCAATCCCGGCGAAGGTGTCTGTGATGGTCCGGGCCACGGTTACGGCAGGGTTTGCGAAGCTGGTGGAGCTGGTGAACCAGTAGGCGGCGGTGATGTAGCCGCCGACGGCGAACGCCACGCGGTCGGCCCGCCCGGAGCGGATGGTGCCGAAGATGACCAGGAGCAGCCCGATAGTGGCGATGACTTCGCCGAGCCACAGCCCTCCCCCGGCGCGTTCATGCGTGGAGAGTGTCACGGCGTCGAGGCCGAACATCAGGTTGGCGAGCGCGGTCCCTGCCAGGCCTCCGACGAACTGGGCAGCGATCAGCGCCAAGGCGGTGGGCGTATCCAGGATCCCCAGGGCGCGCTCCACCAAAGTGACCACTGGGTTGAAGGATGCCGAGACCGGCTGCAGCGCCAGGATCAATGCCACGAGAGCGGCGCCGGTGGCGACGCTGTTCTGCAGGAGCTGCAGTCCGACGTCGTTCGAGGACAGTCGCGAGGCCATGACGCCGGACCCCACCACGGCCATCACGAGGAAAGCGGTGCCTGCGAACTCCGCCACGGACCGCCGCGTCAGCACGCTCATTGGCCCTGTCCCCCGATCAAGGCCGCCAGGCCGGACAAGGCATCGGGGCGTGCGCGGTAGTAGACCCACACGCCGCGCTTTTCGCGCTCCAACAGCCCCGCTTCGTGCAGGACCTTCAGGTGGTGGCTGATGGTCGGCTGTGACAGCTCAAAGGCGTCGTTCAAATCGCATACGCAGGCTTCGCCGCCCTCGTGGGATGCAACGAGCGACATTAGCCGCAGCCGCACCGGATCGCCCAGCGCCTTCAGCAGGGGCACGATCCCCGCGGCTTCCGATTCCGAGAGCGGTTCCCTGGCTAGCGGCGAACAACACTCCACCGTTTGGACGGGCGTTAACTGCAAAGACATAGACACTCGTAAATATTCACATCTGTCGATGTTTAAGGCAAGGCCGCGGCGACAACGAAGTCTTCCGGCTCTCCGGCAAGCACAAATCGGAACACTGTGTGAAAACTTGTTAAGATGGGGTTGTCCATCGCGAAGGAGCAACTTTGAGTTCGTCAACATCACCTCCCCTGATCCCGGAGCAGCGCCATCAGGAGATTCTTCGCTTGCTTCGCCGCGAGGGGGTGCTGAGCATCCGCAGCCTCACGGAATCCATGAACGTCTCCCACATGACCATCCGGCGCGACATTACAGCCCTCGAAGATGCCGGGCATGTGTTGTCGGTCCAAGGAGGCGTGCGTTTGGCGGAGGGGACCAGCCAGGAACCTCCCCGGGAGAGGGAATCCCGAGCGCAGCTGGAGCTGCCGCGGAAAAAAGCAATCGCCGAGCTTGCGTCCCAGTTCGTCGAAGACGACATGGTCCTGTTCCTCGACGCCGGTACAACCTGCCAGTCCGTAGTCCCCTATCTGGGCGCCCGGAAGAACATCACCGTGGTCACCAACGATTTTTACGTGGTCACGTCCCTATTCGCGTACCCGAACGTTGAGACCATCCATACCGGCGGCGTGGTGGATGCTTCCAGCGCCTCAAGCTCAGGCCGCATGGCGGCCGACGCCATCAAGCACATCAACATCGATCTGTTCTTCATGAGCACGGGCGCATGGAGCCTGTCCCGCGGCGTCACGACGCCGTCCATGGACAAAGTGGAAATGAAACTGGCCGCGCTCGAGTCAGCGTCGCGCTGCTTCCTGCTGGCGGACAGCACCAAGTTCGGAACCTTTGCGAAGTTCCGGGTCGCGCCGATCGAGCAACTCGACGCCGTTGTCACCGACGATGAACTGGCACAGGACACCCGGGATAACATCCAGGAATTGGGCGTCACAGTGCACGTCGCGGCAGCGAACGGTTCCGGACGCTAAACACCGACGTCCAACGCCGGCGTACCCCTACGCCGATCCGGCCCGTTTCCGGCGGTCGTTCTTGCCGCGGAGGTCGCGGTTCAGGCGGCGGTCACCGTGGTAGAGCAGCGACTCCCAGTCGACCTGTTCCGGGGTTTTGGGGATGATGGCCGGCGGCTGCGCTTTCGGCTTTTTGGGCTCGACGTACAGCCAGTTCAGCACGCCAAGGTACATGTCCACTCCGGAGTTGGCCAGTCCGATGTAGGCCCGGATCGCTCCGGCGGCCATGACGGCGTTGAAGGCAGCGAATGCCGCATTGCCCCAGTTTCCGAGTTGCCAGTTGCGCCAAACGGTCAACAAGGAGAACGCGACGATCAAGTACGGAGCGAGGACGTAGAGTGCCGGGGCCGCGGTGCGGTCCTTGACCTTCGGGGTGCGGACGAACGGGATCTTGTCTCCCGTGAGCGCTTGCTGGAGGGACTTCAGGACGCCGGCAAGATTGACCGGAAGGAGAACGAGGTTGAAGCCATAGATCCGGAAGATGTCGCTGAACCGGTGCCCGCAGTCCCGCAGGTCGCTGCCCATCGCCAGGAAGTAGGGCAGGGCCGCAAGGAAGACCAAGGGGCTGAGGAGACGGCTGTCGTAGGGGTACGCGAGGAGGAACAGCAGCCCGAAGCTCGCCCAGGTGATGGAGGCCATGTAGTTGACCCGCAGAAGGATTTCGCGGAAGAGCAGGGGCCGGGCTTGGCGGGTGCGGTTGCGGATCTGTTCCCAGAGTTTGGGCAGGATCAGCAGTCCGCCGTTGGCCCAGCGCCGCCGCTGCACCACGAGCGATCCAAAGTCCGGCGGAGTGGCGCTGTAGCTGAGCCTCTCCGGGTAGTTGGCCAGGGTCCAGCCGTGCTTGCCAAGGTCCACGCTGGACTCGGTGTCTTCGATGACGGTGCGGTCCTGGATGTACGTTCTGACTTCAAACCCGCCCACCGTCGAGATCTCGACGATGTCTTCCAGGGCGCGTTTGCGGATCACGGCGTTCGCCCCCACCCAGAACGTCGCGCCGTATTGGGTCATCCCTTGGTGCTGGATGTGCTGGATGTCCGTGGTGGCCCCGGCGATGCGTTCGATCCGGGTCGGGGCGCCACGGAAGGAGGAATACGGGGTCTGGGTGACGGCTACCTGCTCATTGCCCGGGGATTCGAGGAGATGAACCAGGCGGAGGCAGTAGTCGCGCAGCAGCATCGAGTCCGCGTCCAGCGTCAGGACGTAAGTGGTGTCCGGGACCGACAGCACATCGCCGTCGTCGACCCCTGCGGGCCGCAAGACGGTGCCGTCGGCTGTCTGTTCCGGGTGCCAGGTCCCGCCCATGAGCGAAAGGTAGGCGTTCAGGTTCATTGCCTTGTTGGCCTCGTGGGAGAGGCTCGCGAACCGCTTCCGCTCGAACGTGGACACCCGGGCGTTGAAGATCCAGGTCAGCCGCGCGTACAGCTCAGCAATGCGTTCCGGGCCGGGCGAGGTCCGCTGTGCGTTGGCGGCCGTCAGGGCCAGGATCACGAGGCGTAGTTCCCGGGCCAGGCCCATGAGGACCAGGTCCACGAAGAACTCATCCACGTGGTCCTCGACGGACTCGGTCTCGGCCATAGCTTCGAGCCATTCCGCAGCGTATTGGTATTCGGCGATCAGCCGCTCAACTTCGGTGCCGGCGTTAGTGCCGGCCCCCGGTTCAGGTTCTTGATCACGACGACGACGGCGGTACCTCGCGTAGGCGGCGTTGACCCTGGCCGCTGGTTCCTTGAGGGTATCCGTGATCTGGCCGGCGAGCGCGCGGGTGGCTTCGAGGCGCCGGAGCACGTCGGGGTCTTCCGGGAAGGGGGGATCATCGAGAAGCAGCACGACGCTCAGGTCCGGGAATTCCTGCAGGACCGCGGACCACATGGTGCCGCGGACTACTTCCGGTTCTTCCGCGTAGGAAGGAATCAGCACCGTGATGCCCTCGGAGTAGTCGAAGAAGTGCCGGTCCAGCTCCCCTCGGGGAACCCGTCGGTGGGCCCGGAAGCGGGTCAGGGCGCCTTGGCGGGCGGTGAGGTACATCAGGGCCGAGAACGTCAGGAAGGACACCACCACCAAGTAGGAGAGGGATTCGGCGCCGAAGCGGAATCCGGCGCCGGGGTTGTCCACCAGCTGTTTGAGGACGGTCGTGACCACATAGCCGACCCAGGCGAGCACGGTGGTGAGGACGCCGATCCGGCCGAGGACGATTTTGCGCCGCGATGGTGCCGGGTGGACGATCGAGAGCGGTTCAGAGCGTTTCTCTGCTCCCCACTGACGCTTTCGGGCTTTTGATGACTGCCCGTCAGCCGTTCCTTGGTCATCGGGGCGTAGCAGCACGATCTGATCCGACATGAATCCCCATTCGCCGTCCGTGCGCCCCCAGCGGACGCGCGGCACAATGCAGGCGTAATGTGACGGCCCGCACTACAGTGCGCCCCTATGATAGGCGAACGACGCGTAGTTGGGACAAGACTCGTGGAAATGCTACGCCAAGCTGCGCAGCTACCACCGGAGTGAGCTCTTTCCCGGACATCCGCGAAGTCCTATTCGAATGCTCTGGGGGTATCTCTGTGTCGAAGCGCTTTCCCGGCCGGCGGCTGTCCGTCCTGCGTTTGGGCATCCTTTGCGTCATCGTGGTCGCGGCGGTCACGGCGGGCTACCTCGGCCTCCGCAACGTCCAGGATGTCAGTGCCGCCGCATCCATGCCTTCGGTGTTTTCCGGCTATGTGGACGTGACGGCGACGCCGCGCTTCGCGTTCGAAGATCCAGCCGTCCCCAGCGCGAAAGCCGTGGTGCTCTCCTTCGTCGTCGCCGATCCGAAGCAGGGCTGCGCCCCGTCCTGGGGTGCGGCGTATAGCCCGGACCAGGCAGCTTCCGACCTCGACTTGGACCGGAGGATCGCCCGTCTCCGTCAGCTTGGAGGGGCCACAGCGGTTTCCTTCGGCGGGATGAACAACAACGAACTTGCGGTTTCCTGCAAAGACACGAAGGCCCTGACAGACGCCTACCGGCAGATTGTGGATCGCTACGACGTCGCGACGGTAGATCTCGACGTCGAAGGCGTCGCCTTGGGCGACATAGCCGCTGCTGACCGACGGGCGCAGGCCATTGCCGCCCTTCAGAAGGAGCGCAAAGCCAGCGGCAAGCCCCTCGCCGTCTGGCTGACCCTTGCGGCCGACCCGGACGGCCTCACGAGCCAAGGCCAGGTCATCGTGGCGCACACTCTCGCGGGCGGCGTAGAACTGGAGGGCGTGAACATCATGACGATGGATTTCGGCGCCAGTAAGCCTGCAGCTTGGAGCATGTCCCGTGCCGCGGAATCAGCTGCGGATGCGGCCCACGGACAGCTCGCCGCCCTCTACCGCAACGCAGGAACCGACTTTGGCAGCGAAACCCTCTGGCGCAAGCTTGGCCTGACCGTCATGGTGGGCCAGAACGATATCGCCGGCGAAATATTCACCCTCGATGACGCAGCCACCATGAACAGCTTCGTCAAAGACAAGGGCCTCGGCAGATTGTCGATGTGGTCCATGAACAGGGACAGGACGTGCAGCCCCAACTACCCCGATTTGAGCAAGGTCTCGGACAGCTGCAGCGGGGTGGTCCAGGGTTCCCAACTGTTCTCTGCCACCCTTGCCAATGATGTGGCGTTGCCTACGCCGGCTGTAGTTCCATCGCCTACAGCCACTGCCTCAACCAGTGCGACGCCCACCACCGATGACCCGGCGACCAGCCCTTATCCGATATGGAGCACCTATGCCGCATACACCGCGGCGGACAGGGTGGTCTGGCACGGCAGCGTCTACGAGGCAAAATGGTGGACCCGCGCCGACGTCCCGGACAACCCTGTCCTCCAGGGCGGCGCCACCCCATGGAAACTCGTGGGTCCGGTGCTGCCCGGAGACAGGCCAAGCCCCAAGGCGACGGTGCCCCCGGGAACCTTCCCGGCGTGGGCGCCGGAGACGATCTATCACAAGGGCGACCGCATTCTCTTCGAAGGCTCCGCGTTCGAGGCCAAGTGGTGGACTCAAGGAGATAGCCCGGAAGCCGCAATCCAGGGTGCCCCGGACTCCCCGTGGGCAAAATTGACCCCAGCCCAGATCCTGACCCCGTCGCCCACCACGCCAGCTCCCTGAACTTAGGCGCGAACTGGCAGCAGATGCCCTCAAAATCGCTTCCTGAGGGCATCTGCTGCCTGTTCGGGGTGGGGTTGGGACGAAGCGGCAGACGCCGTCCCCCAAATGCGTTTGCAAGCTCATGCCCCGTTAATGTCCGGCAGCCCCGAAAGTGTAACTAACCGCTTGACGTTGAGTGAGCTGCGTGGCCTTAGCCTGGGCGAAGGGCAATTCCTACGACGGGTTTTGCAACTTGAGTTTCATGCCGGGCTTGAAGGAGGCAGTGTCCTCGGGGGACAGCGAAAACATCCCAGGGAGCTTGTTGTCAGTCACCAACTGCCTGACTGGTATCCCAAAACGAGCTGCGACGGCACCGGGGTTATCGCCGGCCTGCACAATATAGACATCCGGTTGGCCCGACGCGTCCTTCTCGTATTCGCCACTGGCTCCCGGCCGCTGATAGTCGACTCCCCGCAGATCAACGACAGTCCCTGGTGCCGGCTCGGCGTCTATGGCCTTCGCCTGAAATGCTTTGAGGCTTTCTTCCTTGAGCTCGAATGCTTTCGCAATAGACGCCCAGGTATCCCCGGCGACCGTCGTGTACTTCACCGGCAGCTTGTAGGAACTCAGACTCACCTTGCCGGCCACCTCAGGCAAGGGCGCACTGGAACTGGATGCACTAGCCACCGCGGCTTGAGGTGACGGGGAAATACTGGGGGAAGGTGCGGGCTCCGAATAGGCACAGGATGCCAGCAACATTGCCGACGCGGCCAGCAAAGAGAGCGATCCTATCGTCCGTACATGGAAGCTGCCGGTACGAATGTAAGCCTTCAAACCATCCCCCTGAGTTGCGCCGCCGCCCACGGCAGCACGATGCGTGCTCAGTCAAAGATTAACCCAAGCCAGCTCACACCGGGGCGAGCCATACTGCCGCAGCCCAGGGTTCTTAGGTGCAGGTGAATTGTCCGGTCTTGGGTGTGCCGGTCCAGGTGTTGCTGG
>NZ_JARVRF010000026.1 GCF_030209835.1 Arthrobacter sp. efr-133-R2A-120 | reverse complement strand
GACACCCATCCAGCATCCCGGACCACCAGCCCGAACTTTAGGAGACACGCCCTAGGCCTTCGGCGTCTCGTCCGGCCGGTTCCTACCGGTGCCGGCGGCTATTCCGGCATCGCCATCGTGCGGAGGTCCAACTGGCGCAGGACCCGGTCGGCGACCTCAGGATCAGTACCAGGCTCGCTCCGCGCAGCGACCACTTCCTGCCGTGCGGCGTCGAGGGCGATGGTCTGGACCGCGATCGCCAACTCCCGGCCGCGCTGGCGCTTTTCGGCGTCCGACTCGTTCTTCAAGGTCCCGTCAAGCAGCTCGGCATGCAGGCGCGTCATCTTTTCCTTGACGAGGGCCACCTTGTCCGCCGGCAGCTCCTTCATCAGATCGTGTTCCTTGAGCGCGGAGATAGCGGCGGTCTGGGCGCGCTTGGCCAGGAGGCGCGCAGCATCCTTCTCGTGCGAGCCGTCTTCGGATGCCTTGAGCACGCGCATGAGCCAGGGAAGGGTAAGCCCCGGCACCACCAGGGTGGCGAGCAGTACGGCGCAGGCGGTGACCAGGATCTCGTGCCGGGCAGGGAAGTCGCCGCCGTCCGCAGTAGTAAGCGGAAGGGCCAAGGCGAGTGCGAGAGTCGCGAGGCCGCGCATGCCGCACCAGGTCAGGATCAGGACTTCCTTGGGAGAGGTCGGCTGCAGCAGGTTCTTCCGCTTGCGGGCCGAGATCGCCAAAAGCCCGAGCCAAGCGAAGCGGACAACAAATACCAGCACGCAGACAACCGCCGCCGTGCCGATCATGCCAAAAATGGCTGCACCTTCGTCCCGGATCACATGCCGGATCTCCAGCCCGACCAACCCGAACGCCAGGCCCGTGGCGAGGAGTTCCACCACGTCCCAGAAGGCCGTGCGGGTCACGCGCTCGGCGGCGTCCTGGGACCGCGCGTGCCGCTGTGTCTCAAGCGCGGTGACGACGACGGCGATCACCCCCGAAGCGTGCAGTTCTTCGGCCAGGATGTAAGCAGCGAATGGAATCACCAGGGTCACGGCACTTCGGGCCACCATGGAGGTGACGAGCTTGGTGATCAGCCTTGTCAGCCAGCCCATCGCGATGCCGACAATGACGGCGAGGGCTGCACCGATGACGAATTGGAGCACGACGCCGGCGCCCAGCTTGGTGCCGGCGACCGTGGCCGCCACCGCGGCCTGGAAGATCACGATCGCGGCGGCGTCGTTGAACAAGCCTTCGCTCTGCAGCACAGTGATGAGCCTGCGGGGCATGTGGACGCGGCCTGCGACGGATTCAACCGCCACGGGGTCCGGCGGAGCCACCATGGCACCCAGTGCAATTGCCGCCGGAATGCCGATCCCTGGAATCATGAGCCACGCGGCTCCGGCAACGGCCGCCGTTGAGACCACAACGAGCGCTACAGCCATAAGCACAAGCGTCCGCCACCGGACCCGGAACACCGCCCAGGAACTCTTCTGGGCGGTCGCAAAGAGCAACGGCGGGAGGAAGATCGGCAGGATCAGTTCAGGCGCGAGCTCAAAGTCCGGGAACCCCGGGATGAAGGTCATCGCCGCAGCCAGCAACAGCATCAGCACCGGGTACGGGAGCCGCAAGCGGTCCCCCAAACCCACGGCCAAGACCGTTGCAAGCAGCAATCCAACAATGAGTGCCAACTGGTCCATGTTCCCGAATTCCCCATACTCCCGTGGGCCCACGCCGCCAGGGTTCCCTGGCCGAGCTCGCGAGGCGAGGGTGGCGGTGGGGACTAGTAGCGGCAGCGTCCCGGGCATATACCGCCGGGACTAGCCCTACCAACATATCCCGGCTGGGCGCGGCCCCGGCCCGGTTTGATGCAGCTAGGACGCCGTGAGGGCCTCCACCACAGGCACCGAGCCGTCCCTGAACTCGATGGTGCGGCGGATAGTCTCGGGCAGTTCCAGGACGGCGGCAGCCACCAAGGCAACATTGGCCCGCGAAGTTTCCGTCCCGGTACCCGGGTCCGCGGGGCTTACCTCAATGAGCGCAGACCCCGGATTGCTGGTCAGTGCGCCCGGGCCGAGAATCGTCCAGTCGAGATCGGTTGCACGCAGGTACTCGTCCGCCGCGGCTTTGGCTTCCGCGTAGGCGTAGAAGCTGTTGCCTTCGGGAACGCCGTGGCTGGGTCCGGCACCGAAGTAGGACACCATCACATAGCGGGCAACGCCCGTTTGCGCCGCTGCATCCATCGAGCGGATGGCAGCGTCCCTGTCCACGGCATACGTACGTTGCGGATTGCCTCCGCCTGCGCCGGCGGACCACACCACAGCGTTGTGGCCGTCGAGCGCAGAGGCGATCTCCGCCGTCGTCGAATTCTCGACGTCGAGTACTACTGGGGCCGCGCCCGTCACTGTGACGTCGGGCGCGTGTTCCGGATTGCGGATGAACGAAGTGACCGCGTGGCCCTCGTTGCTCAGAATGCGGGACAGTTGCAAGGCCACCTTGCCGTGGCCGCCGATGATTGCGATTCGACTCATGGACCCATTCTGTCGCAGTGGTCAAGCCCTCCCCACGACGGTGGATACATTTCGAAAAGTAATCCCTCCGCATTTCCGGAACGCGTTGGCGAATTCGGCAATTCTTCGGATAAATATGACTTGTAATTACTAAGCAGGCTTAGTTTATGGACAATCATGTTCCCGCCCGCGGTCTGGCGGTCCCGGTTCTGCGGGCACCCTCCCGCCACCGAAGGAGACTTGCGAGTGTTTGGCGGACGGCTGGAAACAAAAGCAAGTGGCACCCACTCGTGTGGAGTGATTTCCATATTTCTACACTCAAATCACCTGCAGCAGGAAAAGGAATGCCTCGTTCATAAATCTCATTGATGGATTTATCCAAATAGCCGGGTTTCAACCCGGTGAAGGGTTTTATCCGAAATGGGCGGAATTGAGGCCTTCCTCAGTGCTGCGCATTTAAGCAAAAGGGTCTCAACACGCGCCATCCCCTGCGCCTGCGTATCACTTCCAGGACCAGCCAACCGACCGGTCCCAGAACGATGAATTACGGGGATCTGACATGTATCAGCAGGAGTTCAGGCACAGCGGGATCGGTGGAGGCAGCGTCTTCGCCCTGATCTCCGCGGGGGGAAGGACACTCACCAGGTACAAGGCATCAATAGCCACCTGGGCAATTGTGGCTATGGTCGCCGTTTCGGCGGTGACGATGCACAACTACGCACAAGTGCTCGCGCCGGCAGGGACGAGCACCGCAATCGCCCCGCGCGTCGGCTCGGGAGCCGGGATCTCCGCACCTTCGCCGGCCGCTGCCAGTCCGACGCCGGTTGAAAGTCCCGCCCCGGCAGCCACGCATGCGCCAGCACAGGCACAGCCACCGGCCGCCGTCGTGCCGCCAGCGCCCGCTGCGGCGCCGGCCGCAGTCGCAGCTCCACCCGCTCCGGCTCCTGCGCCTGACACCAACGCCTACACGGTGGTCAGCGGCGACACTGTTGGATCGATAGCCGCCAGGTTCGGCGTCGACGTCAACGCAATGCTGGCAGCCAACGGGCTCAGCGCATATTCCGTCATCGTGCCCGGCCAGGTGCTGAAGCTGACAGGACCGCCTGTTGCCGCACCCGCAGCCCCGGCAGACCCCCCGGCTCCCGCACCAGCCCCGGCTCCTGCGCCTGCTCCCGCACCGGCTCCGGCGGTGCGGACAATCTACGTTGCGGGTTCAGGCGGCCAGGCCGCTGTGGACAGTTGCATCGGCCCGATCCACTTCACCCCCACGGACGCCTACTCGCTGTTCATTACCGAACATGATTTCTGCGGTGGATGGGCACGGTTCTCGGGCATCGGCGTCGGCGAGACGGTAAGCATCCCCGGTTACGGCACGTACACCGTGACAGCACGCGGCCAGGTGCCCCAAGGCGGGACCACCAACAACGTCGCAGCGGTCTTCGGCGGCTTTCCACGGGCGATACTGCAGACGTGCATCCCGGGCACCAACCAGATGCTGGTGATCGCACTGAACTAAGGCCGGTCCCGGCGGCGAGGCTTGTGGGCGCGTCCATCCCGACCCTCTTTGAATCCGAGGAGGCCTCCCCCGCGGCGTGTCGCCGGCGTGTTGCACGGCATCGCTTTTCAAAGAAGGTCAGGACGGGAGGCCACCGGGCTCCCCACCAGGCCTCGCTCAATAACCTCGACTTTGGGAGACTGGATCAAGACCTGAGAACGGGGCGAACTTGGACGGACAACAATGGATCTGGGTTGCGACGGTGCTGGTCGTCGCCGCGATAGTAGCCATGGTCATGGCCTTTGGACGCCGGTGACAGTCACCGGTTGATCGCAAACGCGTCCCGGACCTGGCCCTTCTGGACAGGCGCACCGGCATCGCGGCTCGGTTGTGACAGCTCAGGGCGCGACAACTTCGTGTACTTCCGCTTCTTGTGCCACAGCACGAGCAGGTGGAATGAACACATCAGCACAACGGTGATGCCAACGAAGACCACAAGGTCAAAGAGATAGCGGCCAAAATCCACGAGCAGGGATGCCTTTCGGTCCGGACAACCACCTGATCGTAACTGGAGATAGCCCGCAGACGAAACGGTCCCGATACAGGGTGAACCTCAAGGAAACACTAAGAAAAGATCAAGATTCGCTTAAGACTCCGAGAAGCGCCGCCACCCGAGGATTGGGGGACACCCAAGTGGCGGCGCCTCTAAAAACTATCGGCAGCTCGCGGGCGCTCTCAGCTTTTCGGCAGGATCTTTACGAAATCTTTACGGAAAGTGCACAGCAGGCTTGCGGGTGGCGATCAGGACCAGGGGAAGACTTGGCTTGCCGGCGGAAGGGCGGCTTCTTCGATCGGCATCCGGATCGCCGCAGCCATTCCCGGAAACGAAAAAATCCCCGCCGTAGCGGGGATTTTCTTGGTAGCGGTGGGGAGGCTCGATCTCCCGACCTCACGATTATGAGTCGTGCGCTCTAACCAACTGAGCTACACCGCCACGAATGAGAAAAACCTGCGTCAAGCCGGTCAAAAACCGCCTTGACACAGGCCCTCATTCAGAGCCCCCCACCGGAATCGATCCGGTGACCTCGTTCTTACCAAGAACGCGCTCTACCACTGAGCTAGGGGGGCAACGAGTAAATACTCTACCGGACGATTTCTCAGGCAACAAATCGGCTGCGGGACAGGGAAAAACCGCGCCGACACAATTTGCACCCGCACCCGATCCTTGATCCAAAAAGGGGCTGAAACTAGGGCAGACGAAGTACTTGGCCCGGGTAGATGTGGTCCGGGTTGGGTACGGTATCTGTGTTCACGGCGATCAGGGCATCCAAGTCCACGCCGAACTGCATGGCGATGCCGCTCAGGGTATCGTCTGCCTCCACGACGACTTCGGTGACCTGCCCTGCGCTGGCGGCGGCAGCACCGGCGTCGGCGGCTACGGGGCCAGACGCTGCGGGGCCAGACGCTGCGAGAGCTTCCGCTTCCGCTGAAGGCTCCGACCCGGACCTTTGGACCGTCTCCCCCGTTGACGCTTCAACGGCCTCCTGCGGGGTCTCCGAAGCCCGTTCAGCCGCCTTCTGCCCGGCCTTGTCGAAGCCGAGGTTCTTCTTCAACCCATCGAGGAATCCCATGAACCTAGCTTTCCACAGCCGTGCCTGCATCGTCCTCCCCATGTTTGGTCTGGGAAAGCGTTTACGACACGGCGGGTCGGTCATTCTTGAACCTCCGGGCCGGCAGACATGGGGAAAACGGTACAGCCGAGCGTGCTCCGAACGCGGGCCGGCGTTAGACCCGGGTCACCGTTAAACAGCCAGAGGCCGGCTCGAAAGCCGGCCTCTGACGAGAAACCCAGGAACTAGTCCTGTTTACCACTTGCCCTTGCGGTTGAAATCGCGGTTGCCTGCGTCGCCGCCAGTGCGCGGCTTGCGAGCACCGCGGTCGCCGTAGCTGCCCGTCCCGGTACCGGCGCTGCTGCGCTCGCTGTAGGAACGGCCGCCGCGGTCAGCGGAAGAACGCTCGCCACCGGAGTAGCCGCCACGGTCGCCTTCAGTTTTACGGAACTCCTTTTTGAAGCCACCGTTGCCCTTGAAGTTTCCGCCACGGTCTCCACCGGAGTAGCCACCACGGTCCCCGCCGCGGCTGCCACCGGAGTAACCGCCACGCTCGCCGCCGCGGTCAGAGGCCGGCTTGCGACCGTTGTCCAGCTCAAGGTGAATCAGCTCGCCGCCGATCCGGGTGCGGGAAAGGGCACGCAGTTGCTCGGGGCTCAGGTCCGCCGGGAGCTCCACCAGGGAGTGGTCCGAGCGGATGTCGATGCCGCCGATCTGTGCCGAGGAGATGCCGCCTTCGTTGGCAATGGCGCCAACGATCGAACCCGGCATGACGCGCTGACGGCGTCCGACGGCGATCCGGTAGGTGGCGTTGCCCTCGGTCAGGGCGCGGGTCGGGCCACGGGAACCGAAGCCGTCCTTGGAGCGCTCGCGCTTCTGGAATTCCGGTGCGGCCGGCAGTTCCTTGACCAGGAGCGGCTGGCCGCCCTGTGCCATGACTGCCAGTGCAGCTGCGATCTCCGAAGCCGGAACGTTGTGCTCTTCTTCGTAGGAGGAGATCAAGTCACGGAACGCTGCAACATCCTCGGACTCGAGGGTCTCCGTGATCTTGTCCGCGAACTTGCCCAAGCGCAAGGTGTTGACCGTCTCGGCGGTGGGCAGGTGCATCTGCTCAACCGGC
Source organism: Arthrobacter sp. efr-133-R2A-120 (assembly GCF_030209835.1). GTDB lineage: Bacteria > Actinomycetota > Actinomycetes > Actinomycetales > Micrococcaceae > Arthrobacter. Next base: position 65,864 of record NZ_JARVRF010000026.1, on the reverse strand, counting down.
TGGCGGGTGGCCTTCTCGATCGAACGCAGCAGGTACTTCTCCCGCGGCGTCATGAAGAGGATGGCGTCGCCGCTGCGGCCTGCACGGCCGGTACGGCCGATGCGGTGGACGTAGGACTCGGTGTCGTGCGGGATGTCGTAGTTGACCACGTGGCTGATGCGCTCAACGTCAAGGCCACGGGCCGCGACGTCGGTGGCGACCAGGATGTCGATGCGGCCTTCCTTCAGCGCGTCGACAGTCCGTTCGCGCTGCTGCTGCGGAATGTCACCGTTGATGGCGGCAGCCTGGAAGCCGCGGGACTTCAGCTTGTCAGCGAGGTCCTCGGTTGCCATCTTGGTGCGCACGAAGGCGATAACGCCGTCGAACTCTTCCACCTCGAGGATGCGGGTCAGCGCGTCGAGCTTGTGCGGGCCCATGACCTGCAGGTACCGCTGGCGGGTGTTGGCGCCGGTGGTGGTCTTGGACTTGACCGAGATCTCGGCAGGGTTGTTGAGGTACTGCTTGGACATGCGGCGGATCTGGCCCGGCATCGTGGCAGAGAACAGCGCAACCTGGCGGTCTTCCGGGGTCTGCTGGAAAATCTGCTCAACGTCCTCGGCGAAGCCCATGCGGAGCATCTCGTCGGCTTCGTCCAGGACGAGGTACTGCAGCTCGGACAGGTCCAGGGATCCCTTGGAGATGTGGTCGATGACGCGGCCCGGGGTACCGACAACAACCTGTGCACCGCGGCGCAGGCCAGCAAGCTGCGGGCCGTAGGCGGAGCCACCGTAAACGGGGAGGACCGTGAAGTCATCGATGTGCTTGGCGTACGAGGTGAAGGCCTCGGCAACCTGGAGTGCAAGCTCGCGGGTCGGAGCGAGAACCAGGGCCTGGGTCTTGCGGGACGGGCCGTTGAGGTCGTGGAGTTCGGCCAGGCGGGACAGTGCCGGTACTGCGAATGCTGCAGTCTTACCGGTACCGGTCTGGGCCAGGCCTACGACGTCGCGGCCTTCGAGCAACAGCGGAATGGTTGCTGCCTGGATGGGAGACGGCTTCTCGTAGCCGACGTCCTGCAGGGCCGCAAGGACGCGGGGGTCGATTCCGAGGTCGACGAAGCGGATGCCCTCTTCCTCGTCTTCGACGGGTGATTCGGCCTGAGCCGCAGCCGGGGCCGGGGCCTCAACGGAAGTCTCAGCGGGTGCCTCAACAGAGGCAGGAACCTCGGCGGGCGCCGCAGCCTCGATGAACTCAGCGGCGGGTGCGGTTTCGGCGACCTCGACGGCGGTCTCTGCTGCTTCGGCAGACTCGGCGGCGAAAGGGTCGTTCAGGTTTTCGGGCATAGGGGAAAGTTTCCTCATCCATAGGGGGCCAGTCGGCGCGGCCCGGTTGGGCTTGGCCGCAGTACACGTTGCGGGCAGAAGAACCAGGAGGCTCTGGTGCTCGCAAGAAGTCCGGCGCTGTCGCAATCCCATGGCAGGACTTCCCGCTGCATCTCTTGGCTGCTATCTCAGCAGTCTGTACAGCGTTTTCTTCGCCCGGCTCTCCCTATGAAACTGCCCACACACATTTGCGGGCCCCAACACTGACCAGTCCTGCCTCAAGAATTGGGCAGGAAAAAGGGATTTCCGGAGTGGGGGATATTTCAATTGTAGGGCACAGATTAGTCCCCTCGCGACATTACTGTCGACGGCGGCGGTGAGCTTGCGCACAAACGCGCCCTGAGCGCCCTCAAGACCGCCACCAGGACGGCCGTTCGAAGGCGGCCTTCAGGCGTCCACCCCGTTGCGGCGCATGAGCTTTTCGAAGGTGTCGTGGTAGTCGGACTGCAGGAGAACTTCTCCGTCCGCCTCGGCGTCGAGCAGCAATTGCATGTCATCGAGGTTGGGGTTGCTGAACCACTGCCCCACCGTAATGCCGTGTTTCGGCACAAACAGTTTGTGGATGTAGTCACCGGCCGAAATGGAGCCGGTCTTCACCACGCGCAGGTAGGTGCCGACCCGCCCTGCTTCCGTGAAGCGCTTGACCCACTGTGGTTCATTCATCCGGCGCTGGAACGTTGCGCACGGCACGCGCGGGGATGTGACTTCGACTTCGACGTCCAGGCCGATCTTCCACCGTTCTCCGATCACGGCGCCGCTGGTCTCGATGCCGGCAACGCGGAGGTTCTCCCCGAAGATCCCGGCGGGCATGTCCCGCTGGAGTTCATTCGCCCAGAAATCGGCATCGGCCTGGGAGTACGCGTAGAGCGCTTGGTCCTCGCCGCCGTGGTGGATCCGGCTAGCCTGGATGTCTCCGTGGATTCCGAGCTTGTGGACCTTCACCGGCCCGTCAACGGGGCGCTTGTCAATGGCCGTCACTCCTACCGACCCTTCGGGATCGGGCAGGAGCTCGTGTACCCGGCAAACAGCAAGCAACGATGCGGTATCCATGACTACAGTCTACGTACGCAGCTACGGATCGAAGCGATATCCCATGCCGGCCTCGGTGTGAAGGTGGCGCGGCTGTGCGGGGTCGCGTTCGAGCTTGCGCCGGAGCTGGGCAATATAGACACGCAGGTACTGGGTCTCCTTGGCGTAGGCCTGTCCCCAGACCTGGGTGAGGATCTGCTGCTGGCTGACCAGCCGTCCGGCGTTGCGCACCAGCAATTCCAGGATGTTCCATTCCGTGGGCGTCAGCCGCACTTCCGCGCCGTCTTTGGTGATCTTCTTTCCGGCCAAGTCAACCAGGAAGTCGGCGGTCTGGAGCGTCGGCGCTTCATGCCGGGGCGCTGCCCGCCGCGAGGCTGCACGGAGCCTGGCCAGGAGTTCGTCCAAGCCGAAAGGCTTGGTCACGTAGTCGTCCGCTCCGGCGTCGAGGGCCTCTACTTTGTCTTCCGAACCGTGCCGGGCGGACAACACGATAATCGGCATGGTGCTCCAGCCGCGGATTCCCTTGATCACATCCACGCCATCCATGTCCGGCAGTCCGAGATCGAGCACCACGATGTCCACGGGCTGCTGGGCCGCCGCCTTGAGGGCGTCTGCGCCGTTACCGACGCTGATAGCGCGGTAGCCGTGGGCATGGAGGTTGATCTGCATTGCCCGGGCGATCTGGGCTTCGTCCTCCACGATCAGCACGAGGCTCATGGCCGCCCTCCTGTCCACAGAGGGAGTGTGACCACCATGGTCAGCCCGCCTCCCGGCGTCGCCTCAGCCATGAGCGTACCGCCCATGGCTTCGGTGAATCCCTTGGCGACAGCGAGTCCCAGGCCGATTCCACTGCGGCCGTCCCGGCTGGATGGAGAATCATCGAGTCGTTGGAAAGGCTGGAAAAGCTCCAGTACGGCCGCGGGTGCGATCCCCGAACCATGGTCCATCACCCGCAGTTCGCTCGCCGGCCGACCTTCCACCGTGATACCCGCACCGGTCCGCGCCACGAGCACAACATCGGAATCGGGCGCGTATTTCACTGCGTTCTCCACGAGGTTCGCGACGACGCGTTCCAGCATCCCGGCGTCGGCCTCTATATACGGGAGGTTGGCCGGCAGCTCGTTGCGGATGCGCTCCTCCGGCACGCCGCGCAAAGCCTCCGGCAGGATCTGGTGCCAGCCCAGTCCGCGCAACAGCGGGTTCACGGCATCCGCGGTGATACGCGACATGTCCAGCAAGTTATCCACCAAGTGATCCAAGCGGTCCGCGTAGTCCTCGATGGTGGCCAATAGTTCGCGCTCGTCTTCGGGGGCGAAGGTCACGTCTTCCTGGCGCAGGCTGCTGACGGCAAGCTTGATGCCCGCCAGAGGAGTGCGGAGATCATGGGAGACGGCGCGCAGGATGGAGGTCCGCATTTTGTTGCCTTCCGCCAACCGCGCGTTGTCCCGCCTGCTCTTGACCAACTGCTGCCGCTCCCGCACTGCCACCACGAAGGCACCGAACGCGGCGAGCATGCGGCGATGCTGTTCGGAAAGGGGCCCGCCGCGGAGCAGGAGGGTGTAGTTGCGATCGACGACGGCGGCATGGTCGGCGGCCGCATGGGTCACCGGCGGTTGAATCCCGGAGCTTGCAAGGACCTGCCAGCCGGGGACGGGGGCGTCGGGAGAGTCAAACGTGGAGAGCAGCGTCACTGCGTCCATCCCGAGGTTGACACGGATCTTGTCCAGGAAAGACTCGAGGCTGCCGTCCGAGCTCAGGATACGGAGGGCCAATTCGCTGAGGGCTTTTGCCTCGGCGCCGGAATGCGCGGCTTCCTGGGCCCGTCGGGTCGCCAAACCGACGGCGAGCGCCACGCCGCACGCCACAGCGAGGAAGATGACCAGGGTGAAAAGCGTGGCGGGATCCGCGATGGACAGGGAGCCCACCGGATCGGCCGAAAAGTAGTTCAAGAGCATGCTGCCCAGGACGGCCGACACCACAGCCGGCCACAAACCCCCGATTGCGGCAACCGCTGCCGAGACGGCCAACTGGAAGAGCATGATCATGGCGAAGTTCCGGTACTGCAGCACCGATACCAGGACTTCGATGGCGACGGGCAGCAGCAGTGCCAGGACCAGGCCCGCCAGAATTCGGCGTCGTCCAATCCCCTTGACTGCCGGTAGCGGCAGTCCTATTGCGTTCACGTCCGCCGCGGCCATGGCTCAATTCTGGCACGGAGCAGGTGGCGCTACCTGCGTCGCTTGTTCCTTCAGGCCGCTGCGGGCAACATGTCCGGCCTTAGGATGCTGGCATGAGCCATTCAACGACGAATACCTCCGATGTCCTAGCCCTCGATTCCCTCTTGAGCTCCGAGGAACTGGAGCTTCGCGAGAAGGTACGCGATTTTACGGACCAGCGGATCCGGCCGAACATCGCCCGCTGGTACGAGGACGCAGTGTTCCCGCGGGAACTACCGGCGGAACTCGGCGAACTCGGCGTCCTTGGCATGCATCTGGAGGGCTACGGCTGCCCGGGCCGCACCGCCGTCGAATACGGCCTCGCCGCGATGGAACTCGAGGCCGGCGATTCCGGCATCCGCACCTTCGTGTCCGTCCAAGGCTCCCTGGCCATGACGGCGATCCAAAAGTGGGGCAGCGAAGAGCAGAAGGAACAATGGCTCCCGCGCATGGCTGCCGGCGAACTGGTCGGCTGCTTTGCCTTGACGGAGCCGACGGCGGGTTCGGACCCGTCGTCGATGGCCAGCTTTGCCCGCCGTGACGGCGAAGGCTGGGTCCTGAACGGTTCGAAGCGTTGGATCGGGATGGCCTCGATCGCCGACGTCATGGTGGTGTGGGCAAACACAGACGACGGCATCCGGGGCTTCCTGGTTCCGGCTGGCACCCCGGGAGTCACCGTGACTCCCATCGACGCGAAGCTCTCCATGCGTGCCTCGATCCAGTGCAATCTAGTGTTCGACGCCGTCCGGCTGGGTCCGGAGGCCCTCCTCCCGGGCGCACTGGGCCTCCGCGGCCCGTTCTCTTGCCTCAACGAGGCACGCTACGGGATTGTCTGGGGTGCCATGGGCGCCGCCCGAGACTCCTACGAGGCGGCGCGCGAATATGCCGGAAGCCGCATGCAATTCGGCAAACCCTTGGCCGGCTACCAGCTGACCCAGGAGAAGCTCGTGAACATGCTCCTGGAGATTGAGAAGGGAACCCTGCTCGCGCTGCATCTTGGACGGCTCAAGGATGCAGGCAAACTGCGCCCGGAACAGATCTCGCTGGGCAAGCTCAACAATGTGCGGGAGGCAATCGAGATCGCCCGCGACGCCCGTACCATTCTGGGTGGCAACGGCATCACGCTGGACTACCCGCCCTTGCGCCATGCCAACAACCTGGAATCCGTGCGCACCTATGAAGGGACGGACGAGGTACACACCCTCATCCTGGGCCAGCACATCACGGGCATCCCGGCTTTCCGATAGCTTCCTGGGCGCGGGGTCAGGCTCCGACCGGGACGGGTTCCTTCTTCCCCGCATCTTTGCGGATGGTCGCGCTGATGACGGCGGCCACTGTGCACATCGCGGCGGCCCCGATCCATGCATAGGTGTAGTGGCCCGTGGCGTCGCGGATGTAACCCGCCAGCAACGCGGCGGCCGCGGCTCCGAGCTGGTGCGCAGCGAAGACCCAGCCGAAAACCACCGAACCGTCCGCCCCGAACACCTTGCGGCAGATGGCCGCCGTCGGGGGCACAGTGGCTACCCAGTCCAGGCCGTACACCACCACGAACAGGATCATGCTGGGTTGCACGGTGGAGCCCAAAAGCACGGGCAGCACCAGCAGCCCGACCCCACGGAACTGGTAATACACGGCCAGGAGCACCTTGGGATTGAAGCGGTCCGTCAACCAACCGGAAGCGATGGTGCCCACAATGTCGAAGATCCCGACGACGGCCAGCAAGCCCGCCGCCGTGGTTTCCGGCATGCCGTGGTCGTGCGCCGAGGGAATGAAGTGGGTGCCGATCAAGCCGTTGGTGGTGGCACCGCAGATGGCGAAACCGGCAACCAGGGCCCAGAAGGTGCGCACTTTGCTGGCGCGCTTGAGGACCTGCAGTGCCCGCACGGCTGCGTTGGGCGTCTTGGCACCTTCAGCGTTGGCGGATTCCGCAACCGGGGCGGCTCCCGCCGTCGTCGGCTGCTCCTCTTCGGCACCGTAAGGTTGGACCCCGACGTCGGCCGGTGAGTTCTTGAGCCAGCGCAGCACGAGCGGCACTACGGCGAGCGCACCGGCTGCGATCAGCAGCGAGGCGCCGCGCCAGCCCGGGCTCTGCGCGAGCACCGCGATGAAGGGCAGGAACACGAGCTGCCCGGCGGCGCTGCCCGCTGTCAGGATGCCGATCACCAGTCCGCGGTTCTTGGAGAACCACGTGTTGGCGATGGTGGCTGCGAAAACCAGGGCCATGGAGCCGGTACCGAGTCCGATCAGCACACCCCAGGTCAACAGGATTTGCCAGGACTGGTTCACGAACACCGTCAAGGCGGAGCCGAGGCCGATCAGGCAGAGGGCGATCGAGGTCACAGTGCGGATGCCGAAGCGTTCCATGAGCGCGGCAGCGAAGGGCGCCGTGAGGCCGAACAACACCAGGTTGATGCTGACGGCGAGCGACAGCACGGTGGTTGACCAACCGAATTCCTGCTGTAGCGGCACCATGAGGACGCCGGGGGCTGCACGGAATCCGGCTGCGCCCACAAGTGCCAGGAACGCGACGGCGGCCACCATCCAGGCGGGGTGGAGGCGCCGCTTCCGCGGAGCCTTACCGGCTGGTTTGCCGGCGGAAAGTTCGGTGGGATTGGGTGCGGTCATGCGGAGGGCTCCGATTCGTTCGGGAGGTCGCGTGTGGCGGGAGCTGTGGCCAAGGCCAACGGGTGTTCCGATCGCGTGAGGCTATGCCAGCTGGTGTTGGCTGCCGTCAGGCGGGACCCGCAATGGGAGCAAGTATCCGCAGACGCCGTCGGCAGTCCACAACGGTTGTGGATCACGCGCATGTGGGCATTGTCCGTCGGCGCGTCGAGATGCTTTTCGGACCAGATGATGATGGCGTTCAGGACAGGCAAAGCATCTTCGCCCTTGGGGGTAAGGACGTACTCTTGGCGCGTTCGGGCGCCGTCCAGGTAGGGCCGTTGGGCGAGGAGGCCCGCCTCAACGAGCCAAGTCAATCGCTTGCTGAGGACGTTGTCTGCGATCTGGAGACGGGTCTTGATGGCATCGAAGCGGCCGTTGCCGAAGAAGACCTCCCGTAGCACCAGGCTTCCCCAGGGGTCTCCGAGGATATCGAGGCCGCGCGCAAGGCTGCACGTCCGCTCGGACCAATCGGATCGTAAAGGCATGGTTCGAGATTAGCTGGCTTTTCTAAAGAAAGCTAGGCTTTATCGCCAGTGGCCTCTGTCCGTGGCCATCAAGAGACCGCACGGTGGCCGGATGGTGTCTTGGAATTTCACCGAGGGTTTATCTAGGGAGCCTAGATTCGCAGGGTCAACCCCGCTTATGAAAGGCACCCTCTTCGATGTCAACGGACACCCCGCAAACGAAGAACCATTCCAACCCTGGAATCTCCCGACGAGGCTTCCTCGGCACCGCCGCCGCAGCCACAGCCCTCGCAGCCACGGGTTCGCTGCTGCCGCCTTCGGTCCAGGCAGCCATGGCCAAACCGGTGGCACCTGGAAGCCTCCAGTCAATCAAGCACGTCATCGTGCTGATGCAGGAGAACCGCTCCTTCGACCACTACTTCGGTTCGCTCCGCGGCGTACGCGGCTATGCAGACAAGTCCATCACCCGGCTGCCCAACGGCCGTTCAATGTTCGAACAGCCCCGCGCCACCGGCGAAAGCGTCCTGCCGTTCTCGCTCCGCAAAGCCGCGGAGCTCGCGGGGCGGCCGGATTCGGATATCCAGTACCTGAACGCCTTGGACCACTCTTTCTCGGGCACCACTGCAGCGTGGAACCACGGCTGGTGCGACAAGTGGGTCCCGGCCAAGAGTGCCTCCACGATGACGTTCTACGAGCGCTCGGACATTCCCTTGCAGTACGAGCTCGCTGACACTTTCACGATTTGCGATGCGTACCACTGCTCCGTGAACGGCTCCACCAACCCCAACCGCAACTACCTCTGGAGCGGCACCACGGGGACCGAACCCGGCAGCACCAAGCGTGCTGTAACGAACGCCGCCTACAGCTACGACCATGGCGGCTACAACTGGACCACTTACCCGGAACGGCTGGAACAGGCCGGGCTTTCGTGGCAGATCTACCAGGATTGGGACAACTTCACGGACAACGCGGTCGAATACTTCCAGACATTCAAGGCGATCGGCCACAAAATGCTCGCGTCCGTGGACGGAAACCTGCGCACCACGGAGGAGTTCTACGACAAACTCGCGGGAAAGACGCCCGCCGAACAGGACCGCCTTCTCGCCCAGTTGGAACAAGCCCGGCGGCTCCTGAGCGACGCCGAGAAGGCCCTCTTCGACAAGGGCATGCGCCGCGGCCGCCCGGACACCCTCTTGCAGCGCCTCAGTGCGGACATCAGCGCCGGTTCCCTGCCGCAGGTCAGCTGGCTCGTGCCCTCCGCCGCCGATTCCGAGCACCCCAGTTCCTCCACGCCCGTGGGAAGCGCCAACTTCGTCTACCGGCTCCTGGACACTGTTGCCAGCAACCCGGACCTCTGGGCAAGCACCGCCATCTTCCTGAATTTCGACGAGAACGACGGCTACTTCGACCACGTTCCCCCGCCCGTTCAGCCGCGCCCGGAATCCGGCGAATCCACGGACTGGACCACGGCCTTGCCCGTTGGCCTCGGCCCCCGCGTCCCCATGACCGTCGTCTCACCGTGGACCATCGGCGGCTACGTAAGTTCCGAGGTCTTCGACCACACTTCCGTGATCCGTTTCCTGGAACGCTGGACCGGCGTACAGGAACCGAACATTTCGCCGTGGCGCCGCGAGGTGTGCGGTGACTTGACCGGCGTCTTCAATTTCGACGCCGCGGGCGCGCCGCCGGTCCTGGACCACCCGGGTCCGGTTCCCGCCAAGATTTCCCGCTGGCGGCCGAATCCGCCGGCCGTGCAGGTGGCACCCATCCAGGAATCCGGAAGCCGCCCGGCCCGCCCGCTCCCCTACCGGCCACGAACATCCGCTGCGGTGACGGCCAGCGGCCTCACACTGTCGCTGGACAACAACGGCACGCAGTCTGCCCACTTCACCGTTTACGGCTACGCGGGCGAGGTCACCGAACCGCGGCACGTCGATGTGAAGGGTCCTGCGACAGTGCAGTTGCCACTTGCCGGAGGCTCTTTCGACCTGATCGTCACCGGCCCCAACCGCTACCAGTACGAGCTGAAGGGCACGACGGCGGGTGCCGCGGCCGGCGTCGACGTCACCGTCAACGGCCCGCGCGGCCAGAAGGCCGTGGAAATCGAATTGCGCAACAACGGAAGCAAGACCGTTCAGCTGAACATCGCAGCGCTGCAGTATGTCGGCGATGCGGACCAGCAGGTCTTGAAGCCGGGCCAGAAGAAAAAGATCGGCCGGCAGACCCTCCAAGGCTGGTACGACGTCGAAATCACCTCGCCGGACGATCCCTCCTTCCGTCGCCGCCTCACTGGGCGCGAAGAAGATGGCCAGGTGGGCGTCTCCGGCTAGGGAAACCCCACTCCTGACCATGTTTGAACGAGGATCGGCCGGGACACGCCGCTGTGATGGCGCGTCCCGGCCGATCCGTTCACCAAAGAAGGTCAGGAATGGAGGGGCTTTCAGTAGGTGATGTTGCCGATCGCCTGCTCGAGGTCCGCGATCAGGTCCTCGACGTCCTCGATGCCGCAGGAAAGCCGGATCAGATTGACCGGCACGGCCAACTCAGTGCCCTTGACCGAAGCGTGCGTCATCTCCGAGGGGTAGTTCATGAGGGACTCGATGCCGCCCAGGGACTCGGCCAGCGTGAAGACTTGGGTGGATTCGGCCACTTTGCGGGCCGCAGCTTCGCCGCCCTTGAACTGCACGGAAATCATGCCGCCGAACTTCTTCATTTGCTTGGCCGCGAGTTCGTGGCCCGGGTGGGATGGCAGTCCCGGATACAGCACGGCTTCAACTTCGGGACGCTCCAGCAACCACTCGGCCACGGCCTGGGCGTTCTCGCTGTGGCGGTCCATGCGCACGCCGAGCGTCTTGAGGCCACGCGTGGTCAGGAACGCATCCATGGGTCCGGACACGGCGCCGACAGCGAACTGCACGAAGCCGATCTTCTCTGCCAGTTCGGCGTCCTTGACCACGATCGCGCCGCCCACCACATCCGAGTGGCCACCGATGTACTTGGTGGTCGAGTGGACCACGACGTCGGCACCCAGGGCGAGCGGGGTCTGCAAGTAGGGAGACGCAAAGGTGTTGTCGACCACGAGGAGGGCACCGGCGTCGTGCGCTACTTTGGCGAGCGCCTCGATATCGGTGATCTTCATCATCGGGTTGGACGGAGTCTCCACCCAGACGATGCGGGTCTTGTTCGCCCCGACGGCTGCGGCAACGGCGTCAAGGTTGGACATGTCCACTGGTGTGTTGCCGATGCCCCACTCGCCGAGCACGCGGTTGATGAGCCGGTACGTTCCGCCGTAGGCGTCGTTGCCGAGGACGATATGGTCGCCGGGGCGGGCAACGGCACGGATGAGGGAGTCCTCCGCGGCAAGCCCCGAGCTGAAGCTGAACGCGTGCGTTCCGCCTTCCAGCGCAGCGAGCTGCTCCTGCAGCGCATCGCGGGTGGGGTTGCCGCCGCGGCCGTATTCGTAGCCGTCCCGCAAACCGCCTATGCCGTCCTGGGCATACGTCGAGCTGAAGTGCAGCGGCGGGACCACGGCGCCGGTGCGCGGCTCGAAGGCCTGGCCGGCGTGGACAGCACGCGTGTTGAATCCTGCTTCGTTTGCAGACATATGAACTCCTAGTGTCAGTTGCTCAGGTAGGCGAGAAGGTCGTGGCGGGTGAGGATGCCCACGGGGGCTCCGACGAACGTCACCATGACGGTGTCGACGTCGGACAGCAGCTCTCGTGCGGCGGAGATGGTCTCCAGGGATCCGATCACCGGCAGGCGCTCCCCCATGTGCTCGGAGATCTTGTCGGTCAATTTGGCCTCGCCACGGAACAGCTTGGTGGTCAGCGTGCGCTCGTCGACTGCGCCAAGGACCTCGCCCATGACCACGGGCGGTTCCTGCGACAGGACCGGGATGTGCGAGACCCCGAATTCGTTCATGATGTTGATGACATCGCGCACGGTCTCGTTGGGATGGATGTGGACGAGGTCCGGCATCTCACCGGTCTTGGACTTCAATACCTCGCCCACGGAGGCTTCCTCGCCACCTGAGAGGAAGCCGTAGGAGCGCATCCACTTGTCGTTGAAGATCTTCGCCAGGTACCCGCGGCCGGAGTCCGGCAGGATTACGACGACGACGGCTTCCTCGCCAAGGTCTTTGGCCACTTGCAACGCGGCAACCACTGCCATGCCGGAGGAGCCACCCACCAGGAGGCCTTCCTCGCGGGCCAGGCGCCGGGTCATCTCGAAGGAGTCTGCGTCGCTGACGGCAATGACGTCGTCCGGCACGGTCTTGTCGTAGTTGGCCGGCCACATGTCCTCGCCAACGCCCTCCACGAAGTAGGGCCGCCCCGTGCCGCCAGAGTAGACCGAGCCTGCCGGGTCCGCGCCGATGACCTTGACGCGGCCGCCGTCGGACTCTGACCGGTTGGCGGACACATCCTTGAGGTACCTGCCCGTGCCGGTGATGGTGCCGCCCGTACCGGCGCCGATCACGACATGGGTGATTTTCCCGTCGGTGTCGCGCCAGATTTCGGGCCCGGTGGTTTCGTAATGGCTGCCGGGGGCTGCGGGATTGGAGAACTGGTCCGGCTTGAAGGCTCCCGGGATCTCGGACACGAGCCGGTCGGAGACGCTGTAGTAGCTTTGCGGGCTGTCCGGGGCCACGGAGGTGGGAGTCACCACAACTTCTGCGCCATACGCCTGGAGCACGGCACGCTTGTCCTCGCCCACTTTGTCCGGGACAACGAAGATGCACTTGTAGCCCTTTTGCTGGGCCACGAGGGCGAGTCCTACGCCCGTGTTGCCCGAGGTGGGTTCCACTATGGTTCCGCCCGGCTTGAGCTTCCCGTCCCGCTCTGCTTCCTCGATCATCTTCACCGCGATGCGGTCCTTGATGGAACCACCGGGATTCACATATTCGAGCTTCACCAGAATGGTGGCTTTGATGTCCCCGGTCACGTGGTTGAGCTTGATGAGCGGTGTATTGCCAATGAGGTCCAGGACGGACTGGGCGTACTTCATAGGTACCAAGTTACCGCTTGGTCGGGACTGCTCCGGTGCAGCGGAGGCTCAGACCGGTGGCGGGCCGCGTCTGCTTCGCGTCTAGCCAAAGGATGGCCTCGCGGGGCAAGCTAGCCGTGACACCCTCCAAGGAAAGGACATGCACCATGGATTGGACCCTCGAAGTGGTTGTGCTCCCTGTGAGTGACATTGACCGTGCCATCGAGTTCTACCGCGACAAGGTGGGCTTCAACCTTGACCACAACACCACCAACGAGCACATGCATGTGGCGCAGCTGACCCCTCCGGGCTCCGGATGTTCGATCGTCGTCGGAGACCTGCCGGCGCAGAATGAGATGGCGCCGGGTTCCATGCGGGGCCTTCAACTTGTGGTCGCGGATGCGCGCGCCGCACGCGAGGAATTGCTGGGCCGCGGCGTCGAGGCCAGCGAAATCACCGTCTTCGACGAGCGCGACGGCGGCACGTTCTTCGGCTTCAGCGATCCGGACGGCAACACGTGGGCGGTGCAGGAACTCAAGGTCCGCGCTGAGAAGCCGCTGGTTCCAGCGGAGGCCCGCGGGCGCTTCGGGGAGTAGTTTCGGGGAAAGGGCCGGCCCCGCGTAAAGGGCCGGCCCGGGCAACCCACTCACTCAGCCGGTGCAGTGCCTGCCGCCGAAGAGTCGGTCTGCCAGAGGCCCAGGATGTTGCCTTCGGTGTCCTTGAAATAGGCGTAGTATCCCATGCCCGGAACAGCATCCTTGCCTTTGACCACTGAACCGCCCGCACTCTCGATTTGGCCAAGCGAAGCCTCGATGTCTTCGACATCCACCGTGATGATGGGCGTCTTCAGCTCCTCTGTGCGCGGGAACAGTGCACCATTGATGGCCCCGGGCGCGCTCGGCATACCCGTCTGCGGGTCCGAAGGCGTGGTGATTGCGATCGTGTAGTCCATCTCCTGCATGGGGTTGAGCATCCAGCCGAAGGCACCCTGGTAGAAAGTGTTGGCCCGCTCCTTGTCGTCCGCGGGGATTTCAAAATGCACTACACCGGCCATTGGTTCTCCTGAGATTGTCATGGAAGGCGCGGACGCCCCGCGCCACACGTGGAGTCTAGTCGGGTGGGTTTCGCGGCGTAAGGGCTTGAACGCGGCTCTTTTCGAGTGTTGTCAGGTGAGCGTGCGACCATGAATGAATGACCATCGTCGATGTCCCGCCGGCAGCAGCGGCAGCGGCCGACGCGTCCGTGCGATGGCACGCCTGCGGCCCCTTCGACCTTCTCCAGACCCTGGGGATCCTCATGCGCGGCAATGGCGACCCCTCCTTCGCGGCGCGGCAGGACGGCGTGTGGATGGCCTTCACGACGCCGGATGGCCCGGTCACATTGCGACTCACCGCCGCGGGAAACGGCCAGGACAGGCACGTCGATGCCCAGGCTTGGGGCGTCGGTGCCGGCTCCGCCATCGCCTCCGTGCCTGCGCTGTTGGGGAGCGGGGACGACTGGTCCGGCTTCGACGAGGCTGCCTTTCACGCCACCCTTCCGCGCATGGTCAGGGAAGCCCGACGCCGGAACCTCGCCGTCCGTTTGCCTACCACCGGCCGTGTGGTGGACTCCCTCGTGCCCACGATTCTTGAGCAAAAGGTCACCACTATCGAAGCCCGCCGGGGCTACCGCTACCTGATGTACCGTTACGGGACCTCAGCGCCAAGCGCGGGCCGCCTTTCGACGTCGGGCCTGCCGTCGGGCCTCCTCGTCCCGCCAACCGCCTCCCAATGGTTGGCCGTTCCTTCATGGGAGTGGCACAAGGCCGGCGTGGGTCCCCAGCGCTCGGCAACCGTCATGCGGGCGCTGCGATCCGCCGTCGCGCTTGAACGGCTCGCATCGCTCAGCGCAGCGGAAGCCGGGGCCAAGATGCAGACCATCCCGGGCATTGGTGTCTGGACGGCCGCCGAGGTGGTCCAGCGGACTCATGGCTGCCCGGATTCGATCGCGGTGGGCGACTACCATTTGGCCTCGTACGTCGGCTATGCGCTCACCGGCAGGAAAACGGACGACGCCGGAATGATCGCTCTCCTGGAACCCTGGCGTGGGCACCGCCAGCGGGTAGTCCGGATGCTGGGGCTCAGCGGCTTCCGCAAACCGACATTCGGTCCGCGGATGACCATCCAGGACCACCGAGGGCACTAACGCCACCAACGCGGGGTCACTTACGGCCCATGTTGCTGCCCGACATGGGCCGTAGGTGACCCCGCGTTGGGAGTTTCGCCCGCTTGATCCGGACAATAAGGCCGGCGAACCCTTCGGCCAGGTCATGGGCGTTGGCCTTGAAGTAGGACCAGCCGGCGCTCGTGAAAGCTTCGTCCCTCCGGTTGTCCCGTGTCTGCTGTTCCCGCGTGAGATGCGGTGCGCCGTCGTACTGCACGGCGATCCGGAACCGCCGGTACCCCAGGTCCGCGGACGGCGACCACGGATCGTCCGGATCGAAGCGGAGCTGCAATTCCGGTTCAGGCAATCGCGCATCCAACATTGCGAGCCGCAGGAATGTCTCCGGAAACGAGTCTGCTCCGACCCTCATGTCTTCGAGGGCAAGCCGGGCCTTCTCCACGCCCTTCATATTCGGATGCTGGCGGATCAGGAGGCGCAGCCCTTCCTTGTTCGCGTAGGGCTCCGTCCTTCCTTCAAGGCCCGGCCGGGGCATGCGGATCAACTGGTCGCCCATGGCAATCACGTACCGCAGCGGCAACTGATTCGCCAGGTCAAGCCACGTCCGGGACGGAGAGGACACCGGGATTCCGTCTATTTCCGTGACTTCGTCAGGGAGGATGCGCACCCGGTGCCCCGTCACTCCGGTCCGGCGGACCCGGGGAAGCTCATTGGGCTTGCTGAGGTGGACCGTCTCTTCGCCGCCCAGCCACGGAGGAAGGCCGAGCCGGGTCAGTACCGCGGCGCTCTCATGGGACACCCAGGCGCCCGGTGTTGCCGCGGCAAGGACCCGCGCCTGTTCGGCAAACTCAAAGTCACGAGCCGCAGGCAAGTAGATCAGCCGGCCGCCGTCGGACACGTCCCTGGCCCGGAGCCGCTTCGGAGCGACGCCAAGCACACGGGATTCATAGACGGTGAAAGGACGGCTACTGATTTCCTTCGGCAGCGGATTGATGCGGACCATGGGATCCAGTTTGTCCGCAATTTGACCCCGGCAAGGAGTTATCCACAGGCTGACTTCCAAGCAAGCCAACGCGGGGTCACTTACGGCCCATGTTGCCGCTCAACATGGGCCGTAAGTGACCCCGCGTTGGAATTAGAGTCCGAGGCGGGCGATCGCTTCTTCGCGCATGTCGATCTTGCGCACTTTGCCGGAGACTGTCATGGGGAAGCTCTCCCGGATGTCCACGTAGCGGGGGATCTTGTAGTGGGCCAATTTGCCGCGGCAGAACTCCTGCACTCCGTCCAAGTCCAACGCTGCTCCCGGTTTGAGGATGATGCAGGCCATCAGTTCCTCGCCGTACTTGGCGTCAGGCACCCCGATGACCTGGACATCCTGGATCGCGGGATGCCGGTACAGGAACTCCTCGATTTCGCGGGGATAGATGTTCTCTCCTCCGCGGATGACCATGTCCTTCATGCGGCCTTCGATCACGATAAAGCCGTCGGGGTCCATCCGGGCGAGGTCCCCCGTGTGCATCCAGCCGTCGTCGTCGATTGCCTCGGCTGTCTTCTCCGGCTGGCCCCAATACCCGTCCATCACGGCGTAGCCGCGCGTGCACAGCTCGCCGATTCCTCCGCGTTCCAGGGTTTCGCCGGTGCCCGGATCCACGATCTTGGACTCGAGCCGGGGCATGGTGCGACCAACTGTCGTGGTCCTCTGCTCAATGGTGTCCGCCGCGAGGGTCATGGTGGACACGGGCGAAGTCTCGGTCATTCCGTAGCAAATGGCCACGTCCCGCATGTTCATCTCCCCGATGACACGCTCCAGGACCTCGATGGGGCACAGTGAGCCGGCCATGACGCCGGTACGCAGCGTGGAGAGGTCATAGGACGCGAAATCGGGCAAAGCCAACTCGGCGATGAACATGGTGGGTACTCCGTACAGCGAGGTTCCGCCAAAATCCTGAACCGCTTCCAGGGCGGCGGCCGGGGTGAATCCGCGGCCCGGAATGATCGTGGCAGCACCGAAGCTCAACGCGTTCAGGTTCCCGATCACCATGCCGAAACAGTGGTAGAACGGCACCGGCAAGACCACGCGGTCGCGTTCCGTGTACCCCAACAGCCTGCCGATCTGGTTGCCGTTGTTGAGGATGTTGTGGTGGGTCAACGTGGCGCCCTTGGGGAATCCCGTGGTGCCGGAAGTGTATTGCAGATTGATGGGATCGTGCGGGTCCAGTTCCGCCATGCGCGCCTTGAGCGCTGAGGGCGCAACGTCGTCCGCCCGCTTGAGTAGCTCGGCGAACGTCAGCTCGGCGTCAGTTTGCGGCTCGCCTGCGTTGAGCATGTCCAGTCCCAGATCGGGAAGAAACACGAGCTCCCGAAGCTCCGGGCAGCCGGCCAAGGCCTCCCGGGCCATGGCCACATAGTCGCTGTTCTTATCCGATGGCGCAGCCACCAGCATCCGCATGCCGTTCTGGCGGACCACGAATTCGAGTTCGTGGCTGCGATACGCCGGGTTGACGTTGACCAGGATCGCCCCCACCTTAGCCGTGGCGTATTGCAGGATGGTCCACTCGGCGCAGTTCGGGCTCCAGATGCCCACCCTGTCACCCTTGGCGACGCCCACGGCGAGGAGCGCACGCGCGAGGCGATCGACGTCGTCGTTCAGTTTTTCGTAGCTCCAGCGCCGGGCCTCATCGCCGGGCACCACGGCGGCTTCGATGAGCGCGTCCCGCAACGGAAACCGCGCCGCGACGCGTTCAAAGTTGGCGCCGATGGTCTCTTCAAGCAGCGGGACGTCAGTGTCCCCGGCTGTGTAGGAAAGCATGAACGCACGCTACCAACTCCGCCGGTCCAAGAGAAGACTTTTGCTTGGAAGTCCTACAAAATATTTCAGGGGCTTGCCGGGCCAGCCGGTAATGTGAATCCCATGAGTGCACCCATTGACCTGCAGGCCACGTTCATCCCCAACGACGGCGAATTCTTCCGCGTGAAACTCGCGTTGGAAATCGCGATCGACGAAGTAGTGAACGAACCCGGCTGCATCCGCTACGAGCTCACCGAAGCCAACGAGGACAAGCTGGTCCTGACTGAGCAGTGGGCCTCGGAGGAACACCTCGACATCCATTCCAAGGGCATCGCCGTTCAGGACCTCAACGAATCCCTCAGTGCGCTGCTGGCGGAGCCGGTGAAGCTCGAGCGCCTCTAACTAGCATCGGCTGTTGCCCACGGGAAAGTGGGCAACAGCCGATGGCGTTTGCTAGGAGTTTTCGGCGCGCTGCTTTGCGATGTGCGCGTGAACCTCGTCCATGTCGAGCCCCTTGACGGCCTCGATGACCTGCTCGAGCTGGGGTCCGTTCAGTGCGCCCGGCTGGGAGAACACGAGGACCTTTTCGCGGAAGGCCATGAGCGTGGGGATCGAGGAGATGCCGGCTTCGGCGGCGAGCTGCTGCTCGGCCTCGGTGTCCACCTTGGCGAAGAAGACATCGTCATGCTTCTCGGAAGCGGCTTGGTATGTGGGGGCAAACTGCCTGCAAGGGCCGCACCACGCAGCCCAGAAGTCCACGAGGACAATGTCATTGCCCTCGATGGTCGATGCGAACTGCTCGCCGGTGATGTCAACTGTAGCCATGCTTCCACGGTACGCGACGGCGCCGCCTAAGTCGCCCTTGTTCGCTACCCGGCAAACCGGGAATAAAGCACGACGGCGGCCGGCTGGCTTGGGCCCGACCGGCACCTTCGGCTAGTGCCAGAGGTGAGGGGCGGCCCTCCGGGCGCCGGGGAGGGCGTTGTTCTCACGCCACTCGTGGATCCATTCCGGAAGCTCGAGGTCCGCGGGCGGCTCGCCGAACTCGGCCAGGATTTCCTCCTGGCTCACCGGCCGGCCGTTGGCGACAAGCCGGGTGGCAATGTGCGCGCGGGCGTAGATCTCGCCGTCCACCACCATTCGTTGTTCAAAGTAGATCGCTTTGGAATCGAGCCCGATGATCCTGGACTCGATGGTGTACTGCTGCCAGAGCTGCAACGACTTCCTGAACGCGATCGTCTCGCCGGCGGCCACGGGGCTCCAGCGGCGTCTGCGCATCTTTTGCCAGATCCCCGCGCGCACCATGAGGTCGAAGCGCCCAAGGTCCATCAGCGAGAAATACATGCCGTTGTTGACATGCATTGCAATGTCGATGTCCGTGGGCAGTACACGCATGGGCAAGGAGGACGTGCCCCAAACGTTGAGCCGGCTCCGCCTGGACGAGGTGAACAAGAGCAAGAGGGTTCGGAGAAGCAAATGCATAACCGCCATGTTACTCCGCAGTAACATCCTGGGACAGCTTCGTTTTGTGTGTCGCTACATGGCATGTCGTTTACCGCCGGTTCACATGCCGCGGGAAGAATGTCTGAAAACAAATTGCAGGAAGCACCAAGGAGATCCCGTGAGCACCACCCAAACCATCAGGGCACACGCAGATGTGTGGCCGGAACTTCCGCTCAACCAGGAGCTGGTGTTGCAGGACACCCGCGGCAACAGGATCGTAGGCACCTTGGACGGCATGACGGACGATCGCAGCACGCTCTGGATCCAGTTGTCCGGAGGCCTGGGCCGGCAACTCGTGCACCACCAGGACGGATACTGGCTGGAGCCAGGCAGCGCGAGCTAAAACCGGCGCTGGCGTGGCACCGCCGGTGCCCACGCGCCGTCGTGGTCATCGCCGCTCAAGCGCAGCCGCAACTGCCGCGAACGATCATCCTGACGGGGAGGACAACGGACTCGCTGCCAGTGGTCTCACCCGAGCTCCGCGCAATGAGCATGTCGGCTGCCAATCGACCGATGTCGCTCATTGGCTGCCGAATGGTAGTGATGCTTGGTTGAGAGACGGCGCCGGCGACGACGCCATCGAACCCCGTGACCGCAACGTGGGCCGGAACGGAGACGCCCAAGGTGGCCAATGCGTCCACGACTTCAAGCGCGACCAGATCCGAGGCACAGACGAACGCTTGTGGAAGGGAACCGGCGTCGCTCAAGCCTGCGAGATCCGCGGTGATCGTGGCGAGGGAATGGCTCAACGGAGGCCGGGCGGCGATTCCCCTCCCCCGGAGTTCCTCGTTGAAGGAAAGCCGGCGTTCTTCGCTGTCGGCATTCGTCACCGACGAGACGAAGATGAAATCTGTCATGTTGTGCACGGAAATCAAATGATCGGCGATCATGGCCATGCCGCCTGCATTGTCCGCGGTGATGTGGCAGTAGTCGTCGGTGGTCCCGGCGGAGGCGAATTCAACCACCGGTATTCTCCTTGAGACGTGCGACAAGGTCTCCGGTGCGAGCCGTCGCGGGAAAACCGCGAGGCCATCCACGCGTCCGGCCATCTCGTTGATGATGTTCTCGCCGATTTCATCCTGTCGGCCGCCGAGGATGAGCTCGAATCCGC
Source organism: Arthrobacter sp. efr-133-R2A-120 (assembly GCF_030209835.1). Classification (GTDB taxonomy): domain Bacteria; phylum Actinomycetota; class Actinomycetes; order Actinomycetales; family Micrococcaceae; genus Arthrobacter. The sequence continues at coordinate 45,588 of NZ_JARVRF010000026.1, read as the reverse complement.
GCCGCCAACATTGCAATTCGAAGCCGCGCTGCACCTCGTCTAAGTACACAGGAAACAGCCGGAAATCGTCGTATGGCTCCCCCTGTAACAGGTGGCTCCCGGGCAGGGACTGCCCAGGGGCGACCCGACGGTCCGGGGCATTCCACATGAAGTCATAGGCGAACAATCCCAAGGCACCCGTACGGCCCCGCGCCAGGCTCCTTGCGCTGGCGTTGGGTACGTATCCAAGCCGTTTTGCGGCTGCCAGCACAATTTCCCGGGTGGATTCCTTGACGCGGTCAGGGTTCCGGAAGGTGAAGGAAACCGTGGCAGTCGAAACACCCGCGGCGGATGCAACGTCGTAAACAGTCGGGCTTTTGGCCATTGATGAGGGCTCCATTGTGATGACGAATTTCGCTTATCCGGTCACGCGTCGCTGTGGTATTCGGCGGATTTCGCCTGTCCCTTCCAGCGCCGAAACATCGTACCCCGGCAGGATAGGCCCCGGCAGTACGCTTCACAGGCGGGCTCATAAGCGCGAGAGCACCGCGGCCACGCCGTCTTCATTAATCGAGGGAATGACCGCGGAAGCGATGGCTCGGACTTCCTCGGGGGCCTGCCCCAGGGCAAAACCCTGACCGGCCGCTCCGGCCCAGCGCAGCATTTCGATATCGTTCCGGCCGTCTCCGAAAGCGACGACGTCTGCGCGGTCGACCCCGAGAAGCCGCCGCACCTTCTCCAAGGCAATAGCCTTGTTGACCCCCCGGGGAGCCATATCAAGCCATGCTGTCTGTCCGATGGAGTAAGTGACGTGGTGCAGGCCGAGGGTTTTCATGATGTCGAAGAATTCCGCGGTCCCGGCGTCGGGAGCAACAACCACCACCCTTGTTGCCCGCCCACCAAGGAGCTCGTCGAAACGGACTCGCCGTGAGTTCGGGTCATCACCGTTTTCACCAGGAAGAATTTCCGTGTACAGGAAAGTTCCGTGCTCGTCCTCCACCGCATAGAGGGCACCGGGCAAGTGTGAGCGCAGAGTGTGGAGCGCGGACGTGGGATCGAAGGTCGCGACGAACTCCTTGCGGTAATTCTGCTCCACCGATTCGTCCCGCCGGATGATGATGGCCCCGTTGGAGCAAACGACGTACTCGGGCGAGATACCGAGGTGGCCCAGGACCCCGATCACGCTCGCAACGGGGCGGCCCGTCGCGAGCGTGATCTCGTCTCCCGAGGCGGCAATCCTCCGGACCTGTTCAACGACTGCCTCACTGATGCGTCCATCGTCGTGCATGATGGTGCCGTCGACATCGAGCGCGACAAGACGGCGTCGCGTTTCCGGACCTGTGGTGGTCATTGGAGGGTAACCGGAGCCTTTCTACTCGTGTGGTTGCAAACGCGGCCCAAGGGGTCTAGAGGGTGGTTTTGCCGTTGAAGGCCTTGGCGATGTAAGACAAGTCGACGATTCCCTTGACGTTTGCCGGCACGGGCGTCTGTCCTGCCGCCTTCATGGCAGGGAGCATTTTCGAGTCCAGCAGCGCGGTATCCATATTGAGGAGACCATGGGTCTTCGTGAAAGCGGACTGGATCAAGGGTGCCTGCAGCTCGTTCTGTCGGATCTGTTGCTTAAGATCGAGTCCGAGGTCGGCCCCATACTTTTCTACACACAGCGTGGCTGCGATGGACGGATCGGCAACGTTGTCCTGCCAGCCCCGGATGCTGGCACGCAGGAACTTGACGATCGCGTCCTCGTTCGCGCTGGCGAACTTGCCGGTGGTCACGATGACATCTGCGTAGGAGGGAAGTCCCAGCTCGCTGTAAGTAACGGTTACGTAGTCCTTGTCCTTGACGAGCCCGAACTGGGTCTCGAGGGTGGTGGGCTGGTTGGTGACGTAGCAGGTGTAGGCGTCGCCTTGGCCGTCCACGAGGGGCGAGGGGTCGAACCCGGCCGGAATGAGCTTGTAGGTAGCCGGGGGCAGGCCCGCGAGCTCAAGGATGGCGTCCAGGTAGGGTTGGGTTCCGCCTTGCCCCAGAACCTTTGCCACAGCGAGGTCCTTGGGTGTCTTCACGGGCTTCTTGGTCAGGGACACGATTCCGCCAGGACTGTCTTGGAAGACTGCACCGAGGATCTTCAAGTCGTTGCCCTTCGCCGCAGCGACAATCGTGTCGCTCATGGACGGTGAGAGCCCAATCTCGGCGTTCCCTGCCGCGAGGCTCTGCGCCGCTGATGGCGCGTTTGCTCCGCCCGGGAGGAACTCAATTTCGAGGCCCTCGTCCTTGTAGTAGCCGCGGTCATCGGCAAGAAAGTAGCCGCCGAATTCAACATTCGACACCCAGCCGAGGGTTATGCGCAGCTTCGTGGGCGATGCCGCCTCCGACGACGCCGGGCTGCTTCCGCTGCTGCTGCAGGAGCTCAGGGCGCCGGCCGTTGCGAGCGCGCCGAGGCCAAGGCCGGCGCCGAGAAGGCTGCGGCGTGAAAACTGTTGGTTCATGGTGGATCTCCTGTTCGAAAGGGAGTGTTCGAAGGTAGTAGTTGTTCGAAATTGGGGTGGGAGCAATTCCTGAGTGGTGGGACCTATTTGAATCTCACGGAAACGTGGTCTTCGAGCCTCTTGGTGAGGGCGAAGACGATGATCGACACAACTGACGTGATGCAGGCGATGGCCCAGACGGTCACAGTGTCGCTGCGGACAATCGAATCGGTAATCAGTTGCCCGAGCCCGCCGATGGAGAGCAAATACTGCGCAAGGATCACTGCGCCGATGGAAAAGGGTGCCGTCATTCGGATGGCTGCGAGCAGGCCGGGCACCGCCTGCGGCAGCAGGAGCCGAAAAAGGGTGCTCCGGCGGCTGGCTCCGAAGACGCGGAAGACATCCTCGGATGAGCCATTCGCCTGCCGGAGCCGGCCAAGGACCAGAACGAACGTGGGAAAGAACGAAAGCAGCATGACGATGACGATGATCGTGATTTCGTTGTAGCCAACAAGCCGCCCGATGACGGGAAGCATTGCAACCACCGGGATAGCTTGCAGGACACTGGTGGTGGGGGTGATGAGTCCGTCGAGGATGGACGAATACCACACCAGGATCGCCAGACCGGACCCAACGCCGAGGCCGAGCACCGTGCCCGGGACGGCGAGCGCGAGGGTGATGAGTGTCGGTTCGGCAAACGTCTGCGGCTTGTTGAAGATATGCGCCGCAACGCTCAGCGGGCGGGGCAGGAGAAGATCCGTGTAGCCGTTGAGGACGGCGACGAGTTCCCAAAGCAGAAGCAGCGCAATGATCGGCCAGCCCAGCGTGAGGATGCGGCCGAGTGATGCCCTAACTGCCGGCGAGAGCCGTTGGCGTCGTGGGGCTCCGACGTTCGGTACGGATGCGAGGCGGGTAGCGAGAACTGGAGATTCCTTGGTCACACGAACCTCTTTCCGACCATCTTTTGAATCGCCACCATGGCGTAGAAAGCGATGAGCGAGACGAGGGCAGCTGTGAGGGCTACCACGAAGAGCAGCTTGACCTGGAAGTTCTGCATGGAGCTGATCATCAGTACGCCCAGACCGGTGGGCGCACCGAACCATTCCCCAAGAACGGCACCGAGGACAGCCCCGGAGCCGGCAAGGGTGAGGCCTCCGAGCAGGCTGGGCACGGCGCTGGGCAGGCTCAGCCGGATAATGTGCTGAAGGCGGGAAGCTCCGGAGACCCTGAACAAGTCCGAATGGGTGGCGGAGACCGCCACCAGCCCCGATGCGGTTGCTACAAACATCGCGAAACCCGAGCCGAGCGCCGCGGTAAGCACCGACATTCCCTGCGGCCCGACGAGCGCGATAAGCAGCGGCGCGAGCGCCACGAGCGGGATGGTGTTCAGAATCGAAGCGGTCTGGTCCAGGCCCGCTCGCAGGGGCGGGAGTAGGAACCCGAGGAAGCCCACGGCCGTGCCGACGAATGATCCGATGAGCAGTCCGGTTCCCGCTGAAGCCAAGGTGGCGCCAAGGGCTCGAAACAAGAGTGAGCTAGAGAGCTTGGACCCAAGGACGGACCAGACGGCGTCGATAGGTGCCGGCCAGGCCTTTCCCGCTAGACCGAGCCTGCCGACAACCTCCGAAACGAGGATCAGGGTGAGCGCACCGATGATCCCGAGAACAATCTTCTTTGTCTGGGGCCTCATGAGGCGTCCAGCATTCGCGTGAGCCGGTCGACGACGTGGTGGAACTCCGCGGTCCGTTCGAGTCCTTCGGTCCGGACTGTGTCGAAGGAAAGGACTTCCTCGTGCCGGACCCGGCCCGGGTTGGCGGCGAGAACCACCACGCGCTGTGCGAGGAAGACTGCCTCTTCGACGTCGTGCGTGACAAGCACAGTAGTGGTGCGTTCCTCGTCCCAGATCCGTGCCAGCTCCAGGTTCATCCTGCGCCGCGTGACGGCGTCCAGGGCCCCGAAGGGTTCATCTAGCAAAAGCACATCCGGTTTCAGGATGAGGGACCTGGCAATCGAGGCGCGTTGCCGCATTCCACCAGAGAGCTGCCGGGGGTGGGCATCGCGGAAATCGGCCAGGCCGACTAGTTCGAGCAGTTCCTCGATGCGGGCCGAGTCCACGGGGCGTTTGGCCAGCTGATAGGGAAGCGAGACGTTCTGGTAGACAGTCAGCCACGGAAGGAGCGCGTGGTCCTGGAAAGCTACACCGAGCCGGTGTTCGTTCACGAGCTCCTGCGGCTCGCGCCCGTTGACGGCCAGTCTGCCTGCGGAGGGCCTCTCCAAGCCAGCGATCATGCGGAGAATGGTCGACTTGCCACACCCGGAGGGGCCGAGCAAGGCGAGGAATTCGCCTTGCCCGACCTCGAGGGTGACGTCCTTGAGCGCGGTGTACATGTTCCGCTTCTTGAGGGGGAAAGTCTTTTCAACGCGGTCGAGCGATATGCCTGTTGCACTCATGACCGGTCCCTTTCGATTGCGCGGCGCGTGCCGCGGTTCGGACAAATTCAGGATGGGTAGATTCGGCCAGAGGATCAGAGGGCTCCGGCGGCCGCATTGTTATGCGCTTAGATTTTGAATCTGAAAAAATGGCCTTCCAGCCAACTGCGATTAAGCCTAGCGAGCAATTGTTTCGATCGGATGACAGGTCGGTTACCCTTCGCGGACGTGTTTTCCCGGGGTCTTCGGCTCCCCACGAAGAAGCCATGCGGTGCAGTTCGCGGGAAGTTTCCCGCCCGTGACGACTGAACTGCTGATGAGGATCTCCCCGTCCGGCAGAGCGATTGGCTGGTCTTGGAAGTTCGTGACTGACTCCCACCCGCCGTCGCGTTGGAAGTGCAGGACGTCTGAGTTCCCGGAGTCGACCCACCGCAGAGTTTCGGAAGTCCGCAGACTGCTCCGCAAGCGAAGGGCGTCCTTGTACATCCACAAGGTGGACGACCGATCGCCTTTCTGGGCGTCAACCGACAACCTCGCAAAGCCTGCGGGCTGCGGCAGATGGGCGGCCCCACGGCCGAAGCCGAATGAGGGGCCATCAGCCGACCAAGGCAAGGGGATACGGCAACCGTCGCGGCCGACGTCGACGTTCCTGTTACGGAAGAATGTGGGGTCCTGGCGCATTTCATCGGGGATGTCCGGGATCTCATGAAGACCAAGTTCCTCGCCTTGATATAGATAGGCAGAGCCCGGGAGCGCAAGCATCAGCAGCGTGGCCGCTCGCGCACGGCGGAGCCCGAGGTCACGCTTGAGGACGGGCCGGAGTCCGCCGGTGAGCAGCCACGCCCGGCCGGGCCACACGGTGCCGCCAGCATCCTTGGGGGGAAGCCCGTAGCGGGTGGGGTGCCTGACGACGTCGTGGTTTGAAAGAACCCAAGTTGACGAGGAACCGGACTCCCCCGAGAGCGCCAGGTTCTCGGTAATCACGGCCCGGAACTGGCCAGCGTCGAAGTCGGCACTAAGGAGATCGAAATTGAACGCCTGGCCTAGGTTGTCCTGGCTGGCGTACCGGACGCGCCGGTTCGGCTCAACCCAGGCTTCAGCGACGGCGGTGCGCGGTGGATCGTATTCGTTGAGTACCTTCCGCCATTCGGCGTAGATGGAATGAACCTCATCGCGGTCCCAGAAGGGGTGGCTTCCGTCCATCACGGTGCTGTCCACGGTTGCCCAAGCGGGAAGCCGATCGGCAGTCAGATCCTTCGCCAGCCCGTGGGCGACGTCGACGCGGAACCCGTCCACGCCGCGGTCCGACCAGAACCTGAGGGTGGTCAGGAAGTCGGCGCGGACCTCCTGGTTCTCCCAGTTGAAGTCTGGCTGCTCGCGGGCAAAAAGGTGGAGGTAGAACTGGCCGTCCCCGACAGGCTCCCAGGCGGAGCCGCCGAACATCGACTCCCAGTCGCTCGGCGGCTGCGCCCCGTCCGGACCGATGCCGTCACGGAAGATATAGCGATCGCGTTCTGGCGATCCCTTCGGCGCCGCCAGCGCCTCCTTGAACCACTGGTGCTGGTTGGAGCTGTGGTTGGGGACGATATCGACCACGAGCTTGATGCCGGAGTCGTGCAGGGCGCCAATCATGACGTCGAAGTCAGCCAGGGTGCCGAGTTTCGGGTCGACGTCACGGTAATTGTCGACGTCGTAACCTCCATCGGCGAGAGCCGAAGGGTAGAAGGGACTCAGCCAGACGGCGTCGACTCCGAGAGACGCGAGGTAGGGAATGCGCGAGGTGATCCCGGCGAGATCACCGATGCCGTCGCCGTTCGAGTCAGCGAAGCTTCGGGGGTAGATCTGGTAGACGGCGGCTTGCCGCCACCAGTTACTTTCGTCGGCCGGGCCGTCGGGGCGGTCTTCCATTGCCGTCTGCGCTGTATTCAACATGGACCTCCTTCAGCTGCCCGATTCGGAAGGCGCGTCTTTGGGCGCTGAGGCGTGTCCGATAATGGAGGAATAGACGAGTCCCGAGTCCTTGATGGTACGGACATGGGTTTCATAATCCACATGGACCATACCGAAGCGCTTTTCGTAGCCCCATGCCCACTCATAGTTGTCGAGCAAGGACCAGAGGAAATAGCCTCGAACATCCGCTCCTTCGTCAATCGCATCCGCGACGCTCTCAAGGTGATCCAGGACGTACTGGGTGCGTTCGACGTCGTGTACGCGTCTCGCATTGGTGATTTCGTCGTCGAACGCCGCTCCGTTTTCCGTCACGTACAGCGGTGGAAGGTTCGGGTATTCCCTGCCGAGCCGCGCGAGGAGATGGCGGAGTCCGTCCGGGTTGATCTCCCAGTCCATCCCTGTGCGGGCGAGCCCGCGCGACGGGAAGGTGATGTGCTCTGAGCCCACATACGGCGAAGCGATCTTGCGATCGGTTGCCATGGCGAAACCGGCGTCGCCATCCGGCAGGGGGCGTCCGGACACGTTGTCATCATGGTAGTAATTCACGCCCAGGAAATCGATCGGCGCGGATATGGTCGCGAGGTCGCCGTCGTGGACGAGTTGCTCGAAGCCCAGGCCCGCGACATCGTCCTGGAAGTCGTCCGGGTACGTTCCAAGGACAAGGGGTTCCAGGTAGATCCGATTCTGCAGGGCGTCGAAGCGGCGGGCGGCGTCGATGTCCACCCGGTTCCCTGGATCCGCTGGAATGGCGTTCGACAGGTTGAGGGTGATGCCGAGGTTTTGGGCGCCAAATTCACGCAGGCTGCGCACAGCAAGCCCGTGCGCAAGGTTCTGGTGGTGCACCGACGCGAGCCCGTCCTCTCGGGATGTCCGTCCCGGGGCGTGAAGGCCGGCCGCATAGGACAACAAAGACGAACAGAACGGTTCGTTGAAAGTGGTCCAGTGCTGGACTCGATCGCCGAGCGCGCCGTACACCACTTCGGCATAGTCTTGGAATCGGAAGGCGGTATCGCGATTGACCCAGCCTCCTTTATCTTCAACGGCCTGGGGCATATCCCAGTGGTATAGAGTCAGCCACGGCAGGATGCCAGCTTCAAGAAGCTCGTCGACCAAACGGGAGTAGAAATCCAGCCCGGTTTGGTTGACCGCACGGTCCCCCGGCTTGATGCGCGCCCAACTCGTCGAAAATCGATAGGACCCAAGACCCAGTCTCTTCATGAGTGATACGTCTTCGGGCATCCGGTGATAGTGGTCCACGGCAACTTCGGGCGTGTCCCCATTGGCGACCGCTCCCGGGATCCGTGCAAACGCATCCCAGACACTGTCTTCCTTGCCGTATAGGTGGGCGGCACCTTCGATCTGTGCAGCCGCTGTAGCTGACCCCCAGAGGAACCCGGGAGGCCAAGCACGGCGCCGTAGGGACGCGACTTGCTCCAGCTGGGCAGCAGGGATTGTTGTGACAGTCACGAGAGAACTACTCCTTCGATGAGCCAAATGTTATGCGCTTAGATTACATATCCCGCGTTTCGCGGAAGTAACGCCGGCCAGCGACACGGAAAATCGCCACCGACACCCGAATCCGGGCGTCGAGAATCCACCAGCGCCTCGCAGGCGATTTTCCGCGTCGAACGGCCCACCCAAGAAAACACGGACATACAAAAAATCCCCGGAACCATATGGTTCCGGGGATTTAATTTTGTGGCAGATGAGGGATTCGAACCCCCGTAGGCGTTGCCAGCTGATTTACAGTCAGCCCCCTTTGGCCGCTCGGGTAATCTGCCGAACTTCAAAAGAAGTCACTCCCGTTCATCGTTTCGTTTCCGATCCGGTAAGCGCGAGCAAGACAACCTTACAGAACTTCCGCCGAAGAATCGAATCGAGCCCTCGGAGCTACAAAATCAGCGGAAATCTCAAGCATCGCCAAGTATCCGGCCGGCCAGTTTGGCCTCGAAACTCGCCGCCTGTTCAAGGGTGATCTGGTTGAGCTGCACGGCCCGCAGCAAGTCCGCGTGAACGCCGTCCATCCGCGACGCCGCATCCGGGACCGGGCTCAGGACCACGGAAGCCGCGAGCGCTGCGGCTGCAACCGCGCTTGCGGCGGTGGCGGCAGCGACTCCGATTGAACCGGCGGCGGCAGCGGCTGACTTGGTGACGTATCGGACGGCCTGGTTGCTCATGGTGCTCCCTTTCAGGACGGGCTCTTCAAACTGATACAACTCTGTCGGGGCAGTCTCAGTTCCGGCCATGCGTGTGCTGTGAGCGAACTGTGAACGTTCAGCACACGCCCGGCGCTTCCGTATTAGGCTGGTTGGCAGACAAAGCCGCCCGTTTCCGGGCCGCAACGCACCAATCAAACGCAACGCACCAATCAAAGGAGAGTCATGGCAGGCGAATCCACATTCGACGTCGTCAGCAAGGTAGACAAGCAGGAAGTCGCCAACGCGCTCCACCAGTCCCAGAAGGAAATCGCCCAGCGATACGACTTCAAGGGCGTCGGCGCGGAGATCGACTTCAGCGGCGAGAAGATCCTCATGAAGGCCAACTCCGAGGACCGCATCCTCGCTGTCCTGGACGTATTCCAGTCCAAACTCATCAAGCGCGGTATCTCCCTGAAGTCCCTCGACCAGGGCGAGCCTTACCCCTCCGGCAAGGAATTCCGCCTGGAATGCTCCATCAAGGAGGGCATCGCCCAGGACATCGCGAAGAAGATCAACAAGATCATCCGCGACGAAGCCCCGAAGTCCGTCAAGTCCCAGATCCAGGGCGACGAACTCCGCGTCACCTCGAAGTCCCGAGATGACCTGCAGGAAACCATGAACATCCTGAAGAAGTTCGAAGAGGCCGACCTCCAGTTCGTGAACTTCCGCAGCTAGGACTTCGCTGCGGCCCCGGCCGCCATCCAGAAGTACGACGACGGCGCGTTGCCCCCTGAGCGGGCAACGCGCCGTCGTCGTTAATGGAGACAGGCGCGTCACGCCACGCAACTTTTTGGGGTCGAAGCCTGGCGAAGTCCCCGGGATTCCGCGGGTGCACCGATCCACGGAGGTCAAAGACTGCAGCGCGTGACAGGCACGCCCGCGTAACCTCCGGCAATTACGACACGTTCTGTTTGCGTAATCGGATCAAACGGGTACTGTACTTCCTTAGGCGAGCCTAAGTGTGGCTCCCCTAACGAAAGATTCCAGATGACCGCGAACTTCCTGATCGGCCTGCGCGAAGGCCTTGAAGCCACCCTCGTTGTGGTCCTGCTCATGGCCTACCTGGTCAAAACCGGACGCCGCTCGCTGCTCCCCAGGCTTTGGGCCGGCGTCGGCATCGCTGTGGCCGTTTCCATCGCCTTCGGGGCACTGCTCACCTTCGGTCCGCAGGGACTGACTTTCGCTGCGCAGGAGGCGATCGGGGGCGGATTGTCCATTGTCGCCGTCGCGCTCGTCACCTGGATGGTCTTCTGGATGGCGCGCACTGCCCGCAGCCTCGGCGGCGAGTTGAAGTCCCAAGTGGACAAGATGGCCGACGGCGCCGCGTGGGGCCTCGTGGTCGTGGCTGCACTCGCGGTGGGCCGCGAAGGGCTTGAGACGGCGCTGTTCCTTTGGGCTGCTGCCCAGGCCGCCGGGGAATCGTCGCAGCCGCTGCTCGGTGCGCTGCTCGGGCTGGCCGTCGCTGCCGGACTCGGATACTTACTGCACCGCGGAGTCCTTAAGGTCAATCTCTCGCGGTTCTTCACCTGGACAGGAGTCGGCCTCATCGTGATCGCGGGCGGCGTGCTGGCCTATGGCATCCATGACCTCCAGGAAGCCGGGATCCTGCCCGGGCTCCACACCCTCGCGTTCGACGTCTCCGCAGCAATCCCGCCGTCGTCCTGGTACGGCACCCTGCTGAAGGGCACCCTCAACCTGTCCCCGGCCACCACCTGGCTCGAAGCCGGGGCCTGGCTGCTGTACGTGATTCCGGTGCTCTACTTCTACATTCGCGCCAACGGTTCCGCACCGGCGAAATCTCCCGGCAACGCCGCCGCAGAAAACGCCGCCGCTTCCCAGACCGCTTCCCAGGCCGCCAACGCCGCCTAACGCTTCCCGCACCCCCAACAGAAGGAAACCCCAATGCCTGGCACTCCCCTGCCCAAAATTGCCCTGCCCAAAAAGACCCTGCCCAAAAAGGCCTCCCGCCACCGGAAGTCCTTTGCCCTTATCGCCGCTGCCGCAGCCGTTCCGCTGGTACTCACCGGATGCACGGACAATGCAAAGACGCCCGGCTCCAGCGCCTCCGCCGGACCTATCCAGGTCACCAGCACCAAAACCGAGTGCAAGCTTTCCACCGGAAGCGTCCCCAGCGGCAACCTGAGCTTCGCGGTCAAGAACGATGGCACTGAAATCACCGAGTTCTACCTCCTCGCCGAGGACGGCTTGCGGATCGTCGGCGAAGTGGAGAACATCGGTCCGGGCCTGACCCGCAACCTGGTGGTCACGGCTCCCGCAGGCAAGTACACCACCGCGTGCAAGCCCGGCATGCAGGGCGACGGTATCCGTGCCGCCTTTGAGGTCACGGATTCCGGAAACAAGACCGGCGTCGACGCCGATTTCCAGAAGCTTGCGGACACCGGCGTCCAGCAGTACACGGCGTACGTCAAGGACCAGACCGAACAACTCGTGACCGGCACCAAGGCCTTCGCTGACGCCTACGCGGCGGGCGACACAACAAAGGCCCGCGAACTCTACTCGGCAACGCGCATGCACTGGGAGCGGATCGAACCGGTCGCGGAATCCTTCGGCGACCTCGACCCCAAGCTCGACGCCCGCGAAGCCGACCTTGAGCCCGGCCAGGAATGGACCGGCTGGCATCGCACGGAGAAGGACCTCTTCCCACCCGCCGGATACACGGCGCTGACGGCCGCTGAACGAGCCAAGATTGCCACACAGCTCGTTGCCGATACCGAGGAACTCGGCAAACGCACCCGCACCGTTGAGCTCTCCGCGGACAAGCTCGGCAACGGCGCCAAGGAGCTCCTGGACGAAGTTGCGCGCGGTAAGGTCACCGGCGAAGAAGAAATCTGGTCCCACACGGACCTCTGGGACTTCCAGGCCAATGTCGACGGCGCCCGGATCGCATTCGAGAACCTCAAGCCCGCGCTCGCGCAGAAGGACCCCGCCCTGGCCACGAGCCTCGACGGGAAGTTCGCTGCCCTGCAGGTCGAGCTCAAGAAGCACGCCAAGGGCGACGGTTTCGCGTACTACAACGAACTCAGCCCCGCCGAGGTCCAGCAGCTCGCCGCTCTGGTCGACGCCCTGGGCGAGCCGCTGTCCAAGCTCACCTCGGCAGTAGTCCTGTGAGCGGATGCCCCTTCAACCACGAGCCCGCTGAGGCGCCCGACGGCGGCACCCAGGCTGCCGCCGTCGGGCCGGCAAACGCGCCTGGCACCCTGGCGCCCGACGGCGGGATGGCCGCCGTCGGGATGGCCGGCGCCGCGTCCGCCGCCGAATCCCCCAAGGGCGGCAAGCGGGGCATGTCCCGTCGTGGACTGTTCTCCCTCGCCGGCATAGGCGGCGCCGGTGCCGTGGCAGGTCTTGCCGCCGGATACCTTAGCCATGATGCGGTGGCAGCTCAGGCGGCCACCCCTGCAGGCGATGTGGTTCCCTTCTACGGCGAACGCCAAGCCGGCATCATCACTCCCGCCCAGGACCGCCTCCACATGGCCGCCTTCGACGTGACGGTTGAGGACCGTGCCGCGGTGATCCAGCTCCTGAAGGACTGGACTGCCGCGGCCGAAGCAATGACCGCCGGCCGTACAACGGGCGCGACCGGCGCCGTCGACGGATCCTACGACGCGCCCCCGGAAGACACCGGCGAGGCGCTGGATCTCGCGGCGGGCAAGCTGACCTTGACGTTCGGCTTTGGCCCGGGCCTCTTCGAAAAGGACGGCAAGCCCCGCTTCGGCTTGGAGGGCCGCAGGCCTGACGCACTGATTGACCTGCCGCATTTCCCCGGCGACGCCCTTGAGGCTGCGCGTACGGGCGGCGACCTTGTGGTCCAGGCGTGCGCCGACGATCCCCAGGTAGCCGTCCATGCGATCCGGAATCTCGCACGCATCGGCTTTGGGAAAGTGCGTGTCCGCTGGTCCCAGCTGGGCTTCGGCCGCACCTCGTCCACGTCCCGGGCACAGACGACCGCGCGCAACCTCTTCGGTTTCAAGGACGGCACTGCCAACCTGAAGTCGGAAGACGCGGCACTCCTCAACGAGCACGTCTGGGCCACCGCTGGAACCCGCCAGGGTGAAGCGTGGATGGCCGGCGGCAGCTACCTTGTCTCCCGACGGATCCGAATGCACATCGAGATCTGGGACCGGACGTCACTGCGGGAACAGGAAGGGCTGATCGGTCGCACCAAAGGGTCGGGAGCGCCCTTGTCCGGAGGAGAGGAATTCACGGCGCCGGACTTTTCAATCAAGGGGCGCGACGGCGAGCCGTTGATCGCCCTGGATTCCCACGTCCGCCTCGCCCACGCGGACCAGAACAACGGCGTGAAGATGCTCCGCCGAGGGTACAACTACACGGATGGTTCGGACGGACTCGGCCACCTCGACGCCGGGCTGTTCTTCATAGCTTTCGTCAAGGACCCGCGGACGCACTATGTGCCGATGCAGATGGCCATGGCAAAGAGCGACAAGCTGGCTTTGGAGTACCTCAAGCACACGGGCTCCGGCCTGTTCGCAGTGCCTCCGGGCATCAAGCCGGGCGGCTTCATCGGCGAGGGCTTGTTCGCATGAGCACTGCCGTCGTCGAACCCGGCGGCGGCACCAGCAAGACAGAAGACACGGCCAGCATTGCAGAGGGGGACGGCATGATGCCGTCCCCCAAATCTTCCCCGCATCCGGGCCGCAGGAAGACCGTCGTCCTAGGAGGCGCCTGCACTGCTGCTTGGGCGGGATCGGTGTCGGCTGGCGCCCTGGTGGACTGCGGTCCAGACCTTCACCGTGTCGGCCTGGCATGCCAAATCATTGCGCTGGTGCTGTCCTTCGGCGCCATCCTGGTTGTCGATTGGGTGGGCTTCCTGTGGCTCGTCGGCAAGCGGGACATCCACGACACCCGACGCCTCAAGGCCGCCGCCCAGCCGCTGATCTGGGGTGGATTGGTCGTGTTGCTTGTCTCCGGCGCCATGATCAGGCCGGACATCACCGGCCACGTCACCCAGGTCAAGCTGCTGTGTGTTTTGGTGCTCATGCTGAATGGGATCGCCGTGGCTCCCGTAATGCGCCGGCTCCATGCGCTCCCGGTTGGAACGCATTTCAAAGTCCGTGGCGGGCCGACTGCGTGCGCGGCTGCTCGTGGCCTTGTGCATTTCCCAAGGCTGCTGGTGGACGGCGGCGCTGGTGGGGCTGGTAAACAGCACCCTGCGGCGCTGGGCGGGCGATTAGCTCCCGTCGAAGCGCTCTGGCTTGTTCGCGGTGCCTCCGGGCACTAAGGCGGGCGGCTTCATTGGTGAGGGCTTGTTCGCATGAAGCCGCCCGTCGTCGGACGCGGCCGGCAGGCTGACCTACGGGACCGCTGGCTAGGAAAGCGGCCGTCCGGCCATCCGCTCGAGCCGCTCGATGCGCTCGCGCATGGGCGGGTGGGTGGCGAACAGCTTGGTCATGGCACCGCCGCGGAACGGGTTGGCGATCATGAGGTGCGAAGTGTTCACGAGGCGCTGATCCTGTGGCAGTGGCACCTGCTTCACGCCGGCCTCGATCCTGCGGAGGGCTGAGGCGAGCGCCAGCGGATCGCCGGTGAGCTCCGCGCCGTCGTGGTCGGCGTCGTACTCCCTGGTCCGGGAAATGGCGAGCTGGATCAGCGAGGCGGCAAACGGCGCCAGGAGCGCCATGGCGATCATCGCAATCGGATTGGCGTTCCGCCGGTCCCCGCCACCGAAGAACAGCAGCATCTGGCCCACCGAAGTAATGACGCCGGCGACGGCGGCCGCAATGGACGAGGTGAGGATGTCGCGGTTGTAGACGTGCATGAGCTCATGCCCGAGCACGCCGCGGAGCTCGCGGGCGTCGAGCAAGTTCAGGATGCCCGCGGTGCAGCACACGGCGGCATTCTTCGGGTTGCGTCCCGTGGCGAAGGCATTGGGTGTCATGGTCGGCGAAACGTAGATCCGCGGCATGGGTTGGTTCGCCCGCACGGAGAGTTCCCGGACGATCTGGTACAGCTGCGGAGCCTCCGCTTCCGAAACCGGGTAGGCGGCCATGGAACGGATGGCGATCTTGTCGCTGTTCCAATATCCATAAGCCGTTGTCGCGACGCCGATCACTGCCATGATCCAGATGGGCGACGCACTGCGGGTGCCCACACCGATCACGGCACCAAGACCCAGCAGCACCGCCCAGAGCACACCGAAGAGCGCTGCGGTCTTCAGGCCATTGTGATGATTATGCACTTCACTACTTTCTTGCAGTCCGGCTTTTGTCTTGCATTGCATGCTGGTTCTGTTCCGATTAACGCCGACGGCGGCCCGGACGTTCCTGCTCTGCCCACCCAACTGACTCGCATTTAATGTCGTTCTGAGCCGCCATAACGACAACAACTGTCAGTTAGTTGGGCGTGGGGCTGGGTCTGGGCTAGGGCACCGGGTGGAGCGAATCGTACTGGAGGAATCCACGTTGCCCGCGCGCCACGAGCCACGCCAGTACCGCGCACAGCACGCCGCCAAGGAGCAGCACCCAGCCTTCGCTGAGAACCTTGGTGACGCCACCGGCGAGCATGTCCCCCACTCGTGGACCGCCCGCAACCACCACGATGAACACGCCTTGCAACCGTCCCCGCATGTGGTCCGGGGTGGCCGATTGCAGGATGGTGGTCCGGAAGACCGCGCTGATTGAGTCCGAGATCCCGGCAAAGGCACAACACATGGCCGCCGGGATGATCCAAGGCGTCACGCCGTCGCGCCCGCTGTCCCCGGCCAGGACCACCACGAGGCCGAAAGCTGCGATCGAGAAACCCCATCCGGCCACGGACCATACCACCGCGCTGCCTTGGCGCCGCACCCTCCCCAGAGGCCCGGAGAATAGTCCCGCCAGGAAGGCACCGACAGCTACAGAAGCGAGCAACACACCCACGGTGGTGTCGCCACCTCCGATCATCGTGGCTCCGATCGCGGGCATGAGGGCGCGCGGCTGGGCGCAGATCATCGCGATGAGGTCGATGATGAACGTCATGCGGAGGTTGGGCCGGGTGCCCAGGAAACGGAAGCCCTCGACGACGGAGCGCAGGCCGGGTGCCGACGCGTTCTCGGCCGCGGGAAGGGCCGGTAGCTTGAAAAGGCTCCACAGTGCGAAGGCGAAGCTCAGGGCATCGATCGTGTAGGTCCAGCCGAAACCGCTCGAAGCAACCAGCACACCTGCCAGCAAGGGGCCGGCCGTCATCGAAATGCCCATGTTCAGCATGCTCAACGCGTTGGCCGCGGGCAGCAGTTCCTTCCGGACCAGCAAGGGAATAATGGCGCTGCGTGCCGGCCCGTTGATGCCCTGCGCGCCGCTCTGGATCGCGACGAGGACGAACAGGATCCAGACATTGTTCAGCTGGAACCACGCTTGGAGTGCCAAGGCCACGCTGCAGCCCCACAAAAGGAGGGACGCAACAATAGCGACTTTCCGCCGGTCATAGGCATCCGAAAGGGCGCCGCCAAACAAGCCCGCGATCACCAGCGGAACTAAGGCAAAGATACTGAGCAGGCCCACATAGAGGCTCTGTTGGGTGATGCTGTAGACCTCGAGGCTCACGGCAACCAGGGTCAGCTGGGATCCGACCATTGACACCGAAGACCCGAGCCACAGGCGGCGGAATGCGGGGCTTTCGCGAAGCGGGGTCATATCAGCCAGGAGTTTTGCCACCGTCCAACCCTACCCACCCACGCGCCCGCCCTCCCGTAGCGCCGCGTCAGCGCTCGTCCGCTGCTGCGGCCGCCGCCGTCGCGCCCGAGTCCCAGGCCGCCGGGCCGCCGGCGTCCGCTGCTGCGGTGGCCGCCGGCGTGCCCGCGAGTCCCAGGCCGCCGTCGGCGGGTTCATCCGAAGTTAGCCTCACCTTATTGTGAAGTACTCATAATAAGTGCTTCAATGGGCGTATGGCAGATCACACGGCAGACCAGGAAGCGTGGGCTTCCGCCCTGCATTCCCACGGACGCCGCGTGACCAAGCAGCGTCTTGCGGTCCTCGCGGCCGTTCAGCACAATCCGCATTCCCCGGCCGAAGGCATCCTGGCTGCCGCACGCAAGGATCTTCCCGAACTGACAGCGCAGTCTGTTTATGTGGTGCTGAGCGACCTCACGGACCTACAGATGCTGCGGCGGTTCGAACCGCCCCACTCTCCCGCGCTGTACGAGACGCGGGTCGGCGACAACCACCACCACGCCGTGTGCATCAGTTGCGGCCGGGTGGAGGATGTCGACTGCGCCGTAGGCCATGCCCCTTGCCTCACCCCGCACTGGGATGAGCATTCCAAACCCATGACCATCCAGATCGCAGACGTCCTGTACCAAGGCATCTGCCAGGACTGCCAGGCCAAACAACAGCTTCCTACTCAAACGCAAGTAACCCACGAAATAGGAGAACGATGACCGCGAACATCTCGACCACCCAGTCGGGCGCCCCCGTCACCTCGGACGCGCATTCCAAGTCCGTTGGCGCCGACGGTGCCATCATCCTGACCGACCACTACTTGGTGGAAAAGCTCGCACAGTTCAACCGCGAGCGCGTCCCGGAGCGCGTTGTCCACGCCAAGGGCGGCGGCGCTTTCGGTACCTTCAAGACGTCCTCGGACGTTTCCAAGTACACCAAGGCAGCTTTCCTCCAGCCCGGCGTCCAGACGGACATGCTCATCCGTTTCTCCTCCGTTGCGGGCGAGAACGGCTCCCCGGACACCTGGCGCGACCCCCGCGGCTTCGCCGTCAAGTTCTACACTTCCGAGGGCAACTACGACCTCGTGGGCAACAACACTCCGGTGTTCTTCATCCGCGACGGCATCAAGTTCCCGGACTTCATCCACTCCCAGAAGCGCCTCCCGGGCACCCACCTGCGTGACGCCGACATGCAGTGGGATTTCTGGACCCTCTCCCCCGAGTCCGCACACCAGGTCACTTGGCTCAT
The DNA here is from genome assembly GCF_030209835.1 of Arthrobacter sp. efr-133-R2A-120. GTDB lineage: Bacteria > Actinomycetota > Actinomycetes > Actinomycetales > Micrococcaceae > Arthrobacter. The sequence continues at coordinate 27,648 of NZ_JARVRF010000026.1, read as the reverse complement.
GGGCGACCGTGGCCTGCCGGCTTCCTGGCGCGAAATGCAGGGCTACGGCTCGCACACCTACCAGTGGATCAACGCCGAGGGCGAGCGCTTCTGGGTCAAGTACCACTTCAAGTCCAACCAGGGCGTCAAGTCGATCACCGGCGACGAAGCCGCCGAGTTGGCCGGCTCGGACGCGGACTTCTACATCCGCGATCTCCAGGAGAACATTGCCGCCGGCAACTTCCCGTCTTGGGAACTGCACGTCCAGGTCATGCCTTACGAGGACGCCAAGACCTACCGCTTCAACCCGTTCGACCTCACCAAGGTGTGGCCGCACGCGGACTACCCGCTGATCCACGTGGGCACCATGGAGCTCAACAAGAACCCGGAGAACTACTTCGCGCAGATCGAGCAGGCCACCTTTGCGCCGTCGAACTTCGTTCCGGGTATCGCCGCCTCCCCGGACAAGATGCTGCAGGCCCGCATCTTCTCCTACGCTGACGCGCACCGCTACCGCGTGGGCACCAACCACGCCCAGATCCCGGTGAACCAGCCGAAGAACCAGGTCAACAACTACAGCCAGGACGGCGCGGGACGCTTCCTGTTCAACGCTCCTTCGGTTCCGGTCTATGCACCGAACTCCGTGGGTGGCCCGGCTGCTGTTGAGCCGCAGAACCCGGCCGGCGGCTGGGAGAACGACGGCGAGCTGACGCTTTCCGCACACTCCCTGCACGCCGAGGACGGCGACTTCGTCCAGGCCGGCGCGCTGTACCGCGAGGTTTACGACGACGGCGCCAAGGCCCGTCTGCTGGACACCATCACCGGCGCCGTGGGTGGCGTCAAGAGCGCCGACATCAAGGAACGCGCCATCCAGTACTGGACCAACGTCGACGCTGAACTCGGTGCCAAGCTGCGCGCCAACCTCGGCGCGGGCGAAGGCGAGTCGGCTGCGGAAGCAGCCAACAAGCTGTAACAACGTCCACCAACGAAGCAACCCCGCTGCGGATTCTCCGCGGCGGGGTTGCTGTTTAATGCGCATGAATGCCTGGACTTGTTTGCGATTCCTGAGCTTGTATCTCGTGGAATGCGAAACAAGGTACCGACCCAGCGGCGAGGTTCCGCGGCGGGTTTTCCACATGGCCGACAATGGCTCTGGCTAGCCCGGCATTGTCATCCATAGGATCCTTACATGAGCACATTTACCGGGATCCCCGCAGAGGCCATCGCCTTCTATGCCGAACTTGAAGAGAACAACAACCGCGAATGGTGGTTGGCGCATAAAGACATCTACGACTCCGCCGTGAAGGAGCCATTGACGCTGTTGCTGGAAGAGCTTGAGCCGCGATTCGGGCCGGGCAAGGTTTTCCGTCCCAACCGCGACATCCGGTTCTCCCAAGACAAGTCCCCCTACAAGACGGCACAGGGAGCCTTTGCAGCGGATAACGAGGGTGTGGGCTTCTACCTCCAGCTCAGTGCAGACGGCTTGTTAGTCGGCGGTGGATGCCACTCGCGCACCCCCGAGCAGATTGCCCGGTTCCGCGCCGCCACCGATTCGCCGGCCAGCGGGGAGGAACTCCAGAAAATCGTCGATGCCATCGCCGCCGCGGGCTTCGCAGTGGAAGGCGAGAAGCTCAAGACCGTGCCGCGCGGTTTCGACAAAGACCATCCACGCGCCGAGCTCTTGAAGCACAAGTCGTTGTCTGCCGGAGTGACCTTGGGCGAACCGGAATGGATGTCCCAGCCCTCAGCCAAGGAAGAGATCGCCAAGCGTTGGGAGGTACTGCGCCCGCTCGTGGAGTGGGTCAACGAGCACGCGTCGCCGTAATCGTGGGGGTGAGTCTAGCCGGGGGCGTGAGCCCGGTCGCTGGCTAGACCCTAGTGAGGTTGTCTTCGTCGTCGCTCTTGTCGGAAACAGCCGCGTTCCCGGACACCGCGGCCTTTGCCGAAGCGAACTTCTCGTTCAAGCGGGAGTGGCGCTGCCCGTAGGCAAAGTAGATGGCGAGTCCGATTGCCAGCCAGATGGCGAAGAAGACCCAGGTCTCCACGGCGAGGTTTGTCATCAGGTAGACGCACAGGACGGCCGAGACCACCGGAAGGACCTTGCCGAACGGAACCCGGAAAGCCGGCTTGAGATCCGGGCGCTTCTTACGCAGCACCAGGATGCCCAGGCTCACCATGACGAAGGCCGAGAGGGTACCGATGTTGATCATTTCTTCGAGAAGATCCACGTTGGTCAGTCCGGCAACGATTGCCACGGCAGCGCCACAGATGATCTGGAGGCGGACCGGCGTCGAACGCTTGGCACTGGTCTTGGACAGCGCGCGCGGAAGCAGTCCGTCGCGACTCATGGCAAGGACCACCCGGGCCAGGCCCATGAGCAGAACCATGATGACGGTGGTCAAACCGATGAGCGAGCCAAAGGCAATGACCTTGGCCGCGTCGGTGTTTCCAACCGCTTCGAAAGCCGTGGTCAGGGTGGGGTTCTTGGCTTCGGCCAGTTGGGTGTAGGACACCATGCCGGTCAGGGCGAGGGAGACCAGGATGTACAGCAGCGTCACGAGCGCCAGGCCGCCGAAGATGCCCCGGGGCAAGGTCTTCTGCGGGTTCTTGACCTCTTCCGCGGAGGTGGCAACCACGTCGAAGCCGATGAAGGCAAAGAACACCAAGGCTGCGCCGGCAAAGATGCCCAGCGTTCCGTACTGGGCCGGAACCGCACCTGTGAGGAAGCCGAAGAAGGACTGCTTCATGACATCCGCGCCGTCGTTGCCCCCGGTAGGCTGCGATGCCGGGACGAAGGGCGTGTAGTTGGAGAATTTCACGTAGGTGAAGCCGACAACAATCACGAACAGCACCACGGCGATCTTGATCAGCGTGAAAACGTTGCCCACGCGGGCAGAGAGCTTGGTGCCGAGCACCAGGAGCACCGTGAAGATGGCAACAATCAGGAAAGCGCCCCAATAGAGATCCACACCGGCAATGTTCACGGCCGGCGGCATATCCACACCCATGAGCGCAAACACTTTGCTCAGGTAGATTCCCCAGTACTTGGCGATCACCGCAGCAGCGGTAAAGAGTTCAAGGATGAGGTTCCAACCAATGATCCAAGCGAGGACTTCGCCCATGGTGGCGTAGGTGAAGACGTAGGCGGACCCAGCGACCGGGATCGCGGTAGCGAATTCGGCGTAGCACATGATTGCCAAGGCACACGTGACGGCTGCGACGGCGAAGGAGATGGTCACGGCGGGCCCGGCGAAGTTCGCAGCGGCCTTGGCGCCGACAGAGAAGATCCCGGCACCGACGGCAACGGCGACGCCCATGATCATCAGATCCCAGGTGCTGAGGGAACGCTTGAGCTTGCGTCCGGGCTCATCGGCGTCCGCAATGGACTGCTCGATCGATTTGGTCCGGAAGAGGTTCATAGAAGAGTCCACAATCTTGATGAGGTGGTAGAAACAGACTCATCAAGAGTAGTGTCCAGCCAATGGACCCCCACATTTGTCCCGAATCGTGAGACACATGCATGGCCCATCTTCAGAGCGCGGGGACGTTCCAATCCATCAAGGTCGAGCGGATAAGGAAGCGTTTCCCCTCAGGCGATTCGACCGAGAATCCACTCCCGCGGCCGTCCACCACATCCACCGTCAGATGGGTGTGGGACCAGTAATTGAACTGCTCCCGGGACATCCAGAACTCCAAAGGCTGCGGCCGTTCGGGCTCGCCGATGTCGAATAGCCCGAGCAGAACGTCCGAATCACCGGTAATGAATTCGCCGGCCGGGTAGCACATCGGGGAGGAACCGTCGCAGCAACCGCCTGACTGGTGGAACATGAGCGGACCATGCTGCTCCCACAACTTCCGGAGGAGTTCGATGGAAACGGCGGTGAGCGCCACCCGGGAAAAGTCTTCCGCGGGCAGCGTCACTGCGGCGTCAAGCCTGTTGTGGGGCATTAGAACCTCAGCACCACGCGTCCGTCGATCTTGGCATGCTTCATTTCGTCAAAGACCGCGTTGACCTCGGAGAGCTCCCGCGTGGACACGGTCGGGTGGATCTTGCCCTGCGCGTAGAAGTCCAGCGCTTCCTCCAGGTCCTGGCGAGTTCCCACGATCGAACCACGGACGGTCAGGCCCTTGAGCACAATCTCGAAGATCGGCGCGGGGAAATCTCCCGGCGGGAGTCCGTTGAAGACGATGGTCCCACCACGGCGGGCCATGCCGATCGCCTGCCCGAAAGCCGAGGGGTGCACCGCCGTGACCAAGACGCCGTGGCAGCCTCCGGTTTCCCGCTGGATAACTTCCGCCGGATCTTCGTGCAGCGCGTTGACCGTGAGCTCGGCGCCGTGTTTCTTGGCGAGGGCGAGCTTGTCGTCGGCGATGTCCACCGCGGCAACCCGCAGGCCCATGGCCACGGCGTATTGGACCGCGATGTGACCCAGGCCGCCGATGCCGGAAATGGTGACCCATTGGCCCGGCCTGGCCTCGGTCATCTTCAATCCCTTGTAGACGGTGACTCCGGCGCACAGCAGCGGGGCGACCTCCACGGGGTCCGAACCTGCCGGAATCCTCGCGGCGAACCGGCTGTCCACCAGCATGTACTCCCCGAACGAACCGTCCACGCTGTAGCCGGCGTTCTTCTGGGCTTCGCACAGCGTCTCCCAACCAGTCCGGCAGAACTGGCAATCGCCACAAGCGGACCAGAGCCAGGCGTTGCCCACCAGGTCCCCGACGGCCAGGTCGGTGACGCCCTCGCCGAGGGCAACCACTTCACCCACGCCTTCATGGCCGGGCACGAACGGCGGGGAAGGCTTGACCGGCCAGTCCCCCTCGGCGGCGTGCAGGTCTGTATGGCAGACGCCGCTGGTGATGACCTTGACCAGCGCTTCTCCTCGGCCAGGCGTGGGAAGGGGAAGGGACTGGATTTGAAGGTCTTTTCCGAATTCTGTTACTACGGCTGCTTGCATTGTCGTCGTCATTGGCGAAATCCTTGCGTCGTTAAAGCGTTGTTTGAGGCGGGGTGCTGCTTTCCTGAGGGGTGGCCAGGGTGGGTCGGCGGGGAGGGGTCTGTGCTGATCCCTCCCCGCCGGGTCAAGTGCGGCTTAGAAGAAGCCGAGTTTGTTTTCGTTGTAGCTGACCAGGAGGTTTTTGGTCTGCTGGTAGTGGTCGAGCATCATGGCGTGGTTTTCGCGTCCGATGCCGGAGGACTTGTAGCCGCCGAACGCGGCGCCGGCGGGGTAGGCGTGGTAGTTGTTGACCCAGACGCGGCCGGCCTGGATCTCCCGGCCTGCCCGGTAGGCGACGTTGCCGTTGCGGGACCAGACCCCGGCGCCGAGTCCGTAGAGGGTGTCGTTGGCGATACCGATGGCGTCGTCGTAGTCGCTGAACTTCGTCACGGACACCACGGGGCCGAAGATCTCTTCCTGGAAGATCCGCATCCGGTTGTGGCCTTCGAAGATGGTCGGCTGCACGTAGTAGCCCCCGGCGAGGTCGCCGTCGAGCTGGGCGCGGGCGCCGCCGGTGAGGACCTTGGCGCCTTCCTGCTTTCCGATGTCGATGTAGGAGAGGATCTTCTCGAGCTGGTCGTTGGAAGCCTGGGCGCCGATCTGGGTGTCGGTGTCCAGCGGGTTGCCCTGGATGATCTTGTTGGTGCGGGCCACGGCGTCGGCGATGAAGGAGTCGTAGATGCCTTCCTGGACCAGGGCGCGGGAGGGGCAGGTGCAGACTTCGCCCTGGTTGAAGGCGAAGAGCGTGAAGCCTTCCTGGGCCTTGTCGTAGAACGCATCGTTCTGCGCGGCGACGTCGTCGAAGAAAATGTTCGGGCTCTTGCCGCCCAGCTCCAGGGTCACGGGGATCAGGTTCTGGGACGCGTACTGGCTGATCAGCCGTCCCGTGGTGGTCTCGCCGGTGAAGGCGATCTTGCGGATCCGCGGGCTGGACGCCAGCGGCTTGCCAGCCTCGACACCGAAACCGTTGACGACGTTCACGACGCCGGCGGGCAGCAGATCGGAGATCAGTTCCATCAGGACCAGGATCGAGGACGGGGTCTGCTCGGCGGGCTTGAGCACGACGGCGTTGCCCGCGGCCAGTGCCGGCGCGAGCTTCCACACGGCCATGAGGATCGGAAAGTTCCACGGGATGATCTGGCCCACCACGCCCAGCGGCTCGTGGAAGTGGTAGGCGGTGGTGTCCTCGTCCAGCTGGGACAGGTGGCCTTCCTGGGCGCGGATCGCGGAGGCGAAGTAGCGGAAGTGGTCCGCCGCGAGGGGGATGTCCGCGTTCAGGGTTTCGCGGACCGGTTTGCCGTTGTCCCAGGTCTCGGCGACGGCCAGCAACTCGACGTTCTCATCGATCCGGTCGGCGATCTTGTTCAGGATCGCGGCGCGTTCGGTGGCCGAGGTCTTGCCCCAGGACGGGGCCACCTTGTGCGCAGCGTCCAAGGCCAGCTCGATGTCCTCGGCCGTGCCCCGGGCAACCTCGCAGAAGGCCTTCCCGGTCACCGGGGTGATGTTCTCGAAGTACTGCCCCTTGACCGGGGCAACCCACTCCCCGCCGATCCAGTTCTCGTAACGGTCCTTGAAAGTGACCTTCGAACCCTCGGCACCCGGCTGTGCATAAACAGTCATCTGTAGCTCCTTTGCTGCGCATGATGGTGGCTTTGCTGTGCCATCAGCGTAGGAGGGGGAAGGTTGCAAGCAGGTTGCAACCATGTGGTTCAGATCACTTCGGGGCAGGACTCCCCCGGCCGCGCCCAGGAAGCTATAGACCCGCGGGGAAAGCGTACGAGCTCGGAACCGGCGAGGGCGCGGCACCGTAGGAGAGCACGACTTCGTCGTGGGCCTTGAGAACCACGTCTGACACTGGCGCATTCTGCTTTGCGCCGTTCACGTAGGCGGTCCAGCCGCCGGTTCCGCCATGCGGTGCTCCCGTGGCGTCCTTGCCGTCGAGAACTCCCCATTCGCTGAGGACCTGGCCGAGCGTGTACTTCTGGCCGGCCGTGGGCGCTTCGATGTGGATGACGCCGGACGTGTCGTGGGTGTGGAGTGCCGAGATTCCGTTGGGCTGCCCGTCGGCCCCGAAACTGAAGCCAATTTCGGCCGGGACGGTGACGGCTTTGCCGTCTACCAGGACATCCAGATGGGCGTGATAGTGCTCGGCTGTGCCTTCGGCGGTCAGGATATCCAGGCCCGCGGCCTTGATTCTCTGGGCGCCCGCCGTGGGATCGAGTTCCCACGCGGCGGCGGCAGCCGTGGTGGCCGAAGTCGAAGGCGTCGCCGATACGGGTGCTGTCTGTGCGGGTGCCCCGCAGGCTGTGACTCCGGCAAGGAGTCCGGACACGGTTAGGGCAACGGCGAGGCGTTTGTTCAACACGGAGGAAGCTTCTTTCGTTTGGCTCGCTTCTACGATACGGGCCGAAACTCCGTATTTCCCGAGTGCCACACGAGGGGCCCTCCTCAGGCCGACAGTTCGCTTTCCAAGCGTTCAAGCTCGGCGACGACGGCGGCCCGCTTGGGCGAACGCGGCGGCAGGAGCCTGAGCGCGGCAAGCCGGACGTCGACGTCGTTCTTCGCCTCAGGCAGCCCGGCATACTTGAGCAGCGCCTCGGCACTGCCGTCGTTGAGGACCGCCTCGCGCAAGAGCGCCGAGACCTTTTCGCGGAGCTCCACAATGCCGGGTGCTTCCGAATGCGGAAGGACGGCGCCTTTGTAGATCTCCAGCGCGATGCGGTGGGCTCCCCGCTGCAGGCAGGAGAGAACCTGGGCCGCATCCTGGCCGAGGTCGATCGGGAGCCGGTACGGGCGGGATTCCGGGACCGCAGCTGGGTCGAGCTCGTGGAGTACCTTCCGCAGGCGCACCATTTCGGCCCGCAATGTCACGCTTGAGCCGTCCCCCGGATACAGGGCCAGGGCGAGTTCCTCGGCGCTGAGCCCCTCGGGACGGGTCCCCAGCAAGGCCAGGATCTCGCTGTGCCTCGCGGACAGCGGAATGCTGCGCCCTCCCATGCTCAACAAGGCCTGGTCCCGGCCGAGCAACTGGAGGCTGTTCCGATACAGTCCGGTCCCCTGGCGTGAGCCGACCGCGGAGGGCGAGTTCCGACGTCGGGCAGGCGCAGAGTGCTTAGTTGCCGCGAGCTGGAGCCTCTCCACGCGCAATTGCGCCTGCGCAGCCGCCACAGTTGCTTCAACGAGGGAAAGCGTGTGGGGTGCGACGGCGGCTTCCGTGCCTGTGATGTCGACGACGCCGAGCAGGGCCCCGGAGTCAGGGTCATGGAAAGGCACGGCGGTGCAACTCCACGGGTGGACGGAGCGTTTGTAGTGCTCGGCGCCGGAAATCTGGATGCCGCGGCCCAAGGCGAGCGCCGTGCCGGGCGCGCTCGTGCCGACCGCGCCTTCGGACCAGTCCGCGCCTGCCACGAACATCATGCCTTCGGCGCGGCGTCGCATCGCGGGATTTCCGTCCACCCACAGCAAGCGGCCCAGCTCATCCCCCACGGCGACCAGCAGCCCGCTCTCATAGCTGGGCTGGATGAGGAGCTTCTGGATGACGGGCATGATGGTGGCCAGCGGGTGTTGGCGCCGGTACTCCTCGAGCTCGTCGAGGTCTATGACCAGCGGCGCCTCGGGTTGGTCCGGGTTCGCCTTGAGCTGCACGGATCGTTGCCAGGATTCCTTGATCAGGCTGCGTAGACCCGGAAGCTCCGTGGCATCGGGAAGCCCGAAACGCCACGATTCCAGTTGCTCGTGCCCGGCCCGGGCATGATGCTGCAGCAGCTCGGCGGGGTCATTGACCGAAGCTGCCGGATGGATCGGATTCTTCATCGAACTCCCAAAACCGGACGCAGCACAGTACGGGCCAGTCTAGTTGCGACGCGAGGCTTTGTGTACCCGCTCACTCCGGATGGAATTCGTACGACTCGACCTCGCCCAACGCTTCGATCCGGGGTTCGGGCAGTCCAACTTCCGCGACGAGTTCCGCGAAACTGTGGCCGCTGCTGAAGCGATCGAATGTTGCCCTATCCGGGCAAGTGTCGTAGACCGAGATGCCGCCCTCGGTGGAAAGACATACATGGATCTTCAACGCGCCCGGCGGCAGGAGGCCCACCATGCGCTTGTGGCCTTCCAGCAGTTGAGCGGGATCCCCGTCGAAATGGTAGACGCCCATGAACATTGCTTCTCTCCTGTCTTGCTTCAGCTTCAGTGCGGGGCCGCCAACGCCCGCGCGAGGGCGTCGGGTTTGCGGTCCGCCCAGGGTGCGGCCTTCTCGAGCTGGCCAGCCAAGCGAAAGAGCGTGGCCTCGTCCCCGAAACGGCCAAGGAAGGACATGCCCACGGGCAGGCCGGCCGAGTCGGCTCCGAGTGGCACCGACATGGCCGGGTTGCCCGAGATGTTCGCATATTCGCCGTCGAACATGAGGAAGCGGCCGGCTTCGCGCTCGCCCCGCAGCGGTTCTTCCTCGGTTCCATTCAGCGTTCCGAGAGGCAACGGTGGCCAGCCGACGGTGGGTGTCATCCAGACGTCGAATTCCTCGAAGAATCCAGCCAGGCGGCGGCTGAAACGCTGCAATTCCTCCATGCCGAGGAGGTACTGGCCACCCGTCACAGCCCGCGAGCGCTCGAAGTCGGCCGCGGTGAACGGCTCGATCTCGCCGGGTTCCGGCGGCCTGCCCATCCGCTGCGTCCAGTACGCCTCTATCCACGCGATTGCGCCACCGTAGACAGCCCTGACCGCCCGGTGCCCGGCCCTGCCTAGGCCCTCGGGGTGCGCTTCGGTGACACTGTGGCCCAGCCCGGCGAGCAATTCCACGGTTTCCTCGAACACCCGAACGTAGTCCGGATGCACTTGTTGCCCCGAGTTGGGCGTCGCGGTTGCGGCGATGCGGAGCTTTCCAGGGACAGTGCCGGCCTCAAGCAGGAAGGGCCGGGCCTGGGGCGGCGCCCAGTATGGGTCACCTGGAGATGACCCGGCTGTGACGTCAAGGAGAGCAGCCGAATCGCGCACGCTCCGGGTCAGCGCGTGTTCCACGGCGAAGCCCCCGGCCACGTCGCCATACTCGGGACCCATGGGAACCCGTCCGCGGGTCGGCTTGAACCCGAAAACCCCGCACCAAGCAGCCGGGTAGCGCAGGGATCCGCCAAGATCGTTTCCGTGCGCCATGGGGACCATTCCGGAGGCGACGGCGGCGGCGGACCCGCCGCTGGAGCCGCTCGTGGAAAGCGCCAGGTCCCAAGGGTTTCGGGTGGCACCATGCAAGGCCGGCTCGCAATGCGGGCTGAGCCCGAATTCCGGAGTGTTGGTCTTCCCGAGGATCGCAAGCCCGGCTTTGCGGTACCGGTGCACAAGCTCCTGGTCCTGGTTTGAGACGTTGTCCTTCAACCAGCGGGAGCCCTCGTTGAAGGGCGCTCCGGCGATCTCGAGGGACAGGTCCTTCACAAGGAAGGGAACCCCGGGAAACGGTGCGTCAGGAGCCGGGCCTTCTGTCCCGGGTTCCAAGTGCGCGACGATGCAATGCAGGACCGGATCGATCTGCCGGATACGGTCGCGGCCGGCGTCGAGCAGTTCGTTCGGCGAGATCGCGCCGCTCCGCACCAGTTCTGCCTGCCCGACGGCGTCAGCCCAGCGGAGCTCCTCGTCCATGGCTCATTTTAGGACCGGGCGTCACGTGCCGCTAGCCGCGGGAGACCTCAATCATGTCCTCGCGCGGAACCACCTTGATGCGTTCGCGTACGACGCCGGCCTCCGGGTTTTCGGCGGTCCATTCGGCGCCGAGGGCTAGTTCGTGCGCATCGAGCTTGTTCCAGCCTTCCCAGGTGGTGTACTCGATGCCCCGCTCTTCCAGGAGGTTGATGATGGCCTGCGGGTCCGGGTTTTCGGCCGGGGGCAGGGTAAGGCGGTCCTCCAGGAGGCAGCCGATGGTCTCCAGCGCGTCACCCTTGGTGTGCCCGATCAGGCCGACGGGTCCGCGCTTGATCCAGCCCGTGGCGTAGATGCCGGGTACCGGCTTGCCGTCGGCGTCCAGCACCCGTCCGCCGTCGTTCGGGATGACACCGCGGCGGGCGTCGTACTCAAGCTCGTCCAGCGGCGAACCGTGGTAGCCGATGGCGCGGTAGACGGCCTGGATCGGATAGTCCACGAACTCGCCGGTGCCCTTGACGTTGCCCGTGCCGTCCAGTTTCATGCGCTCGAACTTGATGCTGGAGACTTTCCCGGAACCGTCTTCCGAAATGATCTCCACCGGGCTGTGCAGGAAGTGCAGGTGCAAGCGGCGGGACGAGGGCTGCTCAGCTTCCGCATGTTCCTCGACGAGCCAGTTGGTCAGCGTGTTGACCATGGTCTTGATCTGGTTGTTGCTGCGGATGGCTTCGTCTGAGGCTTCGTCAAACTCGAAATCTTCCGGGTACAGCACAATGTCCACGTCGTTGGAGTGCGAGAGCTCGCGCAGTTCCAGCGGAGTGAACTTGATTTGCGCCGGACCGCGGCGGCCGAAAACGTGCACATCCGTGACCGGGGAGGCCTTGAGGGCGGCATAGACGTTGTCCGGGATTTCGGTCACCAGAAGGTCGTCGGCGTGCTTGGAGAGCATGCGGGCCACGTCCAGCGCGACGTTGCCGTTGCCGATGACTGCTACTTCCTTGGCATCCAGCGGCCATTCGCGGGGCACGTCGGGGTGGCCGTCGTACCAGGAGACGAAGTCGGCGCCGCCGAAGGAGCCTTCGAGTTCGATTCCCGGGATGTTCAGGTCCGCGTCCTTGATGGCCCCCGTGGAGAAGATCACCGCGTCGTAGAAGGAGCGGAAGTCGTGCAGGGTGAGGTCGCGGCCATACGTCACGTTGCCGAGGAAGCGGATGTCTCCGCGGTCCAGGACCTTGTGAAGCGCGTTGACGATGCCCTTGATGCGGGGGTGGTCCGGGGCCACGCCATAGCGGATCAGGCCGTACGGCGCGGGGTATGCCTCGAAAAGGTCGATGCTGACCTCGACGTCGCCATCCTTGACCTCGTTCGATTTGGTCAGGATATCCGCGGCGTACACGCCGGCCGGTCCTGCGCCGACAATGGCGACGCGCAATGGACGTTTTGAGGTGGTTTCGGCCGAGTTGGACACCGTGAACCCTTCTGAGACGGGAATCCGCCCCGCGTGGTGGGGCGCGCAGTTTCCAATTCTAGTTCTCAGTTGTGGCCGGAGTGTCAGTACGTGGCGGGAGGTGACACAACTGGGCGAGGAAACTCACAATAACTTTCCGGCCGTACGGTCAGGAATACCCTCGCAATATGTGATGTTCTTGACTTTGTGTCTACGCCCGAGCAAACCGCGCCCGCCCCGTCCGCCACCGCCGCTTCAACTGCAGCCTCCGCCGCTGCCGCCAAAGCAAAGAAGGAGACGACGGCGGGCGTCGTCTTCGGTATCGGAGCGTACGGCTTGTGGGGGCTGCTTCCGCTCTACTTCCTGGTGCTGCACCCCGCAGGAGCGGTGGAAATCGTTGCCAACCGGGTGGTGTGGTCCCTCATTTTCTGCGCCCTGCTCATTACCATCACCCGGGCATGGCGGCTCCTCGGCAACGCCTTCAGGGACCGGGCGGTCCTCGGCCCGCTCGCCATAGCTGCCGGGCTGATCGCCATCAACTGGCTGACCTACACTTTCGGCGTTACCACCGGACACGCGGTCGAAGCCTCGCTCGGCTACTTCATCAACCCGCTCGTGTCGGTGCTCCTTGGGGTGTTCGTCCTGAAGGAAAAGCTCCGCCCGCTCCAGTGGGCCGCCGTCGGGATCGGCTTCATCGCCGTCGGGGTCCTGACGGTCTCCTATGGCAAGCTGCCGTGGATCGCCCTCGTCCTGGCGTTCAGCTTTGGACTCTACGGTTTCGTGAAGAAGCGCGTCGGGCCGAAGGTCAACGCCATCACGAGCCTCACGGTGGAGACCGTGGTCCTCGCTCCGATCGCCGGCGCCACCATGATTGTCCTCGGCCTCACGGGAGCCGGAACTTTGGGAAGCAACGGCCCGGGCCACTTCTGGCTGCTGGCGGCTTCAGGCATCATCACGGCCGTGCCGCTCCTGTTCTTCGGTGCCTCCGCGCGCCGACTGCCCATGACCACCATCGGCCTGCTGCAGTATTTCGCGCCGGTCCTCCAGTTCATCGTGGCCCTTGCCGTCTTCCACGAGGCCATGACGCCGGACCGCTGGGTGGGCTTCGGCATCGTGTGGCTGGCGCTGCTGCTCCTGACCCTCGACATGCTGCGCACGGCACGCAAGAACTCGGTCATCAGGAAAAGCGCACGGCTCAGCGCGGCCTAAACAACGTCCCCTCCCCCACGAGGGGACATGCCCCCCGCTAAACGCCAAGGATGGACATAGTCACACTATGTCCATCCTTGGTGCGTAGAGGTGGGCTTGTCCACCTGAAGGTTGTGGCTAAGCGTTGGCCTTGATGGCCGCTGCCAGGACCTCGAGGCCGTCCAGGAGCAGTTCGTCGCTGATGACCAGGGGCGGCAGCAGACGGATCACGTTGCCGTAGGTACCGCAGGTCAGGATGATCACGCCTTCCTGGAGGCACGCGGCCGCAACGGCCTTGGTCAGTTCCGCGTTCGGTTCCTTGGAGCCGGCCTGGACCAGTTCGATCGCGAGCATGGCACCGCGTCCACGGACGTCGCCGATGACCCCGCCTGCAGAAGGATCAGCCGCGAGCTCACGCAAGCGGCCAAGTGCGACTTCCTCGATATGGCGGGCGCGGGCGTTGAGGTCGTGCTGCTCCATGGTGCCGATCGCAGCAAGGGCTGCGGCACAAGCAACCGGGTTGCCACCGTAGGTGCCGCCCAGGCCGCCCGGGTGGACGGCGTCGAGCAGGTCCGCGCGGCCGGTGATCGCGGACAGCGGGAGGCCGCCGGCGATGCCCTTCGCCATGGTGATGATGTCCGGGACAACACCTTCGTGGTTGACGGCGAACCATTCACCCGTGCGGCAGAAACCGGACTGGACCTCGTCGGCAATGAAGACGATGCCTTTTTCCTTGGCCCATGCGGACAGTGCCGGCAGGAAGCCTTCGGCCGGGACAATGAAGCCGCCCTCGCCCTGGATCGGCTCGATGATGATCGCGGCAACCTGGTCGCCGCCGATCTGCTTCTCGATCATGGTGATGGCGCGCTTGGCGGCCTCGGCACCGGTGATCTCCGGGTTTTCCTCGCGGAACGGGTAGCTCATCGGCATGCGGTAGACCTCGGGCGCGAACGGGCCGAAGTTGGTCTTGTACGGCATGGCCTTGGCCGTGAGTGCCATGGTCAGGTTGGTGCGGCCGTGGTAGGCGTGGTCGAAAGCGACGACGGCATCGCGGCCGGTCACCAGGCGAGCCACCTTGACGGCGTTCTCCACTGCTTCGGCGCCGGAGTTGAAGAGCACGGTGCGCTTCTCGTGGTCGCCCGGCGTGAGGCGGTTCAGCTGCTCGGCGACGGCGACGTAGCCCTCGTACGGGGTGACCATGAAGCAGGTGTGGGTGAAGTGCGCTGCGGCGTCCTGGACAGCGGCGACGACGGCGGGGTCCGAGGCACCAACGCTCGTGACGGCGATGCCGGAGCCGAGGTCGATGAAGGAGTTGCCGTCGACGTCGCGGATGATGCCGCCGTCGGCGTCCTCAACGTAAACCGGCACGCCCGAGGACACACCGGCGGCGACGACGGCCGCGCGGCGTTCGTTCAGGGCCTGGGACTTGGGACCGGGGAAGGCGCCGTTGATGCTGCGCTTCTGGTCCAGGCGGTAGGTGATTTCATGTGCTGTTGCGGTCATGATGGTTCTTTCTTTCTTATGCTTGCGTGCCGTGTGCCGGCTAAGGGGCCACGCCGGCAGGGTTCCCTGGCCGAAGCGGAGCGAGGTTAGGGTGCCGGTGGGGATTAGGAGTCCAGCGCACTCATCACGTGCTTGATACGCGTGTAGTCCTCGACGCCGTACATGGACAGGTCCTTGCCGTAACCGGACTGCTTGAAGCCGCCGTGCGGCATTTCAGCGGTCAGCAGGATGTGGGTGTTGATCCAGACCGCGCCGAAGTCCAGGTCGCGGCTCATCCGCATCGCGGTGCCGTGGTCCGTGGTCCAGACGCTGGAGGCCAGGGCGTATTCGACGTCGTTGGCCAGCTCGAGTGCCTCGGCCTCGGTGGTGAACTTCTGGACGGTGATGACAGGGCCGAAGGTTTCCTTCTGCACGACGTCGTCAGTCTGCTTGGCGCCGGTGATGATGGTGGGCTCGAAGAAGAAGCCCTTGTCACCCGCACGGTGGCCGCCGGTTTCGATCTTGCAGTTGGCCGGCAGGTGCTCGACCACCGAGTTCACGGCGTTGAAGTGGTTCACGTTGTTGAGCGGGCCGAAGTAGTTCTCGTCGTCGTTCTGCGAACCGGTGTGCAGCGTCTTGGTGTGCTCCACCATCGCGGCAACCATGTCGTCGTGGATGGAGTCCTCGATCAGTACGCGGGTGATGGCCGTGCAGTCCTGGCCGGCGTTGAAGAAGGCGAATTCGGCGATGGCCGCTGCGCTCTTCTTGATGTCGGCATCCTTGAAGACGATCGCCGGGGCCTTGCCGCCGAGCTCCAGGTGGGCACGTTTGAGGCCCTTGGCCGCTCCGCTCGCCACTGCGATGCCGGCACGGACGGAACCGGTGATCGAGACGAGGCCCGGGACCTTGTGCTCGACCATCATGGAGCCTGTGGCCCCGTTGCCAAGGACCACGTTGAGGACGCCGGCCGGGAAGATCTCCCCCGCAAGACGTGCCAGGACCAAGGTGGATTCCGGAGTGGTGTCGGAGGGCTTAAGGACAACGGTGTTGCCTGCGGCGAGGGCGGGCCCGATCTTCCAGATGCCCATGAGGAACGGGTAGTTCCACGGTGCAACCTGGGCCACGACGCCGATCGGTTCGCGGCGGACGTACGAGGTGTGGCCCTCGAAGTACTCGCCGGCGGACTTGCCTTCCATGATGCGCGCCGCGCCCGCGAAGAAGCGAAGCTGGTCTGCGCCAGCGGCAACTTCCTCGGACGCGATGAGGGCGCGGACCTGGCCGGTGTTGCGGTGCTGCGCCTCAACGAGCTCGTCGCTGTTGGCCTCGATGGCATCTGCGAGCTTGAGCAGCATGAGCTGGCGCTGGCCCGGCGTGACATGCTTCCAAGACTTGAAGGCTTCCTTCGCCGCGTTCATGGCAGCATCGACGTCGGCCGCCGTGGAGATGGGCGCATGGGCCACAATCTCCCCGTTGGTGGGGTTCACGATGTCGAGCAGTTCGGTGCCTGCCGGCGTGACGAACTCGCCGTTGATGAAGTTCTGCAAGGTTTGGACCACGGTGTACAACCTCTTTCGGTGTCTAGGCATTGGTTGCAGCTGCTCCGAGCCTATGCCAGCACCCCGCGACGCGGAATAGTCAGGTGCACACCCCGACCACCCCGACTTAGTGCGAATGACCAGTGCGGGGATATCCTTTTTGGCATGGCAATGTCACTCGCCGCGCTCGTCGCCGTCCCCTCCCTTCGGCTCCGCAAAGCCGGCCTCGCGGAAACCACCTGGAACGAAGATATCCGCTGGGTGGCCGTGACCGAGCAGGAGGATCCCCAACGCTTCCTCAATGGCGGCGAGTTGATCCTGACCACCGGGCTCAGGCTCAACGGGGCAGCTGAACAACGCCGCTTCGTGCGCCAGGTCCAGCGCGCGGGAGCCGTTGGCATCGGCTTCGGCACCGGACTGACCCACGAGTCCGTGCCCCCGGCCCTCATCGCGGAGGCGAACCGCTGGGGCCTTCCCCTCGTGGAAGTCCCCTACGAGACCCCCTTCATCGCCATCGGCAAACTCGTGGCCGACTCCCAATCAGCAGACCACTACTCCAAGCTGGAGCGCCTCATCGCCGGCCACCAGATCCTGGCCCGGGCCCTGCTGACCGGCGGCGGGCTTGGCGAATTGCTCAAACAGTTGGGCAGCATGCTCCGGTCCGACATCGCGCTCACGCAGTTCAGCGCCCAGCTCTACAACAGTGTGGCCGGCAGCCCCGCGCCGACGGCTGACGACTGGGCGTCCTTCCCCATCCCGACAGGCCGCCGCGACGCGTGCACCCTCTGGATCAAGCAACCCTTCGGCGACACCGGAATTGTCAGTTACGCCCAGAACCTGATCAGCGTGGAACTCAACAACATGGTCAAGCAGCGCCAGAGCCAGCGGGCGTTGGCGGGCCAGGTGCTGGACGATGTCATCCACGGAACCCTGGACAGCGTGGAGGGCGCCCGCCGCCTGGCCGGCGTCGGAATCAACAGCACGCGCAAGAACGTGGTGCTTCTGGTGGTCTCTGCCGCCCACCACAAACAACTCAGCAGCACATCGCTACCGCAGTCGCTCGACGGCGGGGTGACCGCCGTCGTCGGGAAGGACCTGGTGACGGTAGTGCCCGACGACGGCAGTTCCGCGAGCGCGCTCGCCAAGGACCTCAGCGACCACCTTTTGGAAGCGGGGATCCATGCGGTGATCGGGATCGGCGGCGCGTACACCAAGCCGAACGGCGTGCGCTGGAGCTACTTCGAAGCGCGCGACGCCGTGGCGCACGGCCTGCCGGTCAACGAACCTGAGCGGCTCAGCCTGACGTCGCTGTTGCTGGCAAGCGAGGATGTGCCGTTGGCCGACATGGCCAGCGAGGCCCTCACTCCCCTGCGCAAGTTCGACGCCACCCACGGTTCCGAGCTCGTTTCGACCCTGGAAAGCTACCTCAACCACAACGGTTCTGTGGCCGCCGTCGCCGAAGCCCTGACCTTGCACCGCAACACCGTGCGCTACCGCTTGGCCCAAATCACCGACCTCACCGGCTACGACCCCGCCCAGACGCCGGACCGGGTGCAGCTGTGGCTGGCTCTGGCCGTGCAGCGACTGGGAGCGCGCAACCCGCGCTGAGGATTCTTCGCCGCCGGCCCAACTAGCTCGCATTTGTTGTCGTTTTCGGGGCTGAAAACGACATTAAGTGCGAGTCAGTTGGGCTCCTGCGCAGCGTGGAGAGATTCACCACAAAAGTTCGCGCAGCAAACGTCAAACGTCTAACCTTTAAGCATGGCCTCGACTCACCCGACTCCCCACGCAACGGAAGCAACAACTGTGCCCACCAGCGGCGGTACGGTGGCGCCGAAATCCCGGGTGGTCGCCGTCGTCGGGATCATCGCCGTCATCCTGATCGGCCTGAACCTGCGCGCCGGCATCACCAGCGCGGCGGCACTGTTCCACGATTTGCAGGCATTCCTCGGCTACGGGGCGCTCGTCGCGTCGATTCTTCCGTCCATCCCCTTGCTGTGCTTCGCCGTCGCAGGATTGGGCACCTCGTGGCTGTCGCGCCGGATCGGCGTGGAGAAGTCGATCTTCGTCGCGCTGGCCATGCTGGCTGCCGGTCTCCTGGTGCGCAGCGTCCCCGCGACCGGCGCCCTCCTCGCCGGAACAGTGCTGGCGATGTCCGGCCTCGCGGTGTGCAACGTGGCCATGCCGTCGTACATCCGGGAGCACTATGCGAGCAAGACATCCATGATGACCGGCCTCTACACCTTCACGATGTCCGGCGGTGCCACCTTCGCCGCGGCAGTCAGCGTGCCCTTGGCCCAGCAACTGGGCTCACCGTCGATGGGCCTGGCCGCGTGGGGCATCCTCGGAGTCGCAGCACTTCTCGGCTTTCTCCCGATGGTCCTCCACACCCATCGCCGTTCACGCAAAGCCGGCCAGGAGCACGTGTCCATGTGGCCCCTCCTGCGCACCCGGCTGGGATTCCTCATCACTTCCATCTTCACGTTGCAGGCCCTCCTGGCGTATGCCGTGATGAGCTGGTTCGCATACATCCTGACAAGCCAAGGACTGAGCGCCTCGGAGAGCGGCCTCCAGTTCGGGCTCATGCAGCTGGTTTCGGTGGCAGCGGGCATGATCCTCCTGGTCATCGGCTCGCGGCCCGGCATGATGCGGCCCGCCCTGTACCTGGGAAGCGGAACCACCCTTCTGGCAATCCCGGCGATGCTGTTGCTGCCGACGTCGCTAGCGGCGGTTCCCGCCGTGATGTTCGGTTTCGGGCTGGGCATCTTCCCCCTGGTCCTGGTGATCATCAGCCGCAGCGGGCGTACGACGGCGGAGACCACCGCCATGTCCACCGTCGCCCAGTCCGTGGGGTACTTGATTGCGGCGTTGGGTCCGTTCGGCATGGGCCTGCTCCATAGTGCCACCGGTGCTTGGACGCTCCCCTTGGCGCTCCTTGCCGCGGTTGCCCTGGCCCTCATGGTCACCTGCCACCAGTTGACCAGCAAGCGGACGCCGATCAAGGCCGGACCAAGGCCCGTGGCATGAGCCTGGTCCCCTCGCACCGTCCCGTCCTGGCCGATGAGGTCACCCGCCAGCTGCGCGGCATGATCCAGTCCGGAGAGTGGCCGCTTCAGGAGAAGATTCCGGCCGAGCCGGAGCTCATGGCCTCGCTCGGAGTCTCGCGAGGGACGCTCCGCGAAGCCATCAAAGCTTTGGCGCACAGTGGCATGTTGGAGGTTCGCCGCGGTGACGGCACCTATGTCCGGGCCACGAGCGAGATCTCCGGCGCGGCCCAACGAATGTACAAGGAACATACGCAGGAGCATGTAGTCGAGGTCCGGGTGGGGCTCGACACCCAAGCCGCCCGACTGGCAACGAAGCATGCCACCGCCGAGGACATCGCCGCGATGCGGGCCCTTCTCCAAGTACGCCACGACGCCTGGCTCGCGGCCGACTACCCCGCCTGGGCCCGAGCGGACTGGGATTTCCACGAGCGAGTGGCCCTGGCTTCGGGCAACCCGTTGCTGCACCAGTTGTATGTGTCTTTCGGCGGGGTCTTCCACGACGATCTCCTGCGCCAACAACGCAAGGCCGGCTTCAACGGCATCCCCCACGAGGGCCACGACGAGCTCGCCGACGCCATCGAGGCACGCGACGAGGCCGCCGCCGTCGCGAGCGTGTACCGCAACCTGGACTTCGCCGCGGAATGGCTCAACAACTGACGCTCGCTCACATCCGACCGGCTTTCCCCCGACGCTCGCTCACATCTATCGCGGTTTTGACCGACGCTCGCTCACATCTGACCGGCTTTCCCCGACGCCCGCTCACATCATGTGAGCGACCGTCCGACGGAAACGCCCCATAGGTGAGCGACCGTCCGCCGGAAACAACCCATAGGTGAGCGAGCGTCTGCCGCAGTTTAGGCCGGAGCGGAGCTTGTCAGCTCGACGCCGGCATTAGCCGCCTCGCGGAATAGTGCGTCGATAAGCACCACGTCGCGGCCTCCACGATGAAGCAGGCTTGCGGCGACGCTGGCCCGGTAGCCGGAAGTGCAATGCACCCAGATCCTCGCCATCGGCAACTCGTCCAGCCGGAGCAGAAGCTCGTGCAGCGGAACATTCACTGCCCCGGACACATGGGAGGCGCCAAATTCTTCGGTTCGGCGTACGTCCAGGACCGTTTCACCCGGGGCCCGGTCCCGCACCAGCCCCGCCCAGCCGCTGATCGGATACTGCACCACGGATGCGCCTGGTGCCAGAGCCCCGGGATCCTCGCCGACGGCGGTATCCGGGGAGTCGATCCCGATCCTCGCGAGGTCGCGAATGGCCTTTTCGACGTCGTCATGGGCGCCGAGCAGGGTCAGCGGCTGGTTCCATGGCAGGACCCAACCAAGGTAGCTCGTGAAGCTCGATCCCGACCCGTATTCAAAGGCCACACTGCCGCGCAGGTGGCTCGCAGCGAATGCGACCCGGTTGCGCAGGTCCACCACCCATTCCCCGGCCTCGAGCCTGCGCTCCAGCTCAGCGGATTCCACCGATTCCGGGACTTCCAGCAACGCGGGCCCCGGGCCCAGGGCGTTGAGCGGACTCATGTGGGCGTAGTAGCTCGGGTAGGCCGTGATATTCGCCAGGAGGTGCCTGACAAAGTGGTCTTCGTCCGGGTCGGTGAGCGCATGATTGGTGGCGGCCTGCTCCCCGATCGTCGATGCGGGGATCCTGCTCGCGGGACCGATGGAGCAGAACGAACCGAAGCCATGGGTGGGATACAGGATCGCGTCCGGTGCTGACTCAGCTACGAGCCTCCGAACCGAGGCGTATTGGTCACGAGCCAGTCCAGCAGTATCGTCCGGGCCAATCAAATCCGTCCGGCCCACCGAACCGTAGAGCAGGCTGCCACCGGAGAACACCGCTTGCCGGACGCCCGCCCCGGGGTCGGGGTCCGAAACGACATAGGCCAGGTGCGTGTGCGTATGGCCCGGAGTGGCCACCGGTTTGACTGAAAGCCGGCCTACCTCGAACGCCTGCCCCGGAACAATCGGCTCACGCTCAAACGCCACGTTGTCCGCGGCATTCACCAAGTAGCGGGCGTCGTGGTCACGGGCGAGGATGAGGCCACCCGTGAGGTAGTCGTTGTGGAGGTGGGTCTCTGCGACGTGCGTGATGGCCACTTCCGCAGCACGAGCTGCTGTTTCGACGCGGTCGGTGTCACGCTGGGGGTCGATCACGAGCGCCACCGTGCCGTCATGAACGAGGTAGCTGCGGTCCCCCAGCGGGGTGGTTTCAATGACCACGACGTCCATGCGGAGAGTTTAGCCCCGAAAACGCGCAACGCGGGGTCACTTAGCGCCCATTCCGATGCTCCGGATGGGCGCTAAGTGACCCCCCGTTGTAGAACTAGACCTGTGCGGCTACGCCGTCGCGGGAGATGTCCACCATGTCCTCACGCGGCACAACCTTGATGCGTTCGCGCTGGACCTCGACGCCGTGCGATGTGCCGGCGTCGGAAGCGGCGGCACCCAAGGCGAGCTCGTGGGCGTCCAGGGCGAGCCAGCCTTCCCAGCTGGTGAACTTCACGCCGCGGGCGTCCAGGAGTTCGACGACGGCGTCCGCCTCGGGAACGGCGGCGAGCGGCAGGTTTTCGCGGTCTTCCAGGAGGTACGTGACCGTCTCCAGTGCGTCACCCTTGGTGTGGCCGATGAGGCCGATGGGGCCCCGCTTGATCCAACCCGTTGCGTACAGGCCCGGAACGTGCTCGCCGGAAGCGTCCAGCACGCGGCCGCCGTCGTTCTGGACGACCCCGCGCCGGTGATCGAACTCGACATCCGGCAGGGCGGAGCCGAAGTAGCCGATGGCGCGGTATACGGCCTGGACAGGGTAGTCGACGATCTCGCCGGTACCGCGTGCGTTGCCCGTGCCGTCCAGTTCGGTGCGCTCGAACTTGATCGCGGCAACCTTGCCCGGGTTCTCTGCCGAGTCGACGATCTCCACCGGGCTGTGCAGGAAGTGCAGGTGCAGGCGGCGGGAGGCCTTGAGCTCGGAGAGGTCCTCCGGCTGCTCGGCGATCCAGTTGGTGAGGGTGCCCACCATGGTCTTGGTCTGATTGTTCGTCTGGATCTGGCGGTCCGACTCTTCGTCGAACTCGAAGTCCTCGGCGTAGAGGATGATGTCCACGTCCTTGGAGTGGGACAGCTCGCGGAGTTCCAGCGGGGTGAACTTCACCTGCGCCGGACCGCGGCGGCCGAAGACGTGAACATCGGTAACCGGGGAAGCCTTGAGGCCGGCGTAGACGTTGTCCGGGATTTCGGTCACCAGGAGGTCGTCGGCGTGCTTGGAGAGGACGCGGGCAACGTCCAGTGCCACATTGCCGTTGCCGAGGACCGCCACGGAGGTGGCTTCCAACGGCCACTCGCGGGAAACGTCGGGGTGGCCGTCGTACCACGAGACGAAGTCGGCGCCGCCGAAGGAGCCCTCCAGTTCGATGCCGGGGATGTTCAGGTCCGCGTCCTTGATGGCGCCGGTGGCGAAGATGACGGCGTCGTAGTGCGTGCGCAGGTCTTCGATGGAGATGTCCGTGCCGTAGTCGACGTTGCCGAAGAAGCGGATGTCGCCGCGGTCCAGGACCTTGTGCAGGGCGTTCACGATGCCCTTGATGCGGGGGTGGTCCGGGGCAACGCCATAGCGGATCAGGCCGTAGGGGGCCGGGTAGCGGTCGAAGAGGTCGATGCTGACCGTCAGCTCGCCGCTCTTGACGGCCTCGCTCTTGGTCAGGATGTCAGCTGCGTAGACGCCGGCCGGGCCGGAGCCGACGACGGCGACGCGCAGCGGACGTGCGGCGGTTCCTACGGTGGTGCTAGATGACACGGCTGTGTTCCTTTTCAGTGTGCTTCCCAACTAGCTCGCATTCGTTGTCGTTTTGAGGGCTCATAACGACAACAACTGCGAGCTAGTTGGGTGAGGGGCTAGGGGGTAACGACGCGGGGCTTGTTGGGGCTCAGGGTGCTGTAGTCAGCGGTCTTGAAATGTTCGGGGGCAAACGGGCTGACACGCACCACATCGCCGATCACAATGACTGCGGGGTTTGCGACGCCGGCGGCCTCGGCTTGATCGGCAATCGTCGCCAGAGTGCCGATCGTGACGCGCTGTTCGGGCATGTAGCCGTTCTCTACGATACCTACTGGCGTGTCCAAGGGCATTCCGGATTCCGCGAGGGCAGCGGCGGATTCGCGAAGTTTGGCAACTCCCATGAGCAGGATCACGGTGTGGTCGGGCCGGGCCGGGACTTCGGACAGTTCCTCGTGGCCTGTCACCACGCTGAAGCCCTTCGCGAGTCCGCGGTGCGTCACGGGAATGCCTGCTGCCGCCGGTACGGAAATCGCCGAGGTCACACCGGGAACCACTTCTACCTCGACGCCGTTCTGCCGGCAGAATTCGGCTTCCTCGCCGCCGCGGCCCAGGACGTAGGGGTCGCCGCCTTTGAGCCGGACCACACGGTGGCCGGCCAGGGCTTCCTCCACGAGGATCCGGTTGATCTCCAGTTGCGGAACGGGGTGGTGGCCGGGGGTCTTTCCGACCTCGATCACGCGGACGTCCGGAGCGAGTTCCTGCAGCAAGCCGCGCGGTCCGAGGCGGTCCGCGACGACGACGTCGGCCTGGCCCAGGAGGCGACGGCCGCGGACGGTGATGAGTCCGGAGTCACCAGGGCCGCCACCCACGAGGGCTACGCTTCCGGTGGAGGCACGACGACGGCGCAGCGGGAGGTCTCCCGTCTCAAGTGCGGTGGCAACTGCGTCGCGCAAGGCCATGGCACGGCGTGGGTCTCCCCCGGCGTTGATGGCGATCTTCACGTCGTCGACTACGGCGACGGCGGGCGTCCAGGCTGCCGAGGATTCGTGGTCCGAGGCGTTGACGCACCAGACGCGCTGCGCCTCGGCGTCGGCGGCTACCTGGGCGTCCACAGCGGCAACGCCAGTGGCCGTCTGGACGAACCAGACGCCGTCGACGTCGGAGGAAAGGTAAGTGCGCGGCTCCCACGTGAGCAGGCCGGAGGCGGCGAGTTCGCGGAGCGCGTCAGAGGCAACGGGGGCAACCACGGTCACCCGGGCGCCGGCGTCGAGCAGTCCCTTGGCGCGTCGGGCAGCCACTGATCCGCCGCCCACCACCAGCACCGGGCGGCCGAGCAGCCGCAGGGCTGTGGGGTAGATGTCCTGTATTGCCATGAAAAAACTGTAGGGCCGGGCCGTAACATGCTTCAAAGGTCCGGAAACACCAGTTCACGCTAGGTAACCCGGCGTCACATTACGCTTGCTCGGCGGGCGCCTCCCAGCCGATCGCTGGAGCCACGTATTTGGCGATGTTGCCCAGCAGCTTGGCGTTGTATTCCACCCCGAGTTGGTTGGGCACGGTAATCAGCACCGTGTCCGCGGCCTGGACCGCGGCGTCCTGCGCGAGGTCCTCGGCCAAGTCATCGGGCGCGCCGACGTAGCTCTTGCCGAAACGTGACAGGGCACCGTCGAGCATGCCCACCTGGTCCCGGTTTTCCACCTGCGCGCGGAGCCCGAAATAGTGTTCGTCCTCGTCGTCCACCACGGGAATGATGCTGCGGCTGACCGAAACACGGGGCTCGAAACCGTGTCCGGCTGCCGCCCAAGCCTCCCGGAACATGCTGATCTGTTCGGCCTGGAGCTGGTCGAAGGGAACCCCTGTGTCCTCGGTGAGGAGGGTGGAGCTCATGAGGTTCATGCCTTGTTCCGCGGCCCAGACGGCGGTCTTGCGGGTGCCTGCGCCCCACCAGATGCGCCGTGGCAGCCCGGGCGACGACGGCTGGATCGGCAGGAGGCCGCGGCCGCCGCCCATGAAGGAGGGATCGGCTTCGGCCACTCCATGGCCTGCGATGGCATGCCGGAAGACGGCAGTGTGGCGTCGGGCCATCGCGGCGTCGTCCTCGCCCTCGGCGGGTGCGTAGCCGAAGTATCGCGAGCCGTGCAGGGCCGGCTCGGGTGAACCACGGCTGACGCCCAACTGGAGCCTGCCTTGGCTGATGAGGTCAGTCGCTGCTGCTTCTTCTGCCATGTAGAGCGGGTTTTCGTAGCGCATGTCGATCACGCCCGTGCCCATTTCGATCCGGCTGGTCCGGGCCGCGATGGCCGCCAGCAAGGGGAACGGCGAGGCTTGCTGGCGCGCAAAGTGGTGCACCCGGAAGAAGGCCCCGTTGATGCCGAGTTCCTCCGCCGCAACCGCAAGGTCGATCCCTTGGAGCAAGGCGTCGCCGGCCGAAGGAGTGCGCGAGCCTTGGACGGGTCCCCAATGGCCGAAGGAAAGAAAGCCGATTCGTTTCATGCCCGCGTCAACCACGGGGCGGTCCGGGGAATTCCTTGGGCGCTTTCACGGTGAGGCGCGCCTGCCGAAAGAAGAAGCGCCCGACGGCGGGAGTCGCCGTCGGGCCCGTTCGACAGCTGGCGCCCCGCTCAGGTGAGCCTGGTGATCTGGACCTGCACGCTCAAGACCGATCCGCCGCCGCCGGAAAGAATCCCCCGAACCGGCGCAACGTCACGGTAGTCCCGGCCGCGAGCCACCGTCACGTGGAGGTTGCCTGCAGGCTTGTGGTTGGTGGGATCCCAGCTGCGCCATTCGCCGTCCCACCACTCGAGCCACGCGTGGGACTGTCCCGCAACGGTCTCCCCCACAGCCGCATCGGGGACCGGGTGGATGTAGCCCGACACGTACCGCGCCGGAATGCCCAGGCTGCGCAAAGCCGCAATCCCGAGGTGGGCCAGGTCTTGGCAAACCCCCTTGCGCTGTTGCCAGACCTGCTCGGCATTGGTGGTGACGCTGGTGACTCCCTTGACATACTCCAGGTTGGCCCGCATCCATTCCATGACGGCGGGGGCCGCTTCCGCCGGTTCCAGGCCCGCCGCCACACCAGCCACCGCCTTGCGGATCTCCTTGCCGATCGCCGTGAGCTGAGAAGGCGCAAGCCACTCGCTGAAGGCGTCGGTGGTGGTGCTGGATCTGATCTCGTCCCAGCCAAGTCCCGACGACGACGGCGGCCCGGCGCCGCGGTCCACCTCGACGGTGGACACAGCAGTCACTTTCATCTCGCCATGCCGGTGCTGCATGTCGAACGTGCTCACCCGGGAACCCCAGTAGTCCCGATAGCTCCCGACGGCGGCCTGCGATGGCGACACTTTCAGCCTGGATTCCAGCACCACCTGCTGGGCATCGCTGAGCGGCGTCAACCTCGCTTCGTTGTAGGACCGGGTCACGCTCTTCTTGTATTTGTATGCCGTGGTGTGCACGATGCTGAGCCGGGTCATGAGACTTCCCCTATCCATTCGAGTTCAGAGGCCTGGTTGAAGTATTTGCGGGAGACGGCCTCGGAGGCTTGACTGACCGCCCTCTGCACGCGGTCCATATGCTCGGGCAGTTCCTCAAGGAGATTGTCCGTGCGATGGAACTCCAGGAAGGTGCGGGCCTGCCCCACCACCCGCCGGGCGTCGTCGATGAAACCCACCCGTTGCGCGGAGGGGTCCAGCTTGGAAAGGCACTCTTCGGCGTCCCGCAGCGCGTACACGATGGAGCGGGGGAAAAGCCTGTCCAGGAGAAGGAATTCGGCAGCGTCCTGGTCTCCCGAGGATCCACCCCGGTTCCGCAGGAATGATTCGTAGGCCCCGGCACAATGGAGCATGTTCACCCATGAGAGGCTGCCGGAGAGCAAGTCCCTTGTGGAGAGCATGCGCGCCGTCATATCGGCGCGTTCCAGGGAACGCCCCAACACCATGAAGAGCCAACTGTCATCGTGGCTGACGGTCGAGTCGGCAGAGCCGGAGACCATGGCGGTGCGTTCAAGCACCCAATGGCAGAAGCGGTATGTTCCCACCAGGTCCTTGCGTTGTTTCTTGAGTCCGTTGTGGGTGGTGTTCAGCCCTTCCCAGAGGCTTGACGACACCGTTTCCCTGGCGCGCCTCGCGTTCTCCCGGGCCGCGGAGAGCGATCCCGCGATGGACGTGGGGTTCGCCTTGTCATGGGCCAGGCATTTGAGGAGCCGATCCAGCGTCACGGCCTCCGTCCCGGGGTCAGAGCCCATCAGGGCCAGAAGGTTCCTCGAGACGCGGTTCTGCTCGTCTTCGCCCAGGCCATTGAGGCGTTCGAGGTGTACGTCCAGGATTCTGGCCGTTCCGTCGGCCCGCTCCACATAGCGGCCGATCCAGAACAGCGATTCAGCGATACGGCTGAGCATGTTTCTACCTCCTGTGGCTACGGATTGATGTGGTGGTACCTTCATTCACTGGTCAGCCCCGCGGTTCACTGGTCAGCCCCGTCCCGCCAGTTGCTTTCGACGGGCCAGACCGAGACCTGTTCCCGGACCGTGATCGCGGACCGCGGCAGCTCGACGGCGGGCAGCCGCGGGGAGTCCG
>NZ_JARVRF010000011.1 GCF_030209835.1 Arthrobacter sp. efr-133-R2A-120 | reverse complement strand
TGAGCTGCCTGTTCTCCCGCCAGGAATTCGACCTGTTGGGACTCCTTCGCTCCGGAGCGGACGACGAGGAACTCGCCCAACGCTGGCAAGACGCCATGTGGATCAAACCCAAAGCCCACGGCATGGACCACACCGGCCTCGGCGCACCCGACTTCATCCAACCGGACCGCAGCATGAGCGCCATCGGAGGATAGCAATGGTGCTATCCGGGTACAAAACAACGGATTTCAGGGGTCGTCTTCGGGTCGGGCGGTGAGGATCCGATTGGCGCTGGCCCGCAGGATGCCGAGCGACTCCTGGATCAAGGGCGATGCAATGCTGCCACTGCGCACCGCAGCGACAATGCGCCGCGAGGGCTTCCCCTTGCCGGTAATGCGCAGTCGAACCACGTTTTCGGCACTATGCAGGGGCGCCAATCGCGGCAGCAGGCCCACGCCCAGCCCCGCTCCAACGAAGGCGATCTGGGTTTCCCATTCCACGGCCTCATGGGCAATCCGCGGCGTCACCCCGACTGCCGTGAACGCCGCCGTGAACAGGGAATGGTAGGTGGATCCGGCAGCCTCGGTGATCCAGGGTTCCGACGCCAGCTCTTCGAGCGTCACTTTTTCCCGCGATGCCAACGGATGGTTGGCGGGAATGATCACGTCCAGGGGATCGTCGAGCAGAACGGTCTGCTCGAAACGCTGATCGTCCTCAACATAGGTGTCGGACTGCATGGCGACAATGACGGCGAGGTCGATTCGCTCGGCAACCAACAAGTCGAAGCAGCGGGCCGGGTTGGCCTCGAGTACCTGCACCTCCAGCAACGGGTGGGTTGAGCGCAGAGTGGCGGCCAGAGGCGCGAGCAACTGGGCGGCCGCGGTGGAGAATCCGCCGAGGCCAAATCGGGAGGGCATCTGGTCGCCGGCCTGCATGGCCGCAGCGCGCAGGCTCTCCCATTCGGCCATGAGCGTGTCCGAGCCCGCCACGAGAAAACGGCCCGTGGCGGTCAGGCGCACACCCCGGCCGTCCTTCGTCAGCAGCTGCATTCCAAGCACGCGCTGGAGCTCCCGCAGTTGAGCTGAGACGGCGGAAGGAGAATAGCCGGTGAGCTCCGCGGTTGCGCCAATGGTCCCGCACCGGGCAAACACCCGAAGTGTTATGAGCCGTGGATCGATCATGCAACCATTGTGCACTGTTATCTACTAAATCTTGCGCTTTTGTTGCAGATCGATCGGCCCTAATCTCATGAATAAAACGTTAGACAACGGCGATTGCACCCACCAACCCAGGTCTCGATGGATCGCCCCTTACCCAGCCCTCCCGGGAGGAAACACATGTCTGCTCCAGTGAACGCGCCCCTCAATGCACGCCGAAAACTCGCTTCATCATTGCCTGCCGAGCAGCTGGCGGAAATCACCGAGTTGTTCGAGTTGCGGCGCGTGGGGTATTCGCTCAATGCCCCCTTCTACACCGATCCGACGATTTTCAAGATCGACATGGAGGCCATTTTTGGCCAGCACTGGATCTATGCCGCCAGCATCGCCGAACTGCCGGAGCCGGGCGACTACGTCACCGTCGACTACGGGCCCTACTCCCTGATCGTGCTGCGCAACGACGACGGCGGCGTGAACGTCCTGCACAACGTGTGCCGCCACCGCGGCGCCCGCGTCCTGACCGAACCCGCAGGGTCAACGGGAAACCTGGTGTGCGGCTATCACTCCTGGACCTACTCTCCCGAAGGTAATTTGATCCATGCCTCGGCGCCGGGGGAAACCAAGTTCGACAAGGGCTGCTTCGGCCTCAAGCGCGCCCACAGCCGCATGGTCGCCGGACTCATCTTCGTCTGCATTGCCGACGAACCGCCATCCGACTTCGACGAAACCTCGAAGATCTTCGAGCCATACCTCGCGCCCCACGATCTGTCGAAGACGAAAGTCGCCTACCAGCAGAACATCATCGAGGAGGGCAACTGGAAGCTCGTCATGGAGAACAACCGTGAGTGCTACCACTGCGACGGACACCCCGAGCTTGCCTGTTCCCTCTTTCCCACCTGGGGCCTGACGGAGGGCCTGATCCCGGCCCATCTCGAAGAAGTATGGGACCGCAACAAGGAAGCCCAGTCTTCGCTCGAGGAGCGTTGCCGCCGCTATGGCCTTCCCTACGAGGTGGTCGAGGAGCTCGACACGCGCATCGCGGGAATCCGTATCTCACGTGAATCGCTCGACGGAGAGGGCGAATCGTTCTCGGCCGACGGGCGCAGGCTCTCCAAGAAGCTGCTCGGGGACTTGCCGGACTTCCGCCTTGGTCGCTGCTCGATGCACCTGCAGCCCAACAGCTGGTTCCACTTCCAGAGCGACCACGTCATCACGTTCGGCGTCTTCCCCATCAACGAACACCAGACCCTGGTACGCACCACCTGGCTGGTGGCCGACGATGCCGAGGAAGGAGTCGACTACGACCTTGAGAAGCTCACCTACACCTGGAAGCAGACAAACCTGCAGGACAAGGCGTTCGTGGAGTTGTGCCAGCAGGGTGCCGGCAGCCCGGCCTATGAGCCCGGCCCGTACATGAAGAGCGAGTACCAGGTGGAGGCGTTCATCAACTGGTACGTGCAGCGCGTGCAGGAGCACTTGGCATGATTGAACTCCTCACTGAGACGGCCATCCAGGAACCACAGCGCATTCGCGGTCTTGAGATGCCGTGGAACAGGGTCATGGGCAGCACCGAGGCACCCGCCCGTGCTGCCCGTGCGCTGGGCCCCTGGCATCCACAGGAGTTCATGGCCGAATGTGTCGAGACCGTTCCCGAGGCGGGCGGCTTGATGACCTTCGTGTTCCGCCGCTGCGACGGTGCGCCCCTGGCGTTCCGTGCGGGCCAGTATGTAAATATCGCTTTTCCGGTGAACGGCGAGGACCAGGATCCGGTGGACCGCAGCTACTCGCTGTCCAGTTCCCCCACTCAGCCTTGGACCTTCAGCATCAGCGTCAAACGCGACCCCGCGGGACTCGTCTCACCGTGGGTGCACGAGAACGTCAAACCCGGCACTGTGCTCGAGATGCTCGGACCGGTCGGCGCATTCCACTTGCCGGATGCCGACCGGCGGGCGCGGTATCTCTTGCTGGCCGCCGGCGCAGGCATCACCCCCATCATGTCCATGGTGCGGACCATCCACTCACTGCCCGGACAGGCCGATGTTGTGGTGCTCTATCACGGAGCGGAGGCCGGAGGCTTTGCCTTCCACCAGGAGCTGGCCTACATCGCCTCCGTGGATTCGCGCGTCAAGGTCTTCTACTCCCTGGGCGACCGCAGCAAACCCGAGGGATGGGAAGGGCTCACCGGAAGGCTGACGGCGGTCATGCTCGACGAGGTGGCCCCCGACGCCAACGGCCGCCAGGTCTATGCCTGCGGCCCCGAGGGTTACCTGAACACCGCGACCGAGCTCCTCAAGAAGGTCGGCGTCGACGACACCTCCATCTATATGGAATTCTTCTCGGGAGATCGCCAGACGCTCCTTGAATACCAGGCGGAGCTCGCGTTTGCAGTGGACATTGCGGAGGAAATCGCCGAAGAAATCGCCGATTCCGCCGAGGACTACTACGAAAGCCAGCCCACCGCGTTCGGGCTCTACGAGCCAGGCTACGACGCCGATGGAACCCTGCAGGCCACGGGCCTGCCGCTGGAAACCGCCGACCCCGACGGACCCGGTTCCGAAGCTCCCGAAGACGGCTCCGGGACGGCGCCGGAGGTCGACGCACCGGATGCCTCGAGCTTCGACACGGTGGGAACGGGAAGCCTCACCCTGTCCTTCATGCGCACTGGCATCAATGTGCGGATCGACCCCACCGAACACATCCTCGGGGCGGCCCAGCGCGCGGGCGTCAGGATCGGCGCCAACTGCAAGGAAGGCATGTGCGGCTCCTGCAAGGTCGTCAAGCTTTCCGGGGAGGTCGAGATGAACCACCAGGGCGGGATCCGGGCACGCGAAATCGATGCGGGCAAGTTCCTGCCCTGCTGCTCCACGGCACGAACCGACTTGGTGATCGATGCCTAACCGCTTCCAGCTGCTAGACCTCACTGGAAGCGTTCGCCGCTGGCATGTCAGATCCCTATGCTCAGGCCCGGGACAGCGTGAACCAAGGCACCCACGACTCGCCGGGCACTAGCGCTGCGACCGGTGCAGGCATTCCTGGACCGCTTTACCACCAGCGGAAGACGGATCCGTCATCTCTTCGGACGGCTCCGTCTTCCGACCGCTGAAAACACACGAAACTACAGAAAATATGCCCAGTACAGCCCAGTGCAACCCCGGGTGTGTGCACATTGTGGCACCCTCATTTTTGCGCCACTGCAGTCAATTCAGCCGCTACGCGCCATGCCGAAAATTTGGCACAAGCGAGCTCTGAGCAAGCGGCATTGCTCCTAGGGGGCCAGTTCGCCCGCCCGAGTCCAGCCGAGGGCCTCGTACCGTTCCGCCGCCCCGGCGTCGACAGGCGCATAGACGACATCCGCGCCTTCGACGAAGGCTTCCTCCGCCAGGCGGGCCAGAACCACGGCCTCGTGATCGAGCGCCACCGCGTCGCCGTCCACTGGGCGCACCGGGCCCACCACAGCGAAACCATCGCCGAACACCACCCGGCCCCGCGCCAAGGGGCGGTCGAAGCGGGTCAGCTCCACGACGTCGTAATCCTCCAAGGGTGCCTCGAACACGCCGTACTCGGACTCGAGCGGTGGCGCGCTGTTGACCTCGCCCGGCGGCGCGGTCATCAGGACGCCGACGGGAAATGTTTCCTCGCCCTCGTTGAGCCGTGCCCACAGGGGCCGCCAGTCGTGTGTAGTATCCGGTGCGCTCATGCACCAACCCTATCGCCGTCCCTAACTGCCAGTACATGCGGAGTAGCGGTTGAACGAATAGCCGGCCGAATGCGGCAGGGATAGCGATCGGTTGAGAACCGGCGTCGACGGTCACGGCCCTTCGGGGGTGGCCCTTCGGGGTGGACCGAAAGGACATGGCTTTCCGGGGCTACCAGCGTGAATGGATCATCTCGCGGAAGTACGCGTCGTAGATTTCCCTCACGCTGTTCTCGAAGTCGGGGCCCAGGTGGTCCAGTATTTGGATGGAGGCAGCGTTGGAGCGGGCTTGTTCGGGGCTTCGGGCACCTGGTATGACGGTGCTGACCCCGCCTTGTGCCGCGATCCAGGCGATGGCCGCTTGGGCTGTCGTTGCTCCGGTGGGGACAAGCTTTTTGAATTCTTCCACCGCTTTGAGGCCTTGTTCAAAGTCAACTCCGGAGAAGGTCTCTCCGACGTCGAATACTGCGCCGTTCCGGTTGTATTTCCGGTGGTCATTTTCGGCAAAGACTGTGTCCTTGGAATACTTGCCCGAGAGCAGGCCGGAGGCCAGAGGGACCCTGGCGATGATGCCGACTCCGGCATTCTTCGCCGCCGGCAGGACCTCGTCCAAGGGTTTGTGTCTGAACGCGTTCAGAATGATCTGGACGGTGACCGTGCCGTGTTTGATGGCTTCGAGTGCTTCATCGGTCCGCTCAACGCTGACGCCGTAGTCCTTGATTGCGCCTTCACCGACGAGCGTCTCCAGCGCATCGTAGACTTCCGGGCGGCTATAAACCGGGGTCGGCGGGCAGTGCAGCTGCACCAGGTCCAGGCACTCCGTCCGGAGGTTCCGCCGGGAACGGTCAACCCACTGCCGGAAGTTGGCCAGTGTGTAGTTCTCCGGTATCTGTTCCAGGCGCCGCCCGATTTTGGTAGCGACGGTTATGTCCAGTCCGGGGTTCGCTGCGAGGTACTTCCCGATGGTTTGCTCGCTCCGCCCGTCGCCGTAGACGTCGGCGGTATCGAAGAAGGTCACCCCCGAATCCACTGCGGCTTCCAGGATGGCGTTGGCTTCCTTCGGATCCACGTTGCCCCAGTCGGCACCGAGCTGCCATGTGCCCAGCCCCACAACGGAGACGGACCGCCCCGTCTTGCCCAATACTCGCTGCTTCATCCTTCGACTATAGCCACGGCACAACAGCCCCGTCCCCATGGAAGGGGGCCAGCTGATCCTAGGACCCGAAGGGCCAGCCACGCCTGGTCAAAAGATGATGTCGGACGCGTAGTCTCGGAAACGGCTTCGCAGCATCTACCGTCGAATCAGATGTTTCTCGATCAGAACGGCGTTGCGCTGCAATCGATGTCGCCGGCGGCCACGCCCAATACCAGGTCGAAACCCTCGTCGGGGTTGAAGTCGTGCCGGTAGCCATTGATCCACAACAGCAGGACCATGAGCGTCCAGGCGGTGCGTTTGTTGCCGTCGATGAGCGAATGAAACCTCGCCACGGACTCGAGCAGCAGCGCTGCCGCATTCATGGCAAGTGAGGATAGGCGTCAGTGCCCATGACCGTCGTTGCCGGGCGCGCCAAAGTCGAGGCGAGCAGCTCGACGTCACGGATGTGGAAACCGTACCGCTCTATCACCTGCAGGGCATCCTCGATCTCGAGGTACGAACTCATGCATCCTCAAGGCGCTTGAGCAGCTCCGCGTCATGCCTCATCACGAAATCCAGGCCCTCACTGATCTCGCGGCGGCGCCCGTCCTGTGTCTTGACCGCCGGTGGGTGAACGGGGTAACCAAGAATTAATTTGTCGGTGACTCGCCGCTTGGACAGTTTTCACTGTCTCGCCTCGGCGCCGCACCAAGCTGAATCCATGACTGATGACAAGGAACTCTTTAGAACTGGACTCTCGCGCCGCGGCTTCTTCACGGCTGCCGGAGCCGCCAGCGCCGTCGCCGTTTTGGCAGGCGCAACCCCGGCGTCAGCTGCTGACAACAAGGCGATGTTGCCCTCTGCCGTCGGCGACCCGCTGACCACCCCGGTGGTGAACGGACTGCATCTGCAGTTCGGTACCGATGCATCCAGCGAAGTTGTGGTGTCGTGGCACACCTTGCAGCCCGTAAAGCAGGCCCGGGCGATGCTCGGCGAAACCGACGGAAGTTACGGACGGAGCCAGGACGCGGTAGAAACCAGCTACGTCGACGCCAAATCCGGCCAGAAGGTATATGCCTATCACGCGAAACTCACCGAGCTCGATCCATCCCATGACTATGTGTATGCAGCCATTCACGACGGCGCGCAGCCAGAGTTTGGTTCTTTCCGTACGGGTCCGCGCGGACGCGGAGAATTCACCTTCACAAGCTTCGGCGATCAAGGCACCCCCACGCTCGGAAAGAAGTCCAGCTCCGGGTCAGGAACGCAGCAATGGGTCAA
This sequence comes from Arthrobacter sp. efr-133-R2A-120, assembly GCF_030209835.1. GTDB lineage: Bacteria > Actinomycetota > Actinomycetes > Actinomycetales > Micrococcaceae > Arthrobacter. The sequence goes on along the minus strand of NZ_JARVRF010000011.1, from coordinate 269,757 downwards.
CGACAACCTCGGTTCCCCTGCTGCCGGTGACATGCCGGCCGGCGTCGAACGCGTCCAGCCTCTGTTCCACCTGTTCAATGGCGATCTCTGCTACGCCAATATCTCGGAGAACCGGGTGCGGACCTGGACCGACTTCTGGGACAACAACTCACGCAGCGCCCGTCACCGGCCTTGGATGCCCGCCGCAGGAAACCACGAGAACGAACTGGGCAACGGTCCGATCGGGTATGCCGCCTACCAGACGTACTTCTCCGTCCCGCCGCAGCCGGGGCAGACCGACCTCACCCGCGGCCTCTGGTACTCCTTCACCGCAGGTTCAGTACGGGTCATCAGCCTCGCCAACGACGATGTCTGCTACCAGGACGGCGGCAACAGCTACGTCAGGGGCTACTCGAAGGGCGCCCAGAAAACCTGGCTCGAAAATGAACTCAGCGCGGCAAGGTCGGATAGGGACATCGACTGGGTGGTCGTCTGCATGCACCAGGTTGTCATCAGCACGGCAGGATCCTTCAACGGAGCCGACCTGGGCATCCGGCAGGAATGGGTGCCGCTGTTCGACAAGTACGGCGTGGATCTGGTTGTCTGCGGGCACGAGCACCACTACGAACGCTCCCACCCGATCCACGGCCAACAAGCCAACGCAACGCTGACTCCGATTCCGGCGGACACGCACACCGACGTCATCGATACCACCAAAGGGACGGTGCACATGGTCCTGGGCGGGGGCGGAACGTCCGTGCCATCGAACCAGTTGTTCTACAACCCTCCCTCATGCCGTGTCATCACGAGCGTTGGCGTACCCGACCCCACAACAAATAAGCGGCCACCGGTCTACGTCCAGGAAGACGCTCCGTGGTCGGCAAAGCGCGATGCCGCGAACTCCTATGGTTTCGCGGCCTTCAGCGTCGACCCCGGCACCGAACCCGGAGGGACAACGAAGATGGAGGTCACGTACTACAACGTAACCGGTCCCCAAGGACAGCTCGCATCCTTCGAATCCTTCACGCTCCAGCGGCCACGGTCCGATTCACACCAACAAGGCGGCAACGGGAACAAGGGCCGAGGCTAAGCCGATCAGCGTCGCCAAAGCAACGTTCAAAGGCGACTGCCGTCGGTTTTAGTCTCGAACCTCGGGCTAGCCCCAAAAAAGCAAGACGAAGGCCCTCCAACCCAGCGTTTCCGCAGGTCGGGGGGCCTTCACTGTGGAACTAAAGAGATTCGAACTCCTGACCTCTTCCCAGGGGACGGCACATTTTGTTGGTTGTCAGCGGCTAGTGTTGGCTTGAAAATCCGCGGAATCCAGCCGCTTTCCGTGCGACATACGGTCCGTGACATATCAGCGTTTTCCATCGTCTCCGTGGGGTAAACGTGTGGCGAACGTGGACCAGATCGACAGGTCGCATGCGTCGCGTTCGTCGATATTCGTGACCCCCTCCACCAGCGTGAAGATTCGAACGATCCCGGCGTATGTCCGAGCCGCGGACATGCGGATACGATAACTGCTGCTAATGGCGGCGCCTTCCGCGGCGGCCGCGATGGCCTGGGCGATTGCGCGGTTCCATTCCGCTGTTGTCCTGGACAGTGGTTCCGCCAATTCAGGTTCGGAGCAGGCCCGGAGCTCGTTCCAGACCACAGAATTCCTTCGCACGCCGGCGTCGTCCTTGATTTCTTCGAGAAACAGGTGCCTGAGGTACGGGTCGCAGTCATCGGCGTCATTGCCCCGGGAGGGCGCGGCGTCATCCTCTGCTGACTTGCGTGTTGATGTGGTCCTGCGCGGACTCCCGCGTGGCGGCGGGTTCGGGCCAGACGGGTCTCCGGAGAATCCGTCGAAGGCGCCAAAAACAGCCCTTCCTTTTATTCCGCAGTGTCATGTACCATTGCACATATCACGTGACATGGACCACATCGTCGATGTTTCACTTGCTCACCACATGGAAGATCACTATGCCCCTTTCAGAAATTGCGGACGGCAGGATCGCTCCCCGTTTCGGCATCAAGCTAGACAACATTTCGAAGCACTATGGCGACCACGTCGTCCTTGATGATGTTTCCCTGCACGTCCAGCCGGGGACTGTCACTGCCCTTATCGGCCCTTCTGGCGCAGGCAAGAGCACCTTCTTGCGGTGTATCAACCTCCTGGAGCGGCCCGATTCCGGCACCATTCAGGTGGCCCAGCACACCATCGAGCCGGGCAAGGACGTCAGCAGCCGGGATCTCGCGGCACTTCGGCGCACGGTGGGCATGGTGTTCCAGTCATTCAATCTCTTCCCGCACATGTCCGCGCTGAAGAACATCAGCTTCCCGCAGCAGAAGGTCCTCGGACGCAGCAAGGAAGAAGCCGACGAGCGCTCGATGCAGTTGCTTGAGCGCGTGGGCCTCAAAGAGAAGGCCTCGCAGCACCCGGGGCGATGCTCCGGCGGCCAGCAGCAGCGCATCGCCATTGCCCGCGCCCTGGCCTTGGATCCGGGCATCATGCTCTTCGATGAACCGACGTCGGCGCTCGATCCGGAGGTGGGGCTCGAAGTCCTGGCCGTCATGCGCGAGCTCGCCGCCGATGGCATGACGATGATCGTGGTGACCCACGAGATGCAGTTCGCCCGCGACGTCTCCGACACGCTCGTGGTCATGGCCGATTGCAAAATCATCGAGCAGGGTGATCCCCGGGCCATCATGAGCGATCCGCAGGAGGCCCGCACCCGACGCTTCCTGCGCGCAGTGCTGGAGCGCTGACATAGACGCACTTTCCGCGGTCCTTCAGGGGCTTCCCATGACGATCATGCTGACGCTGTCTGCGTTCGCGATTGGCATCGTCGGCGCCGTTCCACTCGCGGTGGGCTTGTCGTCGTCGAACATTCTGGTTCGCCTGGCGACGCGGCTCTTCGTGGACCTCGTCCGCGGCGTGCCGATCATCGTGTGGCTGTTCCTGCTCAAGTTCGGCATCCAGATCGGCACTTTCAAGTTCAACCCGGTGGCCGCAGCGGTGGTTGGCCTCGGCGTCGTCTCCATTGCCTACCTTGCCGAGATCTACCGAGGCGGGTTACAGGGCGTGCCACGCGGCCAGGGCGAGGCAGCGAATGCCCTCGGCTTGACCCGCGGGACCACCTTCTACCGCGTGATGGTCCCCCAGGCCTTCCGAATCGTATCCCCCTCGATCGCGACTTACCTGACGGGCCTGCTGAAGGACTCCTCGATCGCCTCGACGATCATCGTCACTGAAATGGTCTTTCAGTCCCAGGCCTTCGCCCGGCAGCACCCCAGCGTGGAAGGGATCCTGCCCTACATCATCGTGGGCATTCTCTATATCGTGCTGAGCCTGCCGGTCGCCTACTTGTCCCGCCGACTCGATTCCCGCATGAGGAAGGCCGTCTACGCATGACCTGGCTAACGGAATGGGCGGGCTACCTCCCGCAAATGATGTCGGGCCTCGGCGCCAGTCTCCTGATCGCCGGCATCTCGATCTTCTTCGGCTATCCATTGGGACTGGCACTCAGCCTTATGGTGACCGCCAAGAACCTCGCCGTCCGAACCTTGGGACTCGCCGTCGTCGAAATCGGCCGAGGCGCGCCGGCCCTGGTGATCCTCTACCTCTTCTACTACGGCTTGCCGAAATTCGGGATCGCGTTCGAAAGCATCACTGCAGCTTGCCTCGCCCTGACATGGAACTCGGCGGCGTACTCAAGCGAGATCATGCGGGCAGGCCTCCAGTCGGTGGCCCGTGGACAGCTTGAGGCTTCCAACGCCCTTGGATTGTCGCAGCGTGACACTTTCTTCCGGGTCATCATGCCGCAAGGGATGCGCTCGGCAATCCCCGGGCTGATGGGCGTCGCGATCCAGATGTTCCAAGGTACGTCTCTGGCGTACGCGATCGCGGTCCCGGAACTCATGAAGTCCGCGTACAACATCGGCAGCCAAGACTTCAACTACCTCCAGATCTTTACCCTCGCGGGCCTCTGCTACGCCGCCATCTCCATGCCGGCCACGTGGATCACCGTCTTCTTTGAGAAGCGCATGGCCCGCCACGCGTGATAATCCCCCGCAACTAACGCTCCACCGACATCCTGCAGCACCCCCAACACCAACAGGAGGACTCATGAATACCCACCGCCTCAAAGGCGCCGGCATCCTGACTGCCAGCGCGATCGCCCTCAGCCTCGGCCTAACCGCCTGCGGCGGTTCCTCGGGCGCAAGCACGGCTTCGTGCACGCCAAAGCACCAGGGCATCCAGACCGTCGCACCGGGGAAGCTGACGGTCGGTGTCATCGACATCCCGCCGTTCAGCAGCTACAACAGCGGCAAGCCCAATGGCATCGACATCGCGATTGTCAGCAAGATAGCCAAGGACGAGTGCCTTGAACCCGCCTACCAGCAGGCCACTTACGCAGATGCCGTGCAATCCATTTCCGGCGGCAATATCGACCTCGCAGTGGGCACCATCGACGCAACCGAGAAACGCCTCAAGGCCGTCGACTTCTCCGCATCCACCTACCTCGACGGCATGGGCATCGTTTCCAAGTCGGGAGCCACGACCGTCTCGGACCTAGAGAAGATGAACAAGGTCGGCACGATCGACGGATACCTCTGGGTCGAGGACCTCAAGAAGATCCTGGGCGACAAGCTTGTCACCTACCCCAGCAGCGTCGAACTCAAGGCGGATTTCGACGCCGGCCGCCTGGACGCCGACGTTGACGCTTACGGCGTGCAGGTGCTTCAGTTCAAGGGCGCCGCCGGCGTCAAGGTCGCCCTCGCGAACGAGAAGCCGGACACACGCGTCGGGGCAATCGCCCACGCACCCGAGGCTGCATTCCCCATGACCAAGGGCAACAAGAGCCTGCAGGACGCACTCAACGCCGGCATCACCGCACAGCGCGCGGACGGCACCATCACCAAGCTACTGACCGACGCCGGCCTGTCCGAAGGCCTCGGAAAGGTCGCCGAGAAGCAATACGTCGTTCCCGCGAGCTAGCTCCTTCCAGCTGACGCAACTCAGCAAACCCGGGTGCCGGGTTTAGGCCCGGCACCCATTTGGACCACCTGTGCAATGTCACATGGTAGATTAGGCTGTGAGGTATCTCACGGCAGCACAATGACGGCGCCGCGTGTGCCCCACCGAAAGGACCAACCATGACTGAAACCCGCAAGCCCTGGCACGGCGTACTCGTCGCAACGGCACTGCCGTTCAAGGACGATCTCGGCATCGACTACGACGCCTACGCTGAGCATGTCCGCTTCCTGGCCAACGCAGGCTGCGACGGCGTAGCCCCCAACGGATCATTGGGCGAGTACCAAACGCTGAGCGACGAAGAGCGTGCCCGCGTCATCACGACTGCGGTCGAGGCCGCACCCGAGGGCTTCACCGTGATGTCCGGCATCGGCGCATACGGCGGGCTGCAGACGCAGAGGTGGGCCGAGCAGGCCGCCGAAGCCGGCGCCAAGGCGCTCATGTTGCTGCCTCCGAATGCCTACCGCGCCAACGACGACGAGGTGGTGGACCACTACCGCCGCGCCGCCGCCGTCGGGCTGCCGATTGTGGCCTACAACAACCCCATAGACACCAAAGTGGACCTGACTCCGCAGCTCATTGCCCGTCTCCACGGCGAAGGCCTCATTGTCGGCGTCAAGGAATTCACCGGTGACGTGCGCCGCGCCTACGAAATCAAGGAACTCGCCCCAGAAGTGGACCTTCTCATCGGCACCGACGACACCGTCGTCGAGATGGGCCTGGCCGGTGCGGTCGGCTGGGTGGCGGGCTACCCCAACGCGATTCCGGAATCCACATTGGAGCTGTACCGGCTCTCAACCTCAGGCGACCTGTCCGACCTGGGTCGCGCCCGCGAGATCTATCGCGACCTGCATTCCCTGCTGCGTTGGGACAGCAAGACAGAGTTCGTCCAGTCCATCAAACTGTCCATGGATATCGTTGGACTCCGCGGAGGCGTCTGCCGCCCACCCCGGGGACCGCTCGCCCCCGCAGTGCGCGACGCCGTCATCCGCGACACCGAAGCAGCCCTCGCCAAGGGCTACAAATAAGCAACAAACGTGAGCGAGCGTCCCCGCAAAACCTGCCAAACGTGAGCGAGCGTTTGGCAGGAGACGCACAGGGGCCGTTGCCCGGCGAAGCAGCCACGGGAACCTAGACCAACCAGAAGGAGCACTCGATGAGAACCAACCGCATATTCCACGCCGTGGACTCACACACCGAGGGCATGCCCACGCGCGTCATTACGGGTGGCATCGGTACGATTCCCGGCGCCACGATGGCCGAGCGCCGGCTGTGGTTCATGGAGAACAGCGATTGGATCCGCACCCTCCTCATGACCGAGCCGCGAGGCCACGCGTCCATGAGCGGGGCAATCCTTCAGCCTCCGACGCGAGCGGATGCGGACTTCGGCGTCCTTTTCATCGAGGTCTCCGGGCTCCTGCCAATGTGCGGCCACGGCACCATCGGCGTCGCAACAGTGCTGGTGGAAACTGGAATGGTCGAGGTAGTCGAGCCGGTCACCACCGTCCGGCTCGACACCCCGGCCGGCCTGGTGGTCGCCGAGGTGGCGGTGAAGGACGGGCATGCCGAGTCCGTGACCATCCGCAACGTGCCTTCCTTCGTGGACCGCCTCGATGCGGCGGTTGACGTCCCTGGCTACGGCACCATTGCTTACGATCTGGCTTTTGGCGGCAACTTCTACGCGATCGTGGACCTGGACAGCCTCGGATTGCCTTTCGAGCGCGCCCGAAAAGACAATCTCCTCAAGGCCGGTCTCGCCATCATGGACGCCATCAATGCCCACGACGAGCCTGTCCACCCTGAGCGCGAGGACATCCGCGGTTGCCACCACGTCTACCTCAAGGCCCCCGGTTCCACGGCTGAGCATTCCCGTCATGCCATGGCCATCTACCCCGGCTGGTTCGACCGCTCCCCTTGCGGCACCGGCACCAGCGCGCGGATGGCGCAGCTGCACGCGCGCGGCGAACTCGCCTTGGACACAGACTTCATCAACGAGTCCTATATTGGTTCGCGCTTCATCGGTCGGCTGGTGGAAGAGACCCAGGTAGCAGGGCGCTCCGCGGTGGTCCCCACCGTGACTGGACGGGCTTGGCTGACCGGAACGGCCCAGTACTTCCTCGATCCCACCGATCCCTTCCCGGAAGGGTTCCTGCTGTGACCCTCCCTTACTTTGACGCTGCGGCGGTGCGGGAGGCGGCACCGTGGACGACGGCGATCGCCGCCCTCGAGCGGGCGCTCCTGAATGGCGTGGACCCGGAGGAGGACAGCCCCAGGATCTTCAGTCCCGCTCCGGGCGGGGAGTTCCTGCTCATGCCCGCAATGGGCCAACACTACAGCGGGGTCAAGGCCCTCACTGTTGCCCCTGGAAACCCGGCGCGGGGGCTTGAGAAGATCCAAGGCATCTACATGCTGATTGACTCGGACACCCTGGCTCCCATCGCCGTGATGGATGGCAACGAGCTAACAGCCATCCGCACCCCTGCCACCACCCTCCTCGCCGCGAAGCATATTCTCGCCACGGCCCCCGGGGGCGCCCCGGAGAAGCCGCGCGTGCTCGTTTTCGGCGCGGGGATCCAGGCACTCAATCACCTCCGGGCGGCGAGCGCCGTGTTCCCGGAGGCGAGCTTCGCCGTCGTCGGCCAGCGCCCCGAGCGCGTGAAGGTTCTCGTCGAGAAGCTTGCGTCCGAGGGAATCGAGGTCCGTCCGGCGAGCGCGGCAGGGGTATCCGGTGCCGATGTGGTGCTTTGCACGACATCGTCGCTTACTCCGGTGTTCGACGGCGGTCTGGTGGCTCCAGGTACCGTCGTCGCCGCGGTGGGCCAGCACGGGCTGGACGCACGTGAGGTGGATACATCCCTCGTGCTGCGCAGCGACGTCGTGGTGGAGGGGCGGGCCTCGGCGTGGCGAGAAGCCGGAGACCTTATTCCGGCCCGAAGCGTCGAGGAATGGAAGACGATCCGTCCGGCCAACCTGCGGGAGCTGGTCAAAGGCGAGTTCGAGCGGACTCCAGGCCGGCCCTGCCTGTATGCGGGCGTGGGCATGGCATGGGAGGATCTCGTGACGGCGGCCTTGGTGTATGAAGGAGGCACTAGACCATGACACCTGCACAAGGAGTGCCCACCGTGCCAGCCAACAACAAGCTTCCCATCGCGCCCCTGGGCCGCCAGCGAAGCCTCCGCGAGTCCGTCACCGAATCGCTTCGCGCGGCAATCATCGCCGGCACCCTCGAGGAAGGCACCATGTATTCGGCGCCGGCTCTCGGCGCGGCCTTCGGCGTCTCGGCCACTCCAGTGCGCGAGGCGATGATGGACCTCACGCGCGAAGGCCTGGTCGAAACAGTAAAGAACAAGGGCTTCCGCGTCACCAGCATGAGCGATCGTGAACTCGACGAAATCACCCAGATCCGATTGATGATTGAGCCGCCGGTCATGGCGGACGTCGCCGGAACGGTCCCGCCGTCTGGCATAGCCGTACTGCGCTCACTGGCTGAGAACATCGTCGAGTCGGCGCGCGAGGGAGACCTGGCCGGTTACCTCGCCGCCGACCGAGATTTCCACGCCGAGTTGCTGCGTTATTCCGGCAACAACCAGCTCGTTGAACTCGCCACCAGCTTGCGCACGCGAACCCGCATGTACGGACTCAAGACTTTGAGCGAGAGCAACCGCCTGGCCGACTCGGCCCAGGAACACCATGAACTGCTTGACCTCATCGAAGCCGGCGAAGGGGCCGCCGCACAGGAATTCATGCGCCGCCACATCGGCCACGCCCGGGGCCTCTGGGCCACCGGCGAGAACGAGGCACCACCCGAGGAGCAACAGACATGAACCAAGGCAGCGACGTCCTCGTCATCGGTGCCGGGGTCATCGGGGCGGCCACCGCCTACTTCGCCGCGCGGCAGGGCCTCTCGGTCACGGTCATCGACAAGGGCCTGCCTGCCAGCGGCACATCATCCGCGTGCGAGGGGAACATCCTCGTCTCGGACAAGGAACTCGGTCCCGAACTCGAGCTCACGCGCTACTCCCTGGGAGTCTGGCACGGAGACCTTGGCGATCACAAGAGGCTCTGGGAGTTTGAATCCAAGGGCGGAATCATCGTGGCCTCGCGCGAGAGCAGCCTCGCTTCTTTGAACCGCGTCATGGCCGTGCAGACCGGTTACGGCGTAGCGGTTGAGGAGTTGGACCAAGATGCGTTGCGGGAAGCCGAACCGCATATTTCCCACGAGGCCCTGGGCGGCGCAAGCTATTCCGAGGACTGCCAAGTCCAGCCAATGCTCGTCGCGGCCCACCTTGTCCGGCTTGCAACCGAGGCCGGAGCACGATTCCTGGCGGACACTCCCGTGACCGGCTTCCTGCGTAGCAGCAACCGCGTCACCGGCGTCAAGACTCCTCGCGGAGACTTCTCCGCAGACGCAGTGGTGAACTGTACGGGCACCTGGGCGGGCGAGCTCGCCGCGTTAGCCGGTGTCAGCGTGCCGGTGCTCCCCCGTCGCGGCTTCGTCGTGGTCACTGAGCCGCTCCCGCCCATGGTCCACCACAAGGTCTACGCCGCGGAGTACATCGACAATGTAGGCAGCTCCGACGGCGGCCTGCAGGCCTCGCCCGTGGTTGAGGGCACTCCCAGCGGCACCATTCTGATTGGCTCAACGCGTGAGCGGGTGGGCTTCGACCGCACCGTGAGCACCAACGCATTGAGCCTGCTGGCCCGCAACGCTACCGCGCTGTTCCCCTTCTTGGAGCATGTCAAAGCTATCCGGCACTATCACGGCTTCCGCCCGTACTGCCCAGACCACCTGCCCGTGATCGGGCACGACGAGCGCGCCCCTGGGCTTTGGCATGCTGCTGGCCACGAAGGCGCCGGAATCGGCCTGTCCGCAGGCACCGGCAAGCTCCTGGCCCAGGCACTGGTTGGCCAAGCCCCGGACCTCGACCTTTCACCCTTCGCTCCGGCCCGCTTCGGCGAACTCTCTACCGGCGAGCCGGCGCGTCACTCCAGTTCACATCACCCCGCTTCACCCCAGTCCGCAGAACACCAGTCCGCGGAACCCCGCGAGGAGGCCAGCGCATGAGTACCCCGACACGAGGCACGGCAGAGGCGACCCCAAGCGCCGCCGTCGTCCGCGTGAGCTTTGATGGGCGCCCACTCGAAGTAGCTCCGGGCCAGAGTGTCGGCGCCGCTTTGACCGCCCAAAGCATCACGGCCTGGCGCGCCACACGCAAAGGGGAGAGGCCGCGGGGGCTGTTCTGCGGCATCGGCGTGTGTTTCGACTGCCTGTTGACGGTCGACGGCGCCGCCAACCAGCGCGCGTGCCTCGTTGAGGTTCGCGAGGGCATGGAAATTGAAGGCTCATGCCCGGAGGTTCCCTCGGAAGAACCCGGAGGCCGAGCATGAAACCCATCGTCAGCACAGATGTCGCGGTCTTAGGCGCGGGCCCAGCCGGGCTTGCCGCGGCCGTTTCGGCCGCCGAAACCGGAGCCGCCGTCGTGCTCGTGGACGCGGGCGCCCAGCCGGGCGGCCAGTTCTGGCGGCACCGGCCCGAAACCGTGGTTCCGGAGCCCGATGGCCGTGGACACCACGGGTGGAAGAGCTACCTTGACCTCCGCGCGAGGTTCGACGCCGCCCGCCACCAAGGGCTGATCACCTACCTTCCCGGCCTCCAGGTCTGGATGGCACAGCAAAACCAGCCAACTCAAGCGGACGACGCCGGCTTCACCTTGCGCACGACGCCCACCGTCGCGGTGGCTGCTTCAGGGGCGGGCGTCGGTGCCCAAGCCATCGTCGCGCGCCGCCTTGTCCTCTGCCCCGGCGGGTACGACCGCCAGCTTCCGGTTCCCGGCTGGGATCTCCCCGGCGTGATGGCCGCCGGCGGCATCCAGGCCTTCATCAAGGCCAACGGAATTCTGCCCGGGAAGCGCTTCGTGATCGCAGGGACCGGCCCTTTCCTGCTCCCGGTCGCTGCGAATATCGCCGAGGCTGGCGGCAAGGTCCTCGCCGTGCTCGAGTCCTCCTCCCCCACCGCCTGGCTGCCGCATCTGCGAGCTGCCGCAGGAGTGCCGGAAAAGGCACTCGAGGGCGCGCAATACGCGGCAGTCTTCGCCCGGCACCGGATTCCGTACCGCACACGCAGCATCGTCACCGAAGTCCTCGGATCCCGGATCCTCGGTATGGATCGCGTGTCCGGCGTGCGTACGGCCAAGGTCGATGTTGAGGGCAGCGCCAGGCCCGGCACGGAACGCATATACGAAGACGTGGACGTGGTGGGCTTCGGCTGGGGCTTCACGCCCCAGATGGAGCTGCCCCTGTCTTTCGGCATTGAAACCCGGATCGACGCCGACGGCTCGCTGGTCGGAGTCGTCGATGAGCGGCAGGAGTCCAGCGTCCCGGGCCTGTATCTGGCCGGTGAGGTCACCGGCGTCGGCGGGGCAACATTAGCCGTCCTTGAGGGCACCGCCGCGGGCACGGCCGCAGCGGGCGGCGCAGTTGTGCCGGAGAAAACCGCTGCGCGGCATCGCCGTTTCGCAGAGGCAATGCACGGGGCGCATCCGGTACCCGCTGCTTGGCAGGACTGGCTTTCTCCGGAAACCACCGTATGCCGCTGCGAAGAAGTCACCGCCGGCCAGATCATGGAAGCCCGGGAAAGCCTGGGCGCCCACGATGCCAGGACCCTCAAGTCCTTCATCCGCGCCGGAATGGGCTGGTGCCAAAGCCGCGTGTGCGGCTTCGCCTCGGCCTGCCTTGGCGCAGGCCCGGGCGTTTCGCCAACCGCCGAGTCCCTCTCCGGCATCGCCAAACGGCCCCTCGCGGCGCCCGTGGGCATCGGCGAACTCGCCGCCCTGGACGCTGACGACCACTGACTCTTCAGTCCAACCCCTCCCGAAAGGAGACCGAGCATGACCACCGTCGCCCAAAACACGCCCGGCAAGCAATCCAACGCCGGCGCCGTAACGCCCACTACTGACGCCGAGCTGGAATCCCTCCTGGCTGCTGCCCAGTCCGCCGCGGCGCCCCTCGCCGCCTTGCGGCCTGCCGAACGCGCGAAGCTGCTCGACGCCGTCGCCGACGCCCTCGACGCCGCCGCCGGCCAGTTGGTCCCCGTGGCACAGCGCGAGACCCGCCTGGCCGAGGTCCGCCTCCGCGGTGAGCTCAAGCGCACCACTTTCCAACTGCGCCTTTTCGGGGAGCTGCTGCGCGACGGCGGTTACCTTGACGCCCGGATCGACCACGCCGACGCCGAATGGCCTATGGGCGCTCCACGGCCGGATATTCGCCGTGTACTGGCGCCGTCGGGGCCGGTGGTCGTGTTCGCGGCAAGCAACTTCCCCTTCGCGTTCTCGGTGGCCGGTGGAGACACTGCCTCGGCGCTTGCTGCCGGAAGCCCCGTGCTGCTCAAGGCCCACTCCGGCCATCCCGGGCTTTCCTTGCTCACCGCCAAGGTTGTCGCCTCGGCCCTTGCCGCGGCCGGCGCTCCCGAGGGCACTTTCGCGCTCATCACCGGAACCGCCGCCGGAGGCGCCGCCCTGCGCGATCCCCGGATTAAGGCCGGTGCCTTCACAGGTTCCATTCCGGGTGGACGCGCACTCTTCGACATCGCGAGCTCACGTCCGGAACCCATCCCCTTCTTCGGCGAACTGGGCAGCAACAACCCCGTCTTCGTCACCGAGGCTGCGGCCGCAAAGCGCGGCCCGGAGATTGCCGAGGCCTTCGTCGGTTCCTTCACGCTTGGGGCGGGACAGTTCTGCACCAAGCCCGGCACGCTCTTCGTCCCGGCGGATTCCGGCCTGATGGATGCATTGCGCGACGCCGTCCTACCTCCGGCCATGCCTCTCCTCAACGATCGGATCCAGTCCGGCTACGTCGAAGGGCTGCAGGGCTTGCAGTCCAACCCCCGGCTGAACGTCCTGGCCCAGGGCACCGATCCCCTGGCGGACCCGCCGAGCCCCACCCTCCTGCTGACCACAGCCACGGACATGCTTGCCGAACCGCACGCGCTCCAGGCCGAGTGCTTCGGCCCCACTGCTGTGGTCGTGGCGTACGACGACGAGTCCCAGCTTCCGCTGATCGCTGAAACCTTCGAGGGCCAACTGACCGCGACAATCCACGGAACGGATTCCTGCCGGGTGGACGGGCTCGTGGAGATCCTCGCACGCAAGGCCGGGCGAGTGCTCTGGAACCAGTGGTCTACTGGCGTCTCGGTCACGTATGCCCAGCAGCACGGCGGCCCCTACCCGGCGACGACGGCGGCCGGCAGCACCTCAGTGGGCACGGCCGCGATCGAACGTTTCCTGCGGCCCGTCGCTTACCAGGGCTTCCCGCAGCATCTGCTGCCCGAGGCCCTGCGCGAGGAGAACCCCCTCGGCGTGCCGCGCCTCGTGGACGGCCGTCGGGAGAATTAGCCGCTCCGGGGGCCTCATACTCATGATTCCGGAAGCCCCTCCCAAGCATGTCCTGTCCCGAAGGAGTCCTGTTGCTTGTTTTGAAGTGGTTGCAGCCGGTCGTCCGGCGGTACGGGAGGTTGCGATCCAGCCTGGTTGGCCTCCCCAATCCCGCCGAGGACTTGGGGCGACAGACCCTCATCCGACGTCTGGAGGCGGATGACTCCTACTGGTGGATCCTCGTCGGCGGCATACACGTTCGGGGATTCGGTCCCCACGATAAGCAACAACAAGGCCAAGCTGGACCGGAAACATAGCCAGTTTGCTGTAACGGATCGCTGACTCAGCTAACCGTCCATCTTTGCCCAAGAAGCGGCGGACCGCATCGCTTCCGGTCGGGATTCTGCCGGACGCCCGGGGATGGTCGAGCACAAGCCAGTTCGCGGCCGGCCCGGAAACGGTACTTCAGCATCCGGCTGTTGTCGGCCTCGCCGGGAGGGATCCCACCACTCACGATGGGAGGTTGGCTAGGGCCCAAACAAGACGCAAGATCGCGACTTTGCTTACGGTTCTTGGTCCCACAATGGTCCAATCAGATTCATTCGCCCAGGACGTCGCGGCGGGAGTCCCGATACAGGCACTGCCGATAGATTACTCCGGGCGCACAGGGTCGCCGTCAACAAGTGCGAGCCGAAGCGAGCGCCCGTCGGCAAGGACGCCGATGTCTGAGAGGGGATCTCCGTCGACCACAATCAGGTCGGCGTACCCTCCCTCGCCCACGACGCCGGCGCGGCCGGCCTCCCCGACGATCTCGGCACCGACGATGGTGGCCGAGCGAAGCACCTCAAGCGGTTCCTGTACCCTCGCGCGTAACCGGAACTCCTCAAGCTGCAGCGGCAGACCCTCACCATGGAGATCCGTCCCATACCCGATTCGGACCCCCGCGACCGAGGCCTTGGCGAGCGATTCGAGCCCGCGCTCGAAGATGTCCTCCACTGCCGCCCTCTTGGCGGCGTCGAGCCCGTGGCCCGTCACCCCGGAGAGGATCGCCCAGTAGGTGGCGAGCGTCGGGACGTAGAAGGCGTCCCGCTCAAGGAAGAGCCGGATGCACTCGTCGTCGAGCAGGTTGCCGTGTTCGATCGTGCGGACGCCGAGACGCAGCGCGCGTGCCACGGCCTCGGCCGTATACACGTGCGCGGCGATGTACCGGTGGGCGAGACGGGCCTCATCGACGGCGGCGAGGACCTCCGCGTCAGAAAAGCCGAGTGCCTCGAGGCGCATCTTCGACACGACGCCGCCCGAGAGAGTGAGCTTGGCGTGGTCGGCACCATCGCGAAACTCGGCCCGCAGTGCCCGGCGAAGCTCGACTTCGCCGTCGCAGACCTTCGTGAGGACGTGCCCTCCGGTCGGGGCGAAGATCGGGCCACCCGCCTTGAGGCGGGGGCCGGTCACGAGCCGCTCGTCGACGGCGCGGGCCAGTCCGGTGTCCGCCCCGCCCATGTCCCGGACAAGGGTGAAGCCACGCAGCAGCATCTCGTGCAGGACCCGGGCTGTGCGGGCCGCGTGGTACTGCGGCGACCAGGACAGGATCTCGTTGAAGTCCCCCGATGCCTGCGTGACGTGGGCGTGGGCGTCGATGAGGCCCGGGAGGACAGTCTGGCCAGCCACGTCAATTTCGACGGCATCCGCCACCGTGCGGGTCGAGTCCGAGATCTCGGTGATGATGCCGTCCCGGGAAACAATGGTCCGCGGCGGGCTGAGCTCCCCGCTCGCGACGTCGAGGATGTGCGCCCGACGAAGGACGATCGTTGCGGCGCGGGAGCGTCCAGGGTCAGAGCGAACTGCCATGGCCACCTCCTTCACTGGTGCGCACGGTCCGGGGTACGCCCGCGACGGAGGTCGGGCTGCCGCCGTCGGGCCCCACTTCTTCCCCCGGTTCATCCGCTGACCCGCCCTCGATCTCCTCAAGAGAGCGTCCGCTCGTCGAGAGTCCGAAGACGAGGACGACCAGCGCGGCGCCGCCCAGGACGGCCATGATCATCGTGAACACGCCCCCGAAGCCCAGCGCCGGGAAGGCGGCACCGATGAGGATCGGTGCGGTGATGCCGCCGACCCGTCCGAACGCGGAGGCACTGCCCATGCCGGTTGCCCGCAGTTTGGTCCCGTAGACCTCCGGTGTGTAGGCGTAAAGGCCTGCGTAGCAGCCATTCATGAAGAACGAGAGGAGTGAGCCCGTGAGGAGGATGGCGCCTTCGTTCGACGCTTGGGAGAGGAGGAACGCCGCGCCGGCTCCGCCTAGGAGATAGAGCGCGATCGTGACGCGCCGACTGAGCCTTTCGTTGAGGAACGCGGCGCTGTAGTAGCCCGGGATCTGCGCGATGGTGATGATGAGGGAATAGGTAAAGCTGCCAGTGATCGTCATTCCCTTGGTCACGAGGAGCGAGGGAATCCAGACGAAGAACCCATAGAAGGAGAAAGTGACGGCGATCCAGAGCAGCCAGACCACCGCGGTGCGGCGAGCGTTCCCGTGCCGCCACAGATCAACGTGCTGGAACAGGGGTGGGGCTTTCGGTGCCGTGGTTCCGGCGGTGGTCTGGGGCCCGTGCCATGCCCGGACGAGTCGTCCTTCCTCCAAGCCGAGCACCACTTCTTCCGCTTCGGTGTAACGGCCGCGGGTCAGCAGCCACCGAGGGGACTCGGGCAGCACGCGCCGCCACCAGAGCAGCATCACGATGGGCGCGGCGGAGATGAGCTGGCCGATTCGCCAGCCTTCGGGAAGTCCCGCGACGACCGTGGTGCCGATCAGGGCAGCACTCACGTAGCCAAGGGCAAAGAACCCGGCGACGGCTCCGACAAAGAAGCCGCGGCGGTGCTTGGGGATGAACTCCGCGATGAAGGTCGGGATGATGGCCGATTCGGCGCCGATGCCGATGCCCGCAATGATCCGCAAAATGAAGAAGAGCTCCCAGCTCGGGGAGAATGCGGCCGCGATTGTCGCCGCCGCGTAGAGCGCGAGGGCGTACATCATGATGCGCCGGCGGCCGATCCGGTCGCCGAGGACTCCGGCGCCGATCGAACCGATGAAGATGCCGATGAGCAGCGCACTGCCGATGAGTCCGGACTGGGCGCCATCCAAATGCCAGAGCGGCTTGATGATCGGCAGGATGTAGGAGACGAGTGAACCGTCCATGCCATCAAAGAGCAGCCCAAGGCCTCCGATTAACGCGAGCTGGATATGAGGCCTGCCGACCCGCATGCCGTCCATCCGCTCCAGTAGTGATTGCGTAGATGCCATCACTGTACCTTTCTGTTTGTTTGGGAGAAGTGGTACTTAAGGAGATTTGGTATACATGGTTCCACCAAATGTGATCCTTGTCATCAAATTTCGTGGAGTTTTTCCGTTTTGGCATGCCAAACGCTACCTGGGACTCAGTCGGAGAGATTGACATGTACGCCCAGGCCCCGCTCGAGCGCCGCGTCGTAGAGGAGCCTCCCGATAGCAAGGTCCTGCAGCCCCATGCCAACGGAGTTGAAGAGCGTCATCTGATCCGGGCCCTCCCGTCCCGCAATCGAACCGATGATCACCTGCCCGAGTTCGCCAGCGAGGTCGGTGAGGGCCAACGCCCCCTCGTCGACTGCCAGCAGAAGATCCCCCGACTTGGCCAGGACGGTCTCAAGGCTGTCAACAACGACCCGCGAGCGGGACATCGCCTCGGCGTCGAGCTCGCGGTGGTCGGGGCGCGGACGCGCCCCGACGGCATTGACGTGCAGCCCGTCCCGGAACCACCGCCCAAGGACAATAGGGGACTCCGAGGGAGTGAGCGTACAGACGACGTCGCTCATTTCCACGACCTCGCGAACACCTTCAGCCCTGATAACCTCGGTTCCGCCGGGTTCGACCGCCCGACGGAACCTGTCCAAAGTCTCGGCAGTGCGCGACCAAACGATAACGGTGTCAATCGGAAGGACGGACATAATCGCCTCCACATGCGCTAAGGCGAGAGCCCCGGCCCCGACGAGGCCCAGGATGCGACTCTCGGGCCGGGCGAGGTGGCGCGAAGCGACCGCAGTCATGGCCGCCGTGCGGATCCGCGTTGGCACGCGGCCGTCGAGAAGCGCGAGGGTCTCCCCCGTGGCCCGGTCGGTCAGAACGATCGACGAACGCTGGCTAGGGAGACCGGCCCGTGCGTTAGACGGGATGTCACAGAGCAGCTTTGAAGCGACCAGGCCTTGCGGAGCCGATGCGGCCGCCATGACGAGATACCGCGCGTCGGTATCCGGTAGCCGCATGGATAGCGGGCCGGGCTGGTCGGCCGCGCCGCGCGCCTGGTCTGCCAGGCTGGCCTCTATCGCTCGGATAGTTGCGCCCATATCTGCCGAGGCGGCGAGGTCCGAGGCGCTGAGAATGAGGGTCACGGGGACTCCTTCCAGGTGTGTTGCTAATCACCATAGATCACTTTTGGTATGCCAAATAGTGCAAAGTGTGAAAATTATTGCAATAACCAAGACTCTTAGGAGATGATTGGCATGCCAAGAAAGTTCCGTGCATGCTTAAGCCGTTGTGGCCAACCAGAGGGGAATCTTGTGACAGCAGAGGCAACGAACGTGGCGGTCTCGACGTCGCGCGCCGGCAACGTGTACGAGTGGATCCGCGAGCGGATCATCGACGGCACCTTCCCTCCGGGACAGCGGATCCGCGAGCGGGATGTGGCGCTCGAACTCCAGGTATCGCGAGTGCCCGTACGCGAGGCACTCCCCCAGCTCGAGAGCGAAGGCTACATCGAGACCCTGCCCCGGCGTGGGGCGGTCGTGACCCACCTGACCGTCCAGGCCGTCACCGAGCTGTTCGACGTGCGGTCAAGTCTCGAAGTCCTCGGCACCCGGCTCGCGGCCCAGGCCTGCGCGGGCGGCACCGACGCAAGCCGGCTGAGGGACCTCTTGGGCGCTGCGGAGGCTGTCCTGCAGGAGAACAACGAGAACCTTATCGCGGATATCAACTCGAAGATCCATGAGGAGATCCTTGAGCTCAGCGGCAGCCATCTCCTCAGAAGGCTCATGTCGCCAGTGAACGGCCAGGTCCGCCGACTCTTCCATGTGGCCTCCGACCGCGACCAACTCGTGCAACACCACGAGCACAGCGCCATCGTGCAGGCGATCACCGAAGGACACTCCGAGCTCGCCGCAGCCCTCGCCTTCGCGCATGTCGAACACAGCCGCAATGAGTGCCTGCCCATCGTGGAGAAAAGCCTCAAGGCATAAGCATCGTGGTCCGGGACCACGTTGGCCATTGCCATCCCCCAAGAACCACCCGCTTGCCGAAGAAAAGGCGGTCTGTCCGATTTCCGGGGAGACTCCTGGGTCTGGCTCCCCCGGTCGATCTCGCCGGAATATCACGTCGAACTCGTTGCGGCATGCAGACAGGCGGGCTTCAGCCCCAACGCGCAGCACTATGCCAACTCGATCAATTCCCAACTCGCGATGGTCAAGTGCGGTCTCGGCGTGACACCGGCGCCCGCGTCCTCCGTCCGGCTTCAACCGGATGGCCTCGTCTGGCGGGACATCACAGAGCGCGCGGATCTGTGGAACTCTCCATCGTCAGCCGGACGGAAGCGACAGAACAAATGTGCTGCACCAAACGGGCAAGCGTTCATCGGGGAAGCACTACATCCGGACCTCTCAATCCATCCCGAGAATGGGTGTTTGGGGTCCAGCCGGGACCCTGAACCCGCCACCCCAAACACCTTCATAGGCCACCGCGGCAGCCAGCCACCGGCCCGCCAACCAAGCGTCAGAGGCCCTTGTCAAGCTTTGTACACACGTTAAAGCAAAAACCCCTCTGACGAGGGGAAACACTGTGCCCGAGGTGGGACTCGAACCGGGTTCCGGGCCTCGGAATCACTGGGAACTCCCGAAAACATGCCGAGTACGAGCCAGTCCGGCCGCGGTACGGCCGAGTCCGACGGCCAGGGTGTGCACATTGTGCACACCCTTTTTCTGTCCCCACGCATCCGCCGGTGAGCCCCAAGCAGTCCATCACGCAGGTCCCAGCATTCAGTCCCGCGCGAATCCCACGCAGCCCGGCAGGTGCAACGGTCCGGTCACATCTCATCAGTGGTCACCTCCTTCGAGCATTCATGGTTCCAACAACGAACCACTGCATGACCGGCAGCCAGCCTGGTCACAGCCCAATAGCGGAGAGAGTCACGCAACGTCCATGCGGTTGGTGGCCCTTACCTTGGCCCGGTCCGGAAACGACTGCGGTCGTCCATGACCGAGTCGCCTCCACGAGGAAACGCTGGTCGGGGCGCTGGACGAGAATGGTGTGCGTCTTACCTGCGAAGGGCTGACGCGATTTGAGGCATTCCCTCGGACTCGAGACGATCCAGGACATCGTCAACGCCCAGCGGTGGATTCCGGTAGGCCTCGGACATGTTGCGCACGGCAACGTGGAGTTCCACCGCGTCCAAGTAGAACTGGTCCATGAGGAAATCATCGGGATGTTTGGCCTCAACACCCCAACGACCAAGCACTTCCGCCGGAAAATGCTTCAGATTGTTCGTCACGATTACTTGCGCTTGCACCTTCAACGCCGCCGCCATCACATGGGCATCCCCCGGGTCCGGGAGGCCCATGAAGACCTGTTCCAGAGGCTGGTAGTCATCGACGATGCAATCCGGCACCGCAGCGCACATCAACTCCCGGGTCCGGTCAAGCTTCGCCGGGTCCAGGTCCGGCCGGTTCTGCTTGAGATTCCGGAAGGTCTCATCGAGGATGGCTTCGGTCCACCGGGCCCGAACCAACCCGGCCTGAGCAACCCGGATCAGCAGGTCACGGAGCATGCTTGGATACAAGACGTTGGCATCGTAAATGACCGTAAAAACCACTCTAGATAAGCCCCATGTCCTGACCCAGTGCCGAGAGCTCATCAGCGGCGTCCTTCTGAGCCACGGACGTGCGGCGCTTGTAAGCGTAGAGCGATTCGGCGAGGACCCGCCGGTGGGTACCGACTCTTCGATACTGGATTTCACGGGCCTCAAGGAGCCCCACCAGGTGCGGGCGCGATACATTCAGAATGTCCGCTGCCTGCTGCGTGGTCAGTTCGGCATTCATCGGAACCACCGTGACCCCTTGGCCCGCTGCCATCTTCCCAAGAATTCTTATCATCAGATCCGCCGCAGCCCGCGGCATCTCCAGCTCTCCCCCGTCGGTCACCTTCATTTCCACCGGCTGTTGCGGATCCGAGTGCGCCTCAACCGCACGACGCAGCGTCTTCAACGCCTCCCGCGCCAGTTCAGAATCATTCCCGTGAGGGTAGGCCGGGGTTGGTGTTTGAGTCGCCATCGTCGCATCCTCTCCTTGTCTGTATATATTTACCCTACTCTTCAAACGAAATAAACAGAACAAGCGCAATAAGCGAAAGGGAGACGCTGGAGCCACGAAGAACCGAGCAGGACCGTGGTTCTGAACGCGGCGCCAGCCGCACTCCACACCAGAATGTCAGCGTGGGTTTCCCCAGTCAGGCGACGACCGTGATCCCGTTACTTCACGACGATCTGAACCGTGCGGCTACCTTTTCGCGGATAGCGGCGACATCAACGTCGCCCTCTGTTTCCTCTGCAAGTATTTTGGCTAGTCGTTTCGGCCAAAGGACGTGAATACTGCGAGTCGCGAATGGGCCCCCGATCAAGGGCCAGTCAGCTTCGACGAAGCACAGCGCCCCAGTGACCGGCACATCCCCGACAGCGTCGCATACGCGCCCGACCTGTTTGAGCACGCCATCGACCAGCTTCGTACAGTCGCGCCCGCCCACGAGGAGCTTCTCGACGCGTGGCCGCAAGATACCGCCCTCGATCTTCAGCTCGGGTCGGCCCGAGTACCGCTTCGCGTCGATCACCCAGATCCCCTTGCGGGTTATGGCGATATGGTCGATATTCGCCTTCGAACCCCGGCGGTCATGAAGAACCGCGAGACGACCGTGGGCCGCGGAGTCAAGCCTGGCCCCGAGACGTTCCTCTCCGACCGCACCCCGCTCCCACGCTTTGGTGCTTTGCCGCTCGTCACTGAGCGCAACGGCAAGGCCGCCCAACCGACCCCATTTCCCGCGGAGTTTCTCCTCATCTTTGGCCTTGCGGCGCTCGTACTCACGTCGCGCCGACGCCCGGGCAATTCCGGACTCCGCCGGAGATGAATCCTCGCCTAGTGGTTCGGGAGCCGGTGACCTCCCCTCGGAGACACAAGTCAAGCAACGGACCGTCTTCGTTTCGGTTTCGTAGACCGCCTCGGTGCCGGGCGCAAGAGAGGCGCCGCACAATCGACATACCCCGGCGTATCGGAGCCTCATCTGCTTCATGAGGACAGGGACCAGATCCCCGGCAGGATCCTGCCGGCATTCGGCTTTCGCACCGCCTGGAAACAGGACACCCTGATCTTGACCGAGAATATGGCGCTCGGTTCAGGGATCACGGCGCCCCGGCCGGATCTGCATGTCTGCATGATCCATTCCTTACCGTCAGAGGGGATATTCGGGCGACCGGATCGCCCCAGCTCGCTGATTTCACGACAACGACACGCCACCGCAAGCCCGGGGCATGCCTGCCCGGAGTGTCTCCTATGGGTTGTAAGCGGGCGGAACGTCATATGCGGCGGTCCATGGGAGAAGCGTTGGTGCGGGGTGCGGCCCGGCGGATAGCCAGTCGTTGCTGATCTCGGTGGCCTTCGCGGCGTGCAGAACGAGCTGGGCGGCGAGGGCGGAACCGATGATTTGAGC
Organism: Arthrobacter sp. efr-133-R2A-120; assembly: GCF_030209835.1. GTDB lineage: Bacteria > Actinomycetota > Actinomycetes > Actinomycetales > Micrococcaceae > Arthrobacter. Next base: position 247,622 of record NZ_JARVRF010000011.1, on the reverse strand, counting down.
GTAGGCGAGGGCGGTTTCCCCGACGGTCTCGGTGTGCTCCAGAAGCGGCAACAGATGTGCGGAGGTGACGTTGCTAAGCTCACCGACGCGTTCGCCATTGAGCCGGACTTCGACAAAGGGACGCTCCGTACCGTTCTTGAGAGTGTGGATCGCCTTGTGGAGGCTGACCAGCAGGAGACCGACCCCGTCCGGAGGCACATGTTTGAAAAGGACGTCGAAATGGTCCTCTTCCTTCAGGACCTGAATCGCCGATCCCCACGGTACAAGAGTGGTGACGCCCGTCGGGGCATCGTTCAGCGGCACGATCAGCCCCGGCTCAGGCAGGGCGACGGTGACCCGGGCTTGAAGGCGATCACCGGCGTCGTACGCCCAAATACGGGCCGTCGTCGTCACAGCAAGCCCGCTCGCAATAATTCGCCTGATAGGTTGCCCATAGCGGATCGCATCTTCACGACTGAGATAGCCCAGGACCTGATTCCGCCAACGAACGCTAATGGCGTTGACGTCATAGGGGTTATCCGGCTCGGCCACGAGTTCCACCTGAACGCCTTCAACTTCACTGTCACTCCGTACAGCGACCGGCGCCCCACTTCCGCGGAGCGCGGCCTTGATCGCGTGGCTATAAGCGTGCTCGCCCACGACTTCAACGTTCGGCCATTCCGACCGGCCCAGCGACACTCGATACTCCCCCAGACTCCTGGGCCGAGTAACTGCCGAAATTGGTGCCAGCCCCTCAAAAGCGAGCCGCAGTGGCGCGCCGTGGCCCGCCGGTGCCTCCATCGGGAAACCGGGAACTGCGATTCCTTGCGCGGTGCTGACCGGACTTCCCGCCCAGGTCGAGTCCTCCCACACCTGCCGGTTCCGGCGCCGCTTCCGCACCAGGAACATCACCCCTACGATCCCCGCGGCCAGAACAAAGCCAGCAGGCGAGGACAGCGTTACAATCAGCACCAACAGCCCGAACAGGCTCCACTGGGCAACCGTCCCGGCCTTCTCCAGCCTTGGCACACCGCGGCCGCCGGAGGTCAGCTTCGCCGGGCTCTGACCGACACATTCCAGGACCCGCGCCGCCTGTCCCAGGCTCAGGTGCATCAGACTCGGGCGCCTGCCCGTCGCACGTGCGACAGCCGCTCGCACAAAGTCGCGCTGGAACTTCGACGCCGGAACAGTCCCATCAGGTGCGAGGAGCTGCCGCCAGGTCTCGTCGCTGATGACCTGGCGCGCAACCTGCGGGCGGGCCGATCGGGACCTCCCGGCCACAGGCCTCCGTGTCGAGCGGCGGCCCGAGCTCGTGGCCACATACGACACGCCCGTTCCAGGAATCCTCACACTGCTCGTTGTGCGGCCTGTCGTGGACTTCGTAACCCGGAACGGGCCCGCCCCGATGCTCGCACTCGCCCCACGCTTCGACGCCGTGATCCTCACAGGCCCGAAACTCTTCGACTTGCGGTAACGGAACCCCACCTCGTACCCCCAAAGATATGCAATCCCAAGGAAACACCTGTCCCCCGTAGGGGATTCTAAGCCTCGGACATCCGAGAATGGAACACCGGTCAGGTGACGGAGGACGGTCCTTTCCAACCCACATGGCAGAGCCGCCAACCCCTGACAGGTGCATCGCCGATCCGTTCCTCGAGCAACTCGTACACCGCTTGTACGCGGCGACCTGCCCGTTCAGCCCTGCCGCCAACTTCGCCTCCACGACGGCTCTATGTTTCGCAAGCCTCCGAGTCGCGAAAACACGCTGGACCAACGGAATGTCATCATCGGCGGAACCAGTCCACCGGATATTCCACTCCTCGACGGTGAGCATGATCTGCGCCGCTGGCAGCTGGCTGCTCTGCCGGTCGTTCGGGATGGGCTGGAAAGGTGATGACACCCATTTCGCTCAGGGTATCTGGTGATGTCGGGGTTTAGGCTCGGAGCTGTGTACCGTGATTCGGTCCTGCTGCCCGGTGGAGCACGCCTCCGAGCTCAAGAGCCGGCCCCGGGTGCCTCGTTCGCGTCGTGGCGCCAGAACCCCTTGCGTAAGCGGCTCCGCCTGCTCCGCGCCACCGCATGGGTGCTGTGCTTCGCGGTTCTTGCGGTATCGGTCTTGGGATTGACGCAATCGATCCGACGCTCGTTGATCACCTTCGCTCAGGTTCCCGCCGTGGTCACGGCCTCGACGAGCAAAGGCCGCCAAAGTGATTGCCAAATGCTGCTCGCCTTCCTCTTCGACGGCCAGGCACGGACCGGCAGCTACCAGGTGAACACCACCTGTAGGGTGCTGCCTGGTGCAGGCAGCCGGGTGGACCTGAAGGTCAATCCAGAGGATCCGACGGACGTCGTCATCGTCGGGCACGAGGCCTCCGATCCGAACCTTCCCTTGCCCATTGGCCTGGCCAGCGGCGCCGCCTTCCTTGCCGCAGGTCTCTTCGCCATCCGGTGCGAGCGGTCGTGGCGCCGCGCTTGCTCCCTGGGTCCCAAGGTCCGTCCGTGGTTGCAGCTGGCCGGCACGGTCACGGTGCACAAATCGGGCATGTTCCACGAAGTGTTCATCCTTGATGGCGAAGGAACCAAAGACCAGCCGGTCGCCTTCCAGATCAAGCTCACTGCCTGGCCACGGATGCCGAACCCGGGCCAGGAGCTCACCTTCAACCTGCTCTCCGACGATGGCCCGACCGCGATCCTCGCGGTGGGAGAACGCCCGTGGTACAAACTGGCAACCATCTCAACCCCGCTCGTCGCGCCCCGGCGCCTTACCGGCTGAGGACATGTTTTGCGCATCGAGCAGGGTCTAGGCTAAGCACAACATGTCGCACTGTACGAGTTTGCCGAAGCCTCCACTTCGCCAGCGGTAGATACTCAGGACATCGTTCACGTGGGGGTGATCGCATCAGTGAGGGGAACGGCATGAGTGGTGAACACGAGGGCCTCGTTCTGACCGAGGATCTGTCTCTTGTGCCCAATGGCCGTCCGGCGGGAAACGGCCCGGCCTGGGTCGAGTCCGGTCTGCGTCGACGCTTGCTGAGACGTCTCCGGCTGGCCATTGTGATAACCGCGACGACGATTCTCCTTTGGGTGGCGGGTTTCTGGTACCTGACCAGGCCGTTCCATGAAGACTGGCCGCGCACAGCGGCAACCGTGGAGCTCACCGACCAGTTTTACGCCAAAGGCGCCCATTGCCAGGTGCACCTCGGTATCACCTCCTCAGGTCAGACGCGCACCGTGCTGTTCTCCGGCTACGCACCCTGCAGTGACCTGCCGTCCCGCGGACAGGTGGTCACGGTCGCTATCGACCCCGACCACCCGGATTCGCTTCGCATCATCGGTTACGACGGACCGGCGTGGGCCGATATCGGGTTCGCCGCGACTATCCTGGCGCTGCCCGCCCTCTGGTTCTCTCCCTTTGTGCTGACCTCGGTCGTGCGTTTCCGGCGGGCCCGTAAGGCCGGCGGGGACCGCCCGTGGCAGGAACTGACAGCCCGGTTCGTCTCACGATCCCTCTACAAAGGCACAGTCTCCGCCAGGCTGGAAGCGGTGGACGCGGACGGCAAGGAGCGCACGTTCTTCGTGTCCGGATCCCGCAAGGACCTGTCCGGCTTTGTCAACGCCCCGGCGGGAGCGGCGGTGACTTTCTGGCTCACTGGTGACGGCCACGGCAACGTCCTCGTTAACCACCCCGGTTCCGGCCGACCAACCCCGGGCAGCATCTACGTACCCAACAACTTCGAACTACGAACCCTCACCTGATCGGACACGGGGCAAAATGGCCTGTTCCGCGTCAAATCCCCGGACGATTTTCGTTGCCGGGCTGTTCTGATGACCTGCCAAGAATTCAATACCGATCATCGTCAGGTCATGTCGCCCGGCGTCGTAATCCCCATGAACCAATAAGGATGCAAAACCGGTGCCGAACACAGACGGGAAGGACACGGCAATGCGTAAGACACGATCCGCAGAAACAAAATCCGGCGCTCGTTGCTCACAAGTCACGTCGCCCGGACTGTCTGCCGCAATGAAAGACCAGGAGCCAACACAACCAGATCCCCAACAGAGCAAGGAGGGAGCCGGAGTCAGGTAAACCGCGCCCTGCGGGGATGCCGAAAAAATACTATTTGTACACACTCAGTGGCCCAAAAGGGCCCCTGACCTGTGGAAACACTGTGCCCGAGGTGGGACTCGAACCGCATTCCAACCCCTGTGAATACTGGGAACCCGCGAAAACATGCCTAATCCGAGGCAGTCCGACGGAGGTACGAGCCGATCTAACGCCAAAGGTGTTGACGCTGTCAACACCTCCTGTTTTGGCTTTACACTCAGCTACCGGCCGTAGGTCCGGGCAAGTCTCTCTTGCCTTGACACCTAATTCGTCGTGCCTCGGGGCAGGAGACGCTCTAGGCATTCCCGAAGCGGCGGTGTGAGGCTGCGCGGCAGGCCTCCCCGTTCGCGCCGCCGCATGTTTGTGCCCTGCACCCCTGGCGACTGTTCGTAGCCTGCGTTTGAACGCCTGCCATCGGGAACCGTGCCGCTAATAGGACGTCAACATCATTCCTTAGTGCGAAATACGCGAGACACTAGATTCTAAGCTGACTCCGGCGGTTCCTGATCCGGCTCTTCAAGCCAGGCAAAGGCAGAAGCGACTGCATCTTCATCAGTTTCCAAAATGGATAACCCGGTGCGTGACAGCATGTAGAACTGGTCAACCCACGATGAGGCTAGTGAGACATTGCCCCCAAAGCTCAGTGAGAAACTGGGAACTAGGTGCAGCCCGTGAAGTACGTTCAGACAGGGCTCCATGGCATGTGTCTCAACGGACCACCACTCCGAGTGGGTGACTCCACTGGCAAGCGAGTAGGCCTGTCGGTACAAATCCAGAAGGCCTGCCTCGTCAGCCATTGCCCGAATGGATTTCCCACCCGCAAACGTGTCACGGGTGTCAACAACCCGGTCATCCACGACGTCGTTATTGTGGCTCAGTCGCTTCAATTCCTCGGCTGCCTCACGAAAACCGTCAGTACGTGCTTTTACAGGTAGTTCATCCGAAATGCGGGCATAGAGCTTGGCTTTGCCCGCGCCATACTCCTGAAACTCGCGATAGATAGATGGATCCTGAAGAGCCATCCAACGGAGGTAGATCTTTGTTTCTACAAGCATGCGCGCGATGTGCGCACCATGTTCCATGCACCAAAGATCGGGAGCCGAAAGCACAGCGATGAGGTCCCGCCCTGCACGGGCCACGAGTCCCGAGATGACCTCCTGTCGCTCCTTCTCATATAGGCGCGCAGGCGCTGTCTCGATGGCCTCAATGAAACTGCTCAACACATCCATTGTGAACCGGCGAAGATGCGCTCCGTCTTCAGGAACTGGGGTCGGAGCGGCGTGCTCGACAGGCAGACTGTCCGAGGTCCGCACCTCGATTTCGTGCTCCTCCTGATCGGTGCCATCCACGTAGTCGTCCTCCGTCTCACTTTTGCGGATACACCGGGAAGTCATCGAGTTCGCCCCCCAGAACACCCGCGCCCACTTGATCGCATGATCGAAGTGCTTCGGATCTTTGACAAGCAGCATGCCCTTATGCGCCCCCCAACCGGCGCGCACAACGGTATCTGCTGCGGACCTCGTGCCGGTATCGCCAGGATAGGACTTCAATAGCTGGATTGTCCGTGCATCCGAGCGAAAGGTCCCGGCATGGACTGTGCTCCAAGTGCGGAAGCACTTGATGAGTGCCTCACGGTGTCCGTCCTGCAGAACACCGAGCAGAGCGTCTTGAATGAGTTGCAGTTCGGCAAGCTCGGGGGGTGTGTGCTGTGATTCGCCTGCAAGCCAGGGTGCAGGGATGAACGGATACGAACCAAGTACACGACGGATGCTCGCTGATAGCAGGCCATAACGGCTTGCCTCCTCGAATAGGATTGCAGATGAGCCCGGGAACTTCCCGGCAAGATCCGCTAGGTGTGTCAGACGCCCATCCAACAACTCCGCTATCACGGTAGTCTCTCCATGCTGGGCAAGCTGTTCTTGAACTGCCTGCTGCCAGCTGATGAAGCGATGAACGCTCTCGTTGCCCTGCTCGGCTATAACCAGCGCTGGCCAGAGCAAGTCCGGTAGGTCATCCTTAAACCAGTCGTTTGGTCGCAACATCCCTGTCGCGGCAAGCGGGGACTTGTAAACGCGTCCTTTCCGGACGTGACCTGCCAATGGTCCCGTGTGCTGGTTCGGTTTAGGGAAGTTCACGTCCAAAACATACCCTCCGCGGCTGACAAAAGATGTGAGCCCACCTTCATGTCGTCTGCGCATAAATAACCGCTCGACTGGTTCATAAGAAAAGGGTGAATCGGGCCAGGACTTTGTCAAGCAACTCGGTGTGGCGACCAACGAATCCTCGATGTGGCGCCCGATACAGTCACCCTAAGGCGAAGGAGTCCTTCCACGGACAATCCACAAGCAAAAAGCATGCGACCGTCGTCGAGTACGGCCTGCAAGCCATCCTCAACCGCACGCCTGAAGCGGTGATCGAGGATGGTGGCCCGGCTGGATTACTCTCGGTCCTGTGTGGGAACAGCGACGACGTCGACGTTCTTGGACGCCCGGACGGCAGATTCCGAGCCACCATCCACGAAGACACATCAGGCAAGAAAGATCAGTTGCGATCCGAACTTGCTGATTTGGCATCTACACGCTTGATCTCTCGAATGGTCACGCGAACAGTTCCGCCTAAGGTCCTTAATATTCTGAGAGAGGAAGTCGGTTACCACCGTCCCGCGGACAAGGACGGGGACATCTGCGGAAGCCCATATCTGACTTGGCATCATTTCGACCCTCCATGGCGTGTGAAGAAACACCACCGCCCTGAGGGCATGATTGCCCTTTGTCGCGAGCACGCTGACAAAGCGGATAATAGGAGCTACACCGATGATCAACTGCGGACTTTAAAAAAGGAAGGCAAGGGGCGGGGAAAATCCGTTTCGGGCCGCTTCGATTGGATGCGGCAAGAGATGATTGCCGTTGTAGGTGGCAACGCCTTCTTGGATGCGCCAGAGGACATCATCGTACAAAAGGGGGGGGTGAACCGGTCCTGTGGTTTCGCACCAACAAAAACGGTGAGAAAATGGTTAACTTCCGCATTCCATCATTGCCTGGTGAACCACTGAGGGCCGCCTTGGTGGACAACTTTTGGACAGTAGATCCAAAAGGTGCTGCTTCATTCGAGTGCCCTCCGAATGGGCGGAAGTTGTTCGTATCGTACGCCAACGGTGACTACTTCCGGTGCGAGTTTGACATTATTGAAGACAGGGATCAGCTGGCGAAGAAGTTACCAAAGCTGAAGCACGTAAGTAGTTATCCATTCGGATTCCCGTTCACGATGGTGATGATCGAACAAGAACTATCGGGAATCTATCCAAAGTTCTCCCAAGAATACATGGACACGGGAAAGATCACTATCGGGGACACCGTCATGAACGCCTCGGTCATTAGGATAACTACGTAGGAAATCGGCTCTCACAGAGTCGTTCAATTTGAGACATTACAATAAGAGAGCAGTTCAATCGCTCACACCTTAGGCCAGGCCATTGTGCCCGCGGACTGGCCCCCGAGGGTGTCTCATTTTGCGTTTCGGCCGTGGCAGGATGAATTGGGAAAGGGTTAGGTGTATCGCTGCGGACACTCGCGGCCACCCCACCCAGTATTAGTGCACCCGAGGAGTGTCTTGTACCTGAAGCGAATTACGATCGAGGGGTTCCGCGCTGCCGTACCGCACCCCATCACTCTTGACCTCCCGGGCCGATTCAGCCTTTTGGTCGGATCGAACGGCGCCGGGAAGACCACGATCAATGACGCCATCTATTTGGCGCACCCTGATCGGTTTCCGCGGCTCGCACCGTCCGACGCAGCTGTTCTGGGCCTTGCGCCGCGCAATATTGCCATGGAATACGCATTCGAGGGACCGGGCCGTACCGAGGGAGCGCTCGGTCAGACGCTCCAGAGGATCGGAACCAGTGCTCCGTTTTGGATGAGGTCCTTAGAGCGGTCGCTTGGCCATGTCAGGGCTCGGACCGTCGGTCTGGCCCCAGATGAACTGGAACAGCTTCGACTAATCTACCTGCCTGCGCTTCGGAACCCGGTGGATGAACTATCCCGGCGCGAAACCAGGGTCTTATTGGAACTCCTGAGAGCGGAGCAACTGCGGAATCCTTCCACTGGAACTCTCAGTGACGTACGCCGGCAGGCGGAGTCGTTGCTTGGTTCCCTTACGACCCATCAACTACTAGTCGACGTTCAGGGGCGCATTGCAGAGAATATGAAGACTCTGACCACTGGGGTGAAGGAGCATTTCCCGTTCATCGGAACCCAGAAGGTGGATGACGGATACCTAGCCCGTGTCTTGGAACTCATGCTTGCGACGACAAACGAAGCGAACCAAGCGCAGCGTCTCGAGGCTTCGAGCCTCGGCTACGTAAACCTTCTGCACATCGCAGTCACTCTCGCCGGCATTCCCGACCCGTCAAAATCCCCGGAGACGACCTCTGAGAACGCCCCGGCCGACAGTTCCGGCGCTGCCGATGGTGCGGTCGGTGTCAATCAATCCCTAGGAGATATCAATCAGCCCGCTCCGGCAGATAACGCTGAGGATGCTCGACGGAAACTCGAAATGCGAAGCGAGGAGGCGGAAGACCAGCTTGATTCGTTCTTCCCGCAGCTGTTCCACGCCACCGTCCTCATAGAGGAACCTGAGGCACACCTCCACCCGCAGCTTCAACACGGGCTCATCCGCTATCTCCGCAAGGTGACCGTCGCGCGCCCCGACCTGCAAGTAATCGTGTCGACCCACGCGAGCGAAATTGTCGCTGCGTGCAAGCCCGAAGAAATGGTAGTAGTACGTAGGGAATATGGCCGCGTGGTCACCCGCACCTTGGCAAACATTCCGTGGAAGGAAGCAGATCGCAAAAAGATCACCAGGATGACAGCACTCCATTTGGACGCTAGCCGCTCGGGTGCACTCTTCGCAGACCGAGTTGTGTTGGTCGAGGGCATTACCGAGGCAGCCCTTGTCCGTGCGTTCGGACGAGCGTGGGCTAGCCTTGATGGGGCCAAATTCGCTTTTATTGATGCGCTATCCATCGTGCCAATCGGCAATAAGGTCGGTGAATGGCCGGTCCGTCTCCTGGCGCATCCTGGGTGGGAACTTGCTAGTCAAGTCGCCGTGCTGTCGGATACTGACAAACGCGACGACCCCCTGCCGGAACCAAGCCCAACGGCATGGCAAAGTGGCTTCGCTGACTCGACTCGGTTCAAAGTGTTTTGGTCTCGCCCGACCCTCGAGCCAACTTTAGTGGACGGAAACGACCTTCTGATAGAGAAGGCCTTGGCCTCGCTCGGCCAGTCCGTGATAGGGCCTTTGACCTCGAAGAGTATTGATGACCTATTCCTGACTTCCTCGGGGAAAAAAGCGAAGGGGGAATTCGCATTTGAACTCGCTGCCCTTGTAGATGAGACCGCGTCCACTGTGCAGGTGCCGGAGCAACTCGTCGAATTGTTTGACTGGCTCTGGGCTGGTCACGTCGCGGTAGAGGATGGAGGCGACGGCGACGGCGAGATGACAAAGGAGTCCGGAGCCGAGAGCGGGCCTGGCGGCCAAATCTGATGGCACTTCGACTGACCGATCGGCAGGTGGTCGCGGCCGTCTCCGAACGGCCCTTCATAAACATCATTTCGGCACCCGGGTCCGGGAAGACAACCGTGGCAGCGGAACGGTTTGGATACCTCGCTTCCCAGCGCTCCTCAGACCGACGCGGGGTTTTGGGCTTGAGTTTCAACAGGGCCGCCGTCGCGGAACTGAGCTCCCGCATCACCGCGAGGTGGGGGAAGCCCACGATTCAACTGCCGAACATGGTCACGACCTTCGACGATCTGCACGTTCGCATCCTGCACCACCTGATCGACCGGGGACTTATTCGCTGGCCAGGAGGGCACTCCGTTGTCGAGGTACTAGATGAATACCGTGGAAGGCGCGGCTTCCGATTCCTTTCCGCGACCAACTGGAAACGCATCGCTAGATGCGACCAGTCTGGACAGGTCGTGAGCCACGGGCTTCAGCTAAGCGCACCGGAGTACGGTATCGGTGGGGTGGCTGACCACCGTGCCGTTCTAACGGAGGGGTTTGCTAGCCATGAAGACGTCCGTTGGATATTGCGCTCGGCGATACGTCTCGATGGCGTTGTCGACGCAATCCAACGCTGGTTTTCGTCAAACTTCAGGCACATCATCATTGACGAAATCTACGACGCCGATGAGCTCGACCTCTGGATGGCAATGACGGCGGGGTCGAATGAAACCGATTCCACCCATCTCACCCTCATTGGGGACCCATGGCAGGCCCTTTATGAGTGGCGCGGCGCAACCCCGGATAAGGTGCAGACTCTGATCGACAGCCTCCCATTTCATGAGTACGAGCAGCCCGAGTCGTTCCGGTTTATAGGTGAGCAAATGCCTGACTTGTCACGGTTGCTTCGGGCCAGCGCGCCGGTGACCATTCCCCGGCACACCAGTGACGTCGTGGACGTCGCCCTGGCCCGCAGGTGGGTACACCTGTGGAATGTCGGTGACAACGTTCTTCCCATTGCTTTCCGCTCGGTCGGGAATGCAACTGACGGGATGCTGAACCTCCTCTTGGACGAAGTCTCACGCCGGAAACTTGGGCGTGACTCGTTCGGAAAGCAGTCCGCCTGCGTCATCCTCGGGATCGACCCATCGGAGCTGGCCCCCATCCAAGCCACAGTCCTCGAACCAGTCCTACACGCAATGCTCAATGGCGTTAGTGCTGCTCAAGTGCTCCACCTCCTACGTGACACAGCCCTGGACCTAGGTGCGAACCGGCGGCCTTCCCGACTTCCCCGACAAGGAGAACCGATCCGACACCTCGAAGTTGAAGCCTTGCGTCGACGGCTCCAAAGAGACGATCTAATCCCCGGCCTGACCGTTCACCAGGCCAAAGGTCGAGAGTGGCAACGAGTAGGTGTTGTTTTGTCGGAGAAGGACGAGCAGACCCTTGCGGGTGGGCTTCAAAAGTTGGAACCCGAGCACTGTGTGCTTTATGTGGCACTGACGCGCGCTAAGGCGTCCTGTGTCGCGCTGGGCGATCCCAGCAAACTACAGGTCGATGAAGCGAATTAGCGACGAGCAGGATGCCGATGTGAGTGACTCTCCTCTCGTGGTGTATTGCAAAGTATCCTTTCCACGGTGACACTGCGGGTTCATCCTCATGCGGGTCAGGCATTATCAGAGATTAGGACTACGTAGATGGACGCTTGGTTCGTGTGGGCAAGGCGGTCAGAGTGTCGGGACTGCCCCCGGATTTGTTGACTCCTTGACCTAGCGAGCTTGTGCTCGCGGAAGGATGTTGACCATGCCCACGCCGTATCGGGCGGAGTTCCGCCAGGATGTTATTGATGTGGCCCGCAAGGGGAAGCGCCGCTGGCGCAGATTGCGAAGGATTTCAGATCGGGGTCCTGCCCCTTCTGGATCTCTACCCAATTGCGCACCTGATCGAACCAGATTTGGATGTACTCTCCAGGCCGCTGGTCGGCGCCCCGCCACGACCTGATAGCATCCTCGGGGCCCCCACCGCGGTGACGACACTTCGGCGTAGGGTGGTCGCCGACTGGAACTCCTTGGCGATCGTGGCTGCATTCCTGTTGTCCACTCGACCGGCTTGCCCTCCACGGAGGCCGGCACGACAACGCCGTCGTCGACAGGGAGGCCACCCGCGGCGCCGTTGCCCCGCGGTATCACGCCGTCGAACCGCACCCGGCCCACACTGGAGGGATAGGTCCGGTCAAAGTCTTGGAAGAGATCCAAATCGGAACGGGGAGTTGGTAGATCGCGGTCACGGTCTCGGCCGCCGGGGGAGTCGTTTCCTCCGAGGTCATATCGTTCACGACTCCGTGCTACTTGGTGCCGGGCGTGGGCGGTCCCTATCCCAGGGCCAGGGCGACGTCGTAGCCGGCGGACTTCTGCAGGATATCCCTCGCCCGGTCGTACCGCCGCGTGGGCTGCGGATCCGCGTGGCCCATGCTATCCCGCAGATCGTGCACCGAACTCGGGCTTCACGTATCCCGGAGTTCAGCTGGCTCCGGTGGCCGGCCGAAGGGATAGTCCACCCATGGTCCGGCACCTTCTTCCGGGCAAGCCCGGTCAGCACCATGTGCTGAGCTCCAGCCGGCTACCAGGCGCCCTGGAGGACGGCGTCAAAGTGGATTCCGTACTCCTCGCGCCCGTCAGCGGATCTAACGTCATGGCGTACGCTGCGGTACCGGGTCTTCAACCAGCGACGTTCCTTCCTGGTCGCTGTGGCTCTGACCGCGACGGGCATTTCGGTTTGCTCATGGTTCACTCTTCCTCTTCGCTGCTACGGCCCAAGTATTCCCATGCGGGTCACTGATCGTCGCGGCTGGCCATCCTCCGGCAGACCAACTCGACTTCTTCAAGTGCCTTGGTGAGAGGGATCCGTTCCTGCTCGACGCGCCGGTGGCCAGTGTGCTGCGGATCGAGAAGACGCAGATAGACGGCCCGTTCCTCCTCGCGGAGCCTGTCCGCGGGCCTCGGAGTGCCTGGCTGGAGAATCCTGCCCGTCTGGTCCAGTTCGGTGCCGAACGGCTCGTACACCGCATAGGCATCCGGGCCCATGAGGATCGAGTCGATGTCGCGGCCGAAATCGGCACGGTAGCCATCGAGGATCTCATAGCCGTCGCGGTCCATGTCACCCCAGTAGACCAGCACGGCGGCATCCCGGATCCACGGGAACGATGCCGGCGTCTTCCCGCCCTTGCCGACCCCCTCGACGCAGATGCCGCCGGCCAGGGCCGGGAAGTGGATTGCGGTGTCCTTGTTCTCCGAGATGACCACGACCTCCGGGAGATAGGCCGGCGTGAAGCTGTCGCCGGCTGTCGCCGAGTCATGGACGCGGCGGCCGGCGGCGAGGTGCGCGGGGTCGAGATAAGTGAAGTGGATCCGGGGCGGGTGGCCCGGCAGCAGGCCGAGATCGTCGATCCCGGTGAGCGCCTGGACTCCGCGGCGATGGGATTGCAGCCACTTCGCGTGAACGCCCGGGATGGGCACCTGACGCGGGGTCACACCGAGGCGGGCGCGGGCAGGATCCGCCAGATACCAGTCCGCAACGGACACGAGCAGTCCGAAATCGACGTCCCCGTACGCGTCGAGGATCCGCAGGGTCTTCCCGACGTCAGCTAGGTGCGGATACCTATCGCGCAGGACCCCGAGCCGCAGGCGTGCCCGGGCGAGCCTCTCGGGCCAGTCCCCGCTGGCAATGGCTGCGGCATGGTCGATGGACGCGACCCGCGCATGGGTGGGTAGTGACTGCGTTGTCCCGCCCTTTGCTATGCGGTTCTCGTAGTCGAGGACCACGTCGTGCGCCCTCGCCCAGTCCTGCCAATGCACGGTCTGCGCGTGCACAGCGGAGTAGTCGGCACGAAGCTCCGATGTTGCCGGCCGGCCTAGGGCGAAAGCGTGCGGAAACGCGACCTCGTCCCCGGTCAGGTGGGTATGCCACTTCCCGCTCAGTCGACGGCGGATGTCTTCGGTGACGGCCTGCGGTGTTTTCATGCTCCGCTCCCGGCACCAGGGTCGTCGGGGAGGTCGCTGATGTAGGAGTAGCCCCGCGCGTTTTTGGTGACGGTCAGGAGCAGGTCCATGTGCGGCTCCAGCGCCGTGACCTTGTCCAGCGGGGCGCCGATGATGAGCTGGAACCCCAGGTTCTGCCAGGCCCGCACGGACCGGCCCGCGAACTCACTGTCCGCTTTCACGAACCCTTCGTCGAGGAACACCGGAGCGAACGTGGGCCGGGAGCGGGTCTCATCCCCCAGCTGATAGCGCAGTGCCGACCCGACGACGAAGGCCACCAGTTCCTGCGTTTCGCCGCCGGACTTGTCGACCAGCCAGTCGTAGGTTGCGATCTCGCGGCGGGTGTCCTTGTCCAGGCACGCTGCAGTAATGACGACGTGCTGTCGCACATCAAGGTAGCGGTCGCGCTGGGACGTCGAGGATTTGGTGTGGCCCTCCGGGATGCGGATGCGCGCCATGAACTCACTCAGCTTCTTGAACCTCGCCTCGATCTGGTCCTCGGTGAGCTCCAGGGCCAGTCCCGAGGACAGCTCACGCAGACCGCGGCGGAACCTGCCCAGGTCTTCGCTCTGAAGCCGGCGGAGGCTGATTTGAAGCACGCCACCCTTGTTCCCGAACGGCAGCGTTTCCAGAATCCTGTTGATGGGCAGGAGACGGTCTTCGATGTCGGCCAGGGCGGTGTCGAAGGCGTCGTTGAGCCGCAGCAGGTCATCGCTGGACCACGCAGCCAGTTCACGCCGCCACTTGTTGCGGCGTTCGTAAAGCCCCTCGGACTGGATCCGGTCGAGGATCTCGCGGTAACCGTCCGCCGAGTCGGCGGTGGTGCCCAGATTGTTCTCGGTCCAGTTGTTCTTATACGCCTCGAACATGGTCACCATCGCATTGGTGGCACTCTTGGCGTTGCGCCGGGCAGCCTCGGATTCCTCCCTGAGCCGCTTGCGCAGGGCGGTGATGTTCGGCTCGAACGATTCCAGGCTGGTGGCTTCCCAGTTGCGGGTGAACAGTCCGTCCAGATACTCCTGCTGGGCGTCGGTAACCGTTGCCGTCTGCTGGTCGACAATCTCGTCCACCGCGGCCTGCACGGTGTCCTGCCTAGTCACGAGGTCGCCCCAACGCGACTTCAGCTTGCCCAGGTCGCTTTCTGCCAGGACCCTGTCCCGGTTCGCCTGCCCGTGAAGGGGTCTGATGCGCTCATCCTCGGCTTCAAGCTCGTCGAGGACCGCGTTGGTGGTCCGCAGCCTGCGGATGGCGTCTTGAAGCTCTGCGATCTGCCGGTCGATCCCGAGGTGGTCGATCGCGGCCCAGGCGCTGTCCTGGACGAACAGGTGCGCTTCGCGCTGCCGCCGCAGGTCGTTGCGGCGCTCCTGGATCTCCCGGAGGGCGGCGTTGGCCCCGGCGATCTCCGGTTCCATCGCGTCCAGCAACTCCGCGATGTCCCTGAGTCGGCGTTCGTTGGAGAACCCGATGATGTTGCCCTCACCTGATTCTCCGTGGGCGCCCCGGTCACCCGAGCGGGTCTGTCCGGACCTGGTCACCCGGGACCCGGGGCCTGCGAGCCCGGCAGCGTCGGCCACACACAGGTGGTCGACGCCGCTGCCGGCTACCCGGTCCTGAACCCAGCGCGAGAACGGCGAGTCCAGGAATGCAAGCTTGCCCGAGACCAGGGCGGAGTCTCCGCGCCAGTCCTCGTGTTCGGCCAGGGTCACTGCCCGGTAGTTGATGCGCGGCCTGATCGTGACGCCGTCAATGGATGCAGAGAGCCGGTCACGGGTGTTGCGGTCGACCAGCACAGTGCGGGCCAAGCCGCCGAGGGTCGTTTCGATGGCCTTACGCCAGGTTTCCTCACCCGGAAGGACATCAATGAGCTCCGCGACGAACGGAAGATCACGCATCGGATCGAGGCCAGCGGCCGCCGCCATCTGCAGCCGGGCGTTGTGCAACCTCATCGGGACCATTCCGGCCCTGTCCTTGAGGGACGCGGCCTCCTCCGTGAGGTCCTTCCTCCGTGCCGTGAGCGGGGCAAGGTCCTCGCGGGCACGCCCTTCCTGCTCGTCCAAATCACGTTCGCGGACCTCGTAAACGGACAGGAAGTCGGCGGCCGCGGACTGCGCCTCGGCGAACTGCCCGGCGGTCTCGGGCACGACGAGGTTGATTGCCTCGGTCTTCAGCTGGAACTTGAGATTTGCCTGGTAGACCCCGTCACGGCTGCTCTCAAGGGCCGCGATCTTCTGGCGGCGTTCCTCGATCGCATTACCGCCGTTGGCGGCCTTGTCCCGGGCAATCCTCTCAAGGCGTGCCCCGTACTCTGCTTCGTCCGCCTTGGCCTGGGCGAAGGTACGGCCGGCGGCGGCATGGTCGCGGCGGTTTTCGTCCACAGCATCGTCCAGAAGACCGTGCTCGGTGCGAAGTTTCCAGAGGCGGAACGACGAGGGTCCCTCCTCATCAGCCCCGAAGTGGCGGATCATCAGTTCCCTGGCTTCGGCGTCTGCGAGCTCCGTCTGGAGCGTGGGCAGGCGCTGCAGGACCTTGACCTTGTTCGCCTCGTCCAGCATCTTCGAGTACGACGCCTCCAGGTTGGCGAAGTGCAGAAGCGCCTGGTCGGCAGCCTGGTACGTGACGGGTTCCTCCAGCACCATGGTCTTGTACAGCCCGTCAACGCGTTTGACCTCCATCCCGGCCTGGAGCCGGGCCAGAAGGCGCATGGCCTTGCGGCCGCCGTCCGCGCCGCCGATGCCGAGTCGGGTGTGGAGGGTCCCCTCGAACTCCCAGAAGGTGTTAAACGTGGCCAGCCCGGGAACGGCCGCTTTCAGGGTGCGCTTGTCGAAGCGGCTGGCGGCCAGGGGCGCGAGCTTGGACGTGTCGAAGTAGCCCTCGTAAGCGGCGAACGTCGTGGTAACGTCGGCGGCGGCGGACCCGCCGGCCTTGACGAAAAAGATGCGCAGCGCCGTGTAGCGACGGCCCCGGTCGTTGACGAAGGTTGCAGCCAGGGCGCCCCAGACCGGCGTCATGCCCGCACCGCGGAGCACCAGGTCGAGCATCTCGTCGGAGCCGTCGACGCGGTTGGCGTCCATCTTGCCGCGGAGGTAGGTGAGCAGGTTCCGCTGCTCCGCAGACCGTGCCCGGCCGCCAGCGTCGTTGGAGGCGCCGTTGAACGGCGTGTTGGAGGGCATCATGAGGGCAATGTAGGCATCCAGGACCGTTGACTTCCCGGTGCCGCTCGCCCCGGACAAGAGCGTGGATCCGGGCGAAAACCGCACCTCGGTGCGGCCGTGGAAGCCGCCCCAGTTCACCAGCTGCAGGGTCTCCACCCGCCACTGGGCATGATCAGACAGAGCTGCCGGCAGGTCCGGTATCTCCAGTTCGAGGGTCATGCGTTGTCCTTCCCCAGGACGGTCAGCAGGTCTGGTTCATCGTCTTCTTCGTCGTCGGTATCGGAGCCGTCGCCGGCGCCGTCACCGTCCTGCGCGGTGCCGTTCTGCTCCATGAGCCGCGTCCACAGAGTGCGCAGCTTCTCGACCGGCATGAGGATCTCGATGATGGGAGAGATCCGGAACCTGTCGGGATCGGCGGTCTTCAGGAGCAGGCCGGCCGTGGCCAGCCCGTCAACCGCCTTCAGCGCGCGTTTCTGGTCCATGGCGCGGTGGGTCGAATGCTCGGGGCGCTGGTCGGCCACCTCATCGAGCAGCGTCTGACGGTCCACAAAGACGACGTCCTCACCCTCCTGGCGCTGGGAGAAGAGCCTTTGCCGCAGGTAGACCATCATGATGGTCTCCTCTTTCGTGTGGGACACGTCCCGCAGCAGTGAAGGAAGAGGATCGCCCGTCTCCGAAACTGCCTGCCGTTTGAACGCGATTTGGTGGTCCCGGTCTATGAAGAGCTCGAAGAACAGCTCGTTGAGCCGGCCACGGATCACGTCGTCGTTGGCCAGGAGAACCTGCCAGTGGTCGGGGTGACGCTCCGCCGAGAGGTACCGATGCTTCAGGAGCGCATGCAGGCATCGGCGCTGGTCAGGAAACAGGATCGAGGCGTCGCTCTCGAACATGGACAGCGAGCTCTCCGTGCCGTCCTCGTCCCCGGCCGGGGGCTCATCCGACAGGAAGTCCAGAGGGTCCACGGAGTCCTCGTCGATCGCGGCGACGTCTGTCATTGGCGTGCTCCTTCGGTATCGGTGTCCTGCGTGTCCCCGGCGGGCCGGATCGTGGCGGCAGGCATCAGGAATGTGCGCGTGCTTCCGTCGGGCCGCACTGCGTACACGGCCTCGCGCTGGTTGGGATCGGCAACGGCCCCGAGTCCGGTGAAAAGGTGCAGGAGCCCGAGGATCTCGACGGGGCGGCGAAGGTCTCCGGGCAGCGAGTTGAACAGCGCCGCGGCGGACTCAAGCTCACCATTGGCGGTTTTTTCCTCTATCCGGCGGCGCAGCTGGTCCAGTGACGGGCCGCCCTGCCTACGGATGTCCTCCAGGGACAGCGCCGCGGGCGCCTCGTCAGAGACGTCCGCGAGCGGTTCGGGCGGACGCTGGCTCTCCGGATCGTAGGTCTTGAACCGCAACGCCGCTATGTCCAGGCCCGGCGGGATCAACTGGACGCCGACGTGGTCCCGGGCGCGTGCCGACTGCATCCAGGTCCGCATTTCCCGGTCGATTCCGCGCAGGACCGTGTCGAGCTCGCGGTTGCGGATGTGGTCGTAGTTCTCGATGTGTTCCCGGAGGGTGGCGGTGAGGCGCTGGCGCTGATCCAGGACGTCGGCGATGCCGCGGCGGATTATGTCCACCGCGGTGCGCATCTGGTGCTGTTCATCGGCAAGGAGACGGCTTGCCCCAGGGTGGGCCAGGATGGCTTCCAGATCGGAGCGCAGCCTTGTCAGCCAGTCAGGTTTGCGTAGGAGCTCCAGAGCGCCGGCAAAGGCCCTGCCCTCCGCAGTACCGGTCAGCAGGCTGCTTGCCTGCGCAAGGTAATCGTCGACCACTTCCCCGACGGCTCGTTCTTCCTCACGGAACCGCTTGGTGATGCCCCGGTGCATCTTCCGCACGGCCTCCTCGACCCGGCGGAAGTCGGACGGCAGGCCATCGAGCTCGCGGAGCACGTTGGAGAACTGCTCGGACAACTCCGCTTCCGAGGATTCCCGCAGCTCTCCGCCGGCGGCCAGGTGGTCGTACTCTTCCTGCAGGATCGCAATCTCTTCGGCGAGCCTGCGCTTACGCTCCTCGCGGTCCGGATTGGCCGCCTGTGCGGCATCCGAGATGACCCGCCGCATGGTTTCGATGCGCGACACGGAGACGTTGAGCTGGGATCGGCTCGCACGGATCACGTAGTCCAGGGCCTGCCTGGCGTCGCCGGTGAGCTGATAGGTTTCCTGCCCGCGCCCCGGGTCCCGGTACAGCCACCGCTCACGCACCCACTGCATGGCGAGGGCCTTGCCGCCCGCGGAGGGCACCGTGTACCCGACTGCTCGCAGCTCATCGAGGAGGGCGTCGATGCGGGTGTGGAACTGCTCGACCGGAATCGGTTGCGCATCGTCGGGGAACACGGCAGCGAAGAGAGGCATGGCGACTACCGCGGACTTGCGGTCCAGCAGTTTCAGGGTCGGTGTATTAAGAGCAGCCTCGATGCGGGCGACGTCACCCTCGATGCCAGTCGCCAGGCTCACCACCACCGCCCAAGTGCTTCGCATTGTTGATCGCCCTTTGTTAGGCGATCTTCCCGACAACTGGCCTTGCCGGTCGGAACCTCCGAAAAAAACCACGGCAGGCACCGAGCGGGCAAGAAAGCTCCCGCGACGAACGACTCTGAGTCATACAGCTTGTACATGAGGCCAGTATCTTCGGCACCACTGACATTCTTGGTGCAGCCGGGGCATGTCGCAGCCAATTAACGCCGCAAGTGGCCTCGACCGAAAGATAGTCGCTTGCGTATGCCGAACCACTTTCGGCAGATCGATTCAACATGCCGCTAAGTTGCCGCGATTCTCTTCTCTGCTAAGTAGGCCGCCACGTGATCGGCCCCCACACGCAAATACATTGACATTCTTTCCAGCAATTCTGCCCTGTCCTTGGCATGCCCAATGGCCGCATTGCAACTCCAACACAGCAGCCCCCGTATACAGAACCCACATGTCTTTTGACTATCGGAGCAGCACGAATGGTCATGATCAACCATGAGTCCCTGCCGGCCCTCTGGAACTTCCCGGCAGAGGTAACACACGCCGTTCTGCAAGTCGAGAAGGGCCCTGTAGGCCTGGCCGGTGATCCCGTATATTCGTGCCCGGCGTTCGTCGGCAACGCACGGCTTACACTGACTGCGGAGACCGTCCCGAGCATTGGAATTGGGTGGAAAGCTGTCCTCTGGCAGCCACTGCTCACACATGCAGCAGCGCTTATTGCCGTTCTCATCGCGCGCCCTGGAAGGGTACGACCTCTTAACGGCGTACAACTCAACCCCACGCCGCACCTGATCGTAATGAGTACCACAAAGTCGTATGGGGGTGAGGCTCTTGGCTTCCCTGCCGCAGTAGGTTTTAGTCATGCCCGGCGCTTCACAGGTGTGATCCTGCACGCCGCGGATCTGTTGGTGAAGTGGTTTGAGCGTCCGGTGTTTCCGCCAAAGTGCGAATCGCAGAGCGGCCCCCAGGACTGTTATGTCCCGGCTTGCGTGCACAAACACCGCCGCCTTCGTCCGCGGGTGCGCTACACGGCCGATTCCCGATAGGAATCCGGATGGGCCGCATCTCGCCGCGGTTCTCCCACTGCGAAAAATGCGCCTGACACATTGGCTGTGGCTCGACAACCTTCACGGGCCGTCCGCACTGCTCCGAGGGCACGTAAGTCGGTCCCACACAAAGGTCTTCCATGCCCTCACATTATGTGGAGGCACAGACAAATGCTGGAGAAACGATCAAATCCCCCGCCGCCGGGGGCAGTACAGATACAAGCATGGACGAAGCTTCCACCTTCCTCGCAACCCGGCGGTTCACCTCGGCTCTTTGACAAAGGTGAGCCTCGACCTGCCGAGTCATGCCAAGCGACATAGGGGGATGCCATAGCAGCCTCGAAGACCGCAGCTCGTGGATGGTAACCAACGTAAGCCTTACACGGGCATCGACGTCGGCATCGCACCCACTCCCGCGGGCGCGGAGGGCTTGAACCCGGTGGGCACGCACCCCTCCGGCCGCATCGGCGAGGGCCCCAGGGCATCCCGAACAACCTCGTCCCGTTCATCGCCCAGGTCGCCGTCGGGCGCCGTGAAAACCTGGTGGTCTTCGGCGGCGACTACGACACCCCGGACGGGACGTGCCAGCTGGACTACACCCACGCCGTCGACCTCGCGGAAGGTCACCTCGCGGCCCTGCACCACATCATCTCAACCCGTAACCCTCAGGGTAAGCCCCGTTCGGTATCCCGATGGATGCGCGGTTCGAAAGCCAGCTTCGGATGGTTTTGGCGGGAACTTCGCATCACTGCTGCGCGAAGCACATACTACTGATGGCAAAACTCCTGAGGCTGGGGCGTCCAGACTCCGTGCTGTTTCCTGTCCTACCAATGATTAGCCGCCCGACTTCACGCGATAGGAAGCGCACGCGCTATTGCCTTGTGCTTAGCACGGAGGGCCTTAAGTGTCGGGTAGTAGGGATGGTGACTGTTGCCCTGGAGGTTGAGCGGCAAATTCAGCTGCTCGATCGCGTACGTTTCGGGCAGCCAGGGCGTATCCGTCTGGACCCAGGTCACGCGGGCGTGCCGGCTCATCCACTCGTTGATCTGATGTTCGCCATGGTGCGTGAAGGTCAGCCGGTTTCCGCTGCCGACTCTGCGGAGCGCGATGCCTAGCTTGTCTGCCAGGTGGCAGCCCAGTGTCAGCCGTAGTGTGGAACCGTAGGCGTTGCCGCGGTAGTGGTATCGGATCCGGTTCCAAAGCGTCTGGGTGCTCGGCGACGCGCCATTGCGCGGCGGCTCTTTGGGCGCGATCCCGACATAGAGCATCACTCCTTCAGGGATTGCGTGGCAGTCGCGGACGTCAACACCCGGCGGCACCTCATCGAAGTACCACGCGTACACGCCGGACACCCTGGGTACAGGTGAGGATCGCTGGAGCACTTCTTCGCGGGTGAAGAGGCGTGACGGCCCCAGTAACTGTGCCAGCTCTGCGATGTACTCGTCAGATGGGTCCCGTTCCGCACTCGTCAGCGGCGCTAACCCAGCCCCCATCTCGTCCGAGAAGTCTTGTCCAGTCGTCACAGGTCAACAATGACGGCGAGCATCCCGAGAACCGTTCATCAACACGCTGTGACCCGCCAAGTATTCGTCCGTCAGATCCTGCATCAGCTCAGCTATACGCCGTCGGTCCTGATTGCCAGGCAGACGTGCTCGGGACCGATGTGGCCTGTGAACCGCTCGTTCTCCGCCATCAGCGGACGAGGGATCGACGCTGACGGCGCATACCTGGGGTCCGAAACTACGCGCCTCGGCAAGGAG
Source organism: Arthrobacter sp. efr-133-R2A-120 (assembly GCF_030209835.1). Lineage (GTDB taxonomy): Bacteria > Actinomycetota > Actinomycetes > Actinomycetales > Micrococcaceae > Arthrobacter. Next base: position 225,535 of record NZ_JARVRF010000011.1, on the reverse strand, counting down.
CGGCAGCCTTATTGAGCCAAATGCGTGCCACCGGCTGCGGACCTCGAAGCCCGCAGCATGCTCCAGCTCGCACAAAGTGATTCGGGCGACTGCAAAGGAAACACCCGATCCGGCAGTGCGGAGAACTCCGCGATCCAACGCCTGTTGCGAAGAACGCGATACACCAGAGAGAATTCCAAAAAGTCAAGCTTTGTCAACACTAAAAAGCCAAAAGGCCTCTGAACTGCGAAAACACTGTGCCCGAGGTGGGACTCGAAACGCATTCCAACCCCTGCAAACACTGGGGAGTCCGGAAAACATCGAGAATCCGGGCCAGTCCGACCGATTTACGGCCCAGTCCGTGGCTCGAAGTGTTGACACTGTCAACACACCTTCGGTTCCCACTTTTGAATTCGCTCACTGGCACGGCCATTTTGTTCGACTGTACCGGAACAGGTTGCCTGGTCAGGCGAGTAGTCTCTCGCTCGTGAAGGGAAACCGTGAAAAACTCTAAGTGTGAAAATGGGACCTGATCGCATGGCCCAGCATATTCAAGGATGGCTGCAAGCGCTGGCCCAAATCGGCGCGGCAGTCAATCGTGGCGTTTCGCTGAGCGAACTGTTGGACCTGATCGCCGCGACGGCCTGCAAATTGATGTCGTACGACTTCTGTGCGATCTTCATCCCGGACGCGGCATCGCAGGTCCTGGTGATCGAAGGCTCCTACGGCCTCTCGGCCGACTACATCCGAGACATAAACGCAGCGCACCCGGTCCGACTTCACGGCCTTCACACCCCCACGCCGGCCGGTCAGGCGTTCGCGATGGGCGTTCCCGTGCAGATCGAAGACTTCGGAAGTAATCCGACGATGCTCACTTGGAGAGCCGCCGCAAGAGACCAAGGATATAACTCCATGATCTCGGTGCCTTTGAACACCGCCGATGAGACACTCGGTACCCTCAACTGCTACACCCGATCAACCCATCACTTCACTAAAGAAGAAGAATCGCGCCTCTTGATGCTGGCGGACCAAGCGGCAATAGCCATCACCACCAGTCGTCTGCGCTCCGAACAGGCGAAGAAGATCACGGTCCTCAACGAGCTGAATGAGTCGCTTGAGGAGCAGTACGAACTGCAAAGACAAGCCGAAGCGATCCACGAGCGCTTGACGGCCTTAACGCTCGAAGGTGGCGGAGTTCGAGCACTTGGCGGAGCCCTGGCAGAGATCCTGGATCGTCCCGTCGCTGTCTGCGAGACCAACGGAACCATCCTCTACAACACCGAACGCGACGGCGTTTCGCTCCCGGCCACCCTCCTCGCGAATGCCGACGGCCTCCCCCTCCCCGATGCCGCGTCCGCAGGCAATACCGGATTGCTGTCCGAAGTTCATCTTCCGGATCCAACAGGGACGGGGACTGTTGTTCGGGTTCCGGTGATGATCAAGGAGAAGATCGTCGCGTGGATCTGGACGAGCGGGAAGCTCTCCGAACTGCGGCCGCTGGATCGCCAGGCGATGGAACGCGCGGCGGCGCCCGTAGCCCTGGAACTCCTCCGCACCCGGACAGCGACCCAGGCAGAGTGGAGGGACACCGGCGAGATTCTCTCCGAACTCCTGTCAGGCAAACGGCGCGGCTCCACAACGTTCTTGAGCCAAGCCGCACGGCTCGGCCACGATCTGTCACTCCCCCACGCAGTCATCGCAGTCCGATTCGAATCCCGTATCGAAAGCGCTCGACCATACTGGCTTGCCGCCACGTTCGAACGGATGGCACGACAAGTCTCACCAAAGCCGCTGCTCGGATCCCACGAGGAACACATCGTTGCTCTCTGGCCGCTGGGACCAACGACGCCGATCAACGAAGTGCGAGGCATCGGCGACCAGGTCAGGCAGATTCCTTCAGTACGCAATCAAGGCACGGATCGCACACACGCTGCCATCACGGGACCGGTCACAAGCATCGCTGACTATCCGGCAGCGTTTGCAACGGCCCGCGGAGCCATTGAGCTGGCAGCCCTGCGCGAGAGTCCCCCCGGAACCCTGGTGTTGAGCGATCTAGGACTGACCGGGCTTCTGCTTCAGCTCCCGGATTTATCCGCGCTGAGCCACTATGTCGACGACGTGCTTGGCCCGTTACGTGCCAACGACTTAGCCCAAGATCCGTCGCTCCTGCCGACCTTGTCTGCCCTCATTCACAACGATCTCAATGTTCGTATGACGGCCGAGCAGCTGCATATCAAAGAAGACTTCGTCATCGAAGCCCGCCGACGGATCGAGGATCTGCTCGCAGTTGACCTTTCACGTGCTTCCGATCTCACGCGCATCTCAACGGCCATCGAAGTCAACGACGTCATCCAAGCCAGGCAGCGCACCATCGACGTCTGATCCCCGAGCGCTGGCGCATTCCCCAAATGCGCCCGTGGGCGACGCGCGGGTCACACCCGACGCCTCGGGTACCCGCGTGACGGTAAATGGATTGCATAGAGGGGGTGCTGGTTCCACCGAGGCCCCGAGCTGGCAGATCTATCGGAGGCTGACCGGTCGCGCCTCGGCGAGCAACTGATACGTCGGACTCCCCCGCGCGAAAGTTGCCGCTTTGCGGCTGCCGTTTGACTCATACTGCTGGGCGCACGGTGCCGGAGGGCAAGCTGACATGAGACACGGGCCGCCGATTGGTTATGGGCGGAATGTTCCAACGGACCCTTTCCTGCCATTCATGCATATGATACTAATTGTTTATATGCGAGATGCAACATGACTTTCCGCACCCAACCGAAGGGCTGGATCTGAATGACCGGGACTGACCCTATCCCGGCCGGCTGAAAGCGCGTGCACCAGTGGAGGGTCACGACGAAAGGGATCCATGGTACTCAATACACCTCCACCGGCAGGCCGGAAGGCTGGATTTTCCAGTCAGCTCGAACCGCAGCACCGACACAGCCTGCCGCTTAGCCGGGCTCAGCCTCTCTTGGTGAAGCGGTGGAAGTACCTGTGGCGCAAGGAATTCGTCGAGCTACGCAACGGTCTCAACGTATCGACCACCGGATGGGTTGACGACATCACCGCAGATGGCTTGACTATTTGGATCTATCTGAGCGGGGGAATGGGTCGGGTGATGATTCATCAATGCGACGGGATCGACGTCTGGCGCGTCGACTCCCGGATCCGCCAGAACCGCAGCGATCCCGCAGCGGAAAAAGCCCACCCAGCCTAGGCGCCAAGGCCTCTATGGGCATCGCCCATCCACAAGCCGCGGCGGGGCTGCAAAAGACGATCACCCGGATCGTCGCCTATCGCAACAACTGCCGCCCCGCCGCTCACTACACGCTGCCATCCGCAGCCAGGGATGACCCGAGGAGTACGTCTCAGTCCAAAGTCCTGGGAACTGAATCGGTTCGTGCCGCTCTATAGTTCGCACCCAAACCAGCAGGAGATGCCAGTGCCTATTTCGCAATCTACAAGTACCGACTGTCACGGAGAGCCCCTGCGGGATCCGACGGCAGAAGACGTAGCGTCGCCGTCGCAACAATCTCTGGACGATGAACTCACCGCAGCACCCTGGATTGGACTCCACTACAGGAGCGAAACCCGCTAAGTACCCCAGCGGTCAGCATCGCCCCTCTGGTCACAGGCGCCAGTGATGCCTACCCCCAACGGGGGCGTTTTAGGAACCCGTGTGGATTTGTTGTGGCAGCAGCCAGTTGGTGAAGATGCAATAGAACCCCGGATCTCTCATCGAGTTGGTCCAATTCGGCAGTTCTATTCGTGGCGGAGGTTACCGTCCCCGCTCAGGGATCCAGTCTTTCTCCTCGTATGCGCGTCGATTTTGTCGCCCGATTCGACCGGGAGGAGCTGATCCGACCCGTATCCCAGTTGGCTCACAGAGCCCGGTGTGCTGCTCGTTGCTTCGTTGTCCGATGCCTACCCGCGATTCGGCTGCCCGTAACCCGCTTCCAGGTTAGAACAAGGGCCGCTTATAAAGCGCGAGAACGAATGTTTCTTGGCCCGAGCGATGCGGCGTTTATCGCGTCACCTTGCCGGTGAGGGTCGCGACGGGCCGCAGGAAGAGCGGGCGTGCCAGGAACCAGGACGCGCTCATCAAGGCCAGCGAACCGGCGAACATCCAGAAGCCGAGCCAGCCGGCGTCGTCCCGTGCAGCGTACATGTGGTTCAGGTTTCGGAGTGCCCCTGTGGTGAATACCAGGACCACGTGGATGACGATGAACAGCACGAAGAACAGCATCGTCGGGTAATGCAGGGCACGGGCCATCTCGATCGTGTACGCCCTGTTCAGCCGGGCAGTGTGCTGGGGCCATACGTTGGACATCCGCAGCCCGGTGGCGATCGCCAACGGCGCTGCGATGAACACGACCGCGAAATATGAAAGCAACTGCAGCGCGTTGTAGTTACTCCAGCCACTCTCCAGCGGCCAGTCCAGGGACGCATACTGCAACGCCGCCGACAGCGCGTTCGGGATGACGTTCCAGCCTGTCGGCACAATCCGCAGCCATTGGCCCGTGGCGAAGAGCATGATGAAGAAAACAATCCCGTTGAGAACCCACAATGCGTCCAGGCTCAGGTGGAACCAGAGGTCCAGGCTGATCTTTTTCGGCGGGTTCTTCGTTTTGATTAGGGCCTTGTTGTTCCGGGTCCAGTTCGCCTTGGGCCTGGCGGTGGTGCGCACCAGCCAGCCGGAACGGACGATCAGCAGGATCAGGAACGCGTTGAGGAAGTGCTGCCACCCCAGCCAGGCCGGCAAGCCGAGCGGGGTCGACGCGGGCAGCTCGGCCTGCCCCGGATACGTCGTCAGGAAATCCTGCATAGGTCCGAGGGTGCGCAGCCACCTGGCCAGCAGCACAACCAGCGCCAAAACTACGACGGCAGCCGCACCCGCCAGCACCGCCCGCACCCACCCGGGCCAGGCCGGCTTCCTTGGCTTCCCGGACTTAGGCGACGACGGCGCGGACGTCGAGGGCATGTTTGTTGGCGAGGACATTTCGGTGGCTTCCTTGTTTGAGCGGTCAGCGGCTGGCGGAAAGCTGGCGGGCCTCAACGGCCGCGATCAACTGGGGAACCACGGTGAACACGTCGCCGACAATGCCGAAGTCGGCGACGTCGAAGATCGGGGCATCCTCGTCCTTGTTGATCGCCACGATGGTTTTGGACGTTTGCATCCCGGCCCGGTGCTGGATCGCCCCGGAAATACCCAGCGCGATATACAGTTGCGGGGATACTGCGACGCCCGTCTGCCCCACTTGGTGCGACTGCGGTACGTAGCCGGCATCGACCGCGGCGCGGGAAGCGCCCACTGCCGCGCCTAGCGCATCTGCAAGCTGCTCGACAAGGACGAAGTTCTCCTTCGAACCAAGCCCGCGCCCACCGGAAACCACTACCGCTGCCCCCCGCAGGGCCGGGCGTCCGGAATCCACGGTCGTCGCAGTTGAGGACTCGATTGTCGCGAAACGACCGGGACCATTCTCCGCCGCCATGCTGACGGCGTCAGCATTCACTGCCGCTGCTCGGTCGTCGATAGCCCCCAGGCGCAGTGTGATGATCGGCAGTCCCCCGTCGACTGCCGACTCGGTGGTGTACGCGCCGCCGAACACCGAGTGCGTGGCAATGACGCGATCCCCCTCGGCGCGCACGCCGACTGCGTCGATCAGCAGCCCCGCGCCCGTTCGCACTGCCAGGCGCGCGGCGACCTCACGGCTTTCGACCGTGTTGGCCACAAGCACCGCTGCAGGTGAAAGCACACGTACGGCATCCGACAACGCGTCCAGGTCCGGGGCAGCCAGCAACTGGCCGGCCCTGTCGGATTCATAGATACGCACGCTGGCCGCGCCCAGGGCACCGAGTTCGGTGGCCAGATCGCCGCCCGCCCCGTGCACGACGGCGGCAACCGCCACCGGGGTGCCCAGCAACGAGGCCGCACCGAGCAAGGAGGCTGCGGTGGATTTGGCCCCGCCCGTGTTCGTGGTTTCGATCAAAACAATGACATTGGCCATCGGAAATGTCCCTTCGAGTTCTTGTAGAGGTTCAGATGAGCCGGCCGGCAACAAGGAAATCGGCTAGTTCGGCGGCGGCATTGCCCTCGTCGACGACTTTCCGGCCCATGGCCCGAGGCGGGCGCCCATTCGCGGACACCATGACGCTGCGAGTGGGACTGAAGCTTCCTACGCCGAGATCCGATAGCCCGAGGGTTTGCAGCGGCTTTTTCTTCGCTTTCAGGATTCCCTTGAAATTCGGGAACCTAGCCTCGGCAGCACTCTCTGTCACCGAGATCACCGCCGGCAAATCTGCGCTCACCGAGAGTGTGCCGCCTTCGACCCCGACCAAGCCGCTCACGGAACTCGACGTGATCGTCGCCGTGCCCAAGGAGGGCAGCAGGGGCAAGCCCAGCCGCTCCGCAACCATCGCCGGCACGACCCCGCCGCGCCCGTCGGTGGACTCATTGCCGGCCACCACCAGGTCATATCCGGTCCAGGACAACGCCGCTGCCAAAGCCGCGGAAGTCGCGGACGCGTCAGCCCCGGCCAACCCGTCGTCTGCGACATGGATCGCCGAGTCCGCGCCCATCGACAACAGTTTGCGCAGCGACTTCGTGCTCTGCGCCGGACCGACGCAGAGCACGACGACCTCGGCATCCTTGTTCTCATCTTTGAACCGCAGGGCCACCTCGAGGGCACGCTCGTTGATCTCGTCCGGTATCCGGTCCGAAGCCACCCGGTCCAGCAGGCCCGTCTGAAGGTCCAATACCCGCTCCTCTTCCGTATCCGGAACTTCCTTCGCCAAAACAACGATCTTCATGTTGTTCTCCTCGGTCCTTCCCTCATTGCAAATATGGTGGATGTGCGGATGGCACCGGCACGCAAAAGTAGTCCATGTACGTGAGCATCTCGACGAGGCTGAGCTCACTCATCGTTGCTCGCCTTCCGCGAAGAAGTCCAGGAGGGAGTCGGTGAATTGTTTGGGTTGCTCGCGGGGGATGTAATGGCCGGTCTCGAACCATTCGACCCGCACGTCGGGCATGACCTGCTGAAGACGGTCGATGATCGGCTGGTCCAGGACGTTGCTGGTGCGCCCGATCATGTACAGGGTCGGCATGGCCGCCTTCGCCGACATCTCCCACAGGTACTCGACGTCGGGCAGGCTCACCGAGCCGGTGATCCACTGCAGGTCCGGGTCGGCCTTGGGCACCAGCTTGCCCGCCCAGTTCCGGCGCACCTGGTACTTCACGTGCAGGTCGATGAACTCCTCGACCCACTCCGGGTGCTGCGCCACGTAGAACTCGCGCACCTCGTTCTCGTCACGGAAACCGCGCAGGTTCGTGTTGCGCGCGATGAAGTCCCGCATGAACCGCGCACCCTCCACGCTGGTCGCCGGCCCCGCATCCGATAACGCCATCCGCCGCACCTGCCCGGGGTTCTCCCCCGCGATCGCGATCGAGACACGCACCCCGTTGGAGTGCCCGACCAAGTAGTAGGGTCCGATGCCCATCTGCCCGAGCAGCCCGGTGACATCACCGGCGAACGCCCGCACCGCGTAGCCCTGCGGGGACCAGCTGCTCTCCCCATGACCGCGCAGGTCCGGGGCAATGACGTGGTACTTCTCCGCAAGACGGCGCGCGATCGGATCCCAGGTGTGGGCGGTGACGTTCAAACCATGCACCATCACCAGCGGCTGGTTCCCGCGCTTGCCCCATTCCAGGTAATGGATGTCCAGGCCGTTGACCCTGGCCCGGCCTTCTTGATACTCGTGCGCAGTCACAGTGCTCCTCTTTGAGTTGGTCCGGGCTCAACACGCCCGGCAGACCAGCAATTCCATCCTAACTATATGTATGAATCGGATATTTGTCACCCCTTCAGACCACACCCTGCCAACACCCCGAAGCTCATGGCGAACACGCATAACCCTTCAACCGGCCTGTAAATCAGACGGTGTTTCCCGCCTGACGCGGCACAACGGGGATCGGGGGGAAAGTAGTTTTTGGATATGGCGCATGGAACCCTTGGAACCACTAAAGCGAGTAAGCCACCCCTGATGCGTCTGCCAGGTGCCGTGTGGCCAGGTGATTGAAATCGTCCTCGCAATTGTTGCGCTCGTTCGCGCAGGCGCCGTTAGAACCGCACGTTGGGGTTCGCCGAGGAATTGCGTCGACCCGGGGCACTCGCCGTCCTCGGCCGAGCAGCGCTTCTGTCTTAGGCTTCGCTGCCCGGCCTGCACCTAAGGCATCGGATCAAGGGCATGCATGCTGATGGTGAAGCCGTGCGCCACCGAAAGGGGCGACCCTGGAGGATCTCGCGAAACTCTTTGAGAAATTACAGGCGGTCACTCGGTCATGGAACCATGAGTGGGAGGAATTCAGCCCGTTCCTGGACTTTGACTCGGAAAGCCCGCCGCAGTCTGCTGCACCATCTCAATTGAGTTGTTGAACGCCGACACCGCTAGCCGGACACGGAAAACTTACTGAACAAAACCGCCGGAAAGCAGGCAAATGAAACAGATCCGGGGGAATAACACCTAGGCCCAGGTGATCCGCGACGCGACAAAGCCCGGGGAGGCGGCCTTTATCTGCTCGAAGTGGGTGCGGAAGTGTTCGCGTGCGAGGCGTTCGGCGAGGTCGGCGTCTCCGGCAATGACCGCCTCGCCAATCGCGGCGTGTTCGTGGCGAATCGTGCTGTCGGTCGTCTTCTCGGCGAGGCCGATATTGACCAGTCGTGACGTGTACATCTCCTTCAGCGCCGTGGCGAGTAGATTCAGCACAGTGTTTCCGGTGCTCAGCGCAAGCGTGTAGTGAAAGTCATTGGCGCGCTCCACGATGATGCTGGGCTCAGCACCATCCCCTGCTTCACGGTCCAGCGCTCGGCGAATCTGCTCCGCGGATTCCGGCGTGAGTGATTCAGCGGCTTTGCGCGCGACAAGCGGCTCGAGAAGGAGGCGCGCCTCGGCCAGTTCTTCAAGCGTCGCCCCGCCCAGATTGAGATAAAGGGAGAAACTGCGGCTGACATCGCGCGGGTTGACGCGTAGAAGCACGGGGCCGCCACCGGGGCCCGAGCGCAGGACGATCAAGCCAAAGGTCTCGAGGATGCGCAGCGCCTCACGCAGGGAGCCGCGCCCTACATCGAAATGCTCGATCATCTCAGCCTCGTTCGGCAACCGGTCCCCGGCCTGAAGTTCCCGCTCGATGATTAGTTCCAGGATCGCCGAAGCGACGCGTTCCGACGTCTTGACCTGGCGACCTAGAGCGGTCGGCGATGCATCCGCAGTCCAAAGGCTGGACGTTGAGGTTTTCATGCGATTCAACCTATCGATAAGGGGGTATTCCTACCATAATATTCCCGATCGACGATTGCTTGACCATTTCCTCGTCGGCGAAGTGTCATCCGCCGGTCCTGCGGTGGACGCGACGCTCCCGGTATGTTGTTACACACCCACGGCGGGCCGGTCGGATGGGTGCGGTAGGAACTCAGTGGATGGTATATCCGCCGTCGACGAGGATCGTCTGGCCCGTGATCAGAGCGGCGGCATCGCCGAGCAAGAAGGCGACGGCTCCCACGACGTCGTCGGGTTCACCGAAGCGGCCCAGCGGTATGCGGGCGAGCAGGATGGCGGCGAAGTCCGGCCGGGAGAGCGTCGATTCAGTCAACTCCGTACGAATGAAGGTGGGTGCCACTGTGTTGACGCGGATACCCAGGTGCCCCCACTCGAATGCCATGCTTCTGGTCAGCTGAATGACGGCTGCCTTGCTGGAGCTGTATGAAACGCGATCTTCGATGGCGACGATGCCCGCTTGGGAACCAATGTTTACGATCGACCCTTTGATTCCCTCGACGGCCCAATGCTTCGCGATGGTTTGCGACAGAAAGAACAGACCTTTCGCGTTCAGCTGATGAACTTGGTCCCATGCCTCAGGGGTGACCTCGAAGGCTGGCTGCGGCACGTTCACCCCCGCGTTGTTGACGAGGAGGCTAATTCCTGCGCCCTGGGCGTGCAGCCGCTGGATGACAGCGGCGGCCTCGTCGATATCTGTCACATCCAGCACCACCGGCGACGTTCCGTAGCGCTCAGCGATCTGCTCGGCCTCTGCAAGTACCCGGGAAGTGCCATAGACGGTGGCTCCCAGTTCGTTCAAGCCGTCGGCGACCGCCCGACCGAGCCCGCGGCCGGCCCCGGTGACGAGGACGGCGCGGCCATCGAGTCGAAAAGAGAACATAGGAGCCTCCGATCCATGGGTGGGCGCCAAGGACTTAGCCTTTCCGTGCGGCAGACTGCGGCATCCATTCGAACGCGTCGCCCCGGTACTTGGCCACCCGCACGTCACCCGAGCGCGCGTGACCCTCAAAGCGCTCGACGCGGGCGGCGCGGCCCGTGATCTCCCCCAGCATGGCACTGGATTCTTCGTTGCGCACCTCCTGGTAAGTGACGGTGCGAAGAAACTTGCCGACCCAGAGCCCGCCGGTGTAGCGGGCTGCACCTCGGGTGGGAAGTACATGGTTCGTGCCAATGGTCTTGTCACCGTACGACACACACGTCCCTTCGCCGAGGAAGAGGGCACCGTAGTGGCGCATCTTCTCCAGCGCCTCCCGAGGCTGTGCGGTCATGATTTGCACGTGCTCGAACGCGTAGCCGTCGGCCAGCGCGTACGCCTCGTTGAGGGTATCGACGACGTGCACCTCGCCGTAGTCCCGCCACGCCGCTTCCGCGAAGTCGCGAGTGGGCATACCGGGCAAGAGCCGATCAACGTGATCGATCACGGCACGGCCGAGATCCTCCGAGGTGGTGATGAGCACGGCCGGGGAATCGGGTCCATGTTCGGCTTGCGAAAGTAAGTCGACGGCGACGACGAAGGGATCCGCGTGCTCATCGGCGACGATGAGCACTTCGGTCGGCCCGGCGAACAGGTCGATGCCGACCTCGCCGAATAGCTGGCGCTTCGCTTCGGCAACAAAGGCGTTGCCAGGTCCTGCCAGCATGTGCACGGGGTCGATGGTTTCGGTGCCCACGGCCAGGGCCGCTATCGCCTGGACGCCGCCAAGGATGTAGATTTCGTCGGCGCCGGCGAGGTGCAGGGCGGCAACAGTGGCGTCCGGGATGCCGCCGTCGATGGGAGGCGTAGCGGCGGCGACGCGTTCGACGCCGGCGACCTTGGCGGTGACCACGGTCATGTGCGCCGAGGCGAGCAGTGGGTAGCGGCCGCCCGGAACGTATGCGCCGATGGTGGTGACTGGCACGTTCTTCTGACCCAGAAAGACGCCGGGGAACGTTTCAACCTCGAATTCTTGGAGCGAGGCAAGCTGATGCTCGGCCATGGTGCGCACCTGGGTCTGCACGAAGCGGATGTCGGCGAGCACCTGTTCGGGCACGCGGGCCATCACGTCTGCGATCTGTTCAGCACCAAGGAGGAACGATTCCGGTGCCCACGCATCGAACTTCTGTGAGTATTCGCGTACGGCGACGTCGCCGCGGTCGCGGATATCGGCAATCACCTCCTCGACGGTGTTCTTTACCTTCGGATCAGAGCCGGCCACGCGTTCCCCGGCGGCGCGGGTCTTGAGGTCTAGGGAGGTTGATGTGAATGGGGCGCTCATGGATGTCCTTTACCGGTTCATGTTCGGAGAGTTTGAATATGTATACGTATACATCATGAAATGGCAGTGCAGCAAGACTGTAAGTTGATGAGGACAAGACCGTAGGTTGATCACGAAAGGACGATCGAAACGATGGCAGCGACAAGCCGTGACGTGGCCCGCGAGGCCGGCGTCTCGCAGGCGACCGTGTCGCGCGTGCTCACCGCCGGGACACCCGTGAGCGAAAAAACGCGCGCCCGTGTCATGGACGCCATGACGCGCATCGGCTATGTTCCGAATCGTGCTGCGCGCACCATGAAGACCGGTCGCACCGGGACCATCGGGGTCGTCGTGGCCGACCTTGGCAACCCGTTCTACCCACAGCTTCTTGAGGCGCTCAGCCGCAGCCTCGATGCCTCCGACCACCGTATGACCGTATGGGTCTCGGACGGGGGCAAGAATCAGGCCGCCCTTGACGCGATCCGGGAGGGGACCGTGGACGGGGTGATATTCACCACCGTCACCGAGCACTCCCATGAACTGGCACGGGCGCTCGAACAGCGAAGCCCCCTCGTGCTGGTCAACCGCACCGTCGAGGGCGCCGATTGCGATCAAGTCTCAAGCGCCAACCGGCAAGGCGCCGGCCTGATCGCCGACTACCTGGTCGCCCACGGGCGCACCCGGACCGCATTCATCGGCGGAACTCCCTTGGCCAGCACCACGGCGCAGCGCCTTGGAGGCTTCTCGGACCGTCTGGCCCGACTCGGTCACCCCCTCCCCGACGAACTCGTCGCTCACGGCGCGTACACGCACGAAAGTGGATGCCGCACCGCCGCGCGGCTCCTCCGCCTGAACCCGGACATCAACGCCCTCGTGTGCAGCAACGACCTCCTCGCCTTCGCCGCCCTCGACACAGCCAAGGCCGCCGGCATTCGTGTGCCCGAAGACTTATGGGTGATCGGCTACGACGACATACAACAGGCGTCCTGGCAGTCGCTGAACCTCACAACAGTGCGGCAGGACGTGGCGCAATTGGCGGCGGAGGCAACCCGGCTGCTCTTGGCCCGGCTCGACGACCCTGACCGCCCTGCGATCCGCGTCGAACTCGAGCCTACCCTCGTGGTGCGCGCCTCAAGCGCGTTCGCACCCGCCTGACTCGTCGCGTTACTCACGCCCGCAGCCGAGCGCTCCCGGGAACAGATTGACCGCTCTGTTCCCCGGGAACAGATTGAACACTCTCTAGTGCCCGGGTGAGTATCCAAATACTTGATCGATGCGCATCAGGATATCTATAATCATAGTTAGTCGTTTCCGGATCCGCGCGCTGTCTCCTTGCCAGCTCCACGCCAACGCGTGGCGGACCGACACGAACCTGGAATCAGGCATCACCGACAGGAAATCCCATGACGCATTTCTCGCTTTCGGCGCGGCCGGGCCCACATCAGAGTCCGAGCAGCGGTGGCGACGTGCTGTGGGATTGAGGTAGCGGTGCCGCGCTCCACCAGCCGTGCCGGCGTCACTGTCGGTGAGGTGCGGGCCGCCTCCGCGGGCGTGATTGCGCTTGCGGCGGTGTCAGGCGTCCGGTTCAGCTACGGCGTGATTCTGCCCGGCCTGTCCGATCAGTTGAATTCGACCGTACTTGTGCTGGCGATGCCTTTCACCGTGCACTGGCTGGTGTTCACGTTGACGGCGCCACTGGCCTGGCGGGTGTTTGCACGCTATGGAACCCGGTTCATGTTCATTGCCGGCGGGGTGTTGTGCGGGCTGGGGATGGCAGCGGTTCCTCTCGTGACGTCTCCCATCGAAGCTACCCTGACATACGGAATCCTGGTTGGCTTGGGGACGCACGGCCTGGGACAGATGGCCGCCAACCATCCCGTACTCATGATCTCGGATCAGAGCCGGCGGGACCGCCTCTTCGGCGTGGTGGCCTGTGGTGCCCCTGTCGGCACGGCCGCATACCCAGCGATCAGTGCACTCGTCACCGACGCCACCGACTGGAGGATGGCTGCCGTCGTCGTTGGCGCAACGGTGCTGGTCACAAGCTTGCTCGCGGCAAGGCTCCTGCCCTCCCGCTACCCCCGCCGTGGACTGGTGCCCGGCGTGAATACCGCGACACGGGCTCGGGCGGCGGCTCCGTGGCGCGAAGCGTCCTTCCTGCTGCTGTGCGCCGCATTCTTTACTTCACTGCTTGTGCAGACGGCCGTACCCATCCTCCTGCCTGTCTGGGGAGCAGGCCAAGGCTTCAGCGCGACACAGCTCGCCATAGCGTTCACCATCATGGGCTCTGCCGGACTGGTTGGACGCTTCGTGATGCCGGGAGCCGGATGTGTTTTCGGTCGCCAACTGTGGGCTGTCGTGCCCGTAGGGCTGCTGGGAGTCTCCGGCTTCGCTGTCGCTGTCTTCGCCTCCAACGAGTGGTGGTTGTATATCGCCGTCCTCCTGCTCGGATTCAGCACGCCCGTCTTCGGCGCCCTCTTCGCCATCGCCACTCTGGCCTGTTTCCCACCGGAACGTTATGCGCAGATCAGCGGGGCACTTCTCGTGCCCGTCGGGATCGGCGCCGCAATATCTGGACTGATCCCCGGCCTCGCCGACAACCATACCGTCCCGTTTGCCCTGATCTGGCTGCTGCTTGCGGGCATGCTCGCCAGCGGCTCAGTCCTCTTCCTCGTCGCCGAGCGGGTATCCCCCGTGTACCGCGCTCAATTGGCGGTGTCAGTTAGTTCCCGCGAAGGTGTGGACAGGGGACGGGCACTGTTGTGAAGCACCCCACCGACGACTCACGGCATCAGTTGCCGACTGATGCGCACAATCCGTCGCGATCCTCCGGGTGCGCGATCGCGATCAGTGCCCGGGCACGTTCCTCCAGGCTCTGCCCACCTAACTCCGCAATCCCCCACTCGGTGACGACGAAGTCAACGTCGCTAGCCGAGGTAGTTACCGGGGTCAGCCCCGCGAGCGACTTGACGATGCGGCCAAGTCCTCGCCCACTCCGGGACGGGAGCGCGATGACGGATGCCCCGCCCACACTCTGGTGGGAAGCTCTCGTGAAATCATGCTGGCCCCCTCCCACTGCCACTTTGACGCCGCCCACCCATTCGGCATTGACCTGCCCCGAGAGGTCCACACTAAACCCCGAGTTCACGCCCCACAGCTTGTGTTGTTGCGCGAGCCGGAAGGGGTCATGCGTCAAGCTCACGGGGTGCAAACGTATCGTTTCCGGCCAGGCAGCGGCACCAGCGTCCACCGCCAGACCGGTGGCGACGTTCAGCCCGGGATCAACCGTTTTCGAAACGGCAGTATAGGACCCTTCTACAAGGTATTCGCGCAGCGACCAGGGAAGAATTCCGGAGTGGATGCCGATGCCGGGCCGGGTGGCGAGGGCGCCGATCAGCGCGTCGGCCACACCGCCCAAACCCACCTCGAGGGTGGCATCGCCGGGGATCAAGCCCGCCACAAGTTCGGCAATCCGATCACGCACCGGTTCCGCAGCGGCTGCCGCGACGACAGGGCTGACTGCGGCGCTGTCGTCGGAGACGGTGACAGCATCGGCCCACCACTCCGAGGGGGTCGGGAACAATCCCCCCATATACTCCCCAGCGGGTGCAACCTCGACGGCGAGGCGAACCTCGCGCATAGCCGCGAGGGTAGGTGTGAAGCCCACGGCATTGCCGAGTTCAAAGCCCCCGACGCCCCGAGCGACGCGAACCGCGTAAACATCGCAGGGAATGACTCCGGAGGACAGTAGGCGATCGGTCTCCCATAGCGACACAGGCAGGCTGTCGACGAGGTGGGCGAGTGCCAGCGGCGCACCACCCGCGAGCATCGTGATGCGCAGTCTTCCAGATCGCAGGTCGTCCTCGGCGTTGTCGTCAAGAAAGGCAAAGCGGGCGGTCAAGTCCGATACGTAGAGACTGACCCGGATTTCCCGGCGCCGCGCCTCACTCAGCAAGGTCGCGATCAGGCGTGTCGGCTGTTGGGGGGACATCGCTGATACGAGGTTCAAGTGGTCCTTGCCGTCAAGGATCTCGGCTGCCGCCCTCACATAAGCCCGGCCTTCACGTGCCTGGTGTCGCGTCATTGCCACAATCTCCCGTCCGTGCGCTTCCTCTTGCACAATCTCATGATGTTCATCATAATTATATGCATCAATAGTCGTGGGGCATAGATGTCCCGAACCCGAGGAGCCAAAGGCATGACCGAACTCACTGAAGAGCAGGAAGACCTCGTCGGACTCATCCGAACCTTTGTGGACAAGCAGGTCCTGCCGGTGGCATCAGGCTTTGATCACAAAGATGAGTTCCCCGAAGAGCTCGTTGAGGCCATGAAGGAAATGGGGCTGTTCGGCATCACGATCCCGGAAGAGTACGGCGGCCTGGGACTTGATGTCTTCACCTATGCCTTGGTCATCAAGGAGCTCTCCCGCGGATGGATCTCGCTTTCAGGTGTCATCAATACCCACTTCATGGCGGCATGGATGATTCAGACCTTCGGTACCGAAGAGCAGAAGCGGCGCTATCTCCCGCGCATGGCCACCGGTGAGTTGCGCAGCGCCTATTCGATGACCGAACCGCATGCAGGCTCCGATGTCCAGGCGATAAGCACCCGGGCACGCCGCACCGGGGACGACTACATCATCGATGGCCAGAAGATGTGGGCCACGAACGGATTGCGCGCCGGAATGGTGATGATCCTCGCGGTGACCGACCCCACGGCCGAGCCGCGGCACCGCGGGATGACTGCTTTCATTATCGAGAAAGATCCTGGTGTGCAGGAACAGCCGGGCATCACGGTACCCGGGCAGCTCAAGAAACTGGGGTACAAGGGGGTAGAATCCACCGAGATCGTCTTCGACGGCTTCCACACTCCGGTCAGCAGCGTTCTCGGCGGCGAAGCCGCGGTAGGCAAGGGCTTCAAGCAGTTCATGGCGGCTGTCGAACTGGGCCGCGTCAACGTTGCCGCGCGGGCTGTGGGTCTGGCAACCTGCGCCCTCGAACAGTCCATCAAGTACGCCAACGAACGCGAAACGTTCGGCAAGCCGATCGCAAAGCATCAAGCCATCCAGTTGAAGATCGCCCAGATGGGCACGAAAATCAAGGCTGCGGAACTGCTGATGCTTGAGGCTGCAAGGCTCAAGACCACCGGTGCCCGATCCGACCTCGAAGCAGGCATGGCCAAGTTCTTCGCGACCGAGACCGCAGCCGAGGTCGCCCTTGAGGCGATGCGTATCCATGGCGGTTACGGCTACTCGCAAGAGTTCATGGTCGAGCGGCTCTACCGCGACGCACCTCTCCTGATCCTTGGCGAGGGAACCAACGAGATCCAGCAACTCGTCATCGCCCGCCGCCTCCTCGAAGGCTGACACTCACTTCACACCAAGGAAGTCGCACAATGACCACCACGCATACCGAGTCCCGCGACCGCGGTGCGGGAAGCACCGCCCACGAGATCCTCACGCTCAGGGTTCTCGAGCGCCATAACCAGTCCGACGGCGTAATCGCGCTGACACTCGCGCACCCCGATGGGCGGCCGCTGCCCGAGTGGACTCCAGGGGCACACATTGACGTCCACGTGGGTCAAGATGCGGTCAGGCAGTACTCGCTGTGTTCTGACCCCGCCGACAATACCCGTTGGCGGGTGGGCGTCCTGAACGTCGCCGACGGGCGGGGCGGCTCGCGCCTCCTTCACGAGACGGTACATGCGGGCAGCACGATTCAGATCGGTACGCCCCGCAACAACTTCGGGCTCGCCCCGTCCCCGCGCTACCGGTTCGTTGCAGGTGGCATAGGCATCACCCCGATTCTGCCCATGCTCCGGCAGGCAACACGGGACGGCGCAGACTGGACCCTCGTGTACGGTGGCCGGTCACGTTCCTCAATGGCCTTCCTCGACGAACTTGCCCCATACGGTGCCCGGGTGCAGTTCGTGCCGGAAGACATCGACGGACGCGTCGATTTTGCATCGTACTTCGCCGAGGTGCAGGCTGACACGCTCGTTTACGCGTGCGGGCCCGAACCACTGCTGCGCGTGGTCGAGGGCGCGACGGAACACTGGCCGGAAGGTTCCCTGCACCTGGAGCGCTTCGCCCCGAAGGTTGTCGAGCATCACGCGGATGCGGCCTTCGAGGTCACTTTCGAGCTCAGCGGCGTCACCGCCACCGTCCCCGCCGGCAAGTCCATCCTGGAGATCGCAGAGATTAACGGCATTTCCATCGACTCCTCCTGCCGTGAAGGAACCTGCGGGACCTGCGAGACCTATCTCCTCGAGGGCGACGTTGACCACCGGGACTCCATCCTCACCTCCGCCGAACGCGCCGACAGCGAGAGCATGTTCATCTGCGTCTCACGCGCCAAGAGGGACTGCCCGCGGCTCGTCCTCGAACTCTGACAGGGCAGCCGCGGTCGATTGCGAGGTGCGATCATCGAGACCGCACTACCCTTGACCCGGGCGGCAACAACGGGGGCATCAGCAACACGCTCGTCCTAACCGATTTCGAGCACCACAGAGCGACTGCCGCGCTCCCCAGCCAAGGGGCGCGGCAGTCGCACTTCTCCATGGGCCGTGTCAGTCGCGGACGGCCACGAGACGGCCGACGACCTCGCCGCGCTCGAGTTTCTGCACGCCTTCGCCGATCTCGTCGAACGAGATGGTGGTGATGTTGGCCTTGAGCTTGCCGTCGCTGATGAGCTTCAGCACCGCGGCGCAGTCCTCCTGGGTTCCGGCCTGGGACCCGACGAGGGTGAGTCGGGAGAGTGTCAGGCGCTGCAGGTTAAGTGTGCCCTCTGGGCGGCCCAGCCCGACCTGGACGACCTTGCCGTCGGGACGGACCGTCTCGATGGCGCCTGCGGTCGTCGTTCCGAATCCCGCATAGTCGATGATGACGTCAAGGTCCTTGTCGGCGA
This sequence comes from Arthrobacter sp. efr-133-R2A-120, assembly GCF_030209835.1. Classification (GTDB taxonomy): domain Bacteria; phylum Actinomycetota; class Actinomycetes; order Actinomycetales; family Micrococcaceae; genus Arthrobacter. The sequence goes on along the minus strand of NZ_JARVRF010000011.1, from coordinate 207,087 downwards.
ATTCGCGGATGTCTTTGGCGACGGCGGTCACACCGAGTTCCCTGCCCAGGTCCCAGACCTTTTCGTTGACCTCGGCCGCGAAAACCTCGGCGCCGGCACCGATACAGACCTGCACCGCGAGGGATCCAAGACCGCCGAGCCCGATGATGCCGACCTTGTCGCCGGCCTTCACGCCGCCGACCGTCATGGCGGCGTGGTACGCCGTCATTCCTGCGTCGGTCGCCGCGGCTGCCTGGTCGAAGGGAACCCCGTCCGGCACCGGGATGACGAACCTGGCCGGGGTGAGGACCTTCTCGGCGAATCCGCCATCCAAGCTGGTTCCAGGCGTGGGGATATCGCAAGGGATGGCGACACGCTGACCCGTCGCAAACCCGGTGACGTCGGATCCGACCGCCGAGACCACGCCGGCAATTTCGTGTCCGAGCGTGATCGGCCGCTTGGGCAGGAGCCCGGACAACGTTCCGTCGAGGAATCCGACGTCGCTGTGGCATATGCCCGCGGCCTTGACGTCAAGGACGAGCTCCCCCGGCCCGGGAACCGGGGCCGGAACATCATGCAGCTCCAGTGGGTGGATCTCGGTAACGAACTGCCAAGCCTTCATGACCGTCTCCTTTGCAGTGAACGTCCGTGGCTCAGGTTATCCCCGCTTCCGGGCATCCTCAATGGGTCGCGCACGATCTCGCCGCTCAGGAGACGAGTTCGTGGTAACTGGTGCTCACGAGTTCTACCGGGGTTCCCCACGGGTCTTCGCAGTACCGTACCCTGGTGCCCGAAGCAGTGATGTGTATCCGGCTTCGGGTGCGGCCGCCCAGTGCAACGAGTTTCTCGACTGAAGTGTCGAGATCCTCCACGGTGAAGGCAAGGTGGTGGATTCCTGCTTTCCAGTATTCAAAGTGCTCGTCCCGGTATTCGACGGCGGGTTCAACGAATTCGAAGAGCTCTATGCCGACGCCGGATCCATCGCTTAAGTGGGCGAGCCGCATGTGTTTCCACTTTTCGCCGAACACGTCCTTGCGACGATCAGCTGCCGCCGTTTGGATGCTCGCTTCGTGGGGCGCAACGAGCAACCTCAGGTTGAACAGTTCGCTGTAGAACTCGACGCCGGCGTCGATGTCACCGACCGTGATTCCTATGTGATTGACCAGCACTGCGGTGTTCCTTTCAGTCGATTTGCCCGGCGTACAAAGAGGCACGCCGAGTTTGGGTCTTTATGCGTTGCAGCCCCGCACCAAAACACAGAGCTGCGGCTGGGACGACGAGGGCACTCAGGACCGTCCACATTCCGGTGATATTTCCCAGCGACCTCACAACAAGTCCGGACCCGAACACGAGAATGGCGCACGCCGCATACGCAACGCAGGAGTACATGGATGTCCCCACCCCCTGCTGTCTGGGGGTCAATCCCCCCATCACGATCCTCATCCCGGTCCGATAGCCGAGTCCCTGTCCGATGCCCGCCATCCCACACCCCGCAATCACCAGAGGGAGGGACGCCACGGTGAGTCCCAGCGCCGTCATAAGGCCTCCTGCGGCGATCGACAGCGCGGAGATGACCGTCGCCGACCTCATGGAGGCTCGGGCCAACGAGTACTGCCCGATGTTCGCGAGAACGAGCATGCTGATGGAGGCCGAGTTCGCCAAAACCAGCGATGTCGACTGAAAGGCGATCGTGGCCGAGAGTGGGACTAGTGCGACGACCAGGCCGCCAACGGTGAAGGCCATGGATCCGAGCAAGTAACCGATCCACAGTGGTGGGCCGGGCGCTTCCGCGGTCTCTGACACTCTGGCGGCATCCACGGGTAGGGATCGAGTCCGGGACGGCCTCAGGCCCACGCCCACCATCGCAACGGCCGCGGCGGCGAGGACGAGATGGACGCCGAAGCCAGTGACTAGCGGGGCGGGGGCGAACTCGGCTACCAGGACGGCACCGCCGGTGCCGCTCAGGGCTCCGACAATAGTGACGGTTGCGACCATGGTGCGTCCGCGCTCACCTACAAGAGCCAAGGTGAGGGTGGCCGCGGCGCCGGCACCGAAGCCGAGGCTGATTCCGCTCAAGGCGCGTCCTACAAGCAGCCCGGGAAGACTTACCGTCAGATAGGCCACGTCGGCGGCCATCGTGGCCAGCAGGCCAAGGAACAAGAGCAGTACCGGATGTGACTGCATCCGGTGAAAGGTCATAACCAGGAGCACCGGAACGAGGGCGATCAGGAAGACGCTATATACCGCCGAAAGATCGGCCACCCCCAATCCGAGCTGCCGTCCATAGCTCGGAAGCAAAGGTGTGGCGAGCTGGGTACCGATTCCGACCGTGAGGAACGCGAGCCCAACGATGCGGGCGAGGGATGATGTATCGCCGCGCGACTTCACAGGGGCCGTGGTTTCTTATTAGGGGCCATTGACGGGGTCCTTGGCCATCAGGACCAGAGGGTCAAAAGCGGTGCCTTCCGCATACACGTCCCCGAAGAGCCCCACGCCCGACCAGGCGAGCAGGGGAGTCAACGTGGACGAGCAAGCAGGGATGTTCCCGTGGGAATTCGCCGGTACCAACCGGGCGATCCGACGACGCCTGGACTCGTCCGTTATGTCGCCGGTATCGGCTATCGTCAGCCACAATCCGTCTGAACTGGTCTCGATCGCCGGTTCAGCCAGGATGACGGTCATCATGCCGCCGTGGGCGCTGAAAGCCACCCCGCCCGAGAACCGGACCGTACCCGGCGGGTACTCGCCGGCGCGACGAGGAAACGTGAATGCCTCACCCGTGACACTCGCCGGGAGGACGATCGCGGTCTTGCCACCGGAGTTCTTCACGTAACTCAGGAAACTGGCTTTGACGCCCCAGTGCATTTCGCCGGCAGATGCAGGCACGAGGGGGTGGGCGCGGACCATCCCCTTCTGCTTGCCGGTCCCCGCATCTGCAGTGTTGTTCATGTTAGCTTGCGGCAGAATGAAGGATGATTGCCGCAACGGGGCACACGTTAGCTGCCTTCTCGACAACCGCCTCGTCGCCGGGCGCAACCTGTGGGTGGAGCAGGATGACCGTACCGTCCATGGGGTCTTGGTCAAAGAAGTCCGGCGCTACTTCGACGCAGTTTCCTGCGCCCATGCAGCGCTCGTGGAGCACCTCAATTGTCTTGTTTGCCATGATTTGTGTCCTCTCTGGATGTGCTGCATGTCCGTATGGCTCGGTTACCAGTCCACGAGGACTGACTCGACGCCGTAAATGATGGAGTTGTGGAATTCGAGGTTTTCGATCTTTTCGACTAGTCGAAGGTTGGGGAACCGCTCGAAGATCTTGGCGAAGACGGCTTGCAACTCGACGCGGGCCAGGGGTTGACCGAGACACTGGTGCACACCGTAACCGAAGGCGAGGTGACGCCGTGCGTCACGCGTGACGTCGAACTTTTCTGGGTCCGCGAAGACCTCCGGGTCATGGTTGGCCGCCATGATGGGGGCGATCACCCCGTCGCCGGCGCGGATGTCGACGCCGCCGATGGATGTGTCAGCGGCAGCCTGACGATACGCGACGTGGTGGGCGACGCTGAGGTAGCGCAGCAGTTCTTCCACGGCACCCGGAACCAGATCGGGATTCTCCCGCAACGTCTGGATCTGGTCCGGATTTTCCAGGAAGACGAGAGTGCCAAGCGCGATCATGTTGGCGGTGGTGTCGAAGCCGCCCACGAGGATCAGGTGCAACATGTGTTGCAGTTCCTCCGCAGTGAGTTCCCCCGTTCGCACCCTGCCGCGCACCAGCCGGCTGATCAGGTCATCGGCTTCACTGTCCCAGCGTTCTTCGATGACCCGGGCGAAGTAGGCCAGCGTGTCGGCGCCGGCTTGCTGCGATTCTTCCGGGGTGCTGTCCAGGCTCATTGCTGTCTGGACGCGGTCGAGGAAGAAGGCGCTGTCTTCGGCCGGGAGATCAAGCAGCTTTGTGATCACTCGGGACGGAACCGGCAGTGCCAAGCTCTGAACCAGGTCGACCGGGCCGCCGGTTTCCTCCATCTCGTCGAATATTTGATCGATCATGGCGTCGAGGTAGGGGCGATACTCCCGTACCCGGCGAATCATGAAGTCCGCGGTCAGCATGAGGCGGTGTTGGTCGTGTTGGGGCGGGTCCATGCGCGCGAACACGCGCTGGCCCTTTCGGAATGAGGCGGCCGTTTCGCTCGATTGCGGAAATCCGGGGCGCAAGGTGTCCGAGGACAGTGCCCGGTCATTGAGCAGTTGTTTGATGTCGGCGTATCGCGTGGCGAGCCAAGCCGTTGAACCATCCCAAAGCTGCACTTTGCTGATGGGCTCGATCTTGCGGACTTCGGCCATTTCGGGGGGCTGGCTCAGCGGCCAGTCCCTCTGGAACGGGAACTTCCGCAGCGTCGCTGTCTCGTTCGTTGATGCCATGACGGCTCCTTTCGTGAATGGGTCAGTAGCCCTTGCCTGCGGTCCAGCCGCCGTCGGCATTGATGATCGTTCCATTGATGAAGCGGGCCGCGGGCGTACAGAGGAAGACGACCGCAGCTGCCACGTCCTCCGGTTGTCCCCAGCTTCCGGTTGGCGTTCCCGCGATGATCGCCGCAGATTCGGGTCCGGTGCGCAGGTATTCGGCGTTAATCGGTGTTTCGACAATCCCCGGCGCGACGCCGTTGCAGCGGATGCCGCGTCCCCCCAATTCGACGGCGATCGACTTCGTGAGCATCACGAGGCCCGCTTTGGATGCGTTGTAGGCCGAGCGGTTCTTGAAGGCAAGGTCGGCCGCCACGGAGGTGACGTTCACGATGGAGCCGCCGCGACCGCTGCTTAGCATGGCGCGCACCGCTCCCTGGGCGATGAGAAACGGGGCGGTCAGGTTGAGGTCGAGCGTGCGCTGCCAATCGTCGAGCGGGTAGTCCTCGAAGGAGTGCACTCCCCTGCGTCCGGCGTTGTTGACGACGATGTCAAGCGAGCCGAAGTCCGCAGCGACCCTGTCGGGCACCCCTGCGGCCTGCTTCAGGTCGCCCAGATCGACGGCGTAGGGGCGTACATCCTGGCTTTCCCCGCCAAGACTCGCGACGGCGTCTGCCAACAGCTCCTCTTGAATATCAATGAGTGCAACACGCGCCCCTTGTGCGCGCAGACCGGCCGCAATGCTCAAGCCGATGCCTTGGGCTGCGCCGGTGACCAGCGCGACGGTGCCTTCGAGGGCAGGATGAAGCGCCATCGTCATGAGGCCGGTTGACGGAGCGAAGCGAAATGAGCCCTCACATCATGGATGGGCGCTCGTGCAAGCACGAGATTCCGGAACTGGAATATCGACGCTCCAGCAGCCATTCCCGCAACGCTCAGAAGCCTGCCCTCCTTCAGATACGCAACGAAAAGGCGCTCTGGATCATCGTCAAGGACGACGGCCTGGTCATGCCCAAGGTTTGATCCGATGCTCTGGATACGGCTCCCGTACTGTTCAGACCAGAAGTAGGGTGCGCTGACGAAACCGCCAGCGTCATGGGTGCCAAGCAACCGCTTGGCCGCATAGGTGCCCTGTTCGACGGCGTTCGTCCAATGCTCGACGCGCATGAGGCGTTCGTAGAGCGGGTTATGCCATAGCGCGATATCACCCGCGGCAACGACATCTTCCGTGCCGGCTACCGAGCACGTCGTATCGCAAACCAAACCACGCTCGACGTCGAGACTGCTGTCAAGAAGCCAGTCAACAGCGGGAACAGACCCGATGGCAACGAGCACAACATCGGCGTCCAGTGAATCGCCGTTTGAGAGGTGAACCCGCCGGATCGATCCCGACTCGTGCCCTTCCAGCTCGCGGACGGTCTGTCCGAGAACGAAACGAACGCCCTCATTCTCATGCTTCGCCTGTAGCGCGGCGCTGAAGGTCTGCCCAAGAATGTGAACAAGTGGCGCCTGCATTGGTTCAATGACGGTGACCTCCTTCCCCAGCTTGCGGGCCACGGAGGCAACCTCAAGTCCGATGAATCCGCCGCCCACGATGACGACACGCTGGGCCTCGGCCAGGTCCCCGCGCATGTTGTGGGAGTCCGCCCAGGTGCGCAGGGAGTGGACACCGCCGAGCTTGGCGAACGGTGACGGGCGCGCCATTGTGCCTGTTGCAATCACGAGGCCATCGTACTGCTCGGCGAAGGGCCGGCCGTCGGCATGTATCCCGCGAATTGTTCGCCGCTCCAGGTCGAGGCCCTCCAACCCCCCGCTGATGCGTTCGGCGCGCAGTTCGTCCGCCCACCCCATGGCGACCTTCCCGGCGGGCAGCGCCCCGGAGAGAAGTCCCTTCGAGACCTCGGGGCGGCGATACGGCACCTGGGGATCGCGGTCAACCGTGAGGAGGCGCCCGCCGAAACCTCCCTGACGGAGCTCGCGAGCAGCGCTCAGGCCCGCAACTGACGATCCGGCTATGACGATTGTTTTCATGTCTCAGACCTCAACCCTTTTCTCGGAGACTTGCCCGGCGTGGTGGGCAGACGAGGAGCCCTGCGTGCCGTGTGTTTGCGTTGATGCCGAGAGGGACCCGCCGCCTTGGTTCTTGCCCTTCGACTTCTCCTTTTTCGGCCGTGACAGCTTCTTGCGGCGGACGACAGCCAGGCCAACGGCTGCGATCAGTGCAACACCGTTGAACATCGAGGCGACCCACTGCGCTCCCGAAACCAGCTGCAAGCCCTGCACGCCGGTGGCCAGCACAAAGATGGCGAGCACTGTACCCCAGACGTTGTGCCGGCCCGGTACCAGCTGGGTGGATCCGAGGAACACAGCCGCGAAGGCAGGGAGCAACAGGGAAGGCCCGAAACCGAGGGAGGGACCGGTCAGCGACACGAAAAGCACGCCGGCGAACCCGCAAATCGTCCCTGAAATCGTCAGCGACAGGAATGACCACTTGTCGACCTGTACACCCGACAGCCGGGCTGCCTCACGGTCAAAGCCGGTGGCACGCATGTAGCGTCCCGCCGGTGTGCGCTCAAGGAGCCACCAGACGATGAGAGCGATGACGATCATATAGAAGAACACCGCTTGGAACCCGAAGATGTTCGTTTGAGTCAGACCGGTAAAGAATTCATTGTCAACCGGCAGCGGCTCCCGGTTGTTGGTCACGATCACCAGGAATGCCTCCAGAATCGATCCCATCGCCAAGGTGGCAATGAACGAATCGATCTTCAGCTTCACCACTATAAAACCGTTCAGCATGCCGATCACGGTTCCCACCGCAGTCCCGAGGAGGATTGCCCCCACCGGGTCGAGCAGACCATTCGTCTGCACAATGACGGCGAGGATGCCGGAGAAGTTCGCAATGGCCCCGATGGACAGATCGAACTGGCCGGTGACCATTGGCACTAGCAACGCCAGCGCCACGATGGCCGCGATGGCCTCCGTGGACGCCAGAAGATGGACCGTGTTCATGGTGGGGAACGTTCGAGGCGCCATGAACGAGAACAGCACGAAGAACAGACCCCAAAGGTAGAGGCCGCTGAACCTGTCCAAGCCGGGCGAGAACTTTCTTCCTGTCACTTTCATGAGGTTTCAACCTTTGATTCATTGGAACGGAGAACTCTGCGATCGAGTTCGGCCACCGAAATGTCACTTCCGGTGAGCTGTTCGGTGATCACCCCTGACCGGATAATGAGGACGCGATCGCACACGGTGGCAATCTCTTCTGCGTCCGTGGAACTGATGACAACGGCGGCTCCGGCATCGCTGGCATCCATGATGTAACGGTGCAGTTGGGCCTTGGCACCAACATCCACTCCCTGGGTCGGTTCGTCCAGGAGCATGACACGCGGCGAAATGCGCATCCACTTGCCGATCAGGATCTTCTGCTGGTTACCACCGCTGAAGCTTGCCAGCGGAGCCTTCACGGCTCCCGTTGGCCGGACCGCGAGCCGGTCCATCCACTGGCTGGATTCGGTGAGTTCGGCCCTGATCCGCAGATGACCGCCCCGGAAAAACTTCTTCATTGCCGGTAGCGTCAGGTTCTCGCACGCCGTCATTTCCATCAGGCCACCGCCGCGCTTGCGATCGGGAGCGAGATAGGCGACTCCCTTGTTGATGGCCGACGCCGGCCGGCCGGCAAGCTGGGCCCCATCGACGCGAACATCACCGCCTTCGCGTTCCCTCGCCCCGAAGATGGTGCCAAGAAGCGATTCCCTCCCCGAGCCGGTCAAACCGTAAATGCCGACGATCTCGCCCGGGCGCACTTCGAAATCCACCCCTTCGAGTGCGTCTCCTTGCAGCCCCGATACCGTCAGGACCGGCCGGCTGTTTTCCGAAGGAACGTCGGTGATCTCGCGCCGTACCGGCTCGACAGCTCCGCCGACAAGTGCGTGGATGATGTCCTCACGTGGTGCATCCACGACGTCCCTGGTGAGCACAATGTGACCGTCTCGCAACACGCTCACCCGATCGGCGAGACGGAAGACCTCATCGAGATGGTGGGTCACATAAAGGATTGCCACACCTTGTGAGGCCGCCGTCTTCACCATCTCATGCAGGTGAGCCACCTCGCGTGCCGGGAGGGTCGCCGTGGGTTCATCGAGAATGAGGACGGTCACCTTTCCGCCGTGCCGGCTCAGTGCGCGAGCGACGGCGACCCCCGTGCGTTGAGCGGCAGAGAGCTCCGCAACCCGCTTGGCCGGACTGATGTCCAGCCCGACCGCTGCAAGCGCCTGGGCCGCTTCCCGACGCGCCTGCGAACGACGAATCGTGCCGAACCTCGTCGGAAAGCCCGCCCCGATGGCCAGATTGTCAAGCACAGTGCTTTCAGAGACGAGCCCGAGGTCCTGGTGGACGATTCGGAGCCCGAGTTCGTGCGCACTCTTCGTGGAGCCGAAGTCCAGGGGCTTTCCGGCGATCAAGACCTCCCCGCGACCCGGGTCGGGGGCATGATAGCCACCGAGGACCTTGATGAGCGTCGATTTTCCCGACCCGTTCTGGCCCAGCAGCGCGTGGATCTCTCCGGGAACCAGGTTCAGTTCGAGGGGGTGGAGCACCGTCCTTGGTCCGAAAGTCTTTGACACATGCGCGATCGAGATCGCAGGAGCCATCACCGCTGTTGGCGCTGTCATGGAGAGTCCCTTCTTTTCCTTCGGTCAAATGTTCTGGGCTTGGCTTGCGCGCCGGGTGCTACTTGACGCCCCACAGTTTGAGGTATTGCTCCAGAGCACCCGTGGGGTAGTTGTAGGGCACGCTGGTGCCTTTGACGCTTTCTTGGGTGACAAGCTGGAACGGCAGCAAGGAGACCTTGTCGAGACCGTCGCTGTGGGTGATGGCGCGCAGGGCGGCATCAACCTGGGAGTACCCGGCAACGGGGTAGGAAAAGGCGGTCCAGGCGACCTGGGATCCATCCGTAAGTCCGCCCTGGGCGCCCTGATCCATTGAACGGCCCCCGATCTTGACCTGTCCGTTCAGTCCCGCGGCTTTGAGCGCCGCCGTGATCCCCTTGGAGAACTGTGCGTTGTCGAAGAAGACGTAGTTGATGTCGGGCTTGGAACGGAGGGTGTTCACGACCGTCGGGACGACCTGGTTTGCGCTTACCTGGGTCAGCGTGGACTCCAGAATCTGCACGCCGCACGCTGCGCACTTGTCAGTGACCTCCTGCTTGAAGGACTTCACGAAGGCCTCAAGGGAAGGGATGGCGGGGATGTTCTCGAACAGCACCTGTCCGAGGCCCTTGGAGTCAGCTATGAACCAATCGGCCAGCGTCTTCCCTGCGGCTGCTTCTGCATCACAGCCGAGCGCTCCCTGAATGATGCTGCCAACGGGCTGGAGCGGGCACACCGAGCCGACAATAAGGGGGATGCCGGCGTCCTTGTACTGCTGGATGACGTCTTCACCATACGCGGAGACGGGATCGCCGCTAATCAGGACCGCGTTGGGGCCCTTCGCGAGGGCGGTCAGCAACGCGGAGCGGAGGGTGGCGGGGTTCGAGCCCTGGTAGGCGAGCTCTTCGAAGGTCCAGCCGATGCCATCGACGGCCTTGTGTGCGGCGTCAACCATAAGAGTCGTCGCCGGAAGGCCGCTATTGAGGTAGATGATCTTCCCGTGCGCAGGCAACGTTCCCTTGAGCGGAATACTCTGGCTCAGGGTCGTGGGCGCCGCGACATGTGCGTCGGCGACCGCTTTGACTGCCGCCAGTTCGGCGGTGGTGGCGCCCTTTGCATCCGGCGCGCCGCCACCCGTTGCACATCCGGCCATAAGCAGTGCCGACACGGTCACCGCAATGCCCAACGTGAGCTTGCGGACGGGGCTGTTTCTACCCCGGGTGTCGGCTGGGAAGCCGGATGCGCGTTTCAGTTCCTTGTCCATTACGAACTCCATCGTTCGGGCGTCAACAGCGGGGTTGACCTTATGGTTGATTGGGCGTAGCGGTGGCCTCCTGAGACCATCGCATTCATACCTACTGTGACAACTATACACATGAATATGATCTTCGTCACGGGTTTTATATGAGCTGCGTCACGGGCCTTTTGTGAGCAGATACAGGGACCGGGAAATGCGTGATGCGGCGGCGCCCGCCAGCCCAACAGAGGACATCGAGGGAGCCCACCAAGCTGCACCGGATCCGGTCCCGCCTCGACTCGTCCCCGGCCCCGAATCGCCAGGATGCCTTGCAGCTCGTCCCGAAAGGAACGGGGGCGGATGCTTTCGCACCCGCCCCCGGTCCGCATACAGGGCAACGCGTCCCGCCATCGGTCATCGACCACGAACGTAATCATCGATCGGCGCGGTATCCCACATTCCCGCGCCGCCCGCGCCCCGGACGCTGCAAACCTGGGAGGCTCCGCCGTCGACGTAGAGAAGCTGTCCCGTGATATAGCTGGACCGGTCGGAGAGCAGGAATGCGGCGGCATCGGCGATTTCGCCGGGCCGGCCCGCGCGGCGAAGGGGCACGGTGCCGCCCCGGCGGAGCAGGTTTTCCTGCACCGCATCGATGAGGACGCCGTCAAATGCCTGCTGTGTGGCGATGAGACCGGGGGCGAGCCCGTTAACCCGGACGCCCATCGGTGCTCCGTACATCGCCGAACCGCGCAGCAGCGACAGTACGGCGCCCTTGGACGCTTGGTAAGGGATGATGTCATGGCTACCGTGCGTCCCGGCGATCGAACATGTAGCGAGGACTGTTCCGCCGCCTCCCTGCGACTCGAACTGGCGAAGTGCGGCGCGAATACCGAGGAAGGTGCTGATGACATTCACGTCCATGACGTGACGGAAATCGTCCAGGCTGAGGTCGACGAGGCGCGCCGGGCTGCCGACGATGCCCACGTTCAGGTGATACATGTCGATGCGGTGGAAGGCATCAAGGCCGGCTGAGATGTAGTGCTCGACGCCCGCCTCTGTGGACACATCCGCCTGCACGCTGATTGCCTGGCGACCATACCGCTCGGCGACCGCGGCGGCGTCGTCGCCTTCACGATCCACGACGACGACCCGCGCACCCGCTCCGACCAGGCGACCAACCACTGCCTCACCAAGCCCGCGGCCGGCACCCGTGACTACGGCTACGCGGCCCTGGAAGTTCTCCGTCATGCTTCGCGCCCCGCTTATGCGCGTTCGAGGACGAGCCTGGCTACCCTGTAATCGGGCAACGTGATGACCCGGCCGTTGAGCACAGCAGCCGGCTCACCCCTAGCCGCGGTCTCTTCGTACACATCGCACACCTGGCGCGCCCGATCCACCTCGGCGGCCGAGGGGCGCATGACTTCATTGATGATGGGCAGGTGGGCGGGCGAGACCGCAATGCAGGCGGTGAAGCCGAGATCGGACCACGTTTGGATAAATGCGCGGACCTTCTCAAGGTCCTTGTACTCGGGGATCAGCGAGCCTCCGGTTGCCCACAGCCCGTAGGCGGCAGCTGCGGCGGCGATCTTCGCGCGTGCGTACCCGCTGGTCAGCGACGAGAGCATGCCGTCGGCGCCGAAGGGCCGTGAGCCGATGTCGGCGGCGAGGTCGACGTATCCGAAGTGCAGGCCGACGACGGCCGGGTGCGCCGCGATGCGGTCGAGCTCAATAAGCGCGCGGGCGGTTTCGATCATCACATGAAGTGGGTGAACCCTGCCTGCGCCACGCATGATCGCAACGACCTCGTCGAGCTCCTCGACCGTTTCGACCTTCGGGTAGGAGATGACGATATCCGGGTCGACGGCGGCGAGTGCCTCCAGGTCAGCCCGCCCCCAGGGCGAGCCGATGTTGTTGCTGCGGACTATGATGCGGCGCCCGCCGAAGTAGTCGATGTCTGCGAGCACTTCGATGACCCGTTCGCGTACGCGCTCCTTGTTTTCGGGGGTAGCAGAGTCTTCGAGGTCGAGCATGATTCCGTCGGCCGCGACCTCCGGAACCTTGGACCAATACTTCTCGTTGAGCACCGGGACCTCGATGAGGCTGATCATGCTGGCATATTCCTGGCGCGGTGTGCGCGCGGTCAGGTCTGTGGAGGTTGTGCTCATCGTTGCTCGCCTTCCGCGAAGAAGTCCAGGAGGGAGTCGGTGAATTGTTTGGGTTGCTCGCGGGGGATGTAATGGCCGGTCTCGAACCATTCGACCCGCACGTCGGGCATGACCTGCTGAAGACGGTCGATGATGGGCTGGTCCAGGACGTTGCTGGTGCGCCCGATCATGTACAGGGTCGGCATGGCCGCCTTCGCCGACATCTCCCACAGGTACTCGACGTCGGGCAGGCTCACCGAGCCGGTGATCCACTGCAGGTCCGGGTCGGCCTTGGGCACCAGCTTGCCCGCCCAGTTCCGGCGCACCTGGTACTTCACGTGCAGGTCGATGAACTCCTCGACCCACTCCGGGTGCTGCGCCAGGTAGAACTCGCGCACCTCGTTCTCGTCACGGAAGCCGCGCAGGTTCGTGTTGCGCGCGATGAAGTCCCGCATGAACCGCGCACCCTCCACGCTGGTCGCCGGCCCCGCATCCGATAACGCCATCCGCCGCACCTGCCCGGGGTTCTCCCCCGCGATCGCGATCGAGACACGCACCCCGTTGGAGTGCCCGACAAGGTAATAGGGTCCGATGCCCATCTGCCCGAGCAGCCCGGTGACATCACCGGCGAACGCCCGCACCGCGTAGCCCTGCGGGGACCAGCTGCTCTCCCCATGACCGCGCAGGTCCGGGGCAATGACGTGGTACTTCTCCGCAAGACGGCGCGCGATCGGATCCCAGGTGTGGGCGGTGACGCTCAAACCATGCACCATCACCAGCGGCTGGTTCCCGCGCTTGCCCCATTCCAGGTAATGGATGTCCAGGCCGTTGACCCTGGCCCGGCCTTCTTGATACTCGTGCGCAGTCACAGTGCTCCTCTTTGAGTTAGTCCGGGCTCAACACGCCCGGCAGACCAGCAATTCCATCCTAACTATATGTATGAATCGGATATTTGTCACCCCTTCAGACCACACCCTGCCAACACCCCGAAGCGGCAGCACGCCGGACGACATCAAGCAGCTCGTGCAAACGCACTGCGTCGTCAAAGTCGGGGACGTCACCGTCTGCGGTCCCGGCCGCTATCGCCCGGTACATCCGCCGCACGCTGGCAGCTGGCCCGGCCAGCGGCTCGCCGTCAGCGCCGGGCGGTTCCTTGGGGGACGGCAGGACCGACCGCTCCCCCGAACTGCGCGTCTCGACCAGGCTCAACCGTGCCATCTGTATCTGGCCGTCAGGGCGGTCCGGCACAATCTCCAGCGTGCCCTCCGAGCCATAGACCGTCATCAGGGGCATCCCGGTCGCATGCACTCCCAGAACAAACAGTCCCGACAATGTCGCCCCGCCTGCGAGCGCTCCTTCGATTGCCACTTGGTCGGCCGCGGTCTTGGTTATCCAACGATTCTCGCCCTCGATTGCCACCTTCGGGGTGGCCACGCCAACCGTTGCCGATATCCCGGCGAGCCGCCCGACTGCGAACTGCACGGCATCAAGGGTATGGGCGGTACGCACGGTCAGGGCTGACAGACCGTTTCGCTCGTCGGCAACCCATTCCTTGCCGCGTGCCAGCACCGGCGCGCCAAGACCCATGCCGGCTGACAAGACATGCACTGCCAGCACCCGGCCGATCCGGCCGCCGTCGACCAACTCGCGAAGTAGCTGAACTGCGGGTTGCTGCCGCGCCTGCAGGCCGATGATGTGGCGGACGCCGGCCAGCACCGCGTGATCCCGCAGGATCTTGGCTTGCTGGGTATTCACCCCGAGAGGCCACTCGCAGTAGACGTCTTTCCGGGCTGACACGGCGGCCGTGACGGACTCAAAGTGCTCTGTGACTTTCACCGCGACCGTAACGAGGTCAACGTCGGTATCAGTGGCGAGAGCGGTGGCACTCGTATGGGCGCGTCGTGCACCAAATTGTTCGGCCGAGGCGTCGGCAGTAGCGCGTCGCGTTGTTGACACCGCGCGAAGCGCCACTCCCGGCGTCGCCAGAACGGCTGGAATGTGCGATTCCTGGGCCCATCCGCCGCTGATGCTGGCACCGACAATTCCGACACCGAGGTCGCCAGTCACGGACGGGGCGTTTCGTGACCCGACAGCTGGCCAGCCTTCAGCCCACCCATATACCAGTGACCGCTGCCCTCGACGCCGAGACCATGGCTGAGGCCCTCGTTGAAATTGCGCCGGAACCCGATGGATGCCGCGGCCTTGGCGTAGCGCAGCATCGCCACGTCTCGGCGCGCCAGATCCCTGGCAATCTCCCAGGCGCGGTCCATGAGCTTCTCTGCGGGCAGTACCTCGTTGATGAACCCGATCTGCTTTCCCTCCTCGGCGCCAATGACGGACCCGGTGAGCAGCCAGTACTTGACGCGGGTGGGCCCGAGCAGTTCACCCCACACGAGGTTCACCCCGTCGCCCGGGATGGTGTCACGCAGGGGAAAGTGTGCCTTGTCGGCAAACTCGGCGTGCTCGGCAGCGAGGACGATGTCGCCCATCACGGGGATCTCGGAATGGATGAGGGCCGGGCCGTTGACGGCCCCGATGATCGGGATTTCGACGTCGTTCAGGTTCCGCAACATCCGGCGCCCCTCCCACCAGATGTAGTCCCAGCTGTGGCGGGTAAAACTCGTCACATCCAGCTCAGTGCAGTACACATCGCCAGTGCCCGTCAGGATGAGCACCTTCGTGGCATGGTTCTTGCCGACCCAATCGAAAGCCTCGGTGAGCTCAGTGTGGGCCTGGGCATCCCAGACGAAGGATCCGCCGTTTGTGTGAAACCGCATTTCGGTGACCCCATTGTCGTGAGTGATGCTGATTCGTTCCCAGTGTGGGTGCTCGAAGGTCATTGATCCTGCCTCTCCATGCCGGTCTTTTGCTCCCAATATAGGCATCAGCCACCCAAACTGCTACCCTTGATTATATTCATAGTCATCATTAGACGGTTTTGATTCCAAATTCTCGACATCGATGCCGGCTGGCAAATGCATAGGAGCCGAATATGACCATGCCCCACTCTCTCACCCGTACCGGTCTGTCGGGCCAAGTCGCAGAGGCGGTCCTCGACGTCGCGGACAGCCCCCTCGCCACCTCCCTGTCCACCGCCGTCAGTGACCGGCTTTTGCACGGTATCGGGGTGGCGCTGACCGGGACCGAGTTCGAGGCCTTTGCTGCAGGTTTACGAGCCGTCTCCTCCGAATCGGGCGCCTCCACGGTATTGGGTCGGCGCAACCGGCTCTCCCCCGCCGCAGCGGCCTTCGTCAACGCCATCGCCGCGCACTCGTGCTTGCAGGAAGATTGCGGTCCCGGCGGTTACGTAGAGGGAAGCCACCCCGGCACCTACATCATTCCGGCTGCCTTGGCGGCCGTTGATGCGGCTGGCGTAAGCGGTGAGCGCTTCGCTCGCGGCGTGATCGCGGGCTACGAGGCCGTCGGTATCCTCGGGGAGATCGTTCCGGGCGGCTTGAGCGCCCGGAAGTACCGTCCCAGCGGGATCATGGGTCCATTCGGTGCAGCGGCGGCCGCGGCGTACATTTTCGGCGCAGGCGCCAATCAGCTTGCCACGGCTTTGAGCATCGCCAGCAACTCCGCGGCCGGCAGCAATCAGGGCTTTGTCAGCGGCACCATTGAGCCCCTTGCCCATGCCGGTCTTGGTGCGAGAAACGGCTTGCTTGCAGCTAAGCTCGCGATGGCCGGCGCCGCGGCAAGTCCGAATGCGCTGGAGGGTCCATACGGCTTCTTCGCAGTGTATGCGGGTGAACAGCCAAACGTCGCGGGTCTGGGCCTCCGCTCCGAGGAGCCGGCCATCACGCGTCTGGGCAGCAAAAAGTTTGCCGTCTGCTTGCAGAATCAGGAAACCCTTGAACTGGCCGGCGAATTGGCCCCGGCGCTAACAGGTGCGACGATCAGCGAGTTGGTGGTTTCCCGGCCCAACACCCCGGCCAACGGCACCGGTAGTGCCGGGGTAGGCGCAGAAGGACCCTTCGAAACCATGCTGCAACGTCAGATGTCCGCACGTTTCACGCTCGCCGCAGCGCTGCTTGGCCGACCGGTTACCGATCCCCGCTACTTCAACGAGGCAGGCGCGGATGCCCGGGCGGCCGACCTGGCAGCCTTGGTGAGCCTGCGTCAAAACGAAGCGGACGCCGTCGAAATCGTAGCCCGGCTCGACGACGGGCGGGAGCTGCGAATCGCGGGCCGGCGCCCCGAAATCCTCCAGCCAGGCTCGGACCGCATTGATGAACTCTTCCTCGAACGAGCCGGAAGGGTTCTCAACGCAGAGTTGGCCGAACGCGTACTGTGCGACATCCGCTCCATCTCTTCAGTCCCAGACGCCGCAGTTATCACAAACGCGTTGCGCGGCTGAGACGGCGTTCAAACCGGCCAGGGATAGCAAGGGCGAATAGTCACCCAACATATGACGAGCGCGGCCCTGCAATAGTGCAAAGCAGAACCCCTCATGGGCGTCAAAAAGGCCCCGGAAGGTCTGAACCTTCCGGGGCCTTCCATGTCCGGCATCGATTTAGCCCCTGAATGTATTGCTCCGAATGTATTGCTCCGAGGCATCAGGGGACGGTCGATATCGTCCCTCGATGACCGTCTGGCCAAGCTCAGTCCGTGTCAGGAACGAGGCCGATGGCGCTCACCGGGCACAGTGACACGGGCGACTTTTGCTCGGCGGCACTCATCAACGATTTCCTCGACTGTCGGTGACCTACGCGGACTCGATTTGCGCGGCCAACATGATCGGCATCGTCGCAGTCGTGCCGCCGTCGACTGGGATCGTGTGCCCCGTCACATAGCGCGACTCGTCGCTGGCCAGATAGAGAACCGCGAAAGCGACGTCCCAGCCTGTGCCTTCTGTGCCAAGCATGGTGGCCTTCGCGCGTCGGGATCGCATGCGGTCCGTGCCTCCTCCATCCCAGCCTTTGAACCCCAGGCCCATGGGAATCGCGACATGCCCGGGTGCGACGGTGTTGACCCGTATCGCGCTTTGGCCGTACTCGAATGCCTGCGCCTTGGCCATGGCAATCAGGCCGCCTTTCGCCGCCGAGTAGCCGATGCCGCCCCCGGCGCGAAAGCCGGCGATTGACGAAATGTGGATGATGGAGCCACCGCCGGCCGCCTTCATGTGCGGAAGCACGGCGTCCGACATGAGCTTGGGGGCCTTCAGGTTGAGGGCGATGATGGCATCCCACATCGACTCGAGGTTCTCCTGCTCACCGGGCGCAATGGCTGCATTGTTGACCAGGATGTCGATTCCGCCGAACTCGTCGAGGGCACGGGCCGCCACCGCTTCGCAGTTCGCCTTGACGGTGATGTCTGCAGTATGGACGTAGGCGCGCCCACCGATTCGCTCGATGGCTTCGAGCGTGTGTCGTGCACGGTCTTCCGAGACGTCCAGTACAACGACGTTCGCCCCCTGCGACGCCAACAACAGAGCGATGTCCGACCCGGTGCCGCCCATGGTTCCGGCCGAGCCCGCTCCAGTGACGATCGCTGTCCGTCCCTCTAGTCGCCGGTCCTCCGGCAATTCGGGAATCTCGAGGCTATCGCTGTTCGGTGTCTGGCCTGTGGTGTTCATTCGGGCTCTCCTTTGAGTTCAACACTTCAATACGAAGGGCAAGCATCTGCGCCCCCGGGAGGCAGCCACCTGCGGCGCAGAAGTTGTCGCTTTGTTAGATGGTGCCGGCGGCGCGTAGTTCTGCGATGCCGTCCGGGCTGATGCCGAGGTCCTCGGCATAGAAACTGTCGTTGTGCTCACCCAGCGAGGGGGCGGTCCGCCATACCTTGCCCGTGTGGTTGGTGAGGCGTGGGAAAACATTCTGCATGCGCACGGGGCCCAGGTCGGGATCCTCGATCTCAATCACGTTCTCGCGTTCCCGGTACGTTTCGTCTTTGAGGATGTCCTCGACCGTGTAGATCGGGGAGGCGACGACTTCGAGACGGTCCATTTCGGCAACGCACTCATCGAGGGTGTGCGCCTTGATCCACTGGCGCACCAGCTCATCGAGCCGCTCACGGTGCTGCACCTGCATGGCCGGTGTGGCGTAGTCCTCCAGGGGTTCGCCCACCAAGGTGGCCACGTTCTGCACCGATCGGGGCGTGCCCGAGGTGACCGTAATCCAGCGGTCGTCCTTTGTCATGTAGGTGTTGATGACGGCGGCGGGGGCGGCCGCGAGCTGGTTGCCGGCCCGGGTCGGATTCTCGCCCAGCTGGTCGTAGAAGATGACCTGCCATTCGACCAGGCGGAAGAGTCCGTCGTAGAGCGCGAGATCGATCCACTCACCCTGGAAGTCCGGGTCATTGTTCTTGCGGTAGGCGGCCGCCAGAATCGCGTACGCGCCCATCAACCCGGTGACCGAGTCGCCGTGGGAGAAGCCTGTGTGCACTGGTGGTCCGTCGGGGAATCCGGTGATGTTGACCACCCCGCTCATCGCCTCGCCCACTTTGCCAAAGCCGGGCGAGTTCCGCTTGGAAGACGAGTTTCCGAAGCCAGTGACCTGCAGCATGATCAACTTGGGGTTGATCTTGTTAAGCGAGGTGAAGTCAAGCTCCCATTTCTCCAGGGTTTCCACGCGGAAGTTGCAGATCACGACGTCCGCCCATACTGCAAGTTTGCGTGCGAGGTCGCGGCCTTCCTCGGTGCGCAGGTTGAGGGTGACGGAGCGCTTGTTGCGGGCAGCCACCTTCCACCACAAATGCACTCCGTCTTTGGCTGGTCCGGCGTTGCGCTGCGGGTCCCCGCGCCCCGGATCCTCGACGTGCACGATGTCCGCGCCCAGGTCGGCGAGAAGTGTTCCGGCGAGGGGGCCGGCGATGACGTGGGCGAACTCTACGACTTTCAGGCCGCTGAGCGCTCGCTTATCAATGTGATACATGGTGAATGCTGCTCCTTGTTGCTTGTGGCCGACGCGTCGGTGCGCCGGCCTTGGTGTTGTGGCTAGACGTTCCATTCCGAGGTCGGTTCGGGAAACTGTTCGACCGCCTGGGGGGCATGTTTGCGATACATCATGAACGTGCGCTGGTATTCGACGACGGTCTGGCCGTGCTGGTTGATGCCCCGGGTGCGGATCCCGATGATGCCCTGATTCGGGCGCGACTTCGATTCGCGTTTGGAGGTCACTTCGCTTTCGGCCCACAGGGTGTCACCGGCGAAGACAGGGTTGGGCATGGAGATCTTGTCCCAGGCGAGGTTCGCCATGGCGTTCTCGCTCGTGTCTGACACGGAGAGCCCCACCACGATCGACAGGGTCAGGCACGAGTTGACGAGCGGGGCCTTGAACTCCGTCTTCGCGGCGAACTCACTGTTGAAATGCACCTGGTTGGTGTTCATGGTGAGCAGGGTGAACCACGTGTTGTCTGTTTGCTCGATGGTGCGCCCCAGACGGCTCCGGTAGACGTCTCCCACCTCCATGTCTTCGAAGAAGCGGCCGCGCCACTGTTTGGGTGCCATGACGGTATCGGTGCTCATAGGTTCTCCTTAATAAGTGGACGGGCGGAGATGCCCGAGATGGTCAGGGTGCGTTGAGCCCTGCGCAGCACTGGCAGGTCGACAAGTTTCGTTCCCACCGTCGCGACCCCGTGGCCGTTTATCTGGGCCTGCTCGTAGGCCTCGACGACGGCCAGGGCGCGCACAATGTCATCCTCACCCGGGGTGAAGGTGGCCTTGACGGGGCCGAGTTGCCGCGGGTGGATGCAGGCTTTCGCGGTGAAACCCAGGCTGCGTGACCGCCCCGAGGCGGCAACAAGGCCGTCGTCGTCGGTGATGTCCAGATGCACGACGTCGATCGGTCCCTCGATCCCGGCGGCAGCCGAGGCCATCGCCACCCGCGACCGGGGGTAGAGCAGGTCGAGTTCGTCGGCGCGCAACTCGCTCCCGACATCGGCCGCAAGATCGGCTGAACCGAGCATGAGGCGTACGACGCGAGGGTCAGCGGCGACACCGGCGGCCTCCTCAACCCCTTGGGCAGTCTCCACCAGCGCGATCACGGGCGGGCACGTCAGAGGCAGGAGGCCCAGCATGCGGGGAGTCGCTTTCGGGACCATGATGGAGTCCGGGGCTGCGCCGCTGAGCACCTCCAGGTCGGAGACTCCCCAGCCCGTGTCGGGGGCGTTGATCCGGACGATCATCGCCGGACCGCCTTCGATGCGGGCGTCCAGAATCCCGCGGGCACGACGACGGGCGTTGTCTTTCCCTTGAGGGGAGATCGCGTCTTCGAGGTCGAGGATGACAGCATCGGCGCCGCTCCCGAGCGCGTTGTTCACCTTGCGTGCGTCGTCGGCAGGGACGAACAGCAGCGTGCACAGACCCTCTTGCATGAGCTACTCCCCCGCCTTTCGGGCTGGACGCTCCGCGCGCGCGGGCCTTTCCGGGCGTACACGGCGGGGACTGCAATAAACTGCGCCGTCGCGGACTTCAATCTGGTAGGCGCCCAGCCGGCCTTTGAGCGCACCGCCCACGCTGGCACCCGTTCGCAGGCTGAACTCGTATCCATGCCAGGGGCAGGTGACGATCTCGCCTTCTTGTGCGAAGTGATACTCGTTGCGCTCCGACGGCTCCATCGTGCCTTTGATGGCGCCATCACACATGTTGGCGGCCTGGTGCGGGCACTTCGAACCGATCGCGAAGACCCCGGCGAGGGTGCGCACCACGCACACCTCGCGGCCGCCGATCTCGACGCTCCGGAACTCATCCAGGACCATGTCGTCGTACTCGCACACATACTCGAAGTCCTCTGTCGAGGGGCCGGCGACCGGGTCCGTTCGACGCAAGGCGGCGAGTGTGCTGGGCTGGGATTCGCTCATGGCGTAACCGCTTCAACGCGGGGAAGCAAAGCGGCACCGTTGGAGAGAATGAGGGCGCCGTCGTCCGGGCCCAGTTGCTTGATGACGTCCCCGGGAGCATCGCCGTCGAAGGGACTATGCGAGCCAAACACGATGCGGCTCCGGAGCGCGTCGGTCGTGAAGTGGCGCGCCCAGTCGCCGTCGATGGTTGCTTCTTTCAGGGGCCAGGTGTTCAGCCACACCTGTTGGAGTACATATTTGCTGGGCGCATGTTTCACCCATGGAACGTCATATCGGAACGTGCGCCATTCGCGGTCGATCCGCCACAGGAGCGATGGCAGCCAGCTGAAACCGAAACCTGAGAAGAGGAACCGGACCGCGGGGAACTTCTCGAGGGTGCCCTCGAAGGCAAGGCTGGTGATATTGGATTCAGCGAGCTGCGACATGAGCACCTGACGGCTGAGTGCGCTGTAATGGACGCCGCCTCCAAGCGGCTGGGCGCCGGCGTACAGGCCCTCGACACCGCTGAAATGCACGATGATGGCGAGTCCCGTCTCGGCAGCCGCCTCGTAGATCGGGTCGTAGTGACTCGTTCCAAGCAGGCCTGCCCCGAGAGGGAGAGCGATGGCACCAAATACGTGCTCGGCGGCGCGGCGCCGGATTTCCGCCGCAGACCACCCCGGATCCCCTGGCTGAACCACGATGACCGGTACGTTGTTGCCTGACGACCATTTGTCGCGGGCTAATGAGTTGAAACCGGACAAGAATTCGGTGGCGGCCACTCCGTCAGCCCACCCGTTCACGGTGAGCGCCTGGTGCGGCATCAGGAGCACCTTGTCCGCCTCGGGAAGTGCGGCGGCAGAGACGGGTTCGTCGCCGAACCTGCTTGACACGCGTATGTGATTGCTCGCCTCGGTCACGGAGCCAAGGAACTCTTTGCGCTCGAAGTGCTTTTGCCAGGACTTGTCCAAGTACGCGAGCACGTCGCGATAGTCGGTGACGGCGACATGCCTGTCGGTGTCGATGATCATGGTTGACTGTCTTTCCTGCAATGTCATAGCTCAGAGCGTGACCGGGGTACGGAAGATCTTGTCGCCGAACACACCGAGTGCGTTTTCGTAGCACACGGCGCGACGCAACCTTTCGGGGATTTTGTTGTGCAATACGAAGAAGGGGTCGTCGGTGTCGTAATGGGGATAGTCGGAGCTGAAAAGCAACACGTCCGAGACCCCGGCAGGCGAGAAGAGGGCATCCAGCTCAGCCTGCGTCTCAACCTCATCAAGAGGCTGGGTGGTGAAGGTGATGTGTTCGCGAATGTATTCGCTCGGCTTCTTCTTGATCCGCAGCGCGCCGCCCGGGTCACGCTCCCAAAAAAGGTCGAGGCGGTTCATCAAAGAAGGCAGCCAGCTGAAGCCCCATTCCACAAAGACCACCTTGAGGCTGGGAAACGCCTCGAATGTTCCGTTGACAATGAGGTCGGCAACGTTGGCCGCACCAACCTGGGTGAGCACCGAGTGACGCTCACCATATGAACGCGGTACGCCGCCGGCAGGTCCCTGGGAGAACGTGTAGCAGCCTTCGGACCCGCTCTGGTGGACTGCGATGGGCAGCCCGGTCTCGACAGCCGCTTCGTAAATCGGGTTGTACCAGGAATCCCCCAGCATCCGCTCCATGACGAGCAGCTGCACGGCGACTACGCCAGGCGTGCCAGCGTGGCGGCGGATTTCCGCCGCGGCCTGGGCAGGATCGTGAGGTGAAACAGTGATGGCGAGGCCGAAGCGGGGGTCACGGTCGACCCAGGTCTCAACGAAGTAGTCATTGGTGGCGTTGACAAAGGCGTTCGCGGCATCAATGTCACCCCACGCGGTGGTGCCGTACGGCTGTTGCGGGAGCAGGAGCGCCGTGGTGATGCCATACGGGTCCAGATGCCGTTCAATGACGAGTTCCGGGTCTGACCCCGCGGGACCCCCGTCGGCGGGATAGGCGTCCAGCCGCTGCGTGTCGGCCGGATGGTTGTACCGGTCGCGTGCCCGGGCGTAGGTACGTACGCCACGCTCCTCGAAGTGTCGACGCCAATGCGCGGTCAAATACGGATAGAAGTCTTCGGTGGTGCGTGCCATCGGATGCACGTCACAGTCCACGATGGGATCCCTGCCGGGTGGATTCAACGCCGTTGTCATGATCTCAACCTCCGTGATTAGTCTATGATCATGATTATATTCAAACGGTGCAGAATTGCAATCATCTGAGATGCTCGTCCAACGGCGCACGGTCTCGCTTGGGATCATGCTCGCCATCTGAAAGAAGGAACTGATGAGCCTGCCGTCGATCACCCCGTTCGTCCGCTGCAACGGCACCGGGCCCGACGAACAGATCGTCATCGTCCACCACGGCCCGTCCGGTCCGATCGAGGCCGCACGCCACGGCCGGGCCACGCCCGGCAGCCCCGCATCATCGATGAGCACTTCCCCGGGACCAGGACCAGAATCCCGGGAGAACGCCAGCCAGGCCACGAACAGGATGGTCTTCACCCCGCCGACGCGTGGCCCGTCGCCAAAGTCATACTGCAGCCATTATGCAGAGCCTGTGATTATGCAGAGTGCGGCCGCGGATCACCGTCCTGGCGGACGTGTGGCCGGGGCGTTTTCTCCATAATCACAGTCCTTCCAGGAAGGCGAGGAGATCATCGGGCGGGCGGTAGCGCCCGCCCTGGGTGTGTGGCGGGGCTGTTTTGTCGAGCGCACGTTGTTTGAGGGCGAGGTCCGCGTGGAGGTAGATCTGGGTGGTGCGGATATGTTCATGTCCGAGCCAGAGGGCGATGATGGCGATATCAACGCCGGATTGCAGGAGTCGCATGGCGCAGGTGTGCCTGAGCGTGTGAGGTGATGCGGTCTTCGTCGCCAGCGACGGGCAAGTTATGGTGGCTGTCTTGACGCGTCGGGCAATGAGTTTCGTGACTCCATCGGGGGTCAGTTTCCGGCCGTTGATGCCGGGAAAGAGTGGGTCCTGCCTCTGCGGTCGCTGTTCTTTCATCCAGGCCTTCAGCTGGGCCCGGGCGTTCTTGTCCAGAGGGGTGATGCGTTCCTTGCGGCCCTTCCCCTGGCACGAGAGATAGGCGCCGGCGTCCAGGTGCAGGTCGGCGGCGGTGAGGTTGATCAATTCGCCGACCCGCAGACCGGTGACAACGGCAATCAGCAAAAGTGTCCTGTCTCGTCGCCCCCTCCACGTTGTTGCGTCCGGGGCGGTGAGTAGGTCATTCGTTTCCGCCTCAGTTGAAGCGTTAGTATTGCCTGTGGACAGCACGCGATGGCGCGCCTGCTGGAATGCCGCTGGGAACATCAGACGAACGCACGGCACGACGGCGGAAATCACCGTCCTCAGCGTTGACGCCCGAGAACCTACCGGTTCGTGGATCACCATCAACTGGGACCGTTTCGGTCATGTCCAAACCGCATGGCTGGAAGCGCTGCAAGAACCCATCTGGGCGGGATCAGTCCTGCTGATAGCACCGGATCCTGCCCAAGTCATTCCGGGACTGACTTGGCCGACCAGGTACTACCTCCGGGCTTCACATTGCCTTGCCTGGGCTCCACGCTTAGAACCCCTTGCGCCGCGCACGCCGCAATTTGTCAGCAAGTCGGTGAGGTTCGAGTAGCCAAGAACATCATTCGCTGCTGGATGCATCTTCAAAGATCGTGCACGGGGTCCACTCCTCGATGCGACGACCACTTGCCAAGATCCGCCGAGACGCCCGTGTGGAGGGCATGTCGATCGGCGGGTTGGCAAAGCGGTATCAGGTCGGCAGGGACACCGTCCGGCAGGCCTTGGCGGATCCAGTCCCGCCGGCGCGAAAGAAACCCGTGAGAGCTCCTCATCGCCGAGCGGCCGACCCTGGCTACTAGGGCCAGGATTATCGGCCCACGCGTCGGCGCAGGGCCGTGACGAGTTCGTGTTCGTCCGTGTTGACCAGCTGAAAGTCGCGGACGACCACTCTGCCCGCGACCACCACATGGCGTGGCCGGCGCCCGGGCGATGCCCACAAGATCCCTGCAACGGGATCCGCGACGCCGGCGTCGGCGATGCCTGCGACATCCCACGCGCATAAGTCCCCTGCGGCCCCGGACCGCAAATGGCCGAGTTCGGGGCGGCCAAGGCCTTGTGCCGAGCCTTCCGTGGCGATGCTGAGTGCCTCGCGGGCGGAAACGGCCCGGCCCACAAGGGGCGCAATCTGCATGGCCAGCCGTGCATCTGCGAGGAGGTGGCCGGCGTCGTTCGAGCCGCCACCGCTCGTGCCGAGGCCCACTTTCACGCCGGCGTCGAGCAGTGCGGCGACCGGTGAGATTCCCCAGCCCATGGGGAGGTCGCAGCCAGGGGCATGGGTCGCGGTTGCGCCAGATGTGGCAATCCGGGAGATCTCCCAGGGCGTGACGCCGCACAGGTGGGCCAGGGTTACATCGTCCTCAAGCCAGCCCCAGTCCTCCAGAAGCTCCAGAGGGCGGCGGCCGTAGCGCTCCTGGGCAATTCCGACGTCCACCTGCTCGTTCGATTGGGTCCTGCGACGCAGCCCGTGCCGGCGGGCCACCTCGCCGAGCAGCTTGTACGTTTCGGGGCCGTCGCTGTGGACTCCGGCGGGCCCGACGGCGAGCTGGAGCATGCCATCGCCGCTCACCCCGCTGGTGGTGCCGGGCAGCAAGGCCGAAACGATATCCTCCGCGGAGGCAGCAGCGGCCTGGGGATCATCGCCTGCGGTTCCCCGTACGAAGGCAAGACGCGCGCCAATCCGGCGGACGGCCTCGGCGCTTGCCCGGGCGATGGACACGGTGTCGGCGCCCCGGGGCCAACTCAGGTGGTGGTCGGCCACGGTGGTCACCCCGCACAGCAAGCCCTCGGCGGCACCCACTGAGGCCGCAAAACTCGCGAGTTCGGGGTCGACACTGGCCGCATCATAGGCGGTTGCCATGGTGGGCAGCCATTCGCTCATCGCCGCGCCTCGGGTGCCCGGGAGGGTACGGAAGGCGGATTGGAGGAGGTGGTGATGCGCATTCACCAGGCCGGGGGTGACTACACAACCGGTGGCGTCAAGGACCTCCCCGTCGTCTTGGGCGGGGTCGGCGCCCACCACGGTACCTTCACTGATATGCAGCGGGCCGGTGCGTTCCTCATTGCCGTCGATGAAGATCCGTTCGGCGTTGGTGATAGTGAGCACGGGGACTCCCTGGATAGTGGTCGTTTGGGTGAAAGTGGCGGCTGGGGTCAGAGATCGAGCACGAGGCGGCTGCACGCCGCGCGCGAGACGCAGACCATCATCACGCGGTTCTCGGCTTGTTCCGCCGCTGTCAGAACGGAGTCTCGATGATCAGCCGTTCCGGAGACGATGGAGGTCTCACAAGTGCCGCAGGTACCTTCGCGGCAGGAGGAAAGAACAAAAGCCCCGACTTCTTCCACGGCCTCCAGGATCGTGCGGCCCTCGGTCACTGTGACGGTCACACCTGTCTGCTGGAGTTCCACCTCGAACGGTCCGTTATGGACCGGAGCGCCGTTCTCCTTCGGGGTGAAACGCTCCAGATGCACGCTTACGCCGTGATGGCCGGCGAAGGCGTCCTCGACGCCGTTGAGGAGCCGGGCGGGTCCGCAGCCGTAGACGGCAAGCCGGGCACCGGGTCCTGGACGGCTGTCGGCCGCAAGAACGCTTAGTTCCAGCCGCTGACCTTCATCTGCGGCGTGGATCCGGACCCGTTCCGGATGGTGGGCGAGCAGTTCGTCCACGAACGCCATGGTCTGCCGGGAGCGCCCGGCATAGAGCAGGGTCCAGTCGAGGCCCCGTGCAGCTGCCTCGCGGACCATGGGAAGGATGGGCGTGATGCCGATTCCGCCGGCGACAAAGATGATTCGGGCCCCCGCTTCGGGTGCGAACGGGAAGTGGTTGCGGGGGCCCCGAACGCGCAGTTTGGTCCCAACTGTGGCGGAGTCGTGCAACTGGATGGAGCCGCCCCGGCCGCCGGGCTTGCGCAATACTCCGATCCGCCAGGGCGAGCCGGTACTCGTGCCGCCGCACAGGGAGTACTGCCGTTCTATCCCGCCAGGTAACAGGACATCGAGATGTGAACCGGGCGTCCACGGGGCAAGGGCCGAGCCGTCTGCTCTTGCCAGCTCGAAGGCCACGACCCCCGCCGCAAGCTCTCGGCGTGCCGCGACGCTGACCTCGAACACCTCGACGTTTTCGGCGCTCATGATTTCCTGTCCAGATCGGCGTCCGCGCGCTCGAAGTGGACGTCGCCGGTCCCGCCGGTCAACGACCGGTCTTCCTTGACGACGATGGCACGGTAGACGCTGCCATCCGGTGAGCTCCAGCGATGCCGGGTGCCACCCGGGTAGTGGATCGAGTCCCCCGCATGCAGCAGCTCGCACCCGCGGTCGTCCAGGTCCACCAGCACGCTGCCGGAAATGATGAACAGGAACTCGTCCTCGTCATGCACAAAGAACCTGCCCGGTTCGACACTGGAGTCGCGCCATTCCAAGGTCATGACTCCCCGGTTCCCTCGGGCCAGGGTACGGGCCTCGCCCTTGCGCGTCGGCCCGCGGACGCCTTCGTCGGCCCGGACCACGTGGACGCTGCCGTGGTCGTCCGAGGACGCGCCGCGGGACTCCGCCGCGAGCATCAGCTCGATCTGGCTGATGCCCAATGCGTGGGAGATCCGATCCAGCGACGACATGCTCGGGCGGGCAAGACCCCTTTCCAGTTGACTCAGGAAGGAATGCGAAAGATCTGTTGCTCCGGCGAGCTGGACCAGCGTGAGTCCCTTGTCCTTGCGCAGCACACGGACGCGCCGTCCCATCAGTGCGATCTGCCTGTCAATGGCGGGGGCCCGGCCGGTGCCTTCGCCGCCGGATCGCGCAACGTCTACCGGGTTTTTCACCGTGACTCCTTTCGGTCCTTCAGGACTATGGAACTGTAATTTCACCAGCCGTGGTGCAGGACCCCGGCTGATTCACCGTCGGGAAACCGACTTGTTACGTGGGCGAAACACAACCACCGTATGTTGAAGCTATCAACATGTTGAGTGTATCAACATTTTGCCACACATCGAGAGCAATGAAATCGGAGGACCGGATGCACCAGCTGCCTTTCCATATCTCGCTCCTTCGTTCAGCTACGCTTCCCGACGGAACCGTCCGGGACGTAGAGATCAACGGAAACCGGGTTGGCCGCGTCGTGGCCGCCGGGCAGGGCCGGCCGTCCGGCTCCGGAGCGGAGATAGACCTCAGCGGCTTCATGCTCCTCCCGGCCCCCGCCGAACCGCACGCTCACTTTGACAAGGCATTTTCCGCGGAGGCCATCCGGCCTCCCCTGGGAAATCTGCGAGACGCGATCGAGGCGTGGCGCCGCCACGCCTCCACAATGACCGTCGACGACATCCGCGGCCGGGCCCTTGAAGCGGCGCTCACGCTGCTCGCCAACGGCACCACGTCGGTGCGGTGCCACGTCGACGTCCTGCTCGGAGACACACCCCTCCGCGGCGTCGAAGCCCTTGTTGCTGTCCGCCAGGAGCTCGAAGGGCTCATGGACCTCGAACTAGTGGCCCTTGCAGGTTCCGAGGTCCCGGACGCCGACATCGAAGCAGCCCTCGATCTCGGAGTCGACCTCGTAGGCGGATCACCACATCTCAGCGCAGACCCCTTTGCAGATCTGCGCCGACTGATCACACTCGCCGAACGCCGCGGCGTCGGCGTCGACCTTCACACGGACGAGAGCCTGGATGGCGAGCTCACGATCGTCGAGTTCGCCCGACTTGTCCGCGAATGGCCAGCGGGGCGGATGAGGACGGCCGGGCATTGCGTCAGACTGGGAACCCTCGAACCGGAGGGCCTCCACGGTGTGATTGACGAGATTCTCGCGAGCGACCTCGGCATAGTCACCCTCCCCATCACCAACCTCTACCTTCAAGGCTGGGACCACCCGGCATCGACGCCGCGCGGCCTCACTGCAGTCCGAACGCTCCTTGACCGGGGGGCCCGGCTGGGTGCCGGGGCCGACAACGTCCGCGACCCCTTCAACCCTGTAGGGCGAAGCGACGCCTTCGAAACGGCAGGGCTGCTCGTTGTCGCCGCGCATCTGACGCCTGCCGAGGCCTATCAGGCAGTTTCCGGCGGCGCCCGCTCCGTCATGGGCATGCCCGCGGCCGGCCCGGTGGAGGGCGCGGACGCCGAGCTAGTGGCCATCCGCGGCACCAGTATCGGCGATGTGGTCGCAAATGCCTCACCTGACCGATATGTCATCCACGCGGGGCGCCTCGTGGCACACAGCGAAATATCGCGCCGCATCGCCACCCCCGCAAGTCTGCGTCAACTTTCAGCCCCCATGGAACCGAGGTACTCCGCATGACCGAAACACAGGCAGCTGCGCTGTCGGAAACCCGGAACGAGGGGACGACGCTCCTCGATTTCCAGGATGTCGAAATGACCTTCCCCAACGGGACCGTCGCCCTCTCGGGCGTGGACCTCACGGTCCGCCAGGGTGAGTTCGTAACCGTTGTCGGACCTTCCGGCTGCGGCAAGAGCACGCTGCTGCGCATCGCCTCCGGGCTGGAAAGCTCCTCCCACGGAACCGTCAACATTGCCACGTCCCGGATCGGTTACGTCTTCCAGGATGCCACCCTGCTACCGTGGCGCGACGTCCAATCCAACGTCGAACTGCTGGCCGAGTTAAGGAAGGAGCCCCGGGCTATCCGCTCGCAGAAAGCCCGGGAGGCCATCGAACTGGTCGGGCTCAAAGGCTTCGAAGAGCACCTTCCGCGGCAGCTCTCCGGCGGCATGAAGATGCGGGCCTCCCTGGCCCGTTCACTCACCCTGGACCCGGAACTGTTCCTCTTCGACGAACCGTTCGGAGCCCTTGATGAGATTACGCGCGAGCGGCTCAACGATGAACTTCTTCGGCTCTTCGCCGAGCGCCGCTTTGCGGGCTTGTTCATCACCCACTCCGTCTCCGAGGCCGTGTACCTTTCCACAAAGGTGGTGGTCATGTCGGGCCGGCCCGGAGCGATTGTGCGCACGTTTGAGGTGCCGTTCCCTGTGCCTCGTGACCCTGACATCCGTTTCACCCCCGAGTTCGCCGCCCTGGTCGGCGACGTCTCCCACGCACTCCGAGAGGGGCACCACTGATGTCAGCCACGATCAACCCCGAGAAGTCCCCCAAAGCCATGGCCTCCGGGCCTTCCCCCATCAAGCGAACGACGCCCGATGTTCGGGTTCGCAGGCCCAAGACGGCCACATGGGTTCCACCCGTGCTTGTCTCCCTCGTGCTCCTGGGGCTCTGGTACGCAGTCAGCTACCTGGTGCTGGACGAGAAGCGACGGTTCCTCATGCCGCCTCCGGACCAGGTGGTCAGAAAAGGCTTCCTGGCCCCGGAAGTCCTTGGCGAGATCCTGGCAAGCCTGGGACAGACCGCTGCCGTCGCCCTCGCCGGTCTCGCTGCGGCGATCGTCATCGGTATGGCATGGGGCATCGCAATGTCACAGGCCAAATGGATCGAACGCTCGCTGTTTCCCTACGCCGTGATCCTGCAGTGCATCCCCATCCTCGCCTTGGTGCCCCTGATCGGGTTCTGGTTCGGCTTCGATTTCTTCTCCCGGACCGTGGTGTGTGTCATGATCGCGCTCTTCCCCGTCGTCTCGAACACCCTGTTCGGGCTCCAATCGGCAGACCGCTCCCAGCTTGAACTCTTCCGGCTGCAGAAAGCCAGCCGCTGGACGGTCCTGACCAAGCTCCAACTGCCAGCTGCCCTGCCGGCGGTCTTCGCCGGCATGCGCATTTCCGCAGGCCTCGCCGTCGTCGGCGCCATCGTCGGAGACTTCTTCTTCCGCCGCGGCACCCCCGGCATCGGCTCCCTCATCAGCAACTACCAATCACGCGTCGAATCCGCCGAACTGTTCGCCGCGATCATCGCCGCCTCACTGTTCGGCGTCGTGATTTTTTGGCTGTTCGGCTTGATCACCAAGTTCGTGGTCGGCGCCTGGTACGACGTCGACGCCCGCTAAAGACCGCGCCCGCCCACCCCACAAATGTTTCACCGTGCACGTCCCGTGCTTACCCATTCAGGACTTTTCCCACTTGAGGAGACACATGCAACGCCCAACATCCCGCACCTCAACCCGCGCCATTTTCCTGTCCGGCGTCGCGGCGCTCACAGCGCTCACGCTCAGCGCCTGCGGCGCCTCGAACGCCACGGCACCTGCTGCAAGCGCGGCAGACCAGACCATCGGCTCGGTTGACCTGAAGGCCGCCGGCTGCCCGGCCAACGTCGTGATCCAGACCGACTGGAACCCGGAGAGCGAACATGGCCACCTCTACCAGCTGCTTGGTCCCAACCCCACGATCGACGCTGGCAACAAGTCCGTCTCCGGCCCCCTCTACGCCGGCGGCAAGCCCACCGGCGTCAATGTGGAGATCCGTTCCGGCGGTCCCGCCATCGGCTTCCAAAGCGTGGCGGCCCAGATGTACCAGGACCCGGCCATCACCCTCGGCTACATCAACACCGACGCAGCAGTCCAGCTCTCCGCGACGATGCCCACAAAGGCGGTGTTCGCTCCAATGGATATCAACCCCCAAATGATCATGTGGGACCCCAATACATACAAGGCCAAGACAATTGCTGAACTCGGCCCCGAACTTGCTGCAAACGGCGGCGTCGTGCGCTACTTCGGCAGCGCCAGCTGGATGAAATACATGACGGCGAAGGGCATCCTCTCCGAGAAGGTACTTGACGGAAGCTATGACGGAACACCGGCCAACTTCGTCGCCGGAGGAGGCAAAGACGCCCAGCAGGGCTTCGCCAGCGCCGAACCATACATCTACCAAAACGAAGTGTCGGCGTGGAAGAAGCCTGTAGCCTACCAGCTCATCAACGACGCCGGATGGAAGATCTACCAAGCCGCAGTCTCCGTCCGGTCCGCCGACGAATCCAAGCTGGGCGGATGCCTCGCCAAACTTGTGCCCGTGCTCCAGCAGGCCGAGGTGGACTTCTTCAAGGACCCCAAGCCCGTTGAGAGCCTCATCCTTGACCTGGTCAAGGAGTACAACACCGGGTGGGCTTACTCCCAGGGCGTCGCCGACTACTCCGTGAAGACCATGATCGAACAGAAGATCGTGGGCAACGGCAACAACTCCACGCTAGGCGATTTCGACGCCGATCGGGTGAAGACGATCCTCGACCAATCCGTCCCGCTCTTCACCAAGCCGGGAAGCACCCCCAAACCTGGCCTCACGGCCGAAGACATCTACACCAACAAGTACATCGACACCTCAATCGGCCTGAAATAGCCCCGAAAACAGCAACGCGGGACCAGTAGCCGGCCGTGCCTTCGACAGCGCGGCCGGCGCCTGCTGCGGTCTCTCCATAACGAAAGTGGCAATCATGAACTACACCTACCCTCAAACAACGATCGACGCGCTGGCCGGGGAGCTGCGCGGCATTCTGGGCGAGCGCGGGGTCACCACCGACCTTGCGATGCGTGAGAAGGCCTCGATCGACGGAGCCAAGCTCTCACCTGTCATCATGGAGCAGCTTCCGCTCGGCCTCGCGGACCTTGTCGCCTTCCCGGCTACTGCCGATGAGATCGTCCAGGCAGTGGGGGCGGCGGTGCGCCACGGTGTCTCAATTACCCCGCGGGGCAAGGGCACGGGAAACTACGGCCAGGCAATTCCGATGCCAGGCGGGCTCGTCCTCGACGTGTCGCGGGCGAAGGGCATTCTCGACGTCGGGGACGGCTATGTCACGGCCGACGCCGGGGCCACCATGATCCAGCTGGAAACAGCAGCCCGCGCCGCTGGCCAGGAATTGCTCATGTACCCGTCCACCGCCCAAAGCACCATCGGCGGCTTCCTCTCCGGCGGGTCCGGAGGCACCGGCTCCATCGAGCATGGTGTCATAGCCCAGGGGGACTTCGTGATCGCGCTGGACGTCGTTCACGCCGTCCCCAATCCCGAGCTAATCCACGTCGAGGGCCCAGAAGCCCAAAGCTACCTTCACAACTACGGCACCGCCGGCATCATCGTCCGCACCACCGTAAAACTCGAACCGCTGCGCGAATGGCGCGCGTTCTACGCGAGCTTCCCGGCCTTCGAGGGGGCGCTTTCCATCATCCGCGAGCTCGGGCAGGTCGCGCCGACCCCGCGCCTCGTCTCGGCGGACCTGCCGATGCTCGCCGCCGCGCTGCCCGTCGATGCGGCCATCCCGGCTGGCCGGGCCAGCCTGCGCGCCATCCTGGACGTGGCCGCCCTGCCCGCTGCCACCGCCCTCGTCGAACAGGCGGGCGGGCACGTGGAAGACGTCCGGGAAGGCCCTCAGGCGGTCATCAAACTCAGCATGATCTCCTACAATCATCCGATCGAGTGGTTACAGAAGGCGCACCCTGACACCTATTTCCACGTCGAAGTGGCAGGCGATGCCCTGATTGAACGCATCGACGAGGTCCACGCCGTGTACCCCGGCGGAATGCTCCACATCGAGGCACAACGCGACTACCCGATCGGCCAGCTCGCCGGGCGCTACGAAAGCAAGGCCGAAGTGGAGGCCGGCCTGGAGCGGCTCAAGAACCTGGGGGTGCGCGTCCACAACCCGCACCAATGGTTCGTCGATTTCGAGGTCCAGAGAACCAAGGATCTCGCCGCCGTGACCGACCCCTTCCGGCTCCTCAACCCCGGGAAGCTCATCAACGACGAAGAACAGCCGCACGGCCTCATGTCGGTTGAGGCCCAGCGATGACTCGCAATCTCGCAGAACTTTCCGGCCCCGCCGCCGCTTCGATCCTCTCACCATCGTCAGTGATCGTGGTGCCCACGGGCGCGATCGAACACCACGGCCCGCACCTGCCCCTGATAACCGATTATCTCCTGGCCGACTCGGTGGGCAACGCTGCCGTAGAGCGCGCGGCTGCCGCCGGCGTCGACGTCTGGATATTGCCGACCCTGGCCTACACCAAATCGGACGAACACGCCTGGGCACCGGGAACCGTGTGGCTCAGCTGGGACGCGATGATGAAGACCGTGATCGACATCGGCCGGTCCGTGGCCTCCACCCCGGCCAGGACGCTGGTGTTCCTGAACGGGCACGGCGGCAATGTAGCGCTCTTGCAGGTGGCCTTGCGGGAGATCCGCCGCCGCTTCGGCCTCAACACCTTTCTAATGGGAGTCCGGGCATCGGCCGACGGCGTGGAGCCGCCAGAGGAAGAGTGCGGGCTCGGCATCCACGGCGGCCACTCCGAAACCTCGCTCATCATGCACATCCGCCCCGACCTGGTGGACACGTCGCTCGCGGAGCGGAATGTACCCGCCCACATAGCCGAAGCGGATTACATTGGATTCCATTCCAAACCCGTCAGCTTTGGCTGGCTCTCGAACGACTTCGGTCCCAGTGGGGTGGTGGGGGATCCGAGGTGGGCCAACGCAGCCGACGGCGCTGCCCTCTTCGAGGCAGCGGTCGCCCAAGCCGCCGCGGCGCTGGATGAAATCTCTCGTTTCCGGCCGGCCGGGGGCGACGCATGATCAATTCTTCCGTGACCTTCCGGCCGTCGGCCAGCGGACCAACTGCGCCGTTGAAGTGAGCATCGCTCGTCGATGAAGCAGCTACCACATCAACGCCCGCTGCCTTTAATGCCACGATCTGCGCATGCGGGCAGTGCTCTGGCTTAACCACCGAACCCGACGCGGTGCTTGCAGAACGCACTCGATGACCTGAAGGAGGACCCCATGGCCGATGCGCCAATCCTCAAGCACCTAAACGACCTGATCGCACACGCGATTTCTCCAGGCGACACCGTCAAGCTCGTACCGCTAACCGGGCCGTCCGACGGCTCTCCGACAAGCGCCTTCTTTGAAATCTGGGAACCACGGGGCGTGCAGCCGGCCAATTCCCATCCGGATTCCGTTGAAATCTTCATCATCCTCAACGGTGAAGGCGAAGCCGTAAGCGACGAGCACACGGTCTCCATCAAGTCGGGAGACGTACTAATACTTCCAAGCGGATCCGTACATCACATCCGCAACACTTCAGAGACTGAGCGACTGTATGCGGTGACAATAATGGCAAACGACATGGGGTCCATGAAGAAAGGCTTCGAAGACCTTGTCACATCGGGGCGAACGGTTGACTTTGAGGAACCGGACAAGGCCGCGATCTTCGTCGGACTCGCCCCAATCGGCAAAGTGGTCGCCGACCCGCTTCATGGACAACGACATGTCTGAGCCCGGGTCGGGCTAAGCAAGCCGAAGATCTCACCGCGATGAATCTGAAACCTGACCCGAATTGATCGTGGGCAGCATGTCCGCCGTTGGTCGCGCGCGTGGATGCTGCCAACCAAACCGCCACTGAACGGGCTCCCGGATTTCGTCCGACTCAAGGAGCGAATCTGCGACCTTCGCCACCCGCTACGCCGCCATCATCCTCTATCAGAACCCCACCCGCTACCTGTTAAGGGCGAGTCCCTGACCCCAGCGGCCTCTTCCACTTGGCGGAGGTAGATTAATCGCCGTCCCGAAAGGCTGAACATATTGTCTGTTCTTCAGACTTCGAAAAACTCGTCCAATAACGCCGATCGAGAGGCTCTCAAAATTTGGCTGATGATCGTCCTGACATTTGCGACGGGCGTCGGAGACGCTGTCGGCTACCTTGGCCTCGACAAGGTCTTCGTCGGCAATATGACCGGAAACATCGTCATCATCGGCATGGCTTTGGCCGGGAGCTCGGGCCTACCTCTATTCGGCCCGCTGATCGCTTTGGCAGGCTTCAGCGCAGGGGCTGCGGGTGCCGGGTGGGTTCTGCGCGGTCCCGAACTCCGATGGACTTGGCGGGTGTCAGCCATTCTGGGGGCTTCCAGCCTCATACTCATGACAGTAAGTGCGGCCGCCTGGCTGCTCGACGGGCAACTCAGCCCTATGCGGAAGAACGTATTCGCGACGGCCATGGCCTTCGAGATGGGACTCCAGGCCTGCGTTGCGCGGAGGCTCGCCGTGCGTGACATGACGACGGTCGTGGTCACTTCGACCCTGGTCTCTTTCGCGGGGGAGTCATTGGTCGGCCGGCCAAAGGGTCGAGTGTGGAATCGAAGGCTCGCCGCAGTAACTGCCATCCTCGCCGGAGCCTTGACGGGAGCGGCACTACAGCATGTGCATCTAGGCCTGGCCATGGCCGCGGCAAGCTGCCTCACGATAGGGATGACTGTCACTGGACACCTCAGGTGGAATGGGCGATCTAGCGGTGCCCAAACGGACTGACACTCCTGGAGCGGGAAATGAACATGATCCGGGCCTACGTCCTTGGCGGCGTGGTCGCCTCGCCAAACCGGGTTCAGTCATCACCAAGAATTCTGTAAACGCCTCGTACCGCTCCCCCATGCCCTCAAGAATCAACCGGAGCTCGGCGTGAGTCAGGAACCTTGCATCGTCCTCGGCCTTCTCACCAGACGGAGCTGCACGCTCCGACAAGGATTGTCCTTTCGGTACCGCAGCATCACAGCCGTACCGACAGAAGGTCGCCCCAAAAGGTCAATACGTTCTTGGATAACGGCGGCGACGGTTGGCGCTTTGGTTTGGCTCTTGACCATCGCGTACTGAGCGATTTCAAATGACTGGTGGTTTGCATCGAGCAGCCGCTTGAGGGTCTTTGCTTCGGAGGCCGTGGAGAAGGTGATTCCTTCTTGCTTACGCGTCTCGGGGTTGCGCCAGCGGACCGTGAACGAAGTCGATCCGTCAGATTTTTTTCGCTCCCAAAAGCTGGCCTTGGCAAGAATTCTAGGCTTCGTGTGCACACAAAACGAGGTTTTGTGTGCACACTCAGAGGCCCAAAAGGCCCCCCTGAGGTGGGAAAACGTGCCCGAGGTGGGACTCGAACTGCATTCCGGGCCTTGGAAACAGTGGGAAGTCCTGAAAACATGCCGAGTACGGCTCTGTCCGACGGCCAGAGTGTGTGCACATTGTGCACAGCCCGAATCCAGCCCCGCAGACCCCCACCGACTGTCCATCGGGAATTCCGGGCCATCAGCCTGGCCACTTCCACAGGACCTATCGTCGAATCAGGTGCTTCTCGATCAGGATGGCGCTGCGCTGCAAGTCGATGTCGCCAGCGGCCACTTCCACAACCAGGTCGAATTTCTCGTCGGTGCTGAAGTCGTGCCGGTAGCCGTTGATCCAGAGCATCAGGAACATGAGCGTCCAGGCGGTGCGTTTGTTGCCTTCGATGAGTGGATGAAACCTGGGTGACGGACTCGAGGAGTGCTGCGGGCTTCAGGGACAGTTGAGGATAGGCTCCAGTGCCCACGACCGTCGTCCCTGGGCGCACCAAGTCGGAGGCGAGCAGCCCGACGTCACGGATGCGGAACCCGTTCCGGGACTGCAGTGCGTCCTGGGGTTGGAGGGGGCCTCCAACCCCACACCGTGCGCGTAAGTAAGCAAGGGTAAAGCGAGGAAACGGACCGCGATTAACAAGTAGGAGCACTCGGTCGCTTCCCCACCGAATTGAGTAAAGTCTTTCCCGTGCGCTGGGCATCGAAGCCGGCCGCATACGGGCGGCACTGCCGCCGTCAGGTCAGGGTTCACCCCGTTGCCGTCATTTGAAACGCATGGTCTCCACCCTTGGGTGATGCGTTCGCTGCTAGACATTCAGGAGACCATCGTGCTCGGAAAAACCACCCGCCGCCTCGCCCCCTGGGCTGCGATCGCCGCGTTGTTGCTCGCCGCCGCACCGGCCAGCGCCGACGTCAGCCGCCCGCCCTCGCTCCAAAACTTCGACTTGCAGATCCCGGCAGGACAAGGCTGTTCATTCGCCGTCGACATCAAAGGTACGAACGGGCAGATCACCGAGGTGACCCTCAAAAACGGAAGCATCTTCAACGTCGGCAAAGGAGTCCTCCTCACCTACACCAACCTCAGCAACGGCAAAACCTATACCGTCAACACTTCCGGATCCGTAGACCGTTTCATCCAAAACTCGAACGGAACCGTCACCCTGGAAGCCACCGGCCACAACGGATTTATCTTCTTCCCGACCGACGCAACCGGCCCCAGAGTAACCCAGTACACCGGACGGATCGTGGTCACACTGGACTCAATCGCGACCCAAAACGTGCTCTCCGTCGACGACACCTCCGGCCAGGCCGTGGACGTCTGCGCCGCCATCTCGTAAAGGCATCGCACCAAAACCAATTCCCTGTAGCCGCCGATACGCAGCGACGACCCGCGAATTTCATTGAAACGGCCGTTGGCGCCACCCTTCCCCGGCAAAACTCCTCCCCGCTGCTTGCGACGGGGAGGAGCTACACAAATTCCTGCGATGGATCTGCCAACTTTGCGTCCCCTGGGAAGTCCATCTTGATAAGCGGTCAGAAGCCAGCCACGGAGCCGTCGGCCGAAGGTGCCTCTGTCCGATTGGCTTGCTCAAGTTAAGGGGCCCAAGCCAACGCTCCCACGCCCAAACGACCCACCCCTCCGTAGGAGGTCGTCAGAGCCGAGCAATCTCTCAGAAGCTAGAGACGTAAGACAGAAATCCCAAGCAAATCGGCATGTCCGCGCCCGCGTGGAATAGAGACGAAGGAACAATGCTGCCCGAATTGCGCGTCATATAGCCCCGGATCAAACCAAGGGGGAATGCGAACAACATACTGACGACAAGCGGTCCCCGATCGGCATTCTTGCGGAGACTGGTCCAAGGTCATGGCAGTGTCCTCTCTTATGCGCGATCACACCGGCTGCGGAACGATTCGAATGTACGGCTTGGGCTCCTTCCAATCGCCAAAGATCTCCCGGGCCTCGCTGTTCGGGACGGAGCCGGCGATGATCACGTCCTCGCCTTGCTTCCAGTTGACCGGCGTCGCCACCCGGTGCTTCGCAGTGAGCTGAAGCGAGTCGATGACGCGAAGTACTTCGTCGAAGTTGCGTCCGGTCGTCATGGGGTAGACGAGGATCAGCTTGATCTTCTTGTCCGGCCCGGTGACGAACACGTTGCGGACGGTCTGGTTGTCCGCGGGCGTGCGGCTCTTGGCGTCCCCTGACGTGGTTGCCGGGAGCATGCCGTAAAGCTTCGCCACGGTGCAGTCCTCGTCGCCGATCACCGGGTAATTGGGGCGAGTTCCCTGCGTTTCTTCGATATCGGCGCCCCACCGTTCGTGATCAGCTGTCGAGTCCACGGACAAGCCGATGATCTTGACTCCGCGCCGGTCGAACTCGGGCTTGATCTTGGCCATGTAGGCGAGCTCGGTCGTGCAGACCGGGGTGAAGTCCTTCGGGTGCGAGAACAGCACTCCCCACGCGTCTCCGAGCCAGTCATGGAAGCGGATGTCTCCAGCTGTCGTCTTGGCGGAGAAATCGGGTGCGATCTCACCGAGTTGCAGTCCCATCATGTCCTCCTGGGCGTTGCGATGTGATGACGGAGCCAATTGGCTCGCCGTCACTTCTGACGGTAAGGCGACCCTGTTCCCCCACCGTTCCCCCGGACTACCATGAGGGCATGGAGACGTGCGCCGTCGTCATGCTGGGCACCTTCCGTGTCGTTGTTGACGGCCGGACTGTTCC
The DNA here is from genome assembly GCF_030209835.1 of Arthrobacter sp. efr-133-R2A-120. Classification (GTDB taxonomy): domain Bacteria; phylum Actinomycetota; class Actinomycetes; order Actinomycetales; family Micrococcaceae; genus Arthrobacter. Next base: position 167,344 of record NZ_JARVRF010000011.1, on the reverse strand, counting down.
AGGGGAGGCGTGGAATCGCACCAAGGCCGCAGGGCTCGTCAAGATCCTCGCCCTGGCGGAAGGGCACCGGCTGCATAGGGATGTCGTCGCGGATCTGCTCTGGCCCGATCTCAGCGCACAAGCTGCTGCTTCGAACCTACGCAAGGCAATGCATTTCGCTCGCGCTGCCTTCGGCTCGTCCGAGGCCGTGCAAGCGCGCGGCGACTTGCTGCTTCTACTGCCCGACACCGAGGTCTCCATTGACGCGGAACGGTTCGAAGCGGACGCGCGTGACGCGCTCGCCTCATCTGCAGGGACGTCCAAGGCGCTCGCCTTGTATGGAGGAGACTTGCTTCCTGACGATCGATTCGCCGTGTGGGCCGAGGATCCCCGCGATCGGCTGCGCACGCTGTACCTGAGTCTGCTCAAGGCTGCAGCTCGGTGGGACGACTTGGTGCTGGCCGAGCCAACGGACGAGGATGCCCACCGGGCGATCATGGTTCGCGCACTTGGCGCGGGTGATCGTCAGGGAGCGATCCGCCAGTTTGAGCGACTCTGTCGGCATTTGCGGGCAGACTTGGGCGTCGGCCCAGGGGCGGCGACGGTCGCGATCTACGAGAAGGCCATCGCCGAGGACAGCCGGCGTGCGGAGAATCGTACGCGGGCGACGTTGGCGCGAGCACTCATCGCCCTGAACAGCGGCGACCTCTCCGAAGCCACCTCATGCGCCCGGCGTGCGCGCGAGCTGGCCATGGAAGCGAACCTAGGCCGAGAGATCGGCGAGGCCAGCGCAGTGCTGGCGATCGCGGCGAACATGCAGAACCGATGGCCCGAGATGTTCGAGGCCGAGTTCGTGGAATTCACACGACACGATTCCGAGCGCTCAGGCTACATTCTCGACGCTCAGTTGTGCCTCGCTGAGTTCTGCCTGTGCGGGCCGGACGGGCATCGGAACATTGCGCGGCGAGTAAAGCGTCTGCGCGCGATCGCCGAGCGAGCAGGCTCGGTGCGCGGTCAGGCCATCGCCGACCTGTTACTGGGCGAAGCGGCACTGTTCTCCGGTGAAGTCGGCGACGCGCGCAGCCTGCTCCAGTCGGCGCTCGAGCTGCACCGGCGGGCCGGGGCCCGGGCCGGCGAGATCGTGACACTGCAACGACTGGCTGAGGTTGACCTCGCGCAGGATCGGACCGAGGAGGCCGCTCGGGCAGCAAGTCGCGCTTTGCCTGCCGCCGCGTCCACGTGGCTTGAGCCACACCTGGTTGTACGCCTGTACGGAGTGCTCGCTGAGGCAGCCAGTTCTCCGGCGCAAGCGGTCCACATCATCGAGCGAGCCGACGCTGCTCTGGCCGGTAGGAGCGTCTGTCCGCCGTGCTCGATGGGTTATCAAGTCGCCGCAGCGAGGAGTTACGCACTCGCAGGTAAGCTGGCCGCCAGCCGCCGCCGTCTCGCCCAGGCCGAACAGCTCGCCGGCATGTGGCCTGGCGGACCATGGCACGCCGCACTCTGGGAAGCACGAGCCGTCCTGCGCCGCGCTGAGGGTCACGAGAATCAAGCCATCGCCCTGTTTCGGGAGGCGGCGGATAGTTTTGCCCAACTCGGCAGGCGCCAAGACGAGCAACGCTGCCTCGCGCGAGCAGCACAGAGATCCCTAACGACGACCGGGAAGTCTCTTGCCGGCTAGGCGGTATTCAGTGCAGCGTATCCAACTGTTAGGCGAGGCCTACCGCCTCCAAGAGGTGTTCGGGAGGCGGGAGCCCGGAGCCCGGCCATTCATGGGCGGCCCGGAGGACCTTCATTGTTTTGTCGTTCCGACGCACCATGGTCGCTGGGCGGGTCCTCCGCGCAACCAGGGCGCTTTACGCCGCTTGCCATCCAAGCCTCATGCCCAGCCGTGCTCCGTCAACAGTCAGGGGCCAAAGGCCCCTGACCTGCGGAAACATGTGGAATCCGGCCCGATCCGGCCGATGTACGACCCGGTCCGAAGGCAAAGGTGTTGACACTGTCAACGCACCGGGAATGACAACTTATGGACGACGGAGATCCGCACTTCTGCCGGCCGCGCGGCTTATTTCCTGGCCGGACCAGCGGTCATGTATTCGCGCAGTCCAGGGATGGCGAAGTCCACGATCCCGTAACCTGCCGGTTCGATCAGACCCGCATCCATCAACCGCGTCCGGTAGTTACCGACGGCATTCGGCCGCATCCCGGTACGTCGATGACGGCCCGGGATCTTCGGCCATGGCCTGCAGGAAATCACGGTCCCGCCCGGACGTCGTGGACAGCGCCGCTTCAATGACCACCCGCTCGTTCCGACGCCGGCCCGCCGTCACCGCCCGGCTGACAGCGGCGCCATCCAGACCGCCCGCGGCCTTTTCTGCTTCCTGCCAAAGGTAATAGCCGATCAACTGGATCAAGAACGGATAACCACCCGTGCCCTCCGCCGCGACCCTGGCCAGCTCACCGTCCAGGGCCACGCCCGCCGCGGCGAAGGTTTCCGCGAACGAACGCTCCACCTCCGCGATCGAGGCCGCGTGCAGATCGATCCGGTCCGCGCGCCGCAGGAACGTGGCCACTCCCTCGTTCAGCAAATCGGAAACAGCCGCAGGTAAACCCGCGAAAATCAGCCCGATCGGCAGGCCCTCGCGAATGAAATGCTGGACATCCGCGGCAAGCTGGGACAACTCCACCCGGTCCGCCGCATGAATCTCATCCACCGTGATGACCAACCCCGTCCCCCGCTCCGCCAGCAAACGCAAAAGCACCGCTCCCCGCGCCCGCCAATCGACCTGCTCCTCCGGCGCAAGCTGGGTCGTGACCGAGAACCCGGCCACCGACACCCCCGTTACCCGCCGGCCCGTCGGCCCGTCCCCCAGTTCGTTCGTCAGCCTGCGCATTGCCTCCCCGATACGGCCCAGGAATCCGCCGGTCGCGGTCTCGGACACGACCGCCCAGCCACCGGCCACGGCGAGGTCATCAGCGGCACCTAGCATGACGGTCTTGCCGATCCCCCTCGCCCCGGTAAAGATCGTCAGAAGCCCCGGCGCCCCCGACCCGATCCGCAGACCATAAGCGAACTCGTCCAGCACACCGCCGCGCCCGACAAGATCCGGCGGCGTCGCCCCGGCCGTCGGCCGAAAAGGGTTCCCCACACCTGCTCCTGTGAATGTCGATGAATCTTATGAATCTTATGAATCCTGTGAATCCTGTGAATCTCACGATACCAACCCGCCCGCAGGTTACAGGACGCAAAGCAGTCAATAGTTCGAGAGCGAACATACACCGTCATCAGAATACTTGAAGCTTCAGCTAAATTCGGCGAGCCGTGCCCTGCCTGTCCTTTGTCAATTTAGTTCGCCACCGTTCGCCGCACTCCCCTGCTCGCAATTAACTAGGCCCGGCCTTGACAAATATATGAGTGCAGTCATAATTGATTGTGATCACTCTCTTAAGGGCCCGTCCAAAACATGCCGGTACTGACAAGAGTGCCCGGCGCGGCAGAGCGACGCCCCGAGATATCGCTGCATGAATGGCACCAGCTACTAACCAAAACCCCCCGAAGGAGCATCACGGCATGCGAGCGTTCGTCGTCACCAAGTACAAGGAGCCGCTGCGCGAAGCGGCGGTTGCTGAGCCGACCGTCGGCGAAGGGGACGTGCTCGTGCAGGTTCAAGCGGCAGGCCTGAACCAGTTGGACGAGAAGATCCGGCTGGGCGAGTTCAAGCAAATCCTCCCCTACAAGCTCCAGCTGATCCTCGGCAATGACGTGGCCGGCACCGTCCTGCAGGTCGGGGCTAAGGTGCGCGGGTTCAAGCCCGGTGATGAGGTTTACGGCCGCCCCGATAAGGACCGCATCGGCACGTTCGCAGAGCGCATCGCCGTCGCCGAGGATGACCTTGCGTTGAAGCCTGCATCGGCCAGCATGGAGGAGGCCGGCTCGCTGCCGCTGGTGGCGCTGACCGCATGGCAGGCCCTCGTTGAGCGGGGCAACGTGCGTCCCGGACAGAAGGTTCTCATTCACGCGGGAGCCGGCGGCGTCGGCTCTATCGCCGTCCAGCTCGCCAAGCACCTCGGCGCGACCGTTGCAACCACCGCGAGCGGCTCCAACGCCGGCTTCATGCGCGAACTCGGAGCCGACATCGTGATCGACTACCGCACCCAGGACTTCGAGCAACTCCTCAGCGGCTACGACCTCGTGCTCGACAGCCTCGGCGGGGAGAACCTTGAGAAGTCACTGCGCATCCTCAAACCCGGCGGCAAGACCATCGGTATCTCCGGACCGCCGGATCCGGCGTTCGCCCGCGAAGCCGGGCTGAATCCTGCGCTTCGCCTGGCAATCACCGTACTCAGCACTAAGATTCGCCGGCATGCCAGGAAGCTCGGCGTCAGCTATGAGTTCCTCTTCATGCGCGCCAGCGGCGACCAACTGCGCCAGATCGCATCGCTGGTCGACGACGGCGTGCTGCGCCCCATCGTAGGGAAGGTCTTCAGCTTCGACCAGACCCCAGAGGCGCTGCAGTACCTGGCCGAGGGCGGCATCCGCGGCAAAGCAGTGGTCGCCCTGAGCAACTGAACCGCCACCTTTTCCACTTCACGAACCACGCAGGAGAACAACCGTCATGGACAACACCGGCACCCCGCACGACTCTGTCGTTACCTCGTACGCGATAGCACCTACCAAAGCCATCACAGCCGAAGGTGTCACCTACGCCTACCGGGAGCTGGGGCCGAAGGGCGGCATCCCCGTCCTGTTCTTCGTGCACCTAGCCGCCACCTTGGATAACTGGGATCCCCGGATCATCGACCCCATCGCGAAGAACCGCCACGTCATCACCTTCGACCAGCCCGGTGTCGGCGCTTCCACCGGGCAAGTTCCCCGCAACGTCGAGGCAATGGCCGACGACTCCTACACCTTCATCAAGGCCCTCGGGTTCGACAAAATCGATGTCTTCTCCTTCTCATTGGGGGGCATGATCGCCCAGGACCTGGCCCTCAAACATCCCGACCTTGTCCGCAAGCTCGTGCTCACCGGAACCGGCCCGCGCGGCGGCAAGGATATCGACAAAGTCGTCGGCACCACCTACTGGGACATCCTCCGCGCAATCCTGACAAGGTCCGATCCCAAGGAGTTCCTGTTCTTCAAACGCAACACCACCGGCAAACCCGCAGCGAAAGCGTTCATCAAGCGCCTCCAGGAGCGCAGCGCCGACCGTGACAAGCCGATCAGCACGCACGCATTCCAAACGCAGTTGAAGGCAATCCAAGCCTTCGGCCGCTCCGCCCCGTCAGACCTGTCCACACTCACGCACCCCACCCTCATCGCCAACGGCGACAACGACCGCATGGTGCCATCCGTCCTCTCCGAAGACCTGCACCGGCGCATCCAAGGATCCGAGCTGATCATGTACCCCGACTCCGGCCACGGCGGCATCTTCCAGCACCACGCCAAGTTCGCACCGACCGCCGTCGAATTCCTCGCCAACTAACCCACGTTCGGAACTTCTACATCTCGTCAAGGGTTCGCCGCCACCGCGGCCCACGGTGGCTTCTTCACGACTAGCGCGATCAATCAGCTTTCCCGCCGGCTGATACCGCTGGCTTCGGCAACTCACGCTTATGACAAAGACGTTGCGCTCACTCACGTGAAGCGCGGTCGAGCCCCCCACTGCTGGAAGTAGACAGGCCGGGGGTGCCTCGGCTCTCCGTGTTCGTTATACTCATAACTGAGTCCAGTCAGTTTACGTCCGGAGGAACCTTCATGCCCGTCGCACCCCAGCCGCTCGGACGACGTGAGCGGAACAAGCAGCTGAAGCTTGACCGCATCACCGCCGCGGCCAGTGCACTGTTCGCGGAACACGGGGTTGAGGAGGTCACAACCCAGCAGATCGCCGATAAGGCTGACATCGGCACCGGAACCCTGTTCCTATACGCAAAGACTAAGGGAGAACTCCTCCTGCTCGTGCAGAATGCCCACTACGCGGAAGCTCTCGAACGGGGCCGGGCCGATGCTGAAACCATCCCGAATGCACTGGATGCAGTGATGGCCATCGTGCGGCCGATCGTGGAGTGCAACCGCGTCCAGGTCGACAATGGGCGCACCTACCTGCGGGAGATGGTCTTCGGCGACGCGACGGAGCCCCACCACAGTGAAGCCCTTTCCATCGTCGCGCAGACCGAGGAGGTCATCGCCGCCGTCCTGGTCCGCGATGACCTTCTCAGTGCCGATGACGCCGCAACAACCGCACGCATCGTCTCTGCCATCATGTTCCTCAGCATGGCAGTGAATGCAAATCCCGCTCTTCGCACCGAGGACATTGTGCAGGACATCAGCACCCAGATCCGCCTGCTCCTGCCCCGCTGACACCAACCTTCAGTTATCGCCGCCAGGCCTGCCACATGTCGGCCGGAACTACACCCAAACCAAACCGGACGCGTCGTCCGTGGGCCCGCGTTAGCGTGCTCCTCGTTCGAGGTCGGCTAGTTCTGATTCGAGTTGTTGGGTCAGGGTGCGCAGGCGGCGGATGTGTTCTTGGGAGACGCGTCCCGGCTGGCTGGTGACTTGCGCGTCGACGTCGAAGACGGTGTTGGGGCTGTGCCAGACGTTGAACCATTCGAGGCCATGGCCGAGGGCGTCCCGGGTGACGCCTTGGAGCAGGAGCAGCGGCTCCCTGGTGTTGATGTTCAGTTTCCGCGCCAGGTCAGGATCTGAGGACACGGCCTGTACCTGACGGGGACCGCCGGCGGGGTGGTAGCCGTGGTCGCGCATCAGGCCAAGGAGCGAGGCGTTCTCGAGCAGTTCCACGGTGAAATGCGGGAAGAAGTCGCGAGGGACCCAGGTACGCATGAAGGCAACGGGAAGATCGTCGAGGTACCGGACCCGCTCGATTTTCCACGTGTTGGTGGTGTCGAGGGCCTCGATGCCCGCCTGGGGCGGCTCGGAAGGTTCCACGCTGAGGACATGGGTGCGCAGGCGCTGGCCGTGCGCGGCCGCCTGCTCATCCAGGCCGCCCGCACGCTGAACGTGCCGGCGGAGGACGGGGGTGGCAGCCACCACACTGCCGCGGCCGCGCTGGCGCCGGATCAGGCCGAGGTCGGCGAGCCCTGAGAGGGCCTGGCGCACGACGCTGCGGGAAACCCCGAACTGCCTTTGCAGTTCCTCTTCGGTGGGCAGGGAGGAGCCCGGGGGCAGTGCAAGGTCCACGATCTGCCGGTGCAGGATGTCCCGGATCTGGGCATGGAGGGGACCTCCGGCTTCCCGGTTCAGGCCCCCGGCGCGTCCCGCCGGCTCCGATCCTGTTTCTGTTGGTTCCAAACTCACGCTCACTCCTCTTCGCTGTGCAAATCTTAGCCCTCCCGCCGCGTGCCCAGTGGTCTGCGGTGCTACGAGGCGGTCTTGACGTGACCTACACCACCCATTATTGTACGTATCAAAGGTACGTACAACTTCGGACCGCTGATCACAGAAGATCCCGTGGACCCGAAGCGCGAGTCACCTGCTTGAGCCCGCATCGGCGCGTGAGCGAAGTGAAAGTACCTGCAGGTGACAGTCGGATACGTGAGTTTCATACCCCTCGAATTGGAGAGTCCATGCGCGACCCGCGCTCGGTGCGTTGCACCTATTACCTAGAGTCTGAGATTGAGCCCGAGAAGGCCGCGGCCATCATGGCGGGTGAGCAGTCCAGCGGCACGTTCCTGCCGGTGCCCGGCGAATCCTCCCGGATCCGGGAACGGCATGCCGCCCGGATAGCCGATGTCCAGGAGCTTGGCTTCTGCCGTCCTTCCCTGCCGTCACGGGCCAACCCGGAAAAAGTCCGTGCCGCATTGGTGACGGTTGATTTCCCGATGGAGAACGTCGGTACCGACCTGGCGACGCTGCAGACTGCCATCGCAGGCAATCTCTTTGAGCTGGGCGACCTTTACGCGTGCCGGCTCCAGGACATTCAGCTGCCAGGTGACTTCGTTGCCGCCCACCCTGGCCCGGCCTTCGGCATCGAGGGGACCCGCAAGCTCATCAGTGGCGTTCAGGGCGTCATGGTCGGCACCATCGTCAAACCCAATGTCGGGCTGTCTGAAGCGGAATTCCGGCTGGTGGTTAGGGATCTGGCGATGGCCTCCATCGACCTGATCAAGGATGACGAGCTGATGACTGATCCGGCGTACCTGCCGCTGAAACGCCGGGTCGCGGTCGCTACCGAGGAAATCCGAGCCGCCGAGCAGGTCACGGGCCACTCGACGATGTACGCCTTCAACATCACCGGCGATCTTGCCGGACTGCAAAAGCGCCACGACCTGGTTGTCGAGGCCGGTGGCCGCTGCGTGATGCTGAACATCCCGGTGATGGGACTCCCGGCCCTGGCGTTGCTCCGCAGCTTCGCCGAGGTCCCCATCCACGGCCATCGCGCGGGCCTCGCCGCCTCCATGCGGTCCAAGGCCCTGGGCATGGACTACCGGGTCTGGCAGCAGATGGCCCGCCTTGCCGGGGCCGATCACCTGCACGCCAGCGGACTGGGCAGCAAGTTCTACGAACTCGACGAAGAAGTCGCCGCCAACATCCGCAGCCTCCTCGAACCTCTCGGACAGACCATCACACCACTTCCCGTCTTGTCCTCAGGGCAGAACGTCACCACTCCCGGCCCCACGTTCGACGCAGTGGGTTCCACCGACCTGATGATGCTGGCCGGCGGCGGGGTCGCAGCCCACCCGGACGGTCCCGGCGCCGGAGTGCGCAGCCTACGACAGGCGTGGGAAGCAGCCGTGGACGGGGTCCCGCTGCAGACTGCAGCCACCAAGCGGGCGGAAACTGGAGATGACGCCCTGCTGCATGCCGTCCAGACGTTCGGGAAAGGTGCCTGACATGCCAGCTTTCGGTTTCGTCGCGGACGACCTCACCGGAGCCGCCGACGTCCTGGCCCAGTCCCACCTGGAAGCTGCCCTGGTCATCGGGGACGCGCCCCTGCCCACGGACACCGACGTCGTCGGGTTCGCCGGGCCTGCACGGTCCCTGTCCGGAACGGCGTTCGACACCCTGGTAACCCGCGACCTTGCCGGGATCGCGGCCCTGTACCTGGACGTGCTGCTGTACAAGGTCTGCTCCACGTTCGACAGTTCCACCACTGTGGGAAGCATCGGCCGCGGGATCCAGCTGCTCCATCAGCAATTCCCCCTGCACGGCCCGATCCCGGTGGTGCCGGCCCAGCCGGGCTTCGGCCGTTACACCGCCTTCAGCACCCACTACGCGACCCACGCCGGAAAAATCTACCGGCTGGACCGCCATCCGGTGATCTCACGGCACCCGTCCACCCCCATGTCCGAGGCGGACCTCCGCGACGTCCTGGCCGAACAGCTCGGCGGCACCCAGGTGCCCGGGGCCATCCACCTGCCCGCCTACCAGGACGGCACCTTCAAGGACGCCTGGGCCGACCGGCGCCGGGACCCCGGAGCACAGGCCTTCGTCGTCGACGCCGTGGACGAACACCACATGGACGCCATCGCAGAAGCCCTCACCCGGGAAGAACACGGCCACGGCCCATCCATCGTCGTCGGCTCCGGCGGCATCATGGCAGCCCTGGCACGCTCCATCTCGGACCAGGCTCCGCGTACCCCCGGGCCGCAGCGCCCGTCGGGACCGGTACTGGCTGTCAGCGCTTCAGCCTCCAGCACCACAGCGGAACAGATCAACGACGCCGTATCGAATGGCTGGCAGGACGTTCCCGTGCCTGCCGAACTGCTGCAGCGCGATGACACCACCGCCGTGGCAGCCCTCGACGAACGGGTGTCCGCTGCCCTTCGGGCAGGCAGGAACGTGGTCGTCCACACCACCCGCGGCGCGGCCGACCCCCGCTACGAAGCCGGTAAACCGGTGGACGCCGGCTACGTCGGCACCCTCATCGGCGGCATCGCCGCCAGGATGGCCGATACCGAGCTCACCCGCGATATCGCCGTCTGCGGCGGTGATACCTCCAGCCACGCACTCATCGCCATGGGAGTACACCAGCTGCGGGTCTCCGACCAGTTCGTCACAGCCGGCCCCATCCTGCTGGCCGACGGCGGCTCCGCCGTCGCAGGGTGCAGGCTCCTGCTCAAGGGCGGACAGGTCGGCCCGACCGACATCCTGCGCCGCTTCGCCGGCCAACTCCCCGGCTGACTCACAAGCAATTCCCTCCGCGCATCACCAGAACCAACGAAAGGCGGCCCCCATGCGGGCAGTAGTCAAGAACGCAGCCGAGCGAGGCGTCACCTACGTCACCGACGCCGGCGACCCCAAGGCAACAGAAGGCTCCGTCGTCATCGAAGTAGGAGCCGCGTCCCTGTGCGGCACCGACCGTGAGTTGTATGAATGGACCCCCTCAGCCCAGGCATTCAACCTCAACCTCCCGGTCATCCTCGGCCACGAAGGCGCAGGAACCGTCGTCGAAGTCGGTCCCGGCGTCACCGGGCTCAAGGTCGGCGACCAGGTCGCCCTCGAAAGCCACCTGACCTGCGGCCAGTGCTTCCCCTGCCGGACCGGCGACGCACACACCTGCGAACGCACCGGCATCCTCGGAATGCACATCGATGGTGTCTTCGCCGAGTACGCCTCCGTCCCGCAGGACATCTGCGTCAAGCTCCCCGCTGGCCTGTCGCTGGAATCCGGGGCCCTGCTCGAAGCCGCCGGTGTCGCCGTGCACGCCATCCAGCGGGCCGACTACTCCGTCGCGGGCCGGGCCGTGCTCGTCAGCGGCGCAGGCCCGGTCGGCCTCGTCGTCGTGAACCTGGCCCTGCTCATGGGCGCCAGCCATGTCATCGCCGTCGACCCCAACCCCTACCGCCGTGCCCAGGCCGAGAAACTCGGTGCCACAGCACTGCACCCCAACGACGGCATCGTTGAGCGCTGCCGCGAACTGACCGGCCGCCGCGGCGGCTTCGACGTCGCCTTCGAATGCTCCGGCGCCCCCGGCACCCTGGCAACCCTCTTCGAAGCCGTCCGCCGCGAAGCGACCGTCATCACCGTCGGACACCCCAGCCGCCCCGCAGAAGTCGACATCGCCGCATACATCAACAAAAAGGGCATCACCCTGCGCGGCATCTTCGGGCGCCGGCTCTGGGAAACCTGGGAACAAAGCCTGCTGCTCCTGGACTCCGGAAAGCTGGACCTGGACTGGCTCATCACCCACCGCAAGAAACTCAGCGACATCGACGAAGCCGTCGAACTGCTCACCGGGGACGCCTGCAAAGTCCTGCTCATCCCGGGCCTCGGCTAACCCAACCCAACAACGGAACTGACGGTCGGACCCGTGCAGCTCCCAACCACCCAGCCATTCACAGGAGATATCAATGTCGATTCCCATCAAGAAAGCCCTGGAAAAAGTCCCCGGCGGCATGATGCTGGTGCCCCTTGGCATCGGCGCCGTCATCCACACCCTCGCCCCTGACGCCGGAAAATTCTTCGGATCCTTCACCGGCGCATTCTTCACCGGCCTAGCACCACTCCTTGCCGTGTTCTTCGTCTGCCTAGGCGCAACACTCGAAGTGAAATCCACGCCCTACATCCTCAAAAAAGGCGGCGTGCTGCTCGGCTCCAAAATCCTCTTCGCCATCCTCATCGGCGTCATCGCCGGACGCTTCCTCGGCGAAGCACCCATCGACTCAGGAATCCTCGCAGGACTCTCAACCCTCGCACTCGTCGCCGCACTCAACGACACCAACGGCGGGCTCTACATCTCCCTCATGGGCCAGTACGGCCGCAAACGCGACGCCGGCGCCTACTCCATCCTGTCCCTGGAATCAGGGCCCTTCCTGACCATGGTCACCCTCGGCATCGCAGGACTCTCAGCCTTCCCCTGGCAGGCACTAGTCGGCGCCATCCTCCCGCTGGCACTGGGCATGCTCCTCGGAAACCTGGACAAAAACATGCGCAACCTCCTGGCCCCACTGGTACCCGCCATGGTGCCGTTCCTCGGCCTGGCCCTCGGCCTGACCATCAACCTCAACGCAGTCGTCGAAGCAGGACTCCTCGGAATCGTACTCGGCCTGTTCGTGGTCTTCGTCGGCGGCGCCGTGCTGCTACTGGCCGACAAACTCACCGGCGGTGACGGCGTCGCAGGCCTCGCCGCAGCAACCACAGCAGGCAACGCCGCCCTAGTCCCGGCAATCATCGCCACAGCCAACCCCGTCTACGCCCCAGCCGCCGACCACGCCACCGTCCTCGTAGCAGCCTCGGTCGTCGTCTCAGCAGTACTCTGCCCGATCGTAACGTCAGCCTGGGCAAAGAGGGTGCAGAAAAAAGAGGGCCTGACGGCCACAGCAGACAACTCGTCCGAGCAGGAGGCGCCAGCCCCCAAGCATGCAGGTAGTACCCCAGAACTGACATAGCAGTACCAAAAGAAGAGGGCGGGGCGTGCACACCAGTGCCCCGCCCCGCCCCATCCTTATACCCAGACCCGGGGGGACGAACGCAGCACCAACACAGGAAGGAAAACCATGAAGGATGCAGCCACGCCGCAAGTGAACGCAACACTCCCTGGATCCCAAACCCGCCTGCTCGATTATCACAACTGGATCTACCTGAACCCCGGCGACAGGGTGGTCGTAAAACGACACGGTTGCGAACCCGAACACGGCACCATCGATGACATCGCCGAAGACGCCTCATACTTCTGGGTACGAATCGAAGGCCAAAGCAGAACCCTCATCTCCCAGGGCGACGGCACCACCATCCACAAAATCCTCACCTAACTAAGCGCTGCAGAAACCGGGCGGCAGGCGAGAGCTGGCCTGACGGCCTCTTGCACCCGCGGAGGTGGATCCGAAGGCGACATGGAGGGGACCCAAACTGACATCGGACTCAACTCTTCTCAGCCCTCCACTAAAGCAGACATAAGTGTGGACACTGTCCACACCCTCTTTGCCAGGACACACGCCCGCGGACAGCTCTCGCAAGTGGCCTGAGACCGCCTCCCGCAACGCCCTACAGCCAGTACGCCAGCGTCATGTCGTTCCCGCTCCCCTGGCCCATGAATAGGGCTAGGCCACCCCGGGCCAACCCGACAGAACGGAAACGAGGAACTGCATAACCCCACGACAGCAGGCGGAAGGCCCACCAGCCAGGACCCTGAACCCGCAACCCACACACCTTCATAGGCCACCGCGGCGGGCAGGCGCCAGCCCGCGCCCCGAGCGTCAGAGGGACGCCATCACAAGCTTTGTCAACACGTCAAAGCAAAATCGCCCCTGACGAGGGAATACGTCGTGCCCGAGGCGGGACTCGAACGGCATTCCAGGCCCTGAAAACGGTAATACTGGAATTGGTCTTGAACCGGTGTGACCCACTTGAAAACTGACGTGCCTGCCGGTGCTGTCTTCCCTGTGATCTGTCCGCCGGTTCAAGTTCCGCTATAAGCGCGTTGAGCCAGGCGGACATGACTTCATAGGAGCCTGATTCGACCAGTCCCATTACCGTTTTGTCTGCCCACCTGGCCCACGTGCCCGTCAACTGATCATTGATATCTCAGGGGCAGTTTCCATTTTGGCAAAAGAACCGCTAAATGTCTTCGTCGGCGTCGACACGCATGCCGATACTCACCACGTCGCCATCATCAGCGAGTACGGCAAACCTCTGGCCGATCAGGAGTTCCTCGCCGCGGGCTCCGGATACCGCAAAATCCTGGACTTCATTGCCAGTCATGGAACGGCTGCCGCGGTGGGGGTCGAAGGAACCGGCTCATACGGTGCCGGGCTGTCCAAGGTGCTCCGCAGCGAAGGGCTCACTGTCCTGGAGGTCAACCGGCCGAACCGGGCTCAGCGTCGCCTGAAAGGCAAATCCGATCCCCTGGATGCCTACGAGGCAGCCCAGTCGGTACTGGCTCAACGAGGCCTCTCGACCCCGAAAGCCAAAGACGGACCCGTCGAATGCCTGCGGATCCTACGTACGGCGCGTTCATCGGCGATGAAGGCCCGCACGGCAGCAGTCAATCAGATCAAGGGTCTCCTCGTGTCGGCACCGGACGCTCTCCGAGCGAAATACAGGGGAATGGCCACTCCTGCCATGATCACCGCCCTCCAGCGGAGCAGGCCCTCAGGCCATGTGGCCGACCCGGAATACATGACGGCCCTGACCTTGAAAACCCTGGCCACCCGTTACCAGGCGTTGTCCGAGGAAATCACCGCCGCCGATACCGCCCTGCAAGAAATCCTCGATTCCTACGCGCCCTTGCTCTGCGACCTCCCAGGCGTAGGACCGGACGTTGCCAGCCAGCTCCTCATCACCGTGGGAGACAACCGGGGACGGATCGGAAACGAAGCCCAGTTCGCGGCACTCGTCGGGGTTGCACCCATCCCGGCATCGTCAGGAAAAACGACCCGCCACCGGCTCAGCCGAGGCGGTGACCGCAACGCAAACCGTGCCCTGCATCAAGTGGTGCTGACCCGGATGGCTTCGTGCCCACGCACGAAAAACTATGTCAGTAAACGCACCACGGAAGGAAAAAGCAAGCGGGACATCATGCGTTGCCTCAAACGCTACGTATCCCGTGAAATATACCGACAGATACTCAACCCGGTACCGGCACCAGGCATCACCGACCTACGCCAGAAACGCAAAAGCCTCGGGTTGACCGTCAATGCGGTCGCCGGCGAACTCAGCCAATGGCCCTCCGTTATCTCCCGCATCGAACGAGGCCTCATGCGCAACGACGACCTCGCAACAAGCTACAGGAAATGGCTCGAGGAGCAGGGCACTCAAAAAACGAATTGACAACCATAGGAGCATCACTGGGAAGGCTCGGAAACATAGACAGTACGGGCCAGTCCGGCCGATGTACGACCCAATCCGAAGCCTGAAATGTTGACACTGTCAACACCTCAGATCTTCCCCCATCGGCCGCTCAACAATATGATTTACAACCTTCAGGCGTAGAGCTTTCCGCGGCGATCGCGCATCAACGCCTCGCCAGCAGGTGGCCACGACAGTTCGGGCCTTCCTGGCAGCGTCTAACACCCGCCTCTTACCGTGTCACGAAATTCTCCTTCGGGTGTCATGACACCGCGTAGACTTGGCCATAAAGGTCAAGCCGTCTGAAAGGAGCGCGCCATGTCGGCAGGGACACCACGGCACACCATCCGCATCAGCGACGAACTATGGAACGAAGCGCACCGCAAAGCCCTGCGCGAAGGCACGTCCGTGTCCGAACTCATCCGCACCCGGCTCCGTGACTACGTCGCAGCCCCCGTCGAGCACCGGCACACGATCGCCGACTCCCTCGTCTACCTCGTCCCGGACGCCTTCAACGACCTGCACGGCCCCGCCGCCGGAACCGTGAAGCTCCCGATCCACCTGGACTGGGGACCGGAAGGAACCTACAAGGTCAACGATGACGGCAGCTGCTCGGTGATGTACCAACTCACCCTCCAGAACTCCGGCTCGATCGAGGAAATCTGCCGCATCGTCCACCCGGGACGGCTGACCGCCCTGTGGCCGACCATGATCCTGCCCGCACGCTGCAGGCAGCTCTGGGAAACCAGCTTCCCCCAGCTCCCCGGCACCCGCGAAGCGAAGGAACACCCATCATGGACAACGCTCAGCGCGTAGCAGCTAAAATCGCACTTGCCGTCCTGGCAGCTGATGGCTTCCTCCTCGCCGGAGGCCAGGCCCTGATCGAACACGGCATCACCGAACGTCTCTCGGACGACATCGATCTCTTCGCCCTGCACCGCCAGCACAGCCCGGCAACCTTCGCCTCCTCCGTGCAGACAATGACAACCGCCCTCGAAGCCGCCGGATACACCGTGGAGATCACCCGACAATACGAGGAATTCGCCAGCGTCACCGTAGGACACAACGAACAAGCCATTGTCATCGACCTCGGACTGGACTGGTGGGAGAACTCCCCCGCCATCATCGACATCGGACCCGTCCTCTCCCTCAAAGACTCCGTCGCGTCCAAACTGCTCGCCGTCTACTCACGCGGATACGCCCGCGACTACCTCGACGCCTACTCCATCATCACCAGCCACCGCTTCACCCAAAAACAACTAATCACCCTCTGCCAACGCCGCGACCCGACCCTTGACCTTCCAACCTTCGCCGACGCCCTCGCCAGACACCGGACACTCCCCACCACCGAATTCACCAAATACGGCCTCCAACCCCGCGAACTACCCACCCTCAGCACCACCCTCCTGGACTTCGCCGAAACAATCCACAAAACCAGCCACAACCCCGGCACGACTGGCATAGACGCACCAACCTCACCGGGGCCCCAAACCCCGAACCCGAGCCGGAATAGCGAGTCGAAGTAGATCTCTGGCCGGCCCCGAGAATGTGCGCAATTCCTGCACGCGAAGACGACTTGGCGAAGCTCCAGATCCACAACATGACAGCTGAGCTTGGGACCCCGTCACATCTGGCCCGTACTCCTGCAGAAGGCGCCAAGCCGTCGTCCCATTAAGGCTGCGTCCCTGAAAGGTCCGGAGCCCCTGGCTCCCAGATGAAGATCGGGCCAAGGGGCCAGTTTGGTTGCCGTCAGTCCCATTTCAATGAGCTCCCCCTGCACGGATGAGCTGACAAAGTTGATTTCCGAAATGTACTTCGTTACTGCCCTGCCGTTGCCGAGCTGGAGGATGGCATAGATTGCTGCCTCCTCGTCAATCCATTTGAGGAGACTCCCACCGAATAAGGTGCCGTTGGCGTTCAGGTCTTCTGGACGCACCCACTTCCGGGTGCGGAAGGTTATGTCGGACGATTCCATGCTGAGACCTTACTTCCGCGGCTGACATGAGGTGGCTTCTTCCTCCTGCCACCAACCTTCCCAGGGAAACGAGGCAAGCACTCCCTGGGGGAACTTCGCTTCCCTAGGTTATGAAATGCACCCAGGTTGCTTGCGTGCGCAGTCCCGTGGATTAGAGCCGCAAAAAACGGTGAGCAACATTTTTATGGTCCTCTCCGAGGGGTTTTACGGTTTGTGGTGTTCGAGCGGCATCCGCGGGTCCTCAGCTGGCAACGACTGCGCCTTCCGATATGTTCAGCGCACAGAAGGAAGGAGGCTTATGGGGCCGTCGAAGGCAGCAGCTGCCAGCTCGACCGATGCGTGTTGGTGCCCGGTACAGAGGGAGGCAGGACATGTCTGATGTCCTGCCTCCCTGCAGTTCAGTTTGCGGCTGACGGGATGCTGGGCTGCTGTTCTTTACACCATAGCTCCGGGACCTCGCCGACTTGGGTTTGAATGATGGTCGCGACGGCTTTGAGAGCCGAGCCAAAGGTTTCAGGGTTGCGCAGAAACTCCATATGGATGCCCGGGAATTCCACCCAAGGCGCCTTGATGCGCCGTGCAATTTCGACTGAGGGTCTGGCGTAGTACGCTCCCCTGTCGGCGGCCCCGGCTCCCAAAACTATGGGAAAGGTTGCCCTCGACAGGGCATCCAAGTCCGGCCGGTACAAACCCCAGGCCTTCCATTCCCAGCCAAATAGGTAGTCGACATTTCCGCCGAAACGGGCGGCCAGGTCCTCCGGCCACGATGGCGCCGCCACTGTTCCCGAAGACAAGGGCCGGGCCGGTAGAGAGCTGCGAAATCAGAGCAGCCACATCATCGGATTGATCAGAAACGCTCGAGAAACCAAGGCAGATTTTGTGCGAACTTGTGACCCCTACCGTACTTAAATCGTCATCTTGAATGCCGCGCGCTGCTAACTAGACTCCTTCATTGAAGGTGTTTTGAAACTCACGCCTTTGCACACCGGCTTTATCGCGTAGTGCGGGAATGCTCGGCATCGAAGGGATCACAAAATGACCGGCTCCGAAAAGCGTCTCGAGCACGCACGCTTAATCGACGGAACGGGAAAAAACCCGTTGGACGACTCCACCGTCATTGTGGATGCCACCGGAAAGATTACCTATTGTGGTCCCGCCGAGCGCGCTCCGGAAACGCCCGATGTTCCAACAATGGATCTGACAGGCATGACCATTCTTCCGGGATTCATTGACGCCCACGTGCATTTCCTCTTCGGCCCCAAGCAATCCGGTAACTCCCAGGATCGGGCGCTGACGACGTTCCAAGTGGCAGAGCGCATGCGCCAGACACTGGAGGCGGGCATAACCTCGGTGAGGGATCTGGGCGGGTTGTCCGTAGGATACTCCTCGGCGCAACAATCGGGGCTGATCCAGGCTCCTCGCGTGCTGACCGCGGGCCGGATCATCGGTCACACCGGCGGGCACTGCGACGCGACCGGGCCGGACGGACACAATGCCACGGGGCATTTCACCATCCTGGCGGACGATGAGCAATCAGCCCGGGTTGCTGTTCGGACGGTGTTGCGCGAGGGCGCTGATGTCATCAAGATCTGCGCAACCGGCGGCATGGGCAGCCCCCATGATGATCCGGATGACGAGGACCTGAGCGAAGCGGAAATCCGCGCGGTCGTGGACGAGGCCCGCCGGCATCGCGGAAAGAAGGTCGCCGCGCACGCGCAGGGTACCGCGGGGATCATTAATGCTCTCCGGGGTGGCGTCGCAAGCATTGAGCACGGCTACGGCATTACCGAGGAAGCCTGCGATCTTGCCCTCGCCGCCCGGACGTATCTGGTTCCCACCCTGGCCACTGCTTTCAATCCCATGGACCCGTCGAAGGTGAGCCCGCTGCACTTCGAAAAGAAGTCCCGTTGGGCCGAGAGGACCCGGGAGAACATCGCCCTCGCGATCAGCCGCGGAGTCGCCATCGCCATGGGTACCGACGCCGGCGTCAGCCCCCACGCCGCGAACCTCATGGAACTGTCCCACCTCGTGGAACTCGGCATGACGGAATTGCAGGCAATCACCGCCGGCACCCTGAACGCGGCCCGGCTTCTAGGAATCGACGACGCCGTAGGAACAGTCGAACCCGGAAAGCTCGCGGACCTGGTGATCACCGACGCCGACCCGCTGGCCGATATCGCGGCGTTGGCGGACCCGGAACACGTTCGGATGGTCCTCCAATCGGGCGTCGCACGGCGTGACACACTTCCCATCCGGACGCCCGTCACCGCCTAGGCGTCGGCACGCGAGGCAGGCCGCCCGCCACGGAGCGACGCGTCGAGCAGCTCGTCGGCGCCCATCCGGGCAGCGCCGACCAAGGCCGCCTTGTTTCCAAGACGCGAGGGGCTGATCACGAGTCGACGTGTCGCCACCGACAACGCCTCTTGGTACACAACCCCGCGGACGGTGGATAGGACATCGTCGCTGAGTTCAACCATGGGTCCCCCCAGGACGATCGTCCTCGGGTTGAACATGTCCACCAGGATCGCCGTCAGGTACCCCAAGTGCACCGCAGCATCCCTGAGTGCGGCGAGTGTCGCGGGATCGGAACGCCTGACCAACTGTGTAAGGGTCTTCCTTGCGGCCCTTGGATCGACGCCGGTGCCCTCTTCGATCCCGAGCTGGGCCATCACGGCGTGCAGGCTGGCGTAGGCACCGATGCAGCCGCGCTTCCCGCATTGGCAAGCGACCTCGGACTGCCTGTCGATCCGCAGATGCCCTATGTCCCCGGCGGAACCGTCGGCGCCCCGGTGGATCTTGGAATCGGCAGTGATCAGCCCGGCGCCGATTCCCGTGGATAGTTGCAAATGCACCAGCGGAAGTTCGTCCTCATGCAGCGTGGTGGCGGCCCCGAGCGCCATGAGGTTCGCATCGTTATCCATGAGGGCAGGTGCCCCAAAATGATCGCCGAGGATCTTGGCGATCTGGATCCCTTCCCACCCCGCCATAATTGACCGGTGCGCCGTGACTCCCTTCTGGAAGTCGATGGGAGCGGGGACGCTGGCGATGACTTGGCGGACGTCGTCGACCTCGAGGCCATGCTCGGCCAGGAGGGTGTCCCCTGTAGCGAAAACCTGTTCGAGCACTGCCTCCGGGTCCTGGCTCAGCAGAATATCGATGGTCTTCGAGTCGACAACTGCGGCGCTGGCGTCGGAGATGGCCACGCTGGTCTCAGTGCGGTCAAAAATGACGTCCACTACATAGCCTGCTCCACGGCCCACGGTGAGCTCCTTCGCGGGCCGCCCCCGGGCACCTTGCGGTTCGTCATTCTCCGCAAGGACGTCGTCGCGCAACATCTGGTCCACATGCAGTCCGATGGTTGACCTGGCCATTCCAGTCAAGCGCGCCGCTTGCGCGCGGCTCGTCACTGTGCCCGCAGCTACCAGGCGAAGGATCGTGTTGGCAGGCGATCGATCCGAGGCTATCTCAGTCATGAACACATTATGCACCCTTCGCCGCATATTTAATCCGATCATCAGACTTAAATCGGCATCTTGTGGCACAAAGATGGCCAACTATAGCCTTCCGGTAATGGCTTTCCGCCCAATCTGAAGGAAACAATCCATGACAATCAACATCGGCATCGTCGGTGCCGGAAACATCTCCGCTCGGTACATGCAGGGGCTCCAGAACTTCCCGGAGCTGAGCGTCAAGTACATCGCCGACGTCGATCATGACCGGGCCGCCGCCCTGGCGACGGAATTCTCGGTAACCGCCTCCGGCGGCACCGGGGCCCTCCTCGCCGACGAAGGCATAGACGTCGTTATCAACCTGACCCCGCCGAACCTCCACGCATCCACCGTGATCCAGGCGCTCGAGGCAGGCAAAAGCGTCTACGTCGAAAAACCCCTGGCCACCAATCGCGAAGACGCGCTCCTGATGCTCAAAGCCGAGCGGGAGAACCCGGGCATCCTTGGCTCCGCGCCGGACACCTTTCTCGGCAGCGCCGGGCAGACCGCCAGGCACGCCATGGACGCAGGCCTCATCGGCACGCCTATCGGCGCCAGCGCTTTCGTACGGTCATCACGGGCCGAGACCTGGCACCCCAACCCGGGGTTCCTCTTCGAGCAAGGCGGCGGACCCGTGATGGACATGGGTCCCTACTACATCGCTGCACTGGTCAACTGCCTCGGACCGATCCGGCGCGTCAGCGCGGAAGCACGCATTGGTTCACCCACGCGAACCGTCACCGCCCCGGATCGGACGGTGGACGAAGTTCCGGTCTCCGTGAATACCCACGCCTCCGCCGTTTTTTCCTTCGAATCCGGCGCCATCGGAACCATCCTCATGAGCTTCGACGTCTGGGACACCACCTTGCCCAGGATCGAAATTTACGGCACCGAGGGCACTCTCAGCCTCAATGACCCCAACACCTTCGACGGCGACGTCAGGTTGAAGCGTCGCGAACACAGTGAATGGCAAGTGCTTGAACCCGTGACGCCCCTTTTCGGCGCGGTTGGAACTTCCGAACAGCACCGTCGCGGACTGGGCGTGAACGACCTGGCGGGCGCCTTGTCCGGGCACCCGCATCGCGCCAACTCCGCGTTCGCCTTCCACGTCCTTGACGCGATGCTCGCGATCGACGAGTCCGCCGCTGCCGGGCAGCCGATCGTGCTCGAAAGCCGGGCCGAACGGCCCGCGCCCCTGTTCCCGTCCTGACCCACCCGCTTAGCCCACTTCACAGAAAAGAGTTTGACTTGCCCATCTCGCCCAGCCAGTTCGCCATCAATCCCCTGCAATGGGTCGCCACCGAAGACGGTTGGATCGATCCCAGCATCGCACCCCCACTCCCCGAACGCCTCACCCGGATCGCGGCCGCAGGGTTCACCGCCATCCAGTCCGAAGTGCCGTCCGATTCCACCGTTGGCGCGTACGGCCAAGCCCTCGAAGCAGCAGGAATCCGCCCCGGCCCCGGCTATGTAAACCTGCCGTGGGCTGACCTGGCAGCGGACCGTGCCCGGCATCTGGAGCGGGCCAAGGTCCTGGCCGCCAACAACGTTGAGCTTGGCAACGAACTGCTCTTCCTGGCCATGGGCATGCAGCGTGACGCGCCCCGCGTCGCGCATCCCGCCGTCGGATATGACCACAATCCTTCTCGGCTGGAACAGGTCAGGGACTACCTGGCGGAAGCCGCGCAGCTCATCACTGCCGAGGGTGGCGTCGCCGCCTTGCACCCGCACATCGGAACGTGGGTTGAAACCGAAGACGACGCCCGTTTGGTCTTGGATAGCGTTGACGAGAGCATCCTGAAGTTCGGTCCCGACGCCGGACACTTTGCTTGGACGGGCATCGATCCGGCCGGGATCATCGCCGAATACCGCTCCCGCCTCGCCGGAATCCATATCAAGGACTACCGCTTGGATATCGCGGACAAGAGCCGCCGCGAGGACATCGACTACCGGTCCACCGTACGGGCCGGGATCTGGACCGAGCCCGGTACGGGCGACGCAGACATCCCCGCGATCCTGGCCGCCGCCGGTGAAGACTTCGCCGGCTGGGTGGTGGTTGAAGTGGATCGCGGCACGACGGCGGTTCCCGGGGAAAGCATCGACCTGTGCGGCCGGTGGTTTGAAAGCACCTTTGGGTTGGAGGCCGCCTCCCGCTGACCTCAGCACTGACCGCAGCAAAGCCCGGCCGGCTGCTCATCTTGGTGAGCAGCCGGCTCTGTCTCAATTCCCGGTTTTGGCTCCGGGGTGGAAGGCACAACGAACCGAGAGAGAGTCATGGTATTTGAACAAAGCACGCTATTGTCCGCTGTCCTGGACAATGCAGCAGCCAGAAATGTGGTTCAGCGCTATCTGCCCGGCGTGATCAATTCACCGCTGGGCTTTCAGCTCAAAGCACTCCCACTTAGCCGGATCGTAGAACGGGAATCGGTGGCTGTCTCCGCGTGGGACAAGGCGCCTTTAGCGGACGAGACGGTGCGGAACAACTTCTGGCGGGAGGTCAGCAGTGCCTTCGATGGCTGGCAACCGGCACCTCCGTTGCCCGAAGTTGTGCAAGCGCCTTCTTGGGACTACGAGAAATCTTCGGTTGTGGCGGCTTCAGCGACTCTTCAGGCTCCAGTGTCGGCTGCACGCTGGGGAATCTACGAGATTCGGATTGACGGTCCTTCACATGGCAACCCGTTCCTGGAAGTGGACCTTTGGGCGGACTTCTCACACGACGAAGAGACGATTCGGATGGGTGGGTTCTATGACGGCGCAGGCGTCTACCTGATCAGGTTCATGCCCGAGCACGAAGGACAGTGGAGTTTCGTGGTTGGTTCCTCGGCACGGTCCCTGAATGGCTTGGGCGGTAGCTTTGACTGTCTGCCGCCAGCCAGCGGAGTTCATGGGCCGGTCCGCGTCAAGGACGGCTTCCATTTCGCCCATGCGGACGGAACGCCATACCTCCCGATCGGGACGACGGCCTACGCCTGGACGCACCAGGATTATGCGGTGCAGGACAGGACACTGGAAACACTCGAAGGCAGTGGATTCACGAAAATTCGGATGGCCGTGTTTCCGAAGGCCTACATGTTCAACACCAATGAGCCGGTGCTCTACCCGTTCAGCCGCAAGGCCGACATGGATGACCAGGATCTGACGGGCTGGGACTACAAGCAGCCCAATCCGGACTTCTTCCACCACCTCGAACGGCAGATCCTTCGGCTGGGACAGCTCGGCATCGAGGCTGACCTCATTCTCTTCCATGCATACGATCGATGGGGTTTTTCAACCATGACCCCGGCATCCGATGACATGTTCGTAAGGTACGTCGTCCGGCGGTTGGCCGCGTTCAGAAACGTGTGGTGGTCCATGGCCAACGAGTACGATCTCCTTTACTCCAAGTCGGAGGACGATTGGGAACGCCTGGCCAAGGTTGTGTCAGACAATGATCCGTTTTCCCATCTGAATTCCATCCACAATTGCCTCACGTTCTACGACTATCACCGGCCTTGGGTGACGCACTGCAGCATCCAGCGGATAGACGTCTACCGAACGTCGGAGAACACCGACGATTGGCGAAAGCAATGGGGCAAACCGGTCGTCATCGACGAGTGCGCCTATGAGGGGAACATCGACCAGGGCTGGGGAAACATTTCCGGCCAGGAAATGACACGGCGGTTCTGGGAAGGGGCTGTGCGCGGAGGTTACGTGGGCCACGGAGAAACGTATACGAACAACCGTGACGAGCTCTGGTGGTCCAAGGGCGGAAACCTGGTTGGTTCAAGCCCGGCCAGAATCGCATTTCTCGCCGAGCTCATCAGGCAATCGCCCACCGGCCAGATTGATCCGCAAGAGTCCGACTGGGACGTGCCCTACGGAGGTGTGAAGGACCAGTACTACCTCGTGTATTTCGGGCTGAGCCAACCCAGCTACAGGAAATTCAGCATCGATCCTGCGATAGCTTACGACGTCGACATCGTAGACACGTGGGCCATGACCATCGACACACAACCCGAACCGGTCCGCGGAAGCTTCCAGCTGGAGCTGCCAGGCAAGCCCTACATCGCAGTGCGCCTAAGGGCCAGGAGCGAATGAAATGGCGATCACCAAGAGCCAGTTCGCCCTGAACCCCATCCAATGGCTGGCAACCAGAGATGGCTGGATCGACCCGCGGCAGGCACCACCCCTTCAGCAACGGCTGCCCGTCATTGCTGCCAGTGGCTTTTCTGCCATCAAGACAGAAATTCCCGTTGGAATGGCGCCCGGAGAGTATCGGGAATGCCTCGCCTGGGCAGGCATCAGCCCGGGTCCGGGTTATGTGCCCATGCCGTGGACGGAGGATCCCTCGGCCAGGCTGACATTCCTGGAACGCGCACGCCTGACGTCCGCGAACAACGTTGGTGTGGGTGTACCCCTTGTGTTCCTGGCCATGGGTATGGACAAAGAGGCCCCGCGCGTGGCCCATCCCGGCGTCGGTTTCGACTTCAAGCCTGCGCGCCTTGAAGCGGTGCGCGACTATCTGGCAGAGGCGGCCGGCATCATGGCCGGCGAAGGGGCCGTGCCCGCATTGCACCCACATGTAGGGACGTGGATCGAGACGGCGGAGGAGGCCCGGTTCGTCCTCGACAGCGTCGATGAAAGCATCCTCAGCTTCGGACCCGACGCCGGACACTTGGCCTGGACCGGGGTCAACCCGGCGCACATCATCACCGAATATGCCACAAGGGTGGCTGGAATCCACATCAAGGACTACCACTCGCGTTTCGCCAAGCGGAGCCGCGACGAGGACGTTGACTACCGCTCCACCGTACGGGCGGGTTTCTGGACGGAGCCCGGATTGGGCGACGCCAACATCGACGAGGTTCTGACTGCTGCGGGACCGGATTTCGCTGGCTGGGTGGTCATGGAAGTGGACCGGGGCACCACCGAACCCGAGGACAGCATCATGCGCTGCGGAGCGTGGCTCTCGGAGCGCTTTACGCCCGAATTATGTAACCAAGAAAACTAAATCCGGCATCTTGCGAACAAGCAAACGCTAAAACATGCTTAATCAACGGAGTGATGGGGGACACAAAAAGCGCCGCTGAAGAAAGGCCGCACAGTGAATTCGCCCGGAGCGCGAACCCGAAAAACGGTCACACGCTGATCAAGACACCGAAGTATTCCATGCAGGCCGAGGCCAAAAACCAACGTCCCTGACACCCAAAATCTTCCACGCACCATGGCCGGTACACAGTCTCACACTGCTAGGCCAGCCATTCACAGAGTTCCAACAGGAGAAACAATGAAAAGAAAGCTCATCCTTGCCGGCGCGTTGGCGCTGGCGCTGTCGGTCTCCGCCTGCGGGGGCGGCGGAACTGCAGCAGCAGGGAAAACCGGCGGCACCCTCAACCTTGCCGTATCCCAGGCCCTGAAGTCATGGGACCTCGCAGAGGCCGGCAACGGGCAAGACCAGGAGTACTACCAGCCGGTGTTCGACTCCCTCTTCCGCCTGGATTCCAAGGGCGCACCGACCGCGAACCTCGCGACCTCCTGGGAATACGACAAAGCCCTGACAACCCTCACTCTCAAGCTGCGCACCGATGTGAAGTTCACCGACGGCACGCCGCTTGACGCAGAGGCGGTAAAAGCAAACCTGATGCATACGAAGGCCGGCAAGGGCGAGGCAGCTGCCCTGGTGAAGGCGATCTCGGATGTCCAGGCCCCCGATTCGTCAACCGTAGTGGTCAAGCTATCCACGCCCACCCCGTCGCTCTTGAGGAGCCTCGGCAACGTCGCCGGGATGATCGCGAGCCCCAAATCACTGGCAAATCCCCAGAGCCCTGTGGGCTCGGGACCCTACACCTTGGATATCTCGTCCACCACGGCGGGCACTGAGTACGTCTACGCGGTGAATCCAAATTACTGGAACAAGGACGCTTTCCCTTTCGACAAGGTGGATATCAAGACCATTTCCGATCGAACCGCACTGACCAACGCCCTCCTCTCCGGGCAGCTTGACGGGAGCTCGGTGGCCGCGGACAGGATCGATGCAGTGAAGGCCGGCGGGCTGAAAACGGATACGGTAAGCCCCGGCGTCGTCGAAGGACTCTACATCTGGGACCGGAAGGGAACAATCGTTCCGGCCTTGGCAGACGCTCGTGTCCGCCAAGCCCTCAACTACGCGTTCGACACCGCTTCAATCGTGAAAATTGCCAAGAAGGGCCTGGGCACTCCCACCAGCCAGCACTTCACCTCGGACAGCGGAGCTTTCGTCCCCGGACTGGACCAGACGTACAAATATGACCCCGCCAAGGCGAAAGCCTTGTTGGCTGAGGCTGGTTACGCGAACGGCTTCGACGTCGTCATGCCGGACATCTCTTCGCTGTTCCCGGAGATGCAGGCAGCCATGGTGGAACAACTGGGGAACATCGGCATCCGGGTCAAGCTCGACAAGATACCTTTCGACCAATTCATGCCGTCGATCCTTGCCGGCAAGTACGCCATGTCCTACTTCAAGACCGGCGGCACCGATCCTTGGATCACCATCCAGTTGATCGTGGCCAAGCAGGGCACATGGAACCCCCTGCATTTCGAGGATCCGCACGCCAATGACCTGATCGCCCAAATCAGCCGCTCCACCGGCGACGAGCAGACCAAGGCTTATCAGGAGCTGAACACATATCTGGTCAAGCAGGCGTGGAACGCTCCGTGGGATGTCGTGAAGGACACCTACGCGTCCTCGAAGAAGGTCGAGGTCACGATGAACCCGTTCTACAACGCCCCTCCCCTGTACAACTTCAAGCCGGCCGCGAACTAGCGGCGGAACTGAACAGCTAAAAAGAAAGAGGGTGAACGGGATGGTCGTGTTCCTGATCCGGCGCCTATTGGCCGGGATCTTGCTGGTGATCCTCGTCGCCAGTGCAACCTACATCATGCTCAACTTCACGGGATCCGATGTGGCTCGCAATATCGTGGGCGAAACCGCAACGCCGGAACAAGCGATGGCCAAGGCAGCCGAACTGGGACTCGACCGTCCGATCGGTGTCCGCTACTTCGACTGGTTGGGCACCACGTTCACCGGGAACCTCGGGAAATCGTGGTTCAACAGCGTGCCTGTCTCCACCACGCTGCTCACAGCACTGCCAGTGACCCTGTCGATCATTCTCGGCGCGCTGATCTTGTCAGCAATGGTCAGCGTTGTCCTGGGTTCGATCGCCGCTGTCCGTGCCGGCTGGTTGGACAAAAGCATCCAGGTCGGCGCCGTGTTGGCAGACTCCATACCGGGATTCCTCGTAGCGCTCATCCTCGCGATGGTGGTGGCAGTCAACCTCGGATGGCTGCCTGCCACGGGCTTCGTACCCTTCCAGCGCTCGGTGGTCGAGTGGCTGCGATCCATCACCCTGCCGTCAATTGCCTTGGCCTTCGGTGCTACAGCAGCCACCACCCAACAATTGCGTGGCTCCATGCTGGACGTCCTCAGGTTGGACTTCGTCCGGACCTTGCGCAGCCGCGGGCTCAGTGACCGGCGGGTGATCTTCAAGCACGTCCTTCGCAACGCCGCACCTCCGGCACTTACCGTCTTGTCCCTGCAATTCATCGGACTCGTCGGAGGTGCGGTGATCGTCGAGAAGGTCTTCGGCCTTCGCGGGATCGGCAGCATCGCGACCTCGGCCGCAGTCCAGGGAGACGCTCCCGTGGTGCTCGGCGTCGTGATCGTGATGGTGGTCATCGTGGTCGCGGTAAATCTCATTGCTGACCTGGCCTACGGCTGGCTCAACCCCAAGGTGCGTGCAGAATGACAATCCCCCCAATCGACGGAATCGTCGCCGCCCCTGCAGGTGGCAACATCGCCAGGAAACGGCATGTGGCGGTTCAGGTCTTGCAGGATCCTGTTGCCATCTGCTCGCTTGCCATATTGCTGATCCTCATATTGGTGAGCGTACTGGCGCCTTTCCTCACCGATCAGGATCCCCTCAAGTCCTCCCTCGCCCAGACATTGGCTCCCATGGGCCAGGAACACCTGCTTGGTGCAGACGGGGTGGGCCGGGACGTCGTCGCCCGTTTGCTGTACGGCGGACAAACGAGTCTTGCCGCGGCGCTGGTGGCCGTTGGTGTCGCATTTGCCGTGGGACTGCCTGCCGGACTCCTGGGCGGCTACTACCGCGGGCGGGCCGACGCCATCCTCGCTTGGGCAAGCAACTTCATGATGGCGGTACCGGCCATCATCGTCCTGCTGGTAGTCATGGCTGCCGTATCCCAAAGCACGTATGTGGCCATGGTCGTACTGGGCCTCATCGTCTCGCCGTCCGTCTACCGCTTGGTCAGGGCTTCGGTTGTTTCGGTTCGCGAAGAACTCTTCGTTGACGCGGCGCGGGTGTCCGGTTTGTCCGATGCCCGCATCATTCGCCGCCACATCCTCCCCGTTGTCCAGGCGCCTTCCATCATCCAGGCCGCCCAGATCTTCGGTGTCTCCATCGGAATCCAGGCCGGTATCGCCTTCCTGGGGCTTGGTTCGCCCAATGAGGCCAGTTGGGGTGCCATGCTGAATGACGCTTTCGCGAACATTTATGTAGCCCCACTGCTGCTTCTGTGGCCTGGCCTGATTATCTGCTTGACCACCGCATCGCTCGCCCTCCTGGCCAACTCCCTGCGCGACATCCTTGGCGGTTCCCGGAAACGCACCCAACGCCATTTGGAGCGAAAACGCGACGCCGAATCCTCCTCGGCGCGCGAGGCATCAACTCCCGCACCGGCTGACTATGCGCCAGTGGCGGAGGACGTCCTGCTGGTTGTTGAGAACTTGAAGGTGAACTATCCAGTCGACGGCGGACGGCGAACCGTTGTGGACGGAGTGTCGCTGACAGTGAGCCGCGGCCAGGTCCTTGGGCTCGTTGGCGAGTCGGGTTCCGGAAAGAGCCAGACGGCCTTTTCGCTTCTGGGCTTGCTGC
Organism: Arthrobacter sp. efr-133-R2A-120; assembly: GCF_030209835.1. GTDB lineage: Bacteria > Actinomycetota > Actinomycetes > Actinomycetales > Micrococcaceae > Arthrobacter. The sequence continues at coordinate 138,244 of NZ_JARVRF010000011.1, read as the reverse complement.
CGCCAGAAGCCAGGGTTTCGGCCGAACGGCTGCACTTTGACGGGGTCGAGCTCAATAGCCTGGGGAGGGGTGCCATGAACCGCCTCCGCGGAAAGCGCATCGCGTACGTACCGCAGGAACCCATGTCCAACCTTGATCCTGCGTTCAGCATTGGCTCACAGCTGGCCGAGCCCCTGCGGCAGCATTTGAAGATTTCGGCCAAGGAAGCAAGAACCCGCCTTCTGGGCCTGCTGGAGCGTGTTGGAATCAACGATCCTGCGCGGGTGTATGACTCCTATCCGCACCAGGTGTCGGGAGGCATGGCACAGCGCGTCCTCATCGCCGGCGCAATTTCCTGCGATCCGGACCTGCTCATCGCCGATGAACCCACAACGGCCCTGGACGTAACGGTCCAGGCTGAGATCCTCGACCTGATCCGTTCACTTCAGGCCGAACGCAACATGGGTGTCATCCTGGTGACCCACGACTTCGGTGTGGTCGCGGACCTTTGCGATCGCGTAGCCGTCATGCACACCGGAAAGATTGTAGAGGCGGCCGAGGTCCGCGATCTCTTCGCCAATCCGCAGGACCCGTACACCCGGATGCTCCTTTCATCCACCTTGGAGGGTGCCACGCCGCGTCCGCCGTTGAATCGCAAGCCCGGCGTGCCGAACTCCACGCGGCCAAACCCCGCGCTGCCTAACAGGGCACAGACAGCCTGATGGGAACTGACATGATCTCCACAGTTGAAGCCCCGTCCGGATCTCATGGCGGATCCGGCTCCCCACTCCTGAGCATCGAGGGCGTCACGGTCCAATATCCGTCCAAGGGATGGCGCAAGCCCGCCTTCACTGCACTCAAAGGTATTTCCCTGGACATCCAGCCCGGCGAAACCATGGGTCTCGTAGGAGAATCCGGCTCCGGAAAAACGACACTGGGCCGCGCCGTGCTGGGCCTTGCCCCCGTAACAGCCGGCGCGATCCGTTACGACGGCAAAGTCATTTCGTCCATGAACCGCAAGGAACGCCGGTCACTCAGCGACGAAATCCAAGTGGTGTTCCAAGACCCCTATACCTCGCTGAACCCGGCCCTGACGGTGCTGGATATCCTCGCAGAACCATTAATGACAGCCGGCACCGGGCGTGCGGCTGCCGAGCAACGGGTTACCGACCTCCTTGAGCAAGTCCACCTGCCGAAGGACGCAGCCACCCGTCTGCCACGTGAATTCTCGGGGGGACAGCGCCAGCGAATCGCCATTGCCCGTGCGCTCTGCCGGGACCCGCGCCTGATCGTCTGCGACGAACCCGTCAGCGCGTTGGACCTGTCCAACCAGTCGCGGGTCCTGGACCTGTTCATCGAAATCCAGGAACGCACGGGGGTTTCCTACCTCTTTGTCACGCATGACCTGTCCGTTGTGCGATACATCAGCCACCGTGTCGCCGTGATGTACAAGGGGGAAATCGTCGAAAGCGGAACCGCGGACAAGATCACGTCCAATCCTGATGCAAGCTACACGCAACGCCTCCTGCTTGCCGCCCCGGTTCCCGATCCCGAACGCCAGGCCGTCCGGCGTGCGACGCGCCAGCAATTCAACGCCCAGCTCCGCATGGCCGAAGCGACAGGACAAGCCAATTGAGTGAAACTTCGCAAAACGTGGACGGGACCGGAATCAAGACCCTCGGTGTTGCCGCGATTGGTTACGCGTTCATGGGCAAGGCGCATTCGAGTGCGTGGCGGAACGTGGCCAGTTTCTTCGATGTTCCGGCGTTCGAGCAGAAAGTGCTCGTGGGCCGGAACCCGGAACGGGTCGCCGAGGCGGCCGCCCGGTACGGCTGGAGCGAGTCCGCCACGGACTGGCGCCAGGTCCTGGAACGCGATGACATCCATATCGTGGACATCTGCGCCCCGGGCTGGATGCACGCCGAGATCGCCATCGCGGCCCTCGAAGCAGGCAAGCACGTCCTGGTCGAGAAACCGTTGGCGAACACCCTGGCCGAAGCGGAACTCATGACCGCCGCGGCGGCTAAGGCCCGGGCCCGGGGCGTGCAGTCCATGATCGGCTTCAACTACCGCCGCGTCCCGGCCCTGGCCTTGGCCCGGGAGCTCATCGCGGACGGCCGGCTCGGGACCGTCCGGCATGTGCGAGCCTCGTACCTGCAGGACTGGCTGGCCGATCCCGAGTCGCCCATGACCTGGCGGTTGAACAAGGAAACGGCAGGGTCCGGGGCCCTGGGGGATATCGCCTCGCACGCGATCGACCAGGTCCTGTTCCTGCTCGGGGACACTGTCACCGAGGTCTCCGGCCGGCTGCACACCTTCGTGAACCAGCGCCCCGGCACGGACGGTCCGGAACAAGTAACGGTCGACGACGCCGCCTGGGCCACGCTGACCCTCGCCTCCGGGGCAATCGCCTCCGTGGAAGTCTCCCGCATGGCCACGGGGCGGAAGAACTCCCTGGCCCTGGAAATCTACGGGGACAAAGGCTCCCTGCTCTTCGACCTGGAAAACCTCAACGAACTCGGCTTCCTGGACGCCACCCTTCCGGTGCGGGAGCAGGGTTTCCGCAGGATCCTGGTCAACGAGCCCGAACATCCCTACATGGGCGCCTGGTGGCCCCAAGGGCACGTGATCGGCTGGGAACACAGCTTCACCCACCAGATCCGCGACTACCTGACCGCCATCGACGCCGGAACCGCGCCGTCGCCGTCGCTCGAACAAGGGCTGGCCGTCCAACGCATCCTGGCCGCCATCGACGAATCCGCCGACGCCAAAAGCGCGCTGATTCACGTCACCGGGCCCAGCTAGCACTCATTCACTCGCGAGCGGAAGCTCAAAAGTAAATGTCGCTCCGCGGGATTCGTTTTCCTCTGCGTAAATCCGGCCGTGCTGGCGAGTGATGATGCGATGGCTGAGGGCAAGCCCGATCCCGCTGCCAGCGGACTTTGAGGTGAAAGCGCCGTCAAAGATCCTGCCGTCCGGGATATGGGCGAGTCCTTTGCCGCGATCGGCGACCCGGAAAACACCGCTGGATTCCGTGGCATAAGTGGTGATGGCGACATGCCGTTCACGCTGTGGCCAGCCTGACATCTCGTCGATGGCGTTGTGGCAGAGGTTCAGGATCACTTGCCCCGTGAGGACCTTTTCGCAACGAATCCAGATAGGGCTGTCACTCATCACCAACTGCAGCTCGGTCTCATGCTGATCAGCCCGCAGCCGAATGAAATATAGGCAATCCCTGACGATTTCATTCAGGTCAACGAGTTGCTCGGACTGCTCCAGCTGGACGACGAAATCGCGCAGGCTTTTGACGATCTGGTTTGCCCGGTCAATTTGCTTGCGCGCATTGTCCAAACCATAGACCAAGTCATCGATCCGCATTTCCGGATCCTTGACCCGCCGCGTTACACCATCCACGAAGTTGGTGGCTGCGGCCAGGGGTTGACCAAGCTCATGGGCGATTGCCATGGCCATATCTCCCATGGCGTTGTACCGGCCCAAGTAGTTCAAATGCTCCAGGTCGCGACGGTGCTGCTCTTCTGCGGCGACATATTCGGTGATGTCCTGGAGAAGGAGCATGGCACCTGTCAGGTCCTTCTCCAATGCGAGGTAGTGGCAGCTGGTGCCAAACCACCGGTTGTTGCCGTCGGGATGCACCAGTTCGAGGCGAAGAATCGAAGAACCGTCGGCTTGCATCTTGGTCAGGGCGTTTTCCAAAACGAGCTTGGAAGACGGCGTACAGAGGTCAAGGAAACTCTCGCCCAGCAGGCTGTCGACGTCGCGGCCCAACTGACCCCCGGCGGCACCGCTGGCGAAGGTGATCACGCCGTCGGCGTCCAGCACCAGGATTCCCTCGGCCATTCGCAGGAGGAACGCTTGGAGGCGGCCTTCCGTGCGCTGCAGCTCGGATTTCAGCGACTCTTCTTTTTCGATGTCCCGGAATTGCACCATGACGGCGCTGCCGGACTGAAGTTGCACACGGACGGCGATGGCCTCGGTCAGGAATTCCCGCCCGGATTTTGAACGGTACATCCATTCGGTCCTGCTGATTCCGTGGTCCGCGGCGTCCTGAAGCCAGTGAACACCAACGGAGCGTCGGTAGCGGGAATCCGCACCGCTCATATCAGGTGCCTTGAGCGGTCTCAGTTCCTCAAGGGTGAAGCCCAGCATGTCGCAAGCGGCTTGGTTGGCCCAAAGGATGTCCTTGGATTCGGCGTCATGGATCAGGATGCAATAGCTGAGCGACTGAATCAGGACTTTATAGTCTTCCGCAGACGGACCTGGCAAGGAATTAGGCACAGGCAATTCTAGCCCGCCGGCAGGTCCTCCCGCATAGGTATTTCCTTTACCCCGCATGGCTATTTCCTTGGCTGACGGCTACGAATCCCCGATTGAAGGCAACTCGCCCGCCAAATACTTTTGAGACCAGAACAATTTGCTGTCCGCTCTATTGATGGGAATTCCAATGACCGACGTTTTGGATACGGCTCCGCCAACCACGCTTGATGACGTCCTGGAGCTCATCGCGAAGCGCCGCGAGGAATTCGGCGAAAATAAGTTCGTTCCGCGGGATATTGTCTCCGAATTCAAGAAGGTAGGCATCTTCCGGGCAGGCACTCCACGGCGCTTCGGCGGTGACGCCCTTCCGCCGAGCGAGTTCCTGCGCATCATCGAGAAGATCTCAGCGGTGGACGCCTCCGCCGGCTGGGTGGCCAGCTTCGGTTCTTCCGTCTACCTCGCCGCGCTGCCTTTGGAAACCCAGGCCCAACTGTACGCGGACGGCCCGGACGTGGCTTTCGCCGGCGGGCTGTATCCCCTGGCCAAAGCCGAACGGGTGGACGGCGGCTGGTACGTCTCCGGCGAGTGGAAGTTCTCCAGCGGCTGCAAAGGCGCGGACATCCTGGGCGTTGGCTTGGTGGGCAACAAAGCCACCCAAGGCAAGCCCCTGACCGCCCTGCTCCGCCCCGAGCACGTGGAGATCGTAGAGAACTGGGACGTTATTGGGCTCAACGGCACAGGCAGCCATGACCTACGGGTCAGCGGCCACGTGGTGAACGACGAGTGGACGTTTGTCCGCGGCGGCGAACCCACCGTCGACGAACCGTTGTACCGCTACCCCGCCATCGCCTACGCAGCGCAGGTGCTCGCCGTCGTCAACCTCGGTGCAGGCCGGGCCGCGCTGGACTACGCAATCGGCGTCGGCAGCGGCCGAACGGGCATCACCGGGGCCCCGAAGCTGGCAGACCGCTCCTACTACCGGATGGACGTGGCCAAGGCCGAAGCCGAACTGCGATCCGCTCGCGCATTCTTTTACGAAATTTCCGATGAAGTATACGCAACGGTCGAGGCGGGTGACCCTGCAACGGACAAGCAGAAGGCGCTGCTTCGCCTCGCCTCCACCCACGTTGCCCGTGTAGGAGCCAGGGCAGTGAACACCGCCTACACGCTCTCTGGAACCGCGGCCATCTACGATTCCAACCCCATGCAGCGCTACCTGCGTGATGCTTTGGTGGTCACCCAGCACGCCTTCCTCGGTGACGGCATCTACGACGGTGCGGGCGCGGTGCTCATGGACGTCCCGCCGTCGATCCCCGCTTTCATCTGAGCCGCCTCCACAACAACTGGCCCCTAGGAGCTGACTTGAGCGAGAACCCCGCCGCGCAACCTTTGCGCGTACTGTTTTGCATCGGTATCAACCAGAATTTCTTCGACCTCCCCAAGAGCGGGATCGGCGAGGTTTGGACCGCGTTCTCCGGAATGATGGCGGAGATGGCGCGGCTGCCCGGCGTCGACGTCATCGGCGACATGGACGACGATTCGCACATGGTAGGCCCGTCCGAGGGGTGGCCCTGGACGTGCTACATCCTGGCCGATGTCGATACCCAAGAAACCGTGAAGGCCGCCTGCAACCTGTTCAGGACCACGATGGTGGGCGAATACGCGCTGTGGCGCTACGCCAAGATCGAGGCACGGATCGGCCGGGCACTCACCATCCGAGACGACGTCGAAACGGCCGGTTAGCAGGATGAGAAGCGACACTGCGGGCAGTTTGGAAGAACGCCTCGCCACCCTCGAAATCCGCGAGGCGGCGCGCTCCACGTTGTCGCGCTACATGGAACTCTGCGACGTCCCGCAACCGGTCTTCTCTTGGGAGGACATGTCCTCCCTGTTCGCCGAGGACGCGGTCTGGGAAGGCATCGGCCCCGAATACACCGGGAAATTCGGCCGCTTGGAAGGCCGCCCAGCGATCCTTTCGATGCTCGCGGACTTCCTCCCGCCGTCGTCGCACTTCAAACGGAACATCCACTTGCTAAGCGGCGGCAGCGTTGTGGCGGCGACGAGTGCCGCCAGCGGGACCTGGATCATGCAACAGCTTTCGGAGTACGACGGCGGCGGCACGGAACTGCTCTCGGCGCGCCTCACGGTGGATTTTCAGTACGCCGACGGCGCCGCCCGAATCTCCCACTTCCGCACCGAAAAGCTATTCGCCGCACCAATCCACGCCTAGCACCAAGCAAAATCAAGGAGCATTCAGTGACTTCACCAACGTCAGAAGGGACCGGCGGCTTCGCCGCCCTTGCCCAAGGCGACCGCGTCGCCGCCCAGCTCTACACCGACCCGGAGATCTTCGATTGGGAGATGGAAAGGATCTTCTACAGTACGTGGGTCTGGGTGGCGCATGAAAGTGAGATCCCGGAGGCAGGAAGCTTCAAGATGTCGCACATCGGGCTTCAGCCGGTCATCGTGAACCGGGACCGCAAGGGCAACTTCAACGTCCTGCTTAACCGCTGCCGCCACCGCGGGGCGAGCGTCTGCGAGGTCCCCAAGGGTAAAGCTAACGGTTTCACCTGCCCCTATCACTCGTGGTCCTACTCCCTCGAAGGAAACCTCCGCGGCATCCCCTACCCGGACGGCTACGAGGGAGTGACTGAAAAGCGCGACCTGCCCCTGCAGCGCCTGCGCGTGGAGAGCTACAACGGCCTCATTTTCGCCAGTTTCAAACCGGACATCGAGCCGCTCGAGGAATTCCTCGGCGATGCGAAAATCTGGATCGACCGCTTCATGAAGCAGGGCGCAGGCTTCCCCGTCAAAGTCCAGGGAGAGCACAAGTTCCGCTTCGAGGGCAACTGGAAGATCCAGCTGGAAAACACCACCGACGGCTACCACTTCCCCATCGTCCACCGCTCCTGGATGGCCTCCGTGGACGCCGAAACCGCGGACATGTTGTCCTTCATGACCGACGAGAAGGCAGTGACCCACGCCCTCGGCAACGGGCACAGCGTGGCGATCATGGTCCCCGAACACGTGGACTTGGAAGAGGACGACGGCATGGAGGAACTGCAGGAGCGCTTCCGCCACATCATCGACGAACTCTCTGAGATCATGCCCCAACAGCAGGTCCGGCGGATAGTCCGCTCAATGCACGGCGCCGGCTACAACCTGAACCTGTTCCCGAACCTTTCCCTGTCCATGTCCTTCTTCCGGGTCCTGCGCCCCATCTCCGTGAACGAAACGGAAATCCAGCACATGGCGCTCGGTCTCGAGGGCGGCCCGGAGAGCGTGAACCGCGAGCGCCTGCGCATCCACGAGCACTTCCAGGGGCCGTTCGGCTTCGGCACGTCCGATGACTCCGAGGCCTGGGACCGGGTGCAGCGCGGCGCCGTCGCAAACCCGGACATGCCGATCCTGGTCAACCGTGGCCTGGGACGTGAGGTGACCGTGGACGAAGGCTGGAAGACCTCGCACGTGACCGACGAAACCGGCATGCGCGAATCGTACGCAATGTGGAAAAGGATGATGAGCGATGAAAACTGACACCGCCGAAGAAGTTGTAGCGATCGACAACCGCCCAGCGCCCCAGCGCTACGAGGTGGGACTCGGTCAACTCGCCGATCCCCTCGTGGGCCGTGCCATCGAGCTGATCTGGCGCGAGGCCCAGCTGCTGGACGACAAGGACTACGAATTCTGGCAGACGCTGTACACGGAGGACGCCAAGTACGTCATCCCTGTCGACCCGGACACCGAGGACTTCGAATCGTCACTGAACATGGTGTACGACGACGCGCGGATGCGCCACATGCGAGTCACGCGCCTTGTGCAGGGCTACTCGATGTCCGCCGTCGCTGCCGCCCGCACCTCACGCACCATTTCCCGCTTCACCGTGGAAGAGATCACCGCGGACACCGTCACCCTGCGCTCCGCGCAAGTGCTGGTGGGCTTCAAGCGCGACAAGTTCCAGATGCTGGGGGCCGACCTGACGCACCGCATCCGCTTCAACGGCGACGATGCCCGGATTGAGCTCAAACTCATCCGACTGGTCAACTCCGATTCCGCCGTCAACGCCTCTGGCTTCCTCCTTTAGGACCATCATGAACGCAGGATCCACAGTGAACCATGTCGCACTGGTCACCGGCGCCGGCCGCGGCCTCGGCGAATCCATCGCCCGCAAGCTGCACAAGGAAGGCTTCAGAGTAGCCATAACCGACACCAACCCTGCCTCCCTACAGCCCATCGCGGACAGCCTGGACCCCTCCGGGGAAACCGCTTGGGCCGGCGCCCTGGATGTCCGGAAAAAGGCCGACTTCGAGGCTGTTCGGGACGTCCTGGCTGAAAAGTGGGGCGGCACGGACGTCCTGGTGAACAATGCCGGACGTTCCCAAGTCGCGCCTTTGCTGGAGATCACTCCGGAGGAGTTCTCCGCGAATGTTGAGATCAACCTCAACGGCACTTTCCTAGGCTGCCAGGTGTTCGGTCCGCATTTCCGGGACCGTGGCTACGGCCGGATCATCAACATCCACTCTCTGGCAGGCCACAACGGAGGCACGGCCACCGGAGCCCACTACGCTGCATCTAAGGGCGGGGTGTCCACGCTCACCAAGGTGTTTGCCCGCGAGTTTGCCTCCTCCGGCGTTACCGTCAATGCCGTTTCCCCGGGTCCACTGGACCTGCCCGTGGTCTACGAAACCGTGGACCCGGACAAGCTGGACACCATCAAGGCGAACATTCCAGTGGGCCGATTCGGCGACGCGGAATTCATCGCCGACACCGTGGCCCTCCTCGCCTCCCCCGGGGCCGCTTCGGTCACCGGAGCCTGCTGGGACATCAACGGCGGCCTTTACATGCGTTAGGTCCGGCCGGCCCATTTACAAGCTGACAGAAGAAAGGAGCGTTGCCCCATGGGTATGTTCAAGGTACGCGTAGCTGAAGTACTGGAGGAGACAAGCAACATCAAGTCCTTCCGCCTGCAACGTGCGGACGGGGCGCCGTTCGATCCCTATCCGGCGGGCGCGCATATCGACGTCCTCGGCCCGACCGCCGTTGTCAGGCAGTACTCGCTGTGCAGTCCACCTGACGATCTTGACGACTACGTGGTTGCAGTCAAGCTTGAGCCGGAGTCGCGCGGTGGTTCCCAGGCCCTCCACGATCACGTCGAGGTCGGTCACGAGCTGGAGATCAGCGCACCGCGCAATCTCTTGTCTGTCGCCGAAGGTGCCGACCGGCACATCCTGGTGGCGGCGGGCATTGGCGTCACCCCGATGATCAGCATCGCCTACCACCTGCATAAGGAGGGCGAAGAGTTCGAGTTGCACTATTTTGCCCGTTCCCGTGAGGATGCCGCCTTCTGCGAACTCCTTGAGAAGCGCAGCGGTTTCGGCGAACGTGTCCACTTCCATTTCGGACTGCAGCGTGAGCAGCAGCCGGCCGTTCTGGACGGCGCGTTCGCGGGCCTCAGCGCTGCCTCGCACGTCTATACCTGCGGACCTCAGGGGTTCATGGAGCGCGTCCGGGAAAGCGCGGCTTCCGTGATTCCTGAGGACAACGTCCATATCGAGCACTTCCAGGCCGCCGAGCCCGTGGACACAGCCGGCGATACACCTTTTGAGGTGGAACTCGACGACGAGGTCTATGAGGTGCCCGTTGGTCAGTCCATCGTGCAGGTCCTCGCGGATAACGGGGTCGAAGTGGACACATCGTGCCAGGAAGGGATCTGCGGCACATGCATCATGGGCGTCCTGAAAGGCGAACCGGACCACCGGGACCAGTGCATGTCCAGCAGCGAAAAGAACGCCAACGACCAGATCGCGGCCTGCGTTTCCCGGTCAAAGTCCCCCAGGCTGGTCCTGGAGCTCCTCTGAAAGCAAGAGTTCCCGGCTCTCGCAAAGGAGCCCGGTGGTCGATCCATGCGAATCGACCACGGGGCTCCTTTGTTCGTGCAGAGCACCTGCGGTCCGGCTTCAGCCTGGGGCGACCGTGACGTTGTTTTGAAGAATGTCCCGGACCAGTGTGGCGATGCTGTCTGCTCCGGTCTTCGCCTTGATCCTCGTGCGGTGGACGTCAATGGTCTTCACGCTGGTCCCCAACTTCCTCGCGATGTTCTGGCTCGGCAGACCGTCGATAACGAGGGCTAGAATCTCCCGTTCACGGGGCGTCAGCCCTGCGATCCGTTGCTCGACTTCCCGCCGCCCGCGGTTGGATTCAAAGCGCGCGCGTGCGAGTTCGAGCGTTTCCTGCACCACATCCAACATGTGCTGTGGGTCGTACGGCTTCTCCAGGAAATTGACAGCCCCTTGGCGCAGCGCTTTCACTGACATGCGGATGTCGCCGTGAGCGGACACAAAAATGATGGGGATAGGCGAAGCGATCTGGTTCAAGGTCTCTTGCAATTGAAACCCGCCGGTCCTCGGCATCCGGACATCCAGGACCAGGCACGACGGGATATCGGGGTCATACTGAGCCAGGAACGACGCGACGTCAAAGAAGCTGCGGGACTGGATGCTGACGGATTCAAGCAGCCAGGCCAAAGAGGCACACAGCTCCTGGTCGTCGTCGACGATGTAAACGAGGGCTTCTGGTGAATCCATGTGTGAGGACCTTGCACTGCCTGGGGGTGTAGTAGGGGGAAACTCGACGGTATCGAGCCCACGGCATGGCCGTCAATCAATAACATGCTAAGGAAACTACCTACAACGCTGAAGCGAGTTCTGAAAATGGGTGGAACAAATCGCAATACCCATTAAGTCCAGTCCGCCATAGATTCTTATCACAAGGATTAATGGACTGATCAGAATTAATGTTCACGACAGTTGGAGAAGAGAAATGCCTGAACTCACGCAAATCCAGAAAGATTTCCGGTCTGCCATGGCGCACCTGCCTGCGGCTGTGAACGTGGTGACCACAGCCGGTCCGCACGGGCGCGTGGGAATCACCGTTAGCGCCGTCTGCTCGGTTACCGACTCCCCACCCACTGTGTTGGTTTGCGTCAACCAGAACAGCGCCACACACGATATCTTCAACAGCAATGGCCAAGTGTGCATCAACGTCCTCAGCGGCGAACACGAGGAACTCGCCCGGCATTTCTCCGGAGCGACGCGCGTTCCCATGGAGGAGCGCTTTGGCTGGGACATCTGGGAGAAGGGCACTGACGCCGTGCCCGTGCTGCGTGACGCCCTTGTCAAGATCGTGGGTCGCATCAGCGGGCGCAGCGTCCAGGGATCGCACTCGGTAATTTTCGTCCAGGTAGAACGTGTCGAGGTCCAGGAGGGGCGTGACAGCCTCATTTATTTCAAGAGGCAGTTTCATCGCCTTTCCGTGACTCCGGAGCTCGTCGCTTGAGCTCCGACGGTTCGCTCCGCGAGCTCTCCACGGCCCTGGCGTCCGGCGCCGTGACGCCGGGCTCAGCCGTCGAACAGGCCTGGCAGCGCATGCAGGCTACGGAACCCGAGATCCGGGCCTGGGTCGAGATCGATGCGGCCGGCGCCCGCTCCGTTGCGCGGGAACTGGAGCGCTCGGCAAATCCCCGCGGGCCACTTTGGGGAGTGCCCGTGGGTGTCAAGGACCTGATCAACGTCCAGGGGCTTCCCACCCGCTGCGGCAGCGTGTTGCGCGGCGGCGAACCAGCCGGCTCAGATGCCGATTGCGTGAAGCTTCTCCGGCGGGCAGGCGCCGTGGTCATGGGCAAGACGGTCACCACCGAGTTCGGCTACTTCGCCCCCGGGCCTACACGGAATCCCACGAATCCCGCCCACACACCAGGCGGCTCGTCCAGCGGTTCGGCGGCCGCCGTCGCCGCAGGAATGGTCCCATTGGCCATTGGAACTCAGACGGCAGGATCGCTTACCCGCCCGGCGTCGTTCTGCGGGGTCGCAGGGTTTGTCGCAGCCAAGGGACAGTTCTCCATGAGCGGTGTCACCGGGCTCAGCCCTTCATTGGACTCTCTCGGATTCGTAGCACGGACAGTGACGGATCTCCATCTCGCGTGGTGCGCCCTGATCGGGGATGAGCTGGCTTCGAAGGACAAAGCTGACGGCAATTCCGTGCGCCTCCTGCTATGGAACAGCAGTGGCCTCGGCGAGGTCTCGGCGGACATGGCCGCCGCCGTCGAACAGGCTGTCGCGGCGATCAGTCATGAAGGTTTCCACTGCGAAGACTGGACCGACCACGATGTCGTCCGCCGGCTCGCCGATGACCACGCCACAATCATGGCCTTCGAAGCAGCTCGCGAGCGCTCCTGGGAGCTGCAACAGCTAGACCGGCTGAGCGTCCCGCTGGCCGAATTACTGACAACCGGCGCCACTACACCCGAGGCGGACTATGTCGCAGCCCTCTACCGCGTCGCGGACGCCCGAACGTCCGTGGAGGCTGCCCTTGATCAGTTCGATGCGATCCTTGGCCCGGCTGCCCTCGGCGCCGCTCCTGCCGGCATCGAAGCCACCGGCACTCCAGTGCTCAGCCGCCCCTGGCAGGCATTGGGCCTACCGGTCATCACCATCCCCGGCCTCCGCGACTCCGGCGGAATGCCCCTCGGCATTCAGCTCATCGGAGCCCCCGGCCGCGAACACCGCCTCTTCTCCATCGCGGAGCGGCTTGAAGCTTCCCTGGCTCACGTGTAGCCAAGCAGGTCCGATGCACGAGGGAAGGTCCCGTTTGGATTTCCAAACGGGACCTTCCCTTACCTGCGTCAAAACTACGCTGCGCCTCTCGGGATCATGCCCAGGCCGCGTCGGCAGTCCAGTACTCGGAACCGTTGGCACTGATTCCATGCTTCCATTCAGTCATCCGCTTCAGCTTGGGTTCAATCCGGGCTGTAATGGCGTCGGCGGCCTCCGGTCCGTCATGGTCCGCCTGCCAGTGCACCCAGTTCACCTCCAGGTCGTTCTCGTCGTGGACGAACAGGTCCACATGGTGCCAGCCGTAGCCGAAGGTGTCCGCATAGCAAGTCAGGAACATCCGGTCGTGCTTCTTGGGATGGGCCATCGGGTGTTCTCCTTTCACGTTGTTTATCAGCAGGGTATTGGGGATTTCCTTACCTCGGAAGGGTATAAAGCTTTACGCCCGGCAGTGATTTTTCGCATTTTCGCCCACGGAATTCAACGCAAGGATATTGAGGGAAAGCATCACCCTTGTGACCAACCATTCCAAATCCCTGAAGGCACCCGTGAAGATTGAGCGCATTGAAGCGATCCCCTACTCGATCCCCTACTCCAAGCCCTTGGAGTTCGCCAGCGGGCGGGTGTCCGACGCCGAGCACGTCCTCATCCGGATCCACACAGACGACGGCGTGGTGGGCACGGCGGATGCTCCACCACGCGCGTTCACCTATGGCGAGACGCAGGATTCCATCATCTCGGTGGTCACCAAAATCTTCTCTCCGGCCGTGATTGGACTCGACCCCATGCACCGCGGGAAGATCCACCAGGTTCTGGCCAGGACAATCAATAACCAGGTGGCCAAAGGCAGTCTGGACATCGCCCTCTGGGACATCATCGGCAAAGCCACTGGAACTCCGGTCAGCAGGCTGCTGGGAGGCTTCACCGACTCCATGGAAGTCAGCCATATGCTCGGCTTCCAACCGGCGCAGCGACTACTGGACGAGGCCCTGCGGTTCCAGGACGAATACGGCATCAACACCTTCAAGCTCAAAGTCGGGCGCCGCCCGCTGTCATTGGACATCGAGGCCTGCCGCGTACTGCGTGCGGGGCTGGGCCCGGGCACCGAGTTGTACCTCGATGCCAATCGAGGCTGGACCGCCAACGAAGCGCTCGAGGTGCTGCGCCGCACGGACGGCCTGGGACTTTCCCTCCTGGAGGAACCATGCGACGCCAACGAGGCCATGAGTCGCCGACGCCTGGTGGAGAAATCCCCCATTCCCGTGGTCGGTGATGAAAGCGTCCCCACGGCCGGCGACGCATCCCGGGAGCTGCTCTCCGGCGGATGCAACGCCATCAGCATCAAGACCGCGCGCAGCGGATTCACCGAGGCGCAGCAGATCCTTGGCCTTTGCACCGGACTGGGCGTCGACGTCGTGATGGGAAACCAGATCGACACCCAGCTTGGCACGATCGCCACCGTCACGTTCGGCGCCGCGCACGAGGCCACGTCGCGGCGTGCCGGTGAGCTGTCCAATTTCCTTGACATGTCTGATGACCTCTTGGCCGAGCCGATAGCCATTCAGGACGGCCGGATCGGCGTCCGGGATGTCCCCGGCGTCGGAGCGGATATCGACGAGGACAAGCTCGCGCGCTACCGGCAGGACAAATAGCCGGCCGGAGCAAACCACCCATCCCTCTCGAATGCAAAGGAGCATTGTGCTGTACCTGGTCCGCATGGACGTGAACCTCCCCGCCAATCTGCCCGAAGATCAGGCCACCGCAATCAAGGAGAAAGAAAGAGCCTACTCCCAGGGCGTCCAGCGCGACGGCCGTTGGCCGCACCTATGGCGGGTGGTGGGGCAATACGCCAATTACTCGGTCTTCGATGTCGAAAGCAACGACGAACTGCACGAGCTTCTACAGAGCCTTCCGCTGTTCCCCTATATGGACATTGAGGTCACCGCCCTCGCCAAACACCCGTCGTCGATCTCCTGACGGCGTCAATTAACCCACCCCTGCTATTACCGCCTCGCCGCTGAGTCGGAATGACAACGAAAGGACAAACTATGTCTGTCGAAACCACCGCAACCGCTGCCGCATCCGGCGCCAACGCAACCGAACGCTTCCGCTCGGACAAGACCGTGGCCGCGGAAGTCAGTACTGAACGAGTCAACGCGCTTGCCTCCCGCGTCATCAAGGCGCTTGTGGACACAGTGATGGAAGAAAAGGTCTCCTACGACGAATACAACGCGCTGAAATCCTGGCTCATCAAAGTGGGCGAAGACGGCGAATGGCCGCTATTCCTGGACGTCTGGATTGAACACGCAGTCGAGGAAGTAGCAAACGCGGATAGGGAAGGCAGCAAGGGAACCATCGAGGGGCCCTATTACGTTCCGGGGTCACCCGTTCTCGAGACCCCGGCAACGCTGCCAATGCGCGACGACGAACCCGGCAGGCCGCTGCTGTTCCAAGGCCGAGTCACGGGCGTCGACGGTCAACCCCTGGTGGGCGCCAGCGTGGAAATCTGGCACGCGGACGACCTCGGTTTCTACTCGCAATTCGCCCCCGACGTTCCCGAATGGAACCTTCGCGGCATAGTCATTGCCGACTCCGAAGGCCTCTACCAAATCAACACCGTGCAGCCCGCGCCCTACCAGATCCCCACAGACGGCGCCTGCGGGCAGCTCATCGCCTCCGCCGGTTGGCATGCCTGGCGTCCGGCGCACCTCCACCTCAAAGTCAGCGCGCCCGGGTACCAGCTCATCACGACGCAGCTGTACTTCACAGCTGACAAGCACCTCTCGGACGACATAGCCTCGGCCGTTAAACCCGAGCTCGTCCTCGAGCCGAAGGACAAGGCGGACGGCACGGGCCGCGAGGTCAGCTACGACTTCGTTCTCGCTTCGGCGGTATAGGCACTGTCAGTACCCGATGGAGGCGTGCAGCTCGGCTTGATCCGAGCTGCAGGCCTTTGCGGCCTGCTGGGCTACTGGGTGGACAGCGATTTTGCAGGCCGCGGGCTGGCGTCCGCCGCAGTCCAGAGGGTCGTCGAAATGGCACGCGACGAAGTCGGACTGCACGGCAGGCGAGCCCGCGGTACCCAAGACACCCGAGTCTTTAAGCACCACATCAATGACGCTTTATCTTGCAGCTACCTGGGCCGTGTCTGATCGACCCATCTAATGACTCAGCACATTCGTGAACTGCTACCGGCTCAACGGCTTGGAACTGTGGCCGAGGGTGCTCACGGTCCGATAGCGTTCGAGGATCTCAGGGGTTGGCGCTCCGTTGACAGTGTTTGTGGCGGTTTTTGCCATTCGGAAAGACGGCCAAGGATGACCCCGCCCGCCTGGCGCGCCGCGCCGTCGGCAACGTACTCCCCTGGTGGCGGGACCTCTACTGGTAGCCCAAGATCCCGGCGGCCGCTAGTTGGACTGCAGCGGAGCGTGCAGCTCCGCCGACAAGAATGATTCGCCGGGCTGCGACACACCGGGAGGCCAACGCGCTCAGACCGTCCGCTAGTGAGCACACGATTCCTTCGACTGCGGCGCGCGCGATGTTGGCTCGGTTGTAGTTTTGGAGCCTCAGGCCGTGAAGGGAACCGGTTGCCTCCGGCAAATTGGGGGTCCGCTCGCCCTCGAAGTACGGCACCAATGTCAGGCCTCCGGCCCCGGCGGGGGCGGAGAGCGCAAGCTCTGTCAGCTCGGACAGGGTGACGGACAGGAGCGCGGCCGTCGCGAACAGCACTCGTGAGGCGTTGAGTGTGCAGACGAGTCACGGAGGACCTCACCTCGCCGAGTGCCTCTTCGGTTGATGATGAACCGGCCGTCACGATCGCGCGCAGCGAGCCGAAGCCGATGACCTGAGTGTTACACGGGGCAATCCCGAGATGGCGATACCTCTGAGGGACCTGAGCGAACCATACCCACCAGTATTCAAAGTGCCGAGAGGATGGCCTACGCTCATCGCCGCGTCGATAAAGCAGACATAAGTGTTGACAGTGTCCACACTCGCTTTGACAGGACCAACTCACCCACACAGTTCCCCGGATGGCCACGAGCAACCTTCCGAGAACCGTTCCCCAACAAAATCGGTTTCATCATGTCGTACCTGCACCCCATCCCCGTGAACTGGTGTTGGCCATCCACGACCAACCCGACAGAACCGGAGCGAGGAACCGCATAACCCCACCCATAGCAGGCGGGAGGCCCACCAGCCAGGCCCCCCTGAACCCGCCACCCACACACCTGAATAGGCCCCCGCGGCGGCCAGGCCAAAGTCCGCGGACTTAGCGTCAGAGGGACGCCACCGCAAGCCTTGTCAACACGTTAAAGCAAAAACCCCCTCTGACGAGGGGGTATGCTGTGCCCGAGGTGGGACTCGAACCCACACACCTTTCGATACCGCATTTTGAGTGCGGCGCGTCTGCCAATTCCGCCACTCGGGCGCGGAACACTGGAACAAGACTAACCGACGTCGAGCTCTTCACAGTACTCAACGCTCCCTGTTGCAGTGCGCGAAACTACTCTACATGCAGATAGGCTAATTTTCAGAACCGGCGCGGCCGAGCAATAAATCATACGCAGCGACCGGGTGCAACTAAGATGGTTGAGAACCCGCCGTACGTCTTGAAGGAGATCCCGTGTCAGAACAGACGGAGTCCAAGCCCGCATCCCAGCCGGCACGCCGAGTAGTTGTCGCAGAAGATGAAACCCTCATCCGCCTGGACATCATCGAGATCTTGAAGGGCGAAGGCTACGACGTTGTCGGTGAGGCCGACAACGGTGAGAAGGCCGTTCAGCTGGCCGAGGAACTGAAGCCGGATCTGGTCCTCATGGACGTCAAGATGCCGGTCATGGACGGCATCTCCGCCGCGGAGAAGATCGTCAAGGCGAGGATCGCCCCCGTTGTCCTGCTGACAGCATTCAGCCAGAAGGAACTCGTGGAGCGCGCCCGCGACGCCGGGGCCATGGCCTACGTCGTCAAGCCTTTCACTCCAGCCGACTTGATCCCGGCTATCGAGATCGCACTGTCCCGCCACGAGGAGATCAAGGCCCTCGAGAACGAGGTGTCCGACCTCCAGGAGCAGTTCGCCACGCGGAAGCTTGTGGAGCGGGCAAAGAGCCTCCTGACCACGAAGATGGGCCTCACGGAGCCGGAAGCATTCCGCTGGATCCAGAAGACCTCTATGGACCGTCGCCTCAGCATGCGCGAGGTCGCCGAGACCATCATCAACCAGGTCAACTAGCACTACCCGCGAAGGGCGCCGCTCCCACGGGAAGCGGCGTCCTTTCGTCGTCTCCGGACACGCCTGGGCGTCCTTCGTGCCCCCAGAACCCGACACCGCCACTCGCCCCCGGGACAGCGCCCGCGGCCCGCCGCCCGAACCAGCTCGCCCCCGCAAACCACCCAGCCGCAAAACAAGACAAAGGAGGCCCCGCCAAACGGCGGAGCCTCCTAAACAGCGCGGAAAGATCAGGCCTTGGACTTGGCCTTCTTCTTCTTTTCCGGCCACGGTCCCAGCTTTTCCTTGCGGGCTGCGGCTTCTTCCACACGGGACGTGTCCGCGAGGTCTCCTACCCTGTGCACCTTGAGCGAGTTCGTGGAACCAGCCTGTCCGGGAGGGGAACCGGCAGCGATGACCACGAGGTCGCCGTTCTCGACGATCTTCATCTCGAGGAGGCTGCGGTCCACCTGGGCCGTCATGGCATCGGTGTGGCCCACCATGGGGACCAGGACGGGCTGGATGCCCCAGGTCAGAGCCAGCTGGTTCCAGACGTGCTCCACGGGGGTGAAGGCGAATACCGGCTTGACGGGACGCAGGCGGGACAGTCGGCGGGCCGAGTCACCGGACTGGGTGAACGTACAGATGTACTTTGCGTCCAGCTGGTCGGCGATTTCGACGGCGGCACGCGTGATGGCGCCTCCGCGGGTCTTGGGCTTGGTACCCAGCGGGGGAACGCGCTCAAGTCCGTGTTCTTCGGTGGACTCGATGATCCGGGCCATGGTCTTGACCGTCTCGATCGGGTACTTGCCCACGCTGGTCTCGCCGGAGAGCATGACTGCGTCGGCGCCGTCCAGCACTGCGTTCGCGCAGTCCGAAGCCTCGGCGCGGGTCGGGCGCGGGTTGTCGATCATCGATTCGAGAACCTGGGTGGCCACGATGACCGGCTTGGCCCAGCGGCGTGCCAGTTCGATGGCGCGCTTCTGGACGATCGGCACTTCCTCGAGCGGGAGTTCCACGCCGAGGTCGCCACGGGCAACCATGATGGCGTCGAAGGCGTCGATGATTTCGTGGAGCTGGTCCACTGCCTGCGGCTTCTCGATCTTGGCGATGACCGGCACGCGACGGCCTTCTTCGTCCATGATTTCGTGCACGCGCTTGATGTCGGAGGCATCGCGGACGAAGGACAGTGCGACCATGTCGACACCGCGCTTCATGGCCCAGCGGAGATCGTCCTCGTCCTTTTCGCTCAGTGCGGGGACGTTGACGGCGACGCCGGGCAGGTTGATGCCCTTGTTGTTGGAGACCCAGCCACCGACGGTCACAGTGGCGACCACCTTGACGTCGTCAACCTCGATGGCGCGCAAGGCAACCTTGCCGTCGTCGATCAGCAGTGCGTCGCCGACGTTGACGTCTTCGGTCAGGCTCTTGAGCGTGGTGGAGCAGATGTCCTTGGTACCGGGGACGTCCTCGGTGGTGATGGTGAAAGTGTCACCGACGGCGAGCTCGTGGGGGCCGTCGACAAATCGACCCAGGCGGATCTTCGGGCCCTGCAAGTCGGCCATGATGGCAACGGGCTTGTGGAGCTGGGCGGAAGCCTTGCGGACGTTCTCGTACGTGTTGTCGTGTACTGAGTAGTCGCCGTGGCTCATGTTCATGCGGGCGACGTCGACGCCGGCCTCCAGCACCGCGAGGGTGTTGTCAAAGCTGGAAATTGCCGGTCCGAACGTTGCCACGATTTTTGCGCGTCTCATATACCTACCCTAGTAGTGTGCTGCAGTTGGAGTTGGGAAAGCGTCGTGCGCCGGTCCTTAGAGGACCGATATAGCCCGGTCGGTGGGAGCCACCGGCGCGGGGAGAATGGTGCTGCCCATGAGGTACTTGTCGACGGCGGCAGCGCAGGCGCGGCCTTCGGCGATCGCCCAGACAATCAAGGACTGCCCGCGGCCTGCATCGCCTGCCACGAAAACGCCCTCGGTGTTGGTCATGTAGTACCCATCTCGGGCCACGTTGCCGCGGCCGTCGAATTCTGCGCTGACCTGTTCGGTGATACCGGCAGGTTCCGCGCCCGTGAAGCCGAGCGACAGGAAGACCAGATCGGCCGGAATCACGCGCTCTGTACCGGCCTTCGGCAGGCGCTTGCCGTCCACGAACTCGGTCTCGGCGACCTTGACGCCAGTGAGCTTGCCGTTTTCGCCGACAAATTCAACGGTCGAGGCGAGGTAGGTGCGTTCGCCGCCCTCTTCGTGTGCGCTGGCAACCTCGAAGAGCGTGGGGAACGTCGGCCACGGCTGGTGCGAGGCGCGCTCGAGCGGCGGCTGCTTGCCGATCGCGAGGGTGGTGACCGAGGCGGCGCCGTGGCGGTGTGCCGTGCCGAGGCAGTCGGCGCCGGTGTCGCCGCCGCCGAGGATGATCACGTGCTTGCCCTTGGCATCGATCTGGCCCTCCACGGTTTCACCGGCAACCACGCGGTTGGCGGGCACCAGGTAGTCCATGGCGAAGTGGATGCCTTCAAGCTCGCGGCCCGGGATGGGAAGGTCGCGCGGAACGGTAGCACCGGTGGCGATCACCACGGAGTCGTACCGGCGGCGCAACTGCTCCCAGGTCACGTCGCTTCCGACCGCGACACCCGTGCGGAAGCGGGTGCCCTCGGCCTTCATTTGCTCGACGCGGCGGTCGACCTGTTCCTTCTCCATCTTGAAGTCGGGGATGCCATAGCGCAGCAGTCCGCCGATCTTGTCGTCGCGCTCGTAGACGGCCACGGTGTGTCCGACGCGCGTCAGCTGCTGTGCGACTGCAAGCCCCGCGGGGCCGGAGCCGACGACGGCGACCGTCTTCCCGGAGAGACGCGTCGGCGGAAGAGGTTGTACCCAGCCGTTTTCGAAGGCGTCGTCGATGATCGAAACTTCAACCTGCTTGATGGTCACAGCGGGCTGGTTGATGCCCAGGACGCAGGATGCTTCACACGGCGCGGGACACAAGCGGCCCGTGAACTCCGGGAAGTTGTTGGTCGCGTGCAAGCGCTCAATCGCTTCCTCGCCCTTTCCGCGCCAGGTAAGGTCGTTCCACTCCGGGATGAGGTTCCCCAGCGGGCAGCCTTGGTGGCAGAACGGCACGCCGCAGTCCATGCAGCGGCCGGCCTGGCTCTTGAGCACGCCCTTGTCCTGGGCTTCGTAGACTTCTTTCCAGTCCATGATGCGGACGGGAACGGGACGGCGTGGCTGCGTCTCGCGCTGCCGGACTTTCAGAAATCCGCGTGGATCAGCCACCGGTTACCTCCAGGATTCGGGACCATACTTCTTCGCCATCGGGATCAAGGCCCTCTTCGATGGCGTCGAGACGGGTTTGCAGGACTGCGGCGTAGTCGCGCGGCAGAACTTTGGTGATGCGGGCGGCTGTGTCATCGAAGTTTTCGAGCAAGCGGCCTGCGAGGACGGATTCGGTTTCTTCCACATGCTTGACCAGGAGGCCGTGGACGATGGTGCGGTCCTCGTCGTCGAGCTCAAGCAGCTGCAGTTCGCCGGAATCCAAGGCCTGCTTGTTCACGCGGGCAGGCTGGAGGTCCAGCACGTACGCGGTACCACCGGACATGCCGGCACCGAAGTTGCGTCCGGTGCGGCCGATGATGAGCGTCTGGCCGCCGGTCATGTACTCGCAGCCATGGTCACCGATGCCTTCGACGACGGCGGTGGCCCCCGAGTTGCGCACCAGGAAGCGTTCGCCCACCTGGCCACGAAGGAACATTTCGCCGCTCGTAGCCCCGTAACCGATCACGTTGCCGGCGATGACGTTGCGTTCCGCCTGGAAAACGTTGGTGCGGTCCGGCCGGACGATGATCCGTCCACCGGAGAGGCCCTTGCCGACGTAGTCGTTGGAGTCACCGAACATGCGCAGGGTGATGCCCGCCGGAAGGAAGGCGCCCAGCGACTGCCCGGCGGTGCCCTTCAGCGTGATGTCGATAGTGTCGGTGGCGAGGACATCGATGCCGAACGTCTTGGTCACGACGTGCCCCAGCATGGTGCCCACGGAACGGTCCGTGTTGATGACGTCGACGGCGATCTTCACCGGCGTGCGGTCGCTCAAGGCCTCGGCGGCCATGCCGATGAGGCGCTGGTCGAAGTGCTTGTCGAGCTCGTGGTTCTGGCCGGTGAGGTTCCGCAAGGGAACGTCGTCGTCGAACTCGAGTCCGTGCAGGATCGGGTCCAGGTCCAGTCCGTCGGCCTTCCAGTGGTCGACCGCTTCGCGGGTGTCAAGGACCTCGGCGTGGCCGATGGCTTCTTCGAGGCTGCGGAAACCGAGTTCGGCAAGCAGCTCGCGGACTTCCTCGGCAAGGAATTCGAAGAAGTTGACCACGAATTCGGGCTTGCCTGTGAAGCGCGAACGAAGCTCCGGGTTCTGGGTTGCGACGCCGACCGGGCAGGTATCGAGGTGGCAGACGCGCATCATGATGCAGCCGGAAACCACGAGGGGCGCGGTCGCGAAACCGTACTCCTCGGCACCCAGCAGCGCAGCGATGACGACGTCGCGGCCCGTCTTAAGCTGGCCGTCCACCTGGACCACGACGCGGTCGCGGAGCCCGTTGAGCATGAGCGTCTGCTGGGTCTCAGCGAGGCCGAGCTCCCACGGGACACCCGCATGCTTGAGCGAGTTCAGCGGCGAGGCGCCGGTTCCGCCGTCGTGCCCTGAAACAAGCACGACGTCGGCCTTCGCCTTGGTGACGCCGGACGCCACCGTGCCGATCCCGACTTCGGACACAAGCTTCACGTGCACTCGCGCCGAGGGGTTGGCCCGCTTGGCGTCGTAGATGAGCTGCGCGAGGTCCTCGATCGAGTAGATGTCGTGGTGGGGAGGCGGGGAAATGAGCCCGACGCCGGGGGTTGAGTGGCGGGTCCGGGCTACCCAGGGGTAGACCTTCTGCGCCATCAGCTGGCCACCTTCACCGGGCTTGGCGCCCTGGGCCATCTTGATCTGGATATCTTCGGCGTTGGTCAGGTACAGGCTGGTCACGCCGAAACGGCCGGAGGCAATCTGCTTGATCGCGGAGCGGCGCTCCGGGTCCAGCAGGCGGTCCACGTCTTCGCCGCCTTCGCCGGTGTTGGACTTGGCGCCCAGCCGGTTCATGGCGATTGCGAGCGTTTCGTGGGCTTCCTTGGAGATCGAGCCATAGCTCATCGCTCCGGTGGAGAAGCGCTTCACGATGCTGGAAACCGGTTCGACTTCCTCAAGCGGCACTGCGGGGCGCAGGGTGTCCTTGAACTTCAAGAGCCCGCGCAGGGTCATGAGGTTCTCGGACTGGTCGTCAATTCCCTTGGTGTAGGACTTGAAGATGTCGTAGCGGCGTTCGCGCGTGGCGTGCTGCAGGCGGAAGACGGTCTCCGGATTGAACAAGTGGGGTTCGCCATCGCGGCGCCACTGGTATTCGCCGCCACCGAGCAACGGACGGTGCGGCAGCTCGATGCCGCCTTCCGGGTACGCCATCTGGTGGCGCGCGGAAACCTCGGCGGCGATGACGTCCAGCCCGACGCCACCCAACTGCGAGTGCGTGCCGGAGAAGAATTCGTCCACGAGGTCCTGGGACAGGCCCAGGGCTTCGAAAGTCTGGGCACCGGTGTAGGAGGCCACCGTTGAAATACCCATCTTGGACATGATCTTCAGGACACCCTTGCCGAGGCCCTTGATGAGGTTGTAGACGCCGTCTTCGGCAGTCACACCAACGACTTCGCCAGTGCTGATGAGCTGCTCCACGGATTCCATTGCCAGGTACGGGTTCACGGCGGAAGCGCCGAAGCCCACCAGCACGGCCACGTGGTGCGTTTCGCGGACGTCGCCGGCCTCGACCACCAGGGCGGTCTTGGTGCGGTTGGCGCTGCGGAGCAAGTGGTGGTGTACCGCGCTGACAAGCAGCAGGGACGGGATCGGAGCCCACTGCGCGTTGGAGTCGCGGTCGGACAGCACGATGTACTGCACACCACGGTTGATCGCGCCGGAAACCTGCTCGCAGATTTCGGTCAGGCGGCTCCGCAGGGCCGCTTCGCCGCCCTCCGGACGGTACAGTCCGCGGACCTTCATGGCGACTTTGTCGCCGTCGGCGTTCTCGATGTTGGCGATCTTAGCGAGTTGATCGTTGTTGATCACCGGGAACGGCAGGGAGATCTGCGGCTGGCGCACTTGCCCGACGTCGAGAAGGTTGCCATTGGGACCGATGGCACACTTCAGCGAGGTGACAAGCTCTTCGCGGATCGCGTCCAGGGGCGGGTTGGTGACCTGGGCGAAAGACTGCACGAAGTAGTCGAACAGCAAACGCGGACGCTTGGACAGCACGGCAACCGGAGTGTCGGAGCCCATGGCGCCGAGAGGTTCGGCCCCGGTGCGGGCCATCGGCCCAAGGAGGATCTTCAATTCCTCGGTGGTGTACCCGAAAGTCCGCTGGCGGATGTTCACGGACGCAGCCGTGTGCAGAACGTGTTCGCGCTCCGGAAGGTCGTTGAGGTCGATCAAGTTGTCTTTGACCCATTCAGCCCACGGGTTGGCCGCGGCCACCTCGGCCTTGACCTCGGCGTCGTCGATGATGCGACCGGCTTCGGTGTCCACCAGGAACATCTTGCCCGGCGAAACACGGCCCTTCTTGACCACCTTGGCGGCCTCGACATCTATCACGCCGACCTCGGAGGCGAAGACGATCAGGCCATCCTCGGTGATCCAGTAACGGCCGGGGCGCAAACCATTGCGGTCAAGGGTCGCACCAACAAGGTTGCCGTCGGTGAAGGACACTGCTGCCGGACCGTCCCACGGTTCCATGAGCAGCGAGTGGTACTCGTAGAAAGCGCGGCGGGCCGGATCCATCGTGGCGTGGTTTTCCCACGCCTCGGGGATCATCATCATGATCGAGTGCGTGATGGGCCGCCCGGAAAGCCAGAGCAGCTCGGCAACCTCGTCGAATGACGCGGAGTCCGATGCGCCCGGGGTGCAGATGGGGTACAGCTCCTCCGGGGAATCGCCCAGCAGCGGGTTCGCGAGCTGGGACTGGCGCGCACGCATCCAGTTCCGGTTGCCCTTCACGGTGTTGATTTCACCGTTGTGGGCGATGGTGCGGAAGGGCTGGGCAAGCGGCCACGACGGGAAGGTGTTCGTCGAGAAGCGCGAGTGCACGATGGCCAGCTTGGTCTTGAAGCGCTTGTCCGAGAGATCCGGGTAGAACGGCTCCAGCTGGGCGGTTGTCAACATGCCCTTGTACACGATGGTGCGCGAGGACAGCGACGGGAAGTAGACGCCGAACTTGTTCTGCGCGCGCTTGCGGACACGCCAGGCCCGGGAGTCGAGTTCATTCCTGTCGAGCACTTCGCCCGTGGCGGAAGCGAGGAAGGGCTGGGCGAAGTAGGGCATGCAGGCTCGGGCCATGGCACCGACCAGGTCCCCGACGACCGGCACTTCACGCCAGCCAAGAACCGTCAGGCCCTCATCGGCGGCAAGCGCCTCGATGCCGGCCTTGGCGGTCTCTGCTTCGCGGGTTTCAGCCGGCAGGAAGGCGGTACCAACCACGTACTGGCCGGGTGCGGGGAGCTCGAACTCAGTGATGGCCCGGAAGAACTCGTCCGGGACCTGCATGAGGAGCCCGGCACCGTCGCCCGTGCCTTCGTCGGCGCCAACGGCGCCCCGGTGCTCAAGATTGCGCAGGGCAGTCAGGGCCGCTTCCACGATGTCATAGCCGGGTTCACCACGCAGCGTGGCAATAATGGCCAGGCCACAAGCGTCCTTCTCCTGCTCAGGGTTGTAGAGTCCCTGGGCTTCCGGGAGCGCAGCGAAACGCTTGAAGGGCGAGATGGCCCCCTGCGGTTCGACTGATTCGGACCAGCTTGGGTTATGAAGACGGGTCATTGAAGACGTCCTTCCTCGAGATCGTGCGAATGGAAGGGACAACGTTGGCCCCACCTTGCCTGCCGTGTGACGGGCATAACAAAGCGCTAGTTACTTGAAATTGTAGGTCAGCGGGCAAGACGCAACGAACAGTTACGCATGTCCCTGACCCAAGCTTGACCGCGGAGCCTCTGTGTGCTGCCGGGCGACTGCCAAGGGTGCCACGACGCTGTGGCCGGGGGCCTCTGGGCGGTAGCCCGGTTCCCCTGTGCCGTAGCGCTGGCTACTTGGTGCTGCCAGCTTCCGGCCCGGATCCGGGGGCGCTGCTGGCGGTGGTTTCGGTGGACGCGGAGCCGGAATCCGACGTGACGCCGGCATGTGACTCCTCGGCCGTTTCCGTTGGCTCAGCAGTATGGCCCAGATCGCTTTGGTTATTCCGGAGATTACCATGAGCACCGGTATCTGAGACAGATCCGTCCGTATCATGGCCCTTCGCACCGGTCACAATTGTGCTGTTCGTCTCACCGGCAGCAGTCGTCTCATCGTCCCCGGCACTTGAGACATCGGTGGCGGACTCCTCCGCTTCGGCGGTCACCGCAGCGGGTTCCTTGCCGGGAAGGTACGCCGTGTCCGGCTCGGGCCTGCCGCGCAGGCTCAGTGCGATGAAAATGATGAGCGCCGCGACGAAGACGAAGATGCTGGTCCATACATTGAGACGTGTAGTGATGCCGAAGAGGTTGATCTGTTCGGCATCGTCAATACGCAACGCTTCGATCCAGACCCGACCAAGTGTGTAATAGATGGCGTATAGCCAGAAGAGTCTGCCTCGGCGGAAATGGAAGCGGCGGTCCAGGACAAGGAGGACCACGACGCCGATGATGTTCCAGAGGGATTCGTAGAGGAACGTCGGGTGGAACAGCGTGTCACTAGGCATACCGGCCGGAAAATTGGGGCTGTTGGGGTCTATTTGGAGGCCCCATGGCAACGTGGTGGGTCCACCGAAGAGTTCCTGGTTGAACCAGTTTCCCCAACGTCCGATCGCTTGTGCCAGCAAGAGCCCGGGGGCTGCAGCGTCGAGGAAGGCTGTGAGCTTGACGCCGGAGCGGCGGCAGCCGAGCCACGCACCGATAACGCCGAGAACCACGGCACCCCAGATGCCCAGGCCACCCCGCCAGATCTGCGGGATCAGGGAGAGGTCGCCGGTGCCGTTGAAGCCCGGGCCGAAGTACGCGTCCGGTGAGGAAATCACGTGGTAGAGGCGGCCGCCCACAATGCCGAAGGGAATAGCCCAGATGGCGATGTCCCACAGGCTGCCTTCGGGTGTGCCGCGACGCCTCCAGCGCACGGCGGTGAGCCACAAGCCCACGATGATGCCCAGAAGGATGCACAGGGCGTACGCATGGATGCGGAGAGTGCCCCACGGAAGCGGAATATCAAATCCGGACCATGAGGGGCTCGGAATGCTCATGGGAGCCATTGCCGCGACGTGGAGGAGACTCTGCATTGTCTACGCGTTTCCTTTTCTAGGCCTGCGCTGTGTTGTGGGCTTGCGCTGTGTCCCGGCCGAGGCCGGCACTGAGGTTCTTGGTCAGCTGCGCGACGGCGTCAACGCCGCCGTCGCGGATGGCCGCAACCAAGGCGGTACCGACGATCACGCCGTCGGCGTATGCCGCAATCTCGCGGACATGGTCCGCGGTGGAGACGCCGAGCCCGACGCACACCCGCTCGGCGCCAGCCGCATGGGTGTCTGCCACAACTTTTTCCGCGGCGCTGCTGACGGACTGGCGGGCTCCCGTGACGCCCATGATGGATACAGCGTAGACGAAGCCGCGGCTCGCCTCCACGGTCATGGCCAAACGTTCCGGCGTAGACGAGGGCGCCACGAGGAACACCCGGTCAAGTCCGTATTTGTCGGATGCCGCAAACCATTCGGCTGCCTCGTCCGGAATGAGGTCGGGCGTGATGAGTCCGGCTCCTCCGGCCTCGGCCAGCCTGCGTGAGAACTCGTCGACGCCCATGCGCATGACGGGGTTCCAGTAGGTCATGACCAGCACGGCGGCGTCGGTGGCTGCGGTGATGCCCGCTACCACGTCGAAGACGCTGGCGACGCGGAACCCGTTGGCGATTGCCTCTGTGGTTGCAGCCTGGATGACAGCGCCGTCCATGACGGGGTCCGAATACGGGATGCCGATTTCAATGAGGTCCGCACCGTTGCGGGCCATGGCAATGCCGGCGTCGATGCTTGACTGAACGTCCGGGTAGCCTGCTGGCAGATATCCGATCAACGCGGCCCGGCCTTGCGCCTTCGCCCGGTCGATCGCGGCTGCGGACTTGCTGCTCATCTGTTCAGTCATCAGTTCTGGTCCTCGCTTGCTTCTTCAGTGCTGATCTCAAGGTTGCTGCGTTCGGACGGTCCCTTGGGCTTGCGCGTGGAGAGGGTGGTGCCCTTGACGTTGCCGTTTTCATCCAGCATGTCGAACCATGCCGCGGCCGTTTCCACGTCCTTGTCGCCGCGCCCGGACAGGTTCACGATGATGATCGTGTCGGCCGGGTTTTCTTTGCCTTCAGTGAGCTGTTTGCCCACCTTGATGGCACCGGCGAGGGCGTGCGAGGACTCGATGGCGGGGATGATGCCTTCGGTCCGGCAGAGCAGGCGGAACGCGTCCATGGCCTCGGTGTCCGTGATGGGCTCGTACGTGACGCGGCCGATGTCCGCGAGGTAGGAGTGCTCCGGACCGACGCTCGGGTAGTCCAGACCTGCGGAAATCGAGTGGGACTCGATGGTCTGGCCGTCTTCGTCTTGCATGAGGTATGACCGTGCACCGTGCAGCACGCCGGGACGTCCGAGGGTGATCGCGGCCGCATGGCGTCCGGTTTCGACACCGTCGCCGCCGGCTTCAAAGCCGTAGATCTTCACGGAGGGGTCATCCAGGAAGCTGTGGAAGATGCCGATGGCATTGGAACCGCCGCCGATGCAGGCACAGACGGCGTCCGGAAGTTTGCCGGTCTGTTCCAGGATCTGGGCGCGGGCTTCCTCCCCGATGACCTCGTGGAAGAAACGCACCATCGCCGGGAACGGGTGCGCCCCTGCCGCGGTGCCCAGCAGGTAGTGGGTGTTGTCCACATTGGAAACCCAGTCGCGGAGGGCGTCGTTGATGGCGTCCTTGAGCGTCTGTGATCCGTTGGTCACGGGAACCACGGTGGCGCCCAGGAGTTGCATGCGGGCCACGTTGAGTGCTTGGCGGCGGCAATCCTCTGCGCCCATGTAGACAACGCATTCAAGGCCGAGCAAGGCTGCAGCGGTGGCGCTGGCAACTCCGTGCTGGCCGGCGCCGGTCTCGGCGATGACACGGGTCTTGCCCATGCGCTTCGCGAGCAAAGCCTGGCCGAGGACGTTGTTGATCTTATGGGATCCGGTGTGGTTCAGGTCTTCGCGCTTGAGGAAGATGCGCGCCCCGCCGGCGTGCTGGGAGAAACGCTTGGCTTCTGTGAGCAGCGACGGACGGCCCGAGTAGTTCTTGTTGAGGTCCTTCAACTGGGCAAGGAACTCAGGATCGGCTTTGGCCTTCTCGAACGTGTCCTCGACTTCGTCCAGGGCGGCAATGAGGGACTCGGGCATCCAGCGTCCGCCGTATGAGCCGAAGTACGGCCCCGGGGCGTTGCGGAGCGAAGCTCCGCCCTGTAGGAATGCGTCGGCCACATTCTCTTCCGAGTTGGCTGTTGATGCGTCCACCATCAGTCTCACCGTCCTGTTCAGTTGGTAGTTGGGTTTTCCAGGAGCCACAGGACAGCAAGCAGCCGCGTTGTCTGCTGCTGTCCCGGTCCACGCCGTGGATTCAGGCCTGTCTCAGGTCCTGACGGCGATGGCGGCAGCTCCGGCCGCCTTGAATTCACTGATCCGCTCACGCGGGGTGGAGTCGCTCACAAGGGCTTCGCCCACAAGGATTGCGTGGGCACCGTTCCCGGCATAATGCGCGACGTCGTCGGCGTTCCGCACGCCGGACTCGGCCACCACAACCGCCCCCGCCGGAATGCTTCCGGCGAGCGAGGCGAACAAGGAGCGGTCGACGTCGAGCGTCTTGAGGTTGCGGACGTTCACTCCGATGATCCGTGCCTGGGCTGCGGCCGCACGCTCGATTTCCTCGGGAGTGTGGGTTTCCACCAGGACGTTCATGCCGAGCTCGTGGCTCAACGCGCTGAATTCCCGCAGCTGTGCATCGGAAAGCGCCGCGACGATCAGCAGGATCAGGTCCGCGCCATGGGCACGGGCTTCCCAGATCTGGTACTCGTCAACCGTGAAGTCCTTGCGCAGCAACGGAATGTCGACGGCGGCACGCACCGCGTCGAGGTCCGCCAGGGACCCGTTGAAGCGCCGCTGTTCGGTGAGGACGCTGATCACGGAGGCGCCGCCGTCGGCGTACTGCACCGCAAGTGCCGCAGGGTCGACGATGCTCGCGAGATCGCCTTTGGAGGGGCTGCGGCGCTTGATTTCCGCGATGACCTTCAGTTCGTCGCGGCTGGCCGACGGACCGCCCAAGGCGGCCCACGCGTCCAGCGCTGGCGCTGTGGCCGCAGCGCGCTCTTTCAGCTCGTCAAGGCCAACAAGGCGGCGCCGAGCCTCCATGTCCTCCCTGACGCCGACGATGATGTCATCAAGAACGGTCACAGTCAGTGGCCGGCGTTCTTCAGCTTGCTGCCGTCGACGCCGTAGCCCGCCTTGCGCATGGCCCAGCCGGCAATCAGGCCGGCGAACATGACGACGATGCCGGCGATGAAAATGGGGGTGCTGGCGATAACAAAGGCGATGGAGGACACCAAGGCCCCTACCAGCATGACAATCACGCAGGTCCACGCGGCCGGGCTGTTGCCGTGGCCGATGGCGTCGCTGTGGCTCGCAGCGGTCACAGGGGCCTTGCTCGCGGACACTGTGGTTTTGCTCATGTGAAAATCTCCTCAGGATGAATACTGCTTACATTCTGCCATTTATTGACCGCACCCGGGACATCGTCGGACGTCCGGACAGTCGGGTCCTACGTGGGGTCTTCTCCGCGGGAGAGGCTGTCCCAGCTATCGATCTCATCGACGGGACCGGAACCCGCGAGGGCCGCCCGGCTGGCGACGTCGTACTTGGTGCGCGCCTTCCAGTGCCGGCCCGCGAGCGGCAGCAGGGCACC
Organism: Arthrobacter sp. efr-133-R2A-120; assembly: GCF_030209835.1. GTDB lineage: Bacteria > Actinomycetota > Actinomycetes > Actinomycetales > Micrococcaceae > Arthrobacter. Next base: position 107,147 of record NZ_JARVRF010000011.1, on the reverse strand, counting down.
GCACAAAGCCAGCAAGCCTGCAGCCACGACGGCGAGTACCGGAAACACGGTGGACGACGCAGCTGCCTGACCACCCGAAATGCCGGTGGTCGCCGCAATGGTTCCTTGCGCCGCACCGAGGGGGTCCGCCAGGACCGTCACCGCGGCAATGATGATGCCTGCCGAGGCAAGCACGATGATCGTTGCGATGATCCAGCGCGAAACCTTGCCCGCAATGGATGATGCCAGTCCCCCGGCAAGGGCGACGAGCGCGAGTGCGGTCACCGCCGTTGCCGCCTTGCTCCCTTGAACGTGGAGATCGGCATTCGCCGCGGCAGCGGGATCGAGCCGGACGTTGATCCAGGTCTGTGTCGTGGTCCCGAAAACGGCGAGGGCAAAAATTGCCATGGCTAGCACAACGTTGCCCTTCCGTGCCCACACGGGAGGCTTTCTGGTGGCCGTCTGGGGGTGGGCAGCGCTCACGGGGTGGGGGTCCCGTCGTCGACCGTCTCCGCGGAAACCGCGTCCGGGGAAATGTTGTGAAGCGATCCTGCGGTGTGCACGGCACGCAAGGGGGCGGCCGCCTTGTTGACAGTCTCGAGCGCTTCGGAAGGTTTATGGGAATCGGCCACGATGCCGCCGCCGGCCTGGACGTAGGCCCGGCCCTCACGCAACAGTGCCGAACGGATGGCGATCGCCATGTCCATATCTCCTGCGAAGTCCAGGTAACCCACCACACCGCCGTAGATGCCACGCCGGTGCGGCTCGAGTTCGTCCAGGAGGCGCAGCGCGCGCGGCTTGGGGGCACCGGACAGCGTGCCTGCGGGGAAGGTCGCCTTGAGCACGTCGTATGCCTTCGCCCCGGGCGCCAACTCTCCAACCACTGTGGACACGAGGTGCATGATGTGGCTGAAGCGTTCCACCTCCATGAACTGCGTGACGTCCACGGTTCCTGCCACGCAGACCTTGGAGAGGTCGTTGCGGGACAAATCCACGAGCATGAGGTGCTCGGCGCGTTCCTTCTGGTCCGCGAGCAACTCGGTGGCCAGCGCCTTGTCGGCTTCAACGGTCTTGCCGCGCGGCCGCGATCCGGCAATCGGGTGGGTGATGACCTCATTGCCCGTGACCGTCACGAGGGCCTCGGGAGAGGAACCGACAATCGTGTATTCGCGGCCGTCGGGGTCTTCGAGGCTGAAGAGGTACATGTACGGGCTCGGGTTCGTGTTGCGCAGCACGCGGTAGACATCCAGCGGGTCCGCCGCACACTCCATTTCGAAGCGCCGCGAAATGACCACCTGGAAGACCTCGCCGTCGACGATCGCTTCCTTGCCGCGATCGATCGCGTCTAGGTACTCCTGCTCGTTCCAGCGCTCCTGGACACTGGACGCGAAGTCGAGTGCTTCAGACTGCAACACCGATACGGGCTGCTTCACGGGCGTGCTGATCTGATCCAGCAGTCGCTTCACCCGGGCGACGGCGTCGTGCCAGGCTTCGTCGACGCGTTCGGAACTGTTGTCGAAATTGATGGCGTTGGCAATCAATAGGACGGTGCCGTCCATGTTGTCGTGGACAGCCATGTCCGTCACGAGGTTCAGGGCGAGTTCCGGCAGGTGGAGATCATCCTCCGGGGGGCTGGTCAGCTTCTCCCAGTGCCGGACGGTTTCCCATCCGAGGAAGCCTACAAGGCCGGAGGTGAAGGGAGGAAGGTCCGGGAAGCGGTCGGTTTGCAGGGCCGCAATGGTGTCGCGGACGGCGTCGACGGGGCTGCCGTCTACCGGCACGCCAACGGGAGGCTCGCCGATCCAATGGGCCTGGCCGTCCTTGCTGGTCAGGGTGGCACGCGAACGGGAGCCAATGAAGGAATAGCGTGACCATGCTCCGCCGACGGCTGCCGATTCCAGGAGGAAGGTGCCGGGCTGGCCTTGGGCCAGCTTGCGGTAGAGCCCGATGGGAGTTTCGGCGTCGGCCAGTACCCTGAGCCGGACCGGGATGACCCGGCTGTGTGCGGCGAGTTCGCGGAACTCCTCCAGGCCCGGGCTGATGATTCCAAGGTCCTGCATGGTTTGTGTTCTCCGCCTCTTCTTGTGTGCTTGCCTCAGTGGATGGGGTGGGGTGGGCTAGTCCCGCGCGCCTGTCACGGCGGCGAGGCTCCGGTCATCGAAGCATGTGCGTGTACCGGTGTGGCAGGCGGCGCCTACTTGGTCGACGCGGACCAGGAGGGCATCGCCGTCGCAGTCCAGGGCGACCGATTTCACGAATTGGACGTGCCCGGAAGTGTCTCCCTTGCGCCAGTATTCCTGGCGGGAGCGGGAGAAGAACGTCACGCGTCCGGTGGTCAGGGTGCGGTGCAACGCCTCGTCGTCCATCCAGCCGAGCATCAGTACTTCGTCGGTGTCGAATTGCTGGATGATCGCTGCCACCAGGCCGGCGGAATCGCGCTTCAGCGCGGCGGCCAACTCGTGCGGGAGCGGACTTACGGGCACGACGGCGGCTTCCGCGGCGAAAGCGGCAGCGGGCGTGGCTGGGGGTGTTGACTGCTCAGACATCAGATCAAGTCTAGTGCCTCGCGTGGAGCCGAAATTCAGCGGCGGTTCCACTGCGCAACAGAGCGCGTCTCGTGCTAGTTTCACAAGTGATGCATTTCGTCGATCCCTCCCGCGAAGTACTGGCCGAAACACTCCTGGCGGCCGGACCTGACTCCCCCACGCTCTGCGAAGGGTGGCTGACTAGGGACCTCGCGGCGCACTTGTACTTGCGGGAGCGCAAAGCGGCTGTTGGTATCGGTTTGCTCGTCAAGAGCCTCGCCCGGGCCTCGGACAAAGCCACGGCCAAACTGGCCTCCAAGCTCAAGACCACGGAAGATTACGCCGAGCTGGTGAATACCTTCCGTTCAGGGCCGCCCGCCTTGTCTCCCCTGAAGATCAAGGCCCTCGACGAGTCCTCCAACCTCATTGAATATTTCGTGCACACGGAAGACATCCGCCGGGCGGGAGACCGTTGGGCTCCACGAGCCCTGGACGAGGAATACTCGGACGCCTTGTGGGATGAATTGATCAAGCGCGCTGCCATTCTCTACCGCGGCGTGGATCTCGGGATCGTGTTGGTGCGCCCCACCGGACCCCGCCATGTTGCCAAGCGCGCTCCCGTATCCGTCGCCATTGTGGGTGAGCCCGGTGAACTCCTGATGCACGCCCACGGCCGCACGCATCACGCGCTGGTTACCTTCGAGGGCCAGCCGGACGCCGTCGCGCTTCTCCAGTCAGCCGAAGTCGGCCTCTAAGCTTCCCCCGCGTCAACCCCAACGCCTCCCGTTAACCCAACTAGTCCCCACCGCCGCCCTCGCCTCGCAAGTCCCCACCGGCTCCCAGCCTTCGCAAGCTCAGGCCGGGGCCCTCGCCGGTGTGGCCCCTCGGCCAGGGAACCCTGGCGGTGTGGGCCCACGCAGTTGTTGTCGTTATGAGGGCTCAAAACGACAACAACTGCAAGTTAGTTGGGTCGGACGGGGTTGGGCCCGTTAGCGGACCAGGAAGCCTGCTTCGCGGATCGCTGCCTTGACCTGGGCGATCATGTCGTCCGGACCGAAGTGGAACACCGAAGCCGCCAACACGGCATCGGCACCTGCCTCCACCGCGGGCGGGAAATGCGCCGGCTTTCCAGCGCCGCCGGAAGCGATGATCGGGATGTGGACAGCCGCACGGACCAGGCGGATGAGTTCGAGGTCGAAACCGTCCTTGGTGCCGTCGGCGTCGATGGAATTCAGGAGGATCTCCCCCACACCGCGGTCCGCGGCTTCCTTGGCCCAGGCAATGGCGTCGATGCCGGTGCCCTGGCGTCCACCGTGGGTGGTCACCTCGAAGCCGGAAGCCGTGGGCTCCGAGCCGGGCCTGGTCCGCCGCGCGTCAACCGACAGGACCAGTACCTGAGATCCGAAGTGCCGGGTGATCTCGTCGATGACGTCCGGGCGTGCGACGGCGGCCGTGTTGATGGAGGCCTTGTCCGCGCCGAAACGCAGGAGCTTGTCCACTTCGGCCACGCCGCGGACGCCACCGCCGACGGTCAACGGGATGAAGACTTCCTCGGCGGTGCGGCGAACGACGTCGAACGTGGTTTCCCGGTTGCCGGAGGACGCCGTGACGTCGAGGAACGTGAGTTCGTCCGCCCCGGCGTTGTCGTAGCGATGAGCCAGCTCGACGGGGTCTCCGGCGTCGCGAAGACCCTCGAAGTTGATGCCCTTCACCACACGGCCGGCGTCGACATCTAGGCAAGGGATGACCCGTACTGCTACAGCCATAGCTACTCCTGGAATTGTCTCGTGTCAGATCCGGCAGGCGTGGATGCTGCTGACCAGGATGGCGCGGGCGCCGAGGTCGTACAGCTCGTCCATGATCCGGTTGGTTTCCTTTTTCGGAACCATGGAGCGGACGGCAACCCAGTCCGAGTCTCGGAGCGGCGACACCGTGGGCGATTCGAGGCCCGGGGTGAGGGTGGCGGCTTCTTCCACGAGGTCCTTGCGGATGTCGTAGTCCATGAGGACGTACTGACGGGCCACGAGCACGCCCTGCAGGCGGCGGATCAGGACTTCGATCTCCTTCGCGGTGCCGTTTGCGGCACCACCCTCGCCGGTGCGGCGGATCAGGACGGCTTCGGACTTTAGGATGGGCTCGCCGAAGATCTCCATTCCGGCAGCCTTGAGTGTGTTGCCGGTTTCGACGACGTCGGCGATCGCGTCGGCGACGCCGAGACGCACGGAAGACTCAACGGCGCCGTCGAGGCGGACCACCTTGGCTTTGACGCCGCGCTCGGCGAGGTAATCGCGCAGGAGGCCGTCGTAGCTCGTGGCGAGGCGCTTGCCTTCAAGCTGCTCGACGCCGGAGAAGTCGCCGACGGGGCCGGCGAAACGGAAGGTGGACGCGGCGAAGCCGAGGGGAAGCAGCTCTTCCGCTTCGACCTGCGCATCCAGCAGGAGGTCGCGGCCGGTGATGCCGACGTCGAGCGTTCCCTGGCCGACATACACGGCGATGTCGCGGGGGCGGAGGAAGAAGAACTCAATGTCGTTGTCGGGATCGACCATGACCAGTTCGCGGGTATCGCGGCGCTGGCGGTATCCCGCCTCGGACAACATCGCGGAGGCGGCTTCGGACAAAGATCCCTTGTTGGGGACGGCTACTCGCAGCATTTGGGACTTTCTTGGGGTGGAAGGTAATTGTTTCAGGCATTGTGCTCACGGCGCTGTTCCCAGAGGCGACTTTTCTCGGAGGGAACGTGCAGTGAGCGCGGGGGCCACGCTGGGGCAGCGCCAAGACCTCTTCAGGTCCGGGCGCAGCGGACGTGGCTAGAGATGCTTGTAAACGTCTTCCAGGCCCAGACCCTTGGCGAGCATCAGGACCTGCAGGTGGTAGAGCAACTGGGAGATTTCCTCTGCCGCGGCTTCATCGGATTCATACTCTGCAGCCATCCAGACTTCGGCGGCTTCCTCCACGACTTTCTTGCCGATGCCGTGGATTCCGGAGTCCAATTCGGCGACGGTGCGGGAGCCTGCCGGACGGGTCGCTGCCTTTTCGCTCAGTTCTGCGAACAGCGTCTCGAAATTCTTCACGCCCTACAGCCTACTTGCTCGGGGCCGGTGACCGCCTGTCGGGTCATTGCATGACGGAAGGGATGTGAGCGAACGCACAAGGTGCGCGGGCCCGCCCACATCCCATTTCGTCTATTTGCTAGGTGTACTGCTTGAGGGCTAGGTGTATTGCTTGAGAGTCAGTGCCGTGGCGAGCGCGGCGGTCACGGCTTCGTGGCCTTTGTCCTCGGAAGAGCCTTCCAGTCCGGCGCGGTCCAGGCCCTGCTGCTCGGTGTCGCACGTGAGCACGCCGAAGCCCACCGGCACGCCTGTGCGGACGCTGACTTCAGTGAGTCCCGACGTCGCCGCCTGGCACACGTACTCAAAGTGCGGCGTGCCTCCGCGGATGACGACGCCGAGGGCGACGACGGCGTCGAAATGGGGCGCGAGCCTGGCCGCCGCGACGGGAAGCTCAAAGGATCCCGGGACGCGCAGCACGGTGGGCTCGGCGATTCCGGCTTCCTTCGCGGCACGGAGCGCTCCGTCGAGGAGCCCATCCATGATCTGGGTGTGCCAGCTGGCAGCCACGATGGCGAGTTTCAGCTGGTGGGTTTCCTCCGGGTTGAGGGTGGTGAGGTCGATGGTGGGGGCGCCGTGTCCGCTCATGGGTGTGTGGTAATCCGTTCTTGTTGGTGCAGTTCAGTCGACATGGTGCAGTTCAGTCTTGTTCGAGGTCGAAAGTGCCGGCATGGGTACCGGCCGGTTCGGTGTCACCGAGGGTCAGCCGGTGGTCCATGCGGTCCTTCTTGGTCTGAAGGTACCGAAGGTTTTCTTCACGGGACGGAACCTCGGTGGGCACCATCTCGACAACCTTCACGCCAGCCGCGGCGAGCCGGTTCTGCTTGTCCGGGTTGTTGCTCAGGAGGCGGATTTCGTGAAGGCCCATTTCGGCAAGGATCTGGGCAGCCGCCTTGTAGCAGCGGGCATCCACCGGCAGCCCGAGTTGCTCGTTGGCCTCGACCGTGTCGAATCCGGCCTCTTGCAGTGCGTAGGCCTTGATCTTGTTTGCCAGGCCGATGCCGCGGCCTTCCTGTCCGCGCAGGTAGAGCAGGGTACCGCCCTCTTCACGGATCAGCTCAAGGGCGTAGGCCAGCTGTTCGCCGCAATCGCAGCGGTACGAACCGAAAACGTCCCCCGTGAGGCACTCCGAGTGCAGGCGCACCAGCGGGGCCTTGCCTGCGAGCGGCGCCTTGGGCGAACTCACCGCCAGGTGCTCCGCGCCGGTCGCAAGGTCGGTCCACGCCTGTGCCACGAACTCACCGAAGGCGGTGGGTAGCTGGACAATCGGGCCGCCGCTCACGGGATGCACTGCGCGCGCGGCCGTGCCGCCGTCGTGCGTTGTCGCTGTGGTCATCGCTGCTCCTCGTTTCCTGCCGGAATTGCAACCTGGCGCCCAGCCTCCGACGCTGCAACATAAGCCACGAGATCCTCGATCGAAATCAGAGGACATCCATGCTCGGCCGCGAACTCCCGGAGGCTGTCCAGGCGCATCATTTCACCATCGTCATGTACCAACTCGGCGATCACGCCCACCGGGGCGAGCCCCGCAAGCCGGCAGAGATCAACTGCCGCTTCCGTGTGTCCCGGACGTTCACGCACTCCCCCCTTAACGGCCCGGAGCGGAAAAATATGCCCGGGCCGGGTGATCGAGGACGGCGTGCTGCTCGAATCAGCCAGAATCCGGGCCGTCAGGGCCCTGTCCGTGGCGGAAATACCGGTGCTTACGCCCAACGCGGCATCACAGGACACCGTGTAGGCAGTGCCTTTGGCATCTTCATTGACCAGGACCATGGGCGGGAGCGCCAGGGCATCGGCCCGCGACCCTTCGAGGGGAACGCAAATGACGCCCGAGCTGTAGCGGATGGTCCAGCCCATGAGGGCAGGCGTCGCGTGTTCGGCGGCGAAGATGATGTCGCCTTCGTTTTCGCGGTCTTCATTGTCTACAACAATCACGGGACGGCCGGCTGCCATGGCCTGCACAGCGTTCTCAACGGGGTCCAGCCCCTGGCGTACCACCGTGGTACTGCCGTTATGTGCGGCGCTCACTGGGCAGCCCCGCCGGAAGTCGCTGGAGCGCGGAAGGACAACAGTCGCTCGGTATATTTCGCGAGAACATCCACCTCAAGGTTGACACGCCCGCCCGTGGCCTTGGCGCCGAGCCCGGTTTCGTCCAGCGTGGTGGGAATGAGCCCCACTTCAAACCAGGGGTTCTCTTCTTCGGCCGGGCTGACGGCGGTGACGGTGAGTGAAACGCCGTCGACGGCGATCGAGCCCTTTTCGGCGATGTACCGTGCCAGCGGGGCCGGCACGCCGAAGCGGAGGCGGTCCCAGTTGCCCAGCGACTCGCGCTCCAGAAGCTGCCCGACGCCGTCGACGTGGCCCTGCACGACGTGGCCGTCCAAGCGGCCGCCCGCCTGGACGCAACGCTCGAGGTTCACGGTGTCACCCGCGCTCAGTTCGCCGATGGTGGTCCGGACGAGGGTTTCGCCCATGACGTCAACGCTGAACTCTCGGCCGTCGATGTCCGTTGCGGTGAGGCACACGCCGTTGACGGCGATGGAGCCCCCCAAGCCAAGCCCCTCAGTGGTGCTGGGGGCCATGAGGCGCAGCGTGGCGCTGGCCTCGCCGTCGTGCTCGACGGACAGGACCGTGCCTTGTTCGGCAACGATTCCGGTAAACATCAGTGTCCTCCTGTGGTGGTATCCGAGGCGTCCTTGCCCGGAAATGGTTCATGGTGTTCGGCGTGTGACTTTGTCCAAGCCGGTTTGTTTCCGTCCGATGGTCCGGACCTCAAATGCAGGCGGAGGTCGCGGCCCAGTGCATGGACTGCACCGCCGCCGGCGTCGTCCCAGTTCCAGTGCTGGGCCTCGGCGAGCGTGGAGATGCCAAGATCCGTCAGGGCAGGTGTACCGGCACCCAACAGGGTGGGCGCAAGATAGACGATCAATTCATCCACAAGACCCGCGGCAAGGAAGGCGCTCAGGATGCGGGAGCCGCCTTCCACCATGACGTGCCGGACGCCTTCGGCGAACAACAAATCCAAAGCCTCGGAAGGCTCGCGGGTTGGCAGGTGGATGAACTTGCCGTCAGTCCCCCGCACCGCCGCATCCGCTGGGACCTCCCGCAGCCCCATGACGGCCCGGAGTGGCTGGCTTTGCGATTCATCGCCGTTCTCTTCCCGCGCCGTCAGCCGCGGGTTGTCCACCAGGACGGTTTCGGTACCCACCAGAATGGCGTCTATCAAGCGGCGCAGTCCGTGGTTGTCGGCCAGCGATTCCGGACTGGAGATCCATTGGCTGGTCCCGTCGGTCGCCGCGATCCTGCTGTCCAGGGTCTGGGCAATATGAAGCGTGACGAACGGGCGCCTCGCCTCCACGGCATTGAACCACTCGCGGTTCAGCTTCAAGGCCTCGGCGGCGGCCAGCCCGGACCGCACGTCCACACCGGCAGCACGGAGTGTGCCGGCACCTCCCGCGGCCGGATCGTGGGGATCATCGACGGCATAAACCACGCGGGATATGCCAGCGTCGATGATCGCCTTGGTGCACGGTCCCGTGCGCCCTATGTGGTTGCAAGGCTCCAGGGTCACCACCATGGTTGTCCCTGCGAGGTCCAAGCCCTTTGCCTTCGCCTTCGCGATCGCATCCGCCTCTGCGTGTGGCGTGCCGGCGCCGCGGTGGTAGCCGGTGATGAGCTGCTCTCCGTTGGGCCCGAGCACAACCGCTCCCACCAAGGGATTGGCGCCACGGTGTCCCCGGAGGGCCACGTGCAGGGCAGTCTCCATGGCCGCCGACTCAGCGTCCGAGAAATCCGGGTTAATGGCGTCGCTCATGAGAGGGCTCCTGCAGGTTCCGGCTCGGCAGTTGGCCTGAGCGGCCGGCTTTCACGTCGGTCTGCGCGCCACCAGACGAAGAATCCGGCGAGCGTGAAGAATCCGTAAAAGAGGTACATGAAGGCGCTGGCAAAGTAGCCTGCGCTGAAAAGCAGCGGGACTCCCACGATGTCGACGGCAACCCAGATCAACCAGAATTCTGTCCAGCCGCGTGCCATCCCATACGTCGCCAGGAGTGAGCCCATGAAGGTCCAGGCGTCTGCCCACACGGGCGGGTAGGAACCCATGGAATCGAAGACGGGAGTCAGGGCGGCGGTTCCCGCAATCATGGCGGCCACCATTCCGATCCGTACTCTGGGGCTTGCCCAGCCGGGCACAATGGCGCGGCCGTGGGTCCCTGCTTGGAGGCCCTGGCGCCAGCGGTACCAGCCGTAGACGGCGACGCTGATGAACATGATCTGGCGTCCGGCCTGGCCCCAAAGGGTTGCAGGCGAGGCGGCACCGAAGACGTTGCCAAGGAAGACCGTCAACAGGAGCAGGTTGCCTGCGATCCCGACGGGCCATGCCCAGACTTTGCGGCGCATGCCGCCCAGGGCGCTGGCGAGCCCGAAAATATTGCCTAGCACTTCGCGAAGAACAAGCACAGATCCGCCTACGGGAATCTGTGCTTCGAAGAGCCATCGCAGAAAGTCCATGTCGTTCCTTCCCTCGAGTGCCGCGATGGCTCCGGGGGTGTACGACAGCGCGATGCCGGGCGCACGGAGCGCCCAAGCATGACTGTACGTGCTTCTCCCATCCAGACTTTAACTGTCGGTACTGGAATTCCACCAGTTCAACCGTCCGCCGTCGTGATTCCGGTGAAGGAAACGCGATGGCTCGCGGGTCGCGGACTATAACCGCCGGTTCGGAATTACACCGACCCCGGAGCACGTATGTGTGTTGCTATTCTGACACAACTGGGGCAATGGCCGATGTATTCCCGGAGCAATATGTAGGCAATTGCGTCATTCTTGTCACATTGCCGCGAGGCCGGCAGCGCGCAGCCGCTCAATAGCGGCAGCAGGGTCCTCATGGCCGTATACGGCGGAGCCGGCAACGAACACATTTGCGCCGGCTTCGGCTGCCCGGACAATGGTCTCCTCCGTCACGCCGCCGTCAACCTGGATTGCGACGCCGATACCGGATCCGTCGATCGCGGCACGCGCCCGACGGATCTTGGGCAGCGTGACGTCCAGGAAGGATTGCCCGCCGAAGCCCGGTTCCACAGTCATGATGAGGAGCATGTCCAGTTCGCTGAGCATGTCCAGGTATGGTTCCACCGGCGTGGCCGGACGAAGGGCCATCCCTGCCTTCGAACCGCGGGCCCGGAGCTCACGGGCGAGCTTGATGGGAGCCATCGCCGCTTCGGCATGGAAGGTCACGGAAGCCACGCCGGCGTCGGCGTAGGCCGGCGCCCAGCGGTCGGCGTCGGCGATCATCAGGTGGGCGTCGAGCGGGACCGGGCTCACAGCCTGGATCCGCTCCACGACCGGCAGCCCGAGCGTCAGGTTCGGGACAAAATGATTGTCCATGACATCGACGTGGACTGCATCGGCGTTGCTGATTCTCTTCAGCTCGGCTTCCAGGTTCACGAAGTCCGCGGACAGGATGCTCGGGTTGATACAGCACTCAGTCAAGGCAGTTCCCTCAGTGTTGGTGGCGGTCTAGTGGTTTTGGCAACTCTCCAGCTTAGGCACGCGGGACTTTCAGCCGGGGAAAGGCGCCGAAGGTTACGGCTTCTTCCGGATGAGCGCCAGGAACATCGCATCGGTTTGATGCACGTGCGGCCACAATTGGGCGGTCAACTCGTGGCCGGCGCCCAGGTTGCCGTTCAGGCTGATTGCGTCCAAGGCCGCGCCGGCGTCGATCTGCTCCAGGTCGTCCCGCTTGCGCAGCACATCGCTGACGACGGCGGTGGTTTCGGCAGGGTGCGGGGAGCACGTCACGTAGGCCACTACTCCCCCCGGCTTGACGGCGTCGATGGCCGAGTTGAGCAATTCCCGCTGCAACGGACCGAGGTCGGCAAGGTCCTTGGGGGTCCGGCGCCAGCGTGATTCGGGGCGGCGGCGCAGCGCGCCAAGGCCGCTGCAGGGAACGTCGACCAGCACGCGGTCGAAAGTTTCCGGTTGTTCCTTGCCGACGTCGCGACCGTCGCCTACCCGCACGCTCCAGGCGTCCGCCGGAACCGCGGTGAGTGCTTGGCTGACCAGCTTTGCCCGGTGTTCCGCGGGTTCATTGGCCAGGAGGGTCGCGCCTTCCTGATGGGCGAGGGCGGCCAGCAGCGCGGCCTTGCCACCGGGTCCGGCGCACAGGTCCAGCCACTTCTCGCCGTCCTTGGCCGCTTGTCCGAGGTCCACACCGGCGACGGCGCGGGCTACCAACTGGGATCCGACGTCCTGGACGCGCGTGGTGCCTTCGCGGATGGAGGACATACGCCCGAGGTCCCCACCGCTGGAGAGCGCCGAGTCGATGACGAGTTCACCGGGAGTGGCCCCGTTCTCAAGGGCTTCATCGAGATTGCCGATGCCGGGCAGCGCAACCAGGTTCACCACGGGGGCCGCGTTGTCGGCTTCGAGAAGTTCGTTGATTTCGCTCGCGGGACGTCCATGCATGACGAGCGACTGGCGCAGTGCCCGGACAATCCATTCCGGGTGCGCATGGCGTACGGAGGCGATCCTGGTTTCGTCGGTCTCGTTTTCCAGCAGGTGGTCGAGCCACTCCGGGAGGGTCCTGGCGGTGACTTTCCGGAGCACGGCGTTGATGAGCGACGACGGGCCGGCTCCGATGACCGCGCGTGCCAGCCCGACAGTCTGGTCGAGTGCGGCGTGGGCAGGAACGCGCATGGCGAGCAATTGGTGGGCACCAAGGCGCAACGCATCAAGGACTGCCGGATCGAGTTGGGCGAGCGGCCGGTCGACACACTTGGCGAGGACGGCGTCGTACATCCCCTGGCCGCGCAGTGCCCCGTAGCTCAGCTCGGTGGCGAATCCGGCGTCGCGCTTGTCGAGGTGGTGGTGACGGATCCGTGACGGCAGCACGAGGTTCGCATACGCGTCTTCCGAAGCGACTGCGCGCAAGACTTCGAACGCCACCAATCGTGCCGGATCCGCTCGCCGGGTCCGCTGCGACGGTGCGTTGGCGGAGAAACCGCGTTGCGGGCCCCTGTTGCGTTCGCGGCCTTGGGCGTTGCGGTTGCTTTCGCCGCGGGGACCGCGGTTGCCGTGGCCCCCGCCGTCCCTGTTCCCACCGTTATTGGGGCCGCGCCGGCCGGACTCATTCATTCGAATTCCACGCTTTCTGGTGTTGCCAAACCACGGGCCCAATCGGCCGACGGCATCATCTTTTTGCCCGCAGGCTGGATCCGCCCGAGTTGGACTGCATGGGATCCGGTTCCGACCAGGACGTTCTTGCCGTCAAGCCGAACCTGGCCGGGTGCAAGGTCCCGGATGTCCGGGCGCAACCCGACGGGTTCCAGCTTGACGCGCTGCCCGTCGAGCATGGTCCACGCTCCCGGTTCGGGCGTGACGCCACGGGACCTGCGGTTGATGGCGAGGGCCGGTTGCGTCCAGTCGAGCCGGCCGTCATCGAGCGTCAGTTTGGGCGCTAGCGAGACATCTCCTTGCTGGGGCATGGGGGCCGCGTTGCCGGACTCGACGGCGGATAGTGTCTGGGTGAGCAGGACCGCGCCGCTGCGCGAGAGCCGCTCCAGCAAGTCGCCCGCCGTGTCTCCGGGGCGGACGGCTTCCGTCAACGTCCCGAAGACCGGTCCGGTGTCGAGTCCTTCTTCCAGGAGGAAGGTAGCGGCTCCGGTGATGTCGTCACCGGCGATGACTGAACGCTGGACCGGCGCGGCGCCGCGCCAGGCCGGAAGGAGGGAGAAATGGAGGTTGATCCAGCCGTGGCGCGGCACTCCGAGCGCTGCCTTGGGGACAAGGCCTCCGTAGGCGACGATCGCGGCGACGTCCGGCTCATACGAAGCGATCCGCTCGGTGGTCCCGGCATCCACCTTGGAGGCGTGGATGATGTCGATGCCAAGTTCAGCCGCACGTGCCGCGACGGGCGACGGCGTCAGGATCCGTTTGCGGCCGGTCGGGGCGTCCGGCCTGGTCAGCACGGCGACGATCTCGAATCCCGCCTCGACCAGGGCGTCAAGGGAAGGGACGGCGACAGCCGGGGTGCCCGCGAAAAGCACCCTCATTCGGCGGCCCCGAAGCTGCCGAAGCTCGAGCCCACGGTGTTGGCCCTCTTGGCGGTGGTCCGTTCAGTCACGGAGTGGTAGTTCGCCGCGCGGATGGCCCGGAGGGCGGTTTTGCGGTCCTCACCCTCCAGCCGGTCGGTGAAAAGGATCCCGTCCAGGTGGTCGGTCTCGTGCTGGAAGCAGCGGGCGAGCATGCCTTCTGCCTCAACGGACACCGGGTTGCCGTTCATGTCCACGCCGGTGGCGCGGGTGGTCCGGCGGCGGCGAACCGGGAACGCGAGGCCGGGAATGGAGAGGCAGCCTTCTACTTCGTCAGGCTGGAAGTCATCGCTGTTTTCCAGTACGGGGTTGATGATGTGGCCCTCCACGCCGCCGATCCGATAAGTGAAGACCCGCTGGCTGACGCCGATCTGCGGAGCGGCGAGCCCTGCACCGTCCACGTCTTCCATGGTCTCGGTCATATCCGACACGAGTTTGGCGAGCTCAGGCCCGAATTCCGTGACTGGATCAGCAACCGTGCGGAGCACGGGGTCGCCGATGATACGGATACTCAAAATGGCCATGTGCTGTCTTTCCTCACGATCGGCGAAGCTTCGGTCCCCGCAAAAGGGGCCTAGGCCAGTTTAGTTGAGCCTGCGGGCGCCGCGGCGGCGGGGTACGACGGCGGAGCTACAGGGAGCAGCGCCGTCCCGGCTGCGGCTACGTCGGCAGACATTTCCCACACCCGCTTCAAGGCGCAGAACTTCCACCAATGGTGCTTGAGGACGTCCGGGTTGGCCCGCTGGGGACGCACTTCCGTCTCGCCGATAGCCACCGCAAGCAGTACCGGGTTTTCACCGTATTTCCAGGGCTCCCACTCCCCTGCCACAGGATCCACGAGGCTTTCCTCAGCCTTCATGCCCGCAACCAGCTGCATCACCACCTTGTCGTCGAGGGGTTTCACTGTTCCATCGCGAGTGGTGCCTTTGGTCTTGTAGTCGATCAGGCAGATCCTGCCGTTGATTTTGGCGACGAGGTCGAGGGTTCCGGCGTAGCCAACGCTTGAGTTCCACACTGTGATCTCAGGCGCAATGGGCTCCACCCGATACAACTCCCACCATTCGTCGAAGCCGGCCGCGAAGGCTTCCTCGCCGTTCGAAGCGAGCTCGTCGCGCGTTTCCTTCACGCGGTGGGCGCGTCCGAGGGCGCGGAGAGCCACTTGCTCGCAGTAGTTATGCACGCGGTCGCCACGGCGTGCAGCGTCGTCCCGGTACACCTCCGCAGCCTTGGCTGCCTTGTTGACGGCCTGCCTCATCTTGGCAGGACTGGACAGATGTTGTGGTAGCTCGGGGTCCTTCGCCAAGCTGCTGGCACCCATGTAGCCGAACCAGCCGTCCAGGGAGTGGGCCTGCTGGCCGATCACCGTGGTGATGGAAGGGACCGAGAAGGTCTCGGACGTGGACCGAGCATACATCCGGCCGTATTCGGTGGCATGGGCAAGCAGTGGATCTGTCATAGGAAAACTCTTTCACACACCGCTGACAAGAAGATGCGGAGCCTTAGTGGCTGCGGACGGAAGAACGCTCCGTCGATCGGTGAGTCCCTCCCCGTACCTGACCACCAACGGTCATGACCGCCGCCGGCGGATCGCTACCACTCATTTCTTTCAGAGCAGAGCAGTCATTTTCGCCGTTAGCCGACAACCAACTTCAAAATGCTGAAAGCATCTCCGAAAGCTGTAGCTCACGCCAATGAACCGGATCCAAAACGGTGTGAGAACCGCAGGCAACCGCGGCACCGCTGTCTTCACACAGGGAACGGGCGCAAACGGAATTCGGGAGATCGTAGACAACCGAACAGGAAACATCATCACGGTGACCAAGCGGTGATCTGAATATGCGAATTTCTTACGACCGTGAAGCACGGGCCGCCTATGTTCATTGCTCGGAGCGATCGAAGATGGTTCATCGGTACGCCAGCTTGGCCCCATTGACCTTCCGGGCGGGGACGGCCAGATTGTGGTTGATTTGGACAGAGACGGACATATCCTTGGTTTCGAAATCCTCAATGCCGATCTCGCCCTGAGCCCAGAAGTAATCGCCAAAGCAACAAATCCGCTTTGATCAAATACAAAAGCAATCGCCGCTCCGCCCCGCAACCAGGGCCTTCATGCATGGCGTACCGGATTCTTTCGCTCCCGATGCCATAATTGGTCACGTCCTCGGCTACGGGAGCGAATCTTGGTCCTCGATATAACAACACTGCGAGTCGCCCTTGGCGTGGTCGCTCTCACCCTGCTCCTCTTGTTCTATGCATCGTTCAGGCGCACACGGTCGTCCTACAACGGGTGGTGGTGCATCGCCCTCTTGTTCTTCCTTGCTGGAAACCTGGCCTTCCTTCTCAACGGGACGCCACACCAAGTCTGGGCAAATCCCTCGGGGAACGTCCTCTTGGTGGCTGGAGCGCTGAGTGTGTGGACCGGCGCCCGGTCTTTGAGGATGTTGCCGCCGCCAAGATGGCAGTTTGCTACGGCCTGTGGAATCACGGCCCTCGCGTCCGTATTGGAGAGCCCCGGTCACAACACCTGGTCCGGGGGCTTGGTATATCTGGGATTCATGACGTTGGGCATCGCGTTGGCGTCGCGCGATCTGTGGCTGCTGGATTCCAGCTACTCCCATGTGCACAAGTCGATGGCGTTGGCCGCGGGATTCCTTGCCGCGTACTATTTCTGCCGCCTGGCCGTTTACCTTGTCGAAGGTCCAACCGGGCCGACCTTCCGCATGTATTTTGGCCCGTCGATTGCCAGCCTGGTCACGCTGATACTTCTGGTTGCCGTGTCTTTCAGCATGACCGCCCTGAGCAACGACCAGTTGATCAACCGGCTCAGCGAACGCGCTGCCCGTGACAACCTGACCGGGCTTCTCAATCGCGGAACTTTCATGGACCTGGCAACGAAGGAACTCGAGCGCCTGCGCACTACGAACTCCGTCGCTTCCTTGATCCTGGCCGACCTGGACCACTTCAAAGCGATCAATGACGAGTACGGTCATGCCGCCGGGGACGCCGCGCTACAGGCGTTCGCGGTTGCGTGCACCGAGTCTGTACGATCCACGGACCTGGTGGGAAGGTATGGGGGCGAAGAGTTCATCTTGCTCTTGCCGGGAGCCAGTCAGGAGCGGGCTGAAATCATCGCGGCTGATATCAATCGCTCTTTGGCGACAGCCAAAAACGTCGACGACATCCACATTCCAACGGTGAGTTACGGGGTCACCGCAACTGAGTTCGACGCCGTCGACCTCACCGCGATGATTGCGGCCGCCGATGCTGCCCTCTACGAAGCCAAGTCGCTCGGAAGGAACCGGGTGGTAAGGGCTTCGCCCCATGCATGATTGGGCGAAGAACCCACGAGCAACGACAAGAGGTCCTGTGCGAAACATGAACCATGTTTCGCACAGGACCTCTTCTTGGTGGGCGATACTGGGTTCGAACCAGTGACCTCTTCGGTGTGAACGAAGCGCGCTACCACTGCGCCAATCGCCCGTGCACAAGAAGACTAACCGACCCCGGCCGGAATTCAAAAATCGGGAAAACGTCAGGAGAAGTCCCCCTGCGACTCACCGATCGCCGGGTCGCATTCGACGTCGGGACTCAGGCCCGTCACGGCCCAACGGATCAGGCAACAACCAGGAAAATGCCCACGAATCACATCGGTGTAACTCGTAAAAACCGCGCCAATTCAAGGAACTAGCGGCTATTGCCTACAACTCGGACAGATCGATTTGGAGTTTCCCGGAACCTCCTATAGAGTTTTTACTCGTCGGAAAGCGACGGAATGCCCCCTGCGGGCAGGCCGCCGAAGAAGACAATGCGGACGTAGCTCAGCTGGTAGAGCACCACCTTGCCAAGGTGGATGTCGCGAGTTCGAATCTCGTCGTCCGCTCGCAGGACACTGTCACGGCATTGACTTCTTGGAACCCCAGGAATCGTGCTTACACGGTGGGTTGGCCGAGAGGCGAGGCAGCGGCCTGCAAAGCCGTATACACGGGTTCGAATCCCGTACCCACCTCGGTGAAAACCTTGGTTTCCGGTCCAGGCCGGATTGCATTTGGGCGATTGGCGCAGCGGTAGCGCGCTTCCCTGACACGGAAGAGGTCACTGGTTCGATCCCAGTATCGCCCACCAAGGCAAGGCAACTTGCTTGTTGATGAACGTCCGGCCCGGCCGGATGACCATCATGTGCGGACGTAGCTCAGCTGGTAGAGCACCACCTTGCCAAGGTGGATGTCGCGAGTTCGAATCTCGTCGTCCGCTCTCCTATTTTAAGGTCCCGGCAACGGGCCGGCCGGCTTATGCCGATCCGGGCGATTGGCGCAGCGGTAGCGCGCTTCCCTGACACGGAAGAGGTCACTGGTTCGATCCCAGTATCGCCCACCAAGGCAAGGCAACTTGCTTGTTGATGAACGTCCGGCCCGGCCGGATGACCATCATGTGCGGACGTAGCTCAGCTGGTAGAGCACCACCTTGCCAAGGTGGATGTCGCGAGTTCGAATCTCGTCGTCCGCTCCATTTCCTGGATATCGGGCCAGTTCCACTGGCCGATAGCAGTGACAGCATCCAAGCAGCTCCGCGTGAGCTGCTTTTTTGTGCCCGCAGAGACGCCCGACACGGGCCGTCTACCCCGAAACGGTGGCCGTAACCTGGCCGCTGGCTACCATCCACCCTAAGCTTCCAAAGCTTAGCTATCCCGAAATTCGCCCGCCAACACTGGGAAGCAAGCCCCTCCCATACATACGTTTTGTCCTATAACCGGACTATTTCGCGACGCGCAAATTACCTGGGGATGCGGTAGATCCCTGTCGACACCTGAATACAGGTGTCGACAGGGATTTGGCGTGTCGCTCAGCTTTTGCTGTAGCGCTCGGCCCCGGGCGGTCATGTCCGTCCCGGGATTGTCGTCGCTCGGATGTCGGATTCTGCTCAATCATTCGAATGGACAAATGCCGGCCCACGGAATCACAGGACCGGCAACTTCGGCGAAGAGAATGATCCAGCAGAATCCGACAGCGTCCGTTGGTCATCCCCGAACTTCACCCGCCAGCACCGGGAAGCAAGCCCCTCCCATACACACGTTTTGGCCAACGCCTACCGGAAAGATCAGCAGAACTGATCAATACCACTCAGCAAAAATCACTTTATCCAATGTGATTTAGATCGCATACTTTTCTTCGGGCACTCATTCGTCCACGCCACAAGGCAGGAGCACACCGTGAATCAACAAACACTCGTCCGTTCGATCATGAGGAAGAAACCCATTGACGACATCGAGGAGGAAAGCAAGCACAGCGGACTCTTCAAAAGCCTGGGCCTCTGGCAACTGACAGCCATCGGCGTCGGCGGCATCATCGGCGTCGGGATCTTCTCTCTGGCCGGCCTCGTGGCGCACGGGAGCAAAGACACCCCCGGCGTCGGCCCCGCCGTGCTGATCTCGTTCCTGGTCGCGGGCCTTGCGTCAGCGGCCGCGGCACTCTCCTACGCGGAATTCGCCGGCATGATCCCCCGCGCCGGGTCCGCCTACACCTATGGCTACGTTGCCTTGGGCGAGGTCATCGGCTGGTTCATCGGCTGGGACCTGCTGCTGGAGTACATCGCGATCGTCGCCGTCGTCGCGATCGGTATCTCCGGCTATTTTGACGCGTTCCTCTCCGGGATCGGCATCCACATGCCCGCCTGGATGACCTCCACCGTTGACGAGGGAAAGGGCGGGGTCATCAACCTTCCGGCCATCCTGGTCTGCTTGCTGGTCACCTGGATCCTGAGCCGCGGAACCAAGGCGTTTGGCCGCTTCGAACTCGTGGCGGTGGCCATCAAGGTTGTCCTGATCCTGTTCATCATCGGCCTGGGCATCTTCTACATCAACACCAACAACTACAACCCGTTCATGCCCAGTGGCTTCGGCCCGGTCCTTGCCGGCTCTGCCACGGTCTTCTTCGCCGTGTTCGGCTACGACGCGATGAGTACCGCCGCGGAGGAAGCGACTGACGGAAAGAAGCACATGCCGAAGGCAATCGTCCTCTCGCTTGTCATCGCCATGCTCCTCTACGTTGCGGCGACGCTGGTGCTCACCGGCATGCAGAACTACAAGGACATCAATCCGACCGCCGGTTTCGCCTCGGCCTTCACCGGCGTCGGTCTGCCCGTTATCGCCACCATCATTTCCGTGTTCGCGGTGCTGTCCATCCTGACCGTGATGCTGACCTTCCTCCTGGGCGTCACCCGCGTCTGGTTCTCGATGAGCCGCGACGGCCTGCTTCCAGGCTGGTTTGCGGGAACCGACAAGCACGGCACCCCGCAACGCGTCACGTGGATCGCAGGCGTCGCCTCGGCTTTGCTCGCCGGGGTATTCCCCATCAAGGCCGTCGCCGACCTGACCAATATCGGCATCCTCGCGGCGTTTGTGGTGGTGTGCTTGTCAGTCATCATCTTCCGCTACAAGAAGCCCAACGCGCCCCGCACCTTCCGGCTGCCGTTCATGCCTGTGGTTCCGGCCTTCGGCATGCTGGCGTCCGGCTTCCTTATGGTCGAGCTCCATTGGGAAACCTGGCTGCGTTTTGTGGTGTGGCTGGTCATTGGACTGGTCATCTACTTCAGCTACGGCCGGAAGCATTCGCTCATGAATCCGGACAGCCCCCGCCACCAGCAACTTTCTGCCTCCGGGAACCAGCAGTTGTAACCTTTCGACGATTCGTTTGACATCCCAGTCAAATTATCCCTTGGCACCTCCAAGGTCTCGGGTTAGGATCGAGAACGGAGGAGCGAACTGGCTCCGCGATCGAAGGGAGGTGCCCGTGGGATTACTTGACGGTCTGAAGGGCAAAGTTCAGGACCTCGTTGGTGGCAGTGAAGAAGCCATCAAGGACGGCATCGAATAGACCGCCGATTTATCGACGACTAGATGCGGTTCAGAGAGCCGCTTCCGAGTTCGTGGGCAACCTCGACGGTTTTGCTGAAAGGGTTACGGCCTGGACAGCTCCCTCCGCCAATGAGGCTCCATAGCCGGTTCCGCCGGCCAGAGCTCCCGAATACAGTTACGTCAACGGGGCACCGGTCCCGCCGCGAGGCGCCGCCGGTGCCCTTGGCGTTTAACCGCTACCGCCTCGGCAGACGGACCGCTGCTCCGGTAACGTGAGGGACTATGCCAGCGTCACCTCTCCACACCGCACAGTCACGTCCGGCTTCCCCTTCCCGGCAGCTCTCCCGTCCGCTTGTGGCGGGAGTTGTGACCGCGCTGGTCGGTTTCACCTCATCTTTCGCGGTGGTGCTCGCAGGTCTCCGGGCCGTTGGCGCCACACAGGAACAGGCCGCCAGCGGACTCCTTGCCCTCACCCTCACCTTCGGGCTAGGCGTGCTCTGGTTGTCTTGGCGGTCCCGCTTGCCCGTCACGCTTGCGTGGTCGACTCCCGGCGCGGCGTTGCTCGCGGGAGCCGGAGTGCCCGACGGCCGGTGGCCGGCCGCCGTCGGCGCCTTCCTCATCGCTGGCGTACTGATCGCCCTCACGGGACTCATTCCGGCGCTTGGCAAGCTGATGGCGAGGATTCCCACGGCCCTCGCGCAGGCGATGCTCGCCGGGGTGCTTCTGTCCCTGTGCCTTGCCCCGTTCAAGGCCTTGGGCACTGCCCCTTTGTTGGTGGCGCCCGTAATCCTCTGCTGGCTGGTCACGATGAAGCTGGCGCCCCGCTGGTCGGTCCCTGCTGCGCTGTTGGTAGCCCTCGCCGTCATCGGAATCTACATCGTGGTCAACGGCGTGGGCATTCCCATGAACCGGCTGTTGCCTGAGTTGCATTGGACCACCCCGGCCTTCACGCCCAGTGCGGTGGCCGGCATCGCCTTGCCCTTGTTCATTGTCACCATGGCTTCCCAGAACATTCCGGGAGTGGCTGTGCTGAGGTCCTTCGGCTACACCGTCCCGTGGCGCCAGTCGATGCTGGTGACCGGGGCAGGGACTGCGCTTGGGGCTCCCTTTGGTGGACATGCGATCAACCTGGCCGCGTTAAGCGCTGCGCTGGCCGCCGGAGAAGAAGCGGGTGAAGACCGGAGCCGGCGCTGGATCGCGGCCTTCACTTCAGGCCTGGCCTACCTCGCGTTGGCAGCCTTCTCCGCCGCGTTGGTGACCGTCGTGGCGGCGGCACCGCCCGGGCTCCTGGAGGCCGTGGCGGGGTTGGCCCTGCTGGGCACGATGGCTTCCGCCATCGCTTCGGCGCTGGCTATCGCCGAGGAACGCATCGGAGCCTCCGTGACGTTCCTGATCGCAGCCTCTGGCCTCAGTTTCGCAGGGATCGGCGCCGCATTCTGGGCACTTGCCGCCGGAATCCTGGTGCGTTGGGTCCTGAAAGACAGGGAACCCCAAAACTAGAGTGGCCCCTAGAGTGGGGCAGCAGGGTCCCTACGTGGCGACGGAGTCGACACGAAAGGGCCTGCCCCAATCTGTGGGGCAGCAGGGTCCCTACGTGGCGACGCAGTCGACACGAAAGGGCCTGCCCCAATCTGTGGGGCAGCAGGGTCCCTACGTGGCGACGCAGTCGACACGAAAGGGCCTGCCCCAATCTGTGGGGCAGCAGGGTCCCTACGAGGGCTCGTGGTTTTGGCCCTCACGCGCCAGGGCGGTCAGACGGGACACGGCGCGGAAGTACTTCTTCATGTACCCGCCGGTCATCATATCCTCGGTGAACAGCTTGTCGAAGGGCACGCCGCTGGCAAGGATCGGGACGTCCTTGTCGTACAAACGGTCGGCCAGCACCACGAAGCGAAGGGCAACGGCCTGCTCCGTGATGGTTTCCACATCCCGCCAGACAACCGCATCGATGCCTGCGATCAGCTTGCGATAGCGGCTGGGGTGGACGCCGGCGAGGTGGTCGATCAGGCCGCGGAAATCGTCCACCGCCACGGTCTGCCCATCGAACTCGGCGTGCATCTGCCGCTTGAGGTCTTCGGTCTTCAAGGGTGCCGGAGCGGCGGGCAGGCCGCGGTGCCTGAAGTCTTCCCCGTCGATCCTGACAACATCGAATTGGTCCGCGAGGACCTGGATCTCCCGTTGGAAGTCGACGGCGGCAAAGCGGCCCTCGCCCAGTGACCCGGGCAGAGTGTTGGACGTGGCAGCGAGCTTCACGCCGGCGTCGGCCAGTTCACGCATGAGGCGGGACATCAGCACTGTGTCGCCCGGATCATCGAGCTCGAATTCGTCAATGCAGACGAGCTTGTAGCTGCTCAAGGCTTCCACGGTCTTGCGGAAGGACAGGGCACCTACCAGGTTGGTGTACTCCACGAATGTTCCGAAGGCTTTCGGTCCCGGGGCCGAGTGCCACAGGGAAGCCAGCAGGTGGGTCTTTCCGACGCCGAATCCGCCGTCGAGGTAGATCCCGGCCCTGCCGTTGACCTTCTTGCTGAAGAGGCGTTTGAACAGGCCGTCTCCGTCACCGGCTCCCACCGTCGATCCGAACGCTTCCAGGGCCTTGACCGCCGCCGCTTGGCTGGGCTGGTTCGGATCAGGCCGGTAGCTTTTGAAGGACACCTCTCCGAACCGTGGCGAAGGGTAGAAACCCTTCAGAATCTCATCCACTGAGACCGCCGGCGTGCGCGCGGCGAGCTGTTCGATCTGTACCAAGGCGGTCCGTTCTTCGTGTCGTAAGTCCCCAGCAAGAATACCGGCTATGGCGTGCCCCGGGCGGACACGTGATGAAGGCCATATTTCACCATATGAACGGGGAGGAGCTTTAGTCCCCTGCCCTCGATAATGTGGGATCAATGCCGGGCACGTCCTCTCGCCCGGCGCCGCCCGGTGTCAGTGCAAGTGTCAGTGAAAGGCCATGCCAATGTCCTACCCCGTTGAACAGAACGAAAAGTTCGCCGCGTACGCCCACCCAGAACGTCTGGTGTCCACCGAGTGGCTCGCCGCAGCCCTTGAAGGCGGCGCGCTCGGCGACGGCAAGCTGGTTGTTGTCGAATCCGACGAAGACGTCCTCCTGTACGAGACCGGCCACATTCCGGGCGCAGTCAAGATCGACTGGCACACGGACCTGAACGATGAAGTCACCCGGGATTATGTCGACGGTGAAGCGTTCGCTGCGCTGGCAGCCGCCAAAGGCATCTCGCGGGACACCACCGTGGTGATCTACGGCGACAAGTCCAACTGGTGGGCCGCTTACGCGCTCTGGGTTTTCACGCTCTTCGGGCACGAAGACGTCCGCCTCCTGGACGGCGGCCGCGACAAATGGATCGCAGAAGGCCGCGAGATCACCACCGACGTCCCCCAGCCCGCCCCGGGCGAGTACCCCGTGATCGAACGGAACGACGCCCCGATCCGCGCCTTCAAGGATGACGTCTTGGCTCACTTTGGCAAGCCGCTGATCGACGTCCGATCCCCCGAGGAATACACCGGCCAGCGCACCCACATGCCCGCCTACCCCGAAGAGGGCGCCCTGCGCGGTGGCCACATTCCCACCGCAGCCTCCATCCCGTGGGCACGCGCCGCTGCCGAAGATGGCACCTACCGCAACCGGACCGAACTTGAGGCCCTCTATCTCGGGGAAGCCGGCCTCACGGAAGGCGACGACGTCGTGGCTTACTGCCGCATCGGCGAGCGTTCCAGCCACACCTGGTTCGCACTGAAGTACCTGCTTGGTTTCGAAACGGTCCGCAACTACGACGGTTCCTGGACGGAGTGGGGCAACGCAGTGCGCGTCCCGATCGTCAAGGGCGCTGAGCGGGGCTCCGTACCCGCATTCGCCGGAAAGTAGTCCGGAATCTCCGTGCCTTGCCCTATTGGCTTTGCCATATTGAAGCAACGGGGGCCAGAGCGGCCCGGACTTGCGTAAGCTGGAAGTGATGAGTACCAATACTTTGCCCGCCGCATTGGCGGAAATTGTCGATGACTTCCAGGCGTTGACCGAGCCCGATCGCCTTCAGCTGTTGCTTGAGTTCTCGCGCGGGCTCCCGGGCTTGCCGGAACGGCTGCTGGACCACCCTGAACTCCTGGAGCAAGTGGTGGAGTGCCAGTCGCCGCTGTTCCTGACCATAGAGCAGGAAAAGAACCCCGACGGCGTCGCCTACCGTTTGTTCTTCAAGGCACCGCCGGAGGCGCCCACCACGCGCGGGTTCGCGGGGGTTCTGCACGAAGGCCTGGATGGGCTGACTGCCGCAGAGATCCTGGCTGTTCCGGATGACATGCCGGAACTGCTGGGCCTCACCCGGGCAATCACGCCGTTGCGCATGCGCGGCATGACGGCCATGCTGGGGCGGATCAAGCGCAAGGTCGCCGCAGCGGACCGCTTGTTGTCCTGATCCGGGATACCGGGAATGGCCAAGAAACAGGCTTCACAGGGAACGCCGGCCACAGCCGTACTGGCTGCGGCCGGCGTTCCGTTCACCCTGCACCCGTACGCGCATGATCCTTCGGCAGCCAGCTACGGGCTTGAGGCGGCCGAGGTCCTGGGTATCGATCCCGACCGGGTGTTCAAGACCTTGATGGTGGACATTGAAGGCAAACTCGCCGTGGGCATCGTTCCGGTGAGTGGCACCCTGGACCTCAAAGCAATCGCAGCGGCCCTCGGATCGAAGAAGGCCACCATGGCCGATCCTAAAACGGCCGAGCGACGCACCGGCTACGTCCTGGGCGGTATTTCTCCGTTGGGGCAACGCCAGGCATCGCCTACCGTCCTTGACGAATCGGCCCTGGCCTTCGGAACAGTCCTTGTTTCCGGTGGACGGCGCGGCTTGGACATTGAACTGGACCCCGCGGACCTCATCCGGCTCACGAACGCCCGGACTGCCCCGATCGGGAGCCCCTAGCAAGCTCCGGGAGCAGCGCAGGCACGAAGGCTCTCAGGCCGACGCGGGCCCGCCGCGGGGCGCGAGGCGCGGAGCGAGCCATGAGCGCACCAGCCGCTCCCACTTCTGCGGGTCCACGTTCCACTCCTTTGTGT
Organism: Arthrobacter sp. efr-133-R2A-120; assembly: GCF_030209835.1. Classification (GTDB taxonomy): domain Bacteria; phylum Actinomycetota; class Actinomycetes; order Actinomycetales; family Micrococcaceae; genus Arthrobacter. Next base: position 81,531 of record NZ_JARVRF010000011.1, on the reverse strand, counting down.
GGCGCGCGCCTTCGAAAGGCTCGAAGGTGACCATTTCCGGATTCTTTTCGGCGAGGCTGGCGGAGGGTTCGTAGGGAACGTACTCATCATCCACGCTGTGGATCACCAGCGTCGGGGTCCGCAGTTCAACGGCGCGGGTATCCCAGTCCATGGCCTTCAAGTCGACGGGAGCGGCCAGGCCGGTGAGGCGCCGGCCTAACGGGTGCCCCAACATCAACTGCCCGTAGCGACCCACCGCGTAGGGAATCCTGTTGATCTGGGCATGGTGTGCCAGGACGTTGACCCAGTTGATCACCGGGGCGTCCAGGACCATGGCCCTGATCACATGGCGGTGGTGCGAAAGATCGGCCGTCTGCAGGCAGATCGCCCCGCCCATCGACCATCCGAAGAGGACCACCTCGTGGGCGCCATGGGCGAGCGCGTACTCAATGGCCGCGTCGACGTCGTGCCATTCGGTGGACCCCAGCCCGTAACGCCCGTCGGGGGCAGACGGCGCAAGGCCGTCGTTCCGGTAGGAAACCAGCAGGCTGTCGAGTCCGAGTTCGCGCGCAGTGTGAACTGCCCGCAAGCCTTCGAGGCGGGTGGCACCGCGGCCGTGGACCATGATCGCCCACACCTTCGCGGGCTTCCCCGTGCCGGACGGAATGAGCCACGCAGGCGCTTTGCCACCCTCGACGTCGATCTGTATGTCTTCCGAATCCAGGCCAAGCGCCGCCGGGGAGTCGTAGACGGCGCCGCTCCACCATGCGCGCCGGGCCGTTGCCAGATCACCGCTGTAGACTTCCTCGACCTCGCGCTGCACCGTCCGTTCCGCGGGCGAATAGGACACGATCCGCCCAATCCGTGCGAACCCTGTCCCGCCCGCGAAGTAGAGGCTGAACACGCCGTCGATGGTGGTGTCCGGGGTGGCTGCGAGGATGACCTGAAGACCATTGTCACCACGCACCACCGCCAACACTTCCTGGTCGGCCTCGCGCACTGAGGGGGTAATGACGCGCCGGGCGAAATAGGCTGCGAGCGCAGATGACCCTGCGCCCAGCAAGCCGGCAATGCTGCTTCCGGCCACGATCCCCGCAACGGCCCATTTAGCGCGGGCGGACATTTTCGCACCGTTCTCAACGGTTGGCGCAGCTCGGGTCATGGATGCCATGTGACCATTCTCCCGGTTGCGGGGCCGTGTTCTGAACAGCGCCCTCCATGGTGTTTCCTCCGCGAGGCCGCGGGGCGGCAAGAACAGAATTGCCGCGCCAAACCATGCCACCCGGCGCGGCTCAGGTCTACGCTGTAGCCATGAGTGATCCAATCGTCATCCTTACCGAAGAGCCTCTCGGCCCGGACGACCGCGTCAATATTGCCAAACTGCTCGACGGCGGAGACTCGCCCTTGGTGGTGCTGGTGCCCGCGAACACCGAACGGCACTTGCTGGTGGACTTCCTTGAGAACCTCTCGATGCTTGAAGTAGCCAAGGCATTCCGGGATCTGATCGCAGAGGCACCGGATCCCCAGTCGGAGCGGGCCCAGGCTGCAGAGGCCCTGTCAGCGTCCCTCACGGCCTTGGATGGGCTGGGTGGCGGAGTCACAGGTGAAATCGTCGACGGCGGTGCCGTGGCCGGCTTGGTGTCAAAGGTCAAGGAACTCAATGCGGCACAGGCCGTAGTGGTCACCCGCCCGCATGCGATTGCCGACACCTTCCATACAGACTGGGCGAACAAGGCCCAGGACCAGTTGGGGTTGCCCGTGCTGCATCTCTATGCGGGCTCGGGATTTATCGGCGACTCGTGAGCGTTGAGAGAGCATGAGCACTGCAGACAACAAGAAGTACTTCCAGGCCGCAGACCCCCTGGCCGGGGTTCCCCACCAAGATGTCCCGAAGGACGGGCAATGCGTGGAGAAAACGGACGCGGAGTGGCGCGAGGAGCTTACCCCGGAGGAGTTCAGGGTCCTTCGCCAGGCCGGAACGGAACGCCCGTACACGGGTGAGTATTGGGACACCCATACAGCAGGCGTGTACCAGTGCCGGGCATGTGGCGCAGAGCTTTTCACCAGCAACGAGAAATTCGATTCGCATTGCGGCTGGCCGTCCTTCTGGGCACCGCTTGCTGAAGGCACCGTCCGTTACCTGCATGACCGCACTTTGGGAATGGAACGGGTGGAGGTCCGCTGCGCCAATTGCGATTCGCACTTGGGACACGTATTCGAGGGTGAGGGCTACGGCACACCTACTGACCAGCGCTATTGCATAAACTCCGTTTCGCTCAAGCTTGTCGAGTCCGCGGCCGGGCAGTAACGCCAAGCTACCGGCAGTCCCCCACGGCCAGCCCTCCCCGGGCTGGATCTTCCGGGGGCTGCCGGAACCACTTACACAAGAGTTTCTTATGCTCGAGCCACTTTTGAGTTAGCGACTCTGACCGCTTGTTACGCTCACCTCAGAACAATGATTCTTGAGGAAAGGCACCGTCGACGATGACCACCACCGTTAGCACCACCCGTCCGCGCATCACGTCGGACAATCAGGACTGGATCTCCCTGAAGGCTGCGGCCACTGCCCTCCAGGCCTTCCAAGGCCAGGACGGTTCCATCCAGGATTCCCTCCACCACGAGGCTGCCCGGGCGTACACATCCACCATCATGGAGGCCATCAAGAGCCTGGCTCCTGCGTTCCCGCACGACGCTCCCTATCTTGAACTCCTGGTCGAGGACTTCGGACGTTGGGCCGGCGGCGGCTTCGGGATCCCGGACTTCCTCGACTCGCTGCTGGCCTTCCAGCCGCAGGAACACCGCGAAGACGGGCTCCAGCACCTCGTGGTGTTCCCCATGTACACCCAGAACGGAAGCACGAGCCGTCTTGTGGAAGCGGTCCTGATCGAGGTGATCTGGCCCGAGTTCATCGGCGCATTGGAAGCCGGCGACTACTCCAACAAGCTGTTCGTGCCCATCCGTTTCCTGGACTTCACCCCCGGGTACGACACCAATTCGGCCGTGCTCTTTCCCGAGACCGTAGCAGTGCGGGAAACGCCTGCCTTCACGTGGGGTGCCATCTTCGCCGACCGCGAGGCCGCACGCTTCCGCCGCGTCCTCAAAGCAGCCGCTGCAACGACGTCCCTTGAGCTGCCCGCAGACGCCGCCGAGCTGCTGGACGACCAGGAACTCACGCAGCGGACGTTCGTCATGTGGGACCTGATCCATGACCGCACCCACATGCGCGGCGACCTTCCCTTCGATCCGTTCATGATCAAACAGCGGATGCCGTTCTTCCTCTATTCGCTCGAAGAACTCCGCTGCGACCTGACAGCTTTCCGCGAATCCGTCCGGATCGAGAAGGATGAGGACGCTTCCCCCGACGCGCGGCGCCACGCGAAGCTCGTCCAGTACGCCGTCATCTTCGACCGCATCTTCCGCTTCGCGATCACTGGCAACCGGGTCCGCAACTACGACGGCCTGGGCGGCCAGCTCCTCTTCGCCTGGATGCACCAGCACCACGTCCTGCACTGGACCGACAGCAAGCTCAGCATCGACTGGGACGAGGCCGCCGACATCGTCATCGAGCTCGGTGCCCGGATCGAAGAACTGTACTGGCGCTCCATCGACCGCCCCAAAGCCGCTCACTGGCTCGCAGCGTATAAGCTCATTTCCGGTACGGTCACTCCCCACCCGGCATCGGTCTGGGCGAAGGGCCCAGAGGCACTGCCGCTCGATGGGCCGCCCCGCGGCCTCACCGACCAGGTCCTCGACGACGAATTCCCCCTGTCCATGTTCTACGAAGCACTGGAGAAGAAAATGCGTCCGATCATCGAATCAACCACCGGTATCACCGGGCAGTCCGAAGCCTCATGACCGGCGAGCTGCTGACTGTCGTCGTCACCGGTGGCAGCAACTCCTCCGGCATCGCTGTGGCCCGTGCCTTGGCTCAGGCCGGGCACCGGGTCTTCACGATCGGCTCGAACGAGGCCCGCATCGGAGCCGCGGCGGCCGAAGCGGGCAGCGACGTCACTCCCCTGGTGTGCGATCTTTCCCGCCTGGAGTCCGTGCGCGAACTCGCCTCGGAGATCCACGCGAGCACGGAAAGGGTCGACGGCGTGATCCACCTGGTGGGAGGGTGGCGCGGCGCCAAGGGAATCGAAGACCAGCCGGACGAAGACTGGGCCGCCCTTGAGCAAAGCGCCATCACCACCCTGAGAAACGTCTCCAGGATCTTCTACAAGGATCTCGCGTCCTCCCCCAAGGGACGATTCGCCATGGTGAGTTCGACGGCGGTCGCCGCACCTACCGCCGGGGCCGCCACCTACGCGGCGGCCAAGGCTGCCGCGGAAACCTGGACCCTGGCCGTGGCTGACGGCTTCCGCCGCGATCAATCAGGAAACAAGGACGAACCCACGGAGCAGCACAGCGCAGCCGTCGTCTTTGTGGTCAAGTCGCTCCTGGACGCGGCGATGCGGAGGGAACACCCGGAGCGGAAATTCCCCGGATACACGGATGTCGAGGACTTGGCGGCGGCCGCCGTCGGGCTCTTCGACCAGCCCGCATCGGAACTGAACGGACAGCGCCTCCTCTTGGCCAAATAGACTGAAAGCGTGAATGAACAAGTGACGAGCACTACAGAAGAATTCCCGGCTGCCCTCGACGCGGAAGCCGTTGGGCGCCTCCATGATCCCTCCGTCCGCGGTTTCGCCTCGGACAACTACTCCGGCGTCCACCCTGAAATCCTGGCGGCCCTGGCCGCAGCCAATGGCGGCCACCAGGTCTCTTACGGGGAGGACCAGTACACGGAACGGCTCCAGGAAGTCATGGAGCAGCACTTCGGCGCAGGCATCGAGTGCTTCCCCGTCTTCAACGGCACTGGTGCCAATGTGTTGTCCCTGCAGTCGTTGCTGCCGCGCTGGGGTGCAGTCATCTGCGCCTCGACCGCCCACATCAACATGGACGAGAACGGCGCGCCGGAGCGGATCGGCGGCATCAAGCTCCTCCAAGTCCCGACGCCGGACGGCAAGCTGACTCCGGAATTGATCGACCGCGAAGCCTGGGGCTGGGGCGACGAACACCGTGCGCAGCCCCTCGCCGTCTCCATCACGCAGACCACGGAACTCGGCACGTGCTACACGCCGGAAGAAATCCGGGCGATCGCCGACCACATCCATGCCAAGGGCATGAAACTGCACATGGACGGCGCCCGGCTCGCCAATGCCGCCGCCCACCTTGGCGTGCCCTTGCGGACATTCACCCGCGACGCCGGCGTCGACATCTTGTCCTTCGGCGGCACCAAGAACGGGCTGCTGTTCGGCGAAGTAGTCGTCGCCCTGAATCCCGAGGCCGCCCACGGGCTGAAGTTCCTGCGCAAGATGAACATGCAACTGGCCTCCAAGATGCGCTTCATTTCGGCCCAGTTCATCGCGCTTCTTGAGTCCGGGCTGTGGCTGCGCTCGGCGGAACACGCAAACGCCATGGCCTCGCGGCTGCGTGCGGCGGTCGACTCCATCGAGGGCGTGGAGCCTACGCAGGCCACGGAGTCCAACGGCGTCTTCGCGGTACTCCCCGCCGGCGTCGCCGATCGCCTCCGCTCCTCCTTCAAGTTCTACGACTGGAACGAAGCGAACCGCGAGGTGCGATGGATGTGTTCCTTCGATACCACGGAAGAGGACATCGATTCCTTCGTTGCCGCAATCAAGCGCGAACTGGCGTCCGCATAGGCAACGGGACGGGGCGGCGTGGCTTCAAGGTTTCGCCGCCCCTGACACATAATCTGCGAAGGTGAACGCACTCGCACAGGTTCCCCCGGATTTCTTGCATGCGTTGGGAACGCTACGAAAAGCAAAGTGCCGGAGCGAGCTGCGGCTCGCGGAAATTCCGGCACCCTCCCGTTTGGCCCCCTACGCCGTGGCCCTGGGAGCAGAGGTCTTCAGCCGGTCCACCCGTCCCGGCCGGACCCCTGTCCATGGCCCCGCGGCCATGGCATTTTCCAGCGAGAACACTCCCGGTACGGCCGATGATGAAGACGATGAACTCGCAACAGGCAGGTTCATCTTGCTCCACGACCCCGACGGCTCTGCAGTATGGGACGGGGAATTCCGGATCGTCACCTATATCAGGGCCCAGCTGGACGCCGACATGGGCAACGATGCCATGCTCGGTTCGGTGGCCTGGACGTGGCTCGTGGACGCCTTGGAGAACCATTCGGCCCAGTACCGCGCGGCGGGCGGAACCGCCACGCGCATCCTGTCCGAGAGCTTCGGGACTTTGGCCGAAAGACCGGAAACCATCGACATCGAACTCCGCGCCTCATGGACACCTGCCTCTTCCGATGCCCAGGCACATCTGGAGGCATGGTGCGACATGGTCTGCACGTTCGCGGGCCTCCCTCCCCTGCCTCCCGGCGTCACGCCCCTGCCTAACCGGCGGCTCACATGAAGGCCGTTTTAGTCCGCTGGAGCCCCTGGGCGGACCGGCCGAGCACAGAGTCGGTAAACTGAAGGCACCATGACCCCTGAAAATCTGGAACCCACCACAGCCGGCGCTCCGGCTGCTGATCCCACACCACACATCACGGTAGACGGCTTTGAGGGCCGTATACCTGAGATCATCGATCTGGATGCCCCACGCGAGGGCGTGCCCCTTGTCATCGACACCATGGCCGGCTTGGAGCGGTGCGCCGCTGCCATCGCCGCCGGATCCGGCCCCGCCGGGGTCGACGCCGAACGCGCCTCCGGCTTCCGCTACGGGCAGCGTGCCTTCCTGGTGCAGATCAGGCGCGACGGAGCAGGCACCTGGCTGATCGACCCCGAGCCCTTCGATGACCTGAAAATCATCAATGAGGCGCTGCGCGGCGTCGAGTGGATCCTGCACGCCGCGACGCAAGATCTTCCCTGCCTGGCCGAGCTTGGCATGTGGCCCGACAAGCTCTTCGATACCGAGCTGGCCGCACGCCTTGCCGGGCTGCCCCGCGTAGGCCTGGCAGCCGTCATCGAGCAACTCCTGGGCTTCGGCCTCGCCAAGGAACACTCGGCCGCCGACTGGTCCACCCGGCCCCTCCCGGAACCCTGGCTGCGGTACGCGGCCCTCGACGTCGAGGTGCTCGCCGAACTGCGCGAAGAACTGATCGAACTCCTGGAAGCGGACGGCAAGCTTGAATTTGCCGAACAGGAATTCGCTGGCATCCTCGGAGCAGGACTTCCAGCCCCGCGGGTGGACCCGTGGCGAAAGACCTCCGGACTGCACCAGATCCGTGACCGCCGGCAGCTGGCCGCTGTGCGCGAGCTTTGGTACGAGCGCGATCAGCTCGCGCGGAAACGCGATGTTGCTCCCAGCCGCCTCATTCCCGATTCCGCCTTGGTCGCAGCCGCCAAGGCCATGCCCACCACCGTTCCGCAGCTCCTGGCCACCAAAGGTTTCCACGGTCGGGCCGCGCAGCGCGAAGCACCACGCTGGCTTCGCTGCATTGCCGCCGCGCGGAACACCGAAGACCTTCCACCGCTGCATCTTCCAACCAACGCTCCCCCGCCGCCGCGCGTCTGGACAGACCGCGATCCCGAAGCCGCGGCGCGCCTGGGGACTGCCCGGCCCCGGCTTCAAGAGGCGGCCGATGGGCTCAAACTTCCCGTGGAGAACCTCCTCACTCCGGATTACATGAGGCGCGTGCTGTGGCGCCCGCCGTCGGAGATCACCGCGGAGTCCGTATCGGAGGAGCTGCGCGCGCTCGGCGCCCGCGAGTGGCAAATCGCCATCACGGCGCCGATCCTGGCCGAGGCGTCACTGAATCCGCAACCACTGCCGCCCAAGGAACCCAAAGAGCCAAGGAACCCGGCTTCCAAGGAACAGGCCCCGACCCCCTAGCAGGAGGTTCCCGCCTCCCCTTGAGACCCTCGCTCACAAACAAGCCCTCCCGGCCCGACCCTCGCTCCCAAACAAGCCCTCCCGGCCCGACCCTCGCTCCCCACATCCTCGCTCCCCACATCTGGGACTTTTCCAAGTGGATTCCCTAGTGATGTGAGCGAGGGTCCGCCGGAAACCCGTCACATGTGAGCGAGGGTCCGCCGGAAACCCGTCACATGTGAGCGAGGGTCCGCCGGAAACCCGTCATATGTGAGCGAGGGTCCGACGGGAGACGGATATATGTGAGCGAGGACCGGTATTGATCTCCTTGCGCGCTAAGTTACCGGCGAGTAACATGGCCGTAAATGACACCGGCTTCCCCTGTGAGGGCTGTCCGGCATCCATGTCTCAACGAGGAGCCACACATGAGCCAAACCGGGAACAGCGCCAATCCGCGGGCAGTCCGCGACGTCGTCTTCGTGGACGGTGTCCGGACGCCGTTCGGCAAAGCGGGCGAAAAGGGGATCTACGCGGGCACACGTGCCGACGACCTCGTGGTCAAGTGCATCCGCGAACTGATGCGCCGCAACCCTAGACTGCCCGCCGAACGCGTTGACGAAGTTGCCATCGCCGCCACGACGCAGACCGGCGACCAAGGCTTGACCATCGGCCGCACCGCGGCCCTCCTGGCCGGCCTCCCCCGCACCGTACCGGGCTTCGCGATCGACCGCATGTGTGCCGGAGCAATGACCGCGGTCACGACGACGGCGAGCGGCATCGGTTTCGGCGCGTACGACGTCGTGATTGCCGGCGGTGTGGAGCACATGGGCAACCACCCCATGGGCGCCGGTGCGGATCCCAACCCGAGGTTCATGTCCGAGCGGATCGTGGATCCGGCCGCCCTGAACATGGGCAACACCGCCGAGAACCTGCACGACCGTTTCCCGTCGATCACCAAGGAGCGGACGGATACCTACGCCGCGGCGTCGCAGGCAAAGCTTGCTGCCGCCTACGGCAAGGGCCAGATCCAGCCCGACTTGGTCCCGGTCGCCACCATGAAGCCCGGACAAGGCTGGACAGTGAACACCATCGACGAGCCGCCACGCCCCGGCACCACGGTAGATGACCTCGCGGAGCTCCGCACGCCGTTCAGGGCCCACGGCCGCGTCACCGCGGGCAACGCCGCCGGCTTGAACGACGGCGCGACGGCGGCAGTCCTAGCTTCCGCGGACGCCGCCGAGGAGCTCGGCTTGTCCGTGAAGATGCGCCTGGTCTCCTATGCCTTCGCAGGCGTCGAACCCGAAGTCATGGGCATCGGACCGGTCCCGGCCACCGAGAAGGCCCTCAAGAACGCCGGACTCGGCATCGAGGACATCGGCCTCTTCGAGATCAACGAGGCCTTCGCCGTTCAGGTCCTGAGTTTCCTGGACCACTTCGGAATCGCCGACGACGACCCGCGCGTCAACCGCTACGGCGGGGCAATCGCCGTCGGGCATCCCCTCGCCTCGTCCGGCGTGCGGCTCATGAACCAACTGGCCCGCCAGTTCGAAGAAGACCCGTCAGTCCGGTACGGCATCACCACGATGTGCATTGGCTTGGGAATGGGCGCCACAGTGATCTGGGAGAACCCGCGTCACGTGGACTACACCAACTACAACAGCCACAGCAGCTACAACAGCGAGACCGAGACCGCCGTCGACACCGAGAGCAAGGGAGCCGCAGCATGAGCGCCGCCGAATTCCAGAAACTGGCCGGACTGTTCCCGGACGAGACAGTGACCCATTCCTATGTCCAGGACATCGAACTCCCCGGCAACGCCGGAACGTTTGCCCTGATCACCTTGGACAACGGACTGGACCACACCAAGCCCACCACCCTTGGACCCAATACCCTTGTCGAGCTCGGGACCGTACTTGAAGGCCTCAAGGATCGTGCTGCGCGCGGCGAGATCGTCGGTGTCGGCGTCACAGGCAAGCCGTACTTCCTGGTGGCCGGAGCGGACCTCTCAGCGGTCAAACGGCTTGAAGAGCGCGAACACGGGCTGTGGATGGCCCAGCTTGGTCACGACGTCTACGCGACGCTGGCCGATCTAGGTGTTCCCAGCTTCGCCTTCATCAACGGCCTCGCGCTCGGTGGTGGCCTCGAAATCGCCCTCCAGTCCACGTACCGCACGGTCTCCACGGGCGCCGGCGCCCTCGCCTTGCCGGAAGCCTTCATCGGGCTCGTCCCCGGTTGGGGCGGCGTCTACATCCTGCCGCGACTCATCGGCCCGGAAAACGCCGTCAAGGTCATGATCGAGAATCCGCTGAGCAACAACCGCACGCTCACCGGTCCCCAGGCTTTCCAGCTCGGCATCGCCGACGCGATCTTCGAACCAGCGGACTTCGTGGAGCAGTCCATTGCCTGGGCCGCGAAGGTGATCGCGGGCGAGACCGTCCCGGAGCGGAGCAACTCCGTGGACCCGGAGGATCCCGCCGTTGCCGAACGCTGGGCCGGCGCCGTGACAGCAGGTCGTGCGTTCGTGGAAGCCAAAACCTCAAACGCATCACCGGCTCCGGCCAAGGTGCTGGATATCCTCGAGGCCAACCGGACCATGGGCAAGGCGGAATCCGCGGCCCTGGAATGCGAGACGCTCGCAGAGTTGATGCAGACGGACGAGTTCCGTTCCACCGTCTACGCCTTCCTGGACCTCGTGCAGAAGCGCTCCAAGCGGCCTGCCGGTGCGCCCGACCGCAAGCTCACGCGTCCGGTGACGAAGATCGGCGTCGTCGGTGCCGGCCTGATGGCGAGCCAGCTCGCCCTGCTGTTCGCGCGCCAGCTCAAAGTGCCCGTGGTCCTGACGGACATCGACCAGGAGCGCGTGGACAAGGGAGTCGCCTACGTCCATGCGGAGGTGGACAAGCTGCTCGGCAAGAAGCGGATCAGTTCCGACGCCGCGAACAGGACCAAGGCCTTGGTCAGCGGCTCCGTCTCCAAGGAGGCATTCGCCGACGCCGACTTCGTCATTGAAGCCGTCTTCGAAGAACTCAACGTCAAGAAGCAGGTCTTCGCTGAAGTGGAGGCCATTGTCTCCCCCGAATGCATCCTCGCAACCAACACGTCCTCGCTCTCCGTAACCGCGATGGCTGAGGATCTGCAGCACCCGGAACGCCTGGTCGGTTTCCACTTCTTCAACCCGGTTGCGGTCATGCCGCTCCTGGAGATCGTGCGTGCCCCGAAGACCGACGACGCCGTGCTGGCCACCGCCTTCGAGCTCGCCAAGGGATTGAAGAAGACAGCCGTGCTGGTCAAGGACGCGGCCGCCTTCGTCGTCAACCGGGTCCTGCTGCGGCTCATGGGCGAAGTCATTGCCGCGTTCGACGAAGGGACGCCGGCGGAAGTCGCCGATTCGGCGCTGCGCCCCATGGGCCTGCCGATGAGTCCGTTCACCCTCAGCGCGATGGTGGGCCTTCCGGTCGCCCAGCACGTCCAGGAATCGCTGCACACTGCCTTCGGCGAACGTTTTGCGGTATCCCAGAACCTGCAGAAGCTGATCGACAACGGGGTGAAGTCACTGTGGGCGCTTGGTCCTGACGGAAAGCCGGTCATCCCGGCGGAGACGTTGGCGCTCATGTCCTTCGGCACCACGCCGTCCACAGCCGGGGAAGTCCTGCGTCGCACGCAGGACGCCCTGGCTGAGGAAATCGGACTCATGTTGTCCGAAGGCGTAGTGGCAGGGCCTGAAGACATTGACCTCTGTGTCATCCTCGGAGCTGGCTGGCCGATGTTCCTGGGCGGGATCACACCCTATTTGGACCGGGTGGGCGCTTCCGAGCGTGTCAACGGCAAACGCTTCCTGGCACCCGGGATCGCTTCGAAGCCGGTGGCCGGATAGCGTTCCGCCGTCAGGTGTCCGACAGGCTCCGGGCAAGGCCGCCCAATGAGCGCACCAGTTCGGCGAAGGCTTCGCCTGGGTGGTTTTCCGAGACGATGCGGGCGTTGGGCGGCTCGCCCCACAGTCCGCGGAAGTCCGCCACGGTGGTTCCGATAAGCCTGGGGGCCGTTGTCTCAACGTGCACTGTCGCCGTGCGGGTGCTGTACCTGGCGGTTCCCGCGGCGACGGACGCCGCAAAGTAGTCGTGGATGTGCGCCACATAGCCCTGGTCGTAGTGGCGATGGAACTCGAAATAGAAGCGCAGCATGTCGCTGAGGTGCCGAACGAGTTCATTGGAGGCAGTGCTGCGCCGCCCCTCCGGCTGCTCCGGAAGGACAAGTTCCGGCTCCGCGCAGCCCGCCGCGGAAGCCAGTGCGGCTACGTGTTCGGGTGTCAGTTCGATCCGTTCCGTGGTCTCCAGCGCGCACACCACGGGAAGGCGTTCCTCGGGAAGGCCGGAGAACGCCGCAAACACCTCGGCGGCTGCGTGCGGATCAACGTGCGTGTTCCACTCGGCGGTGGGCGTCGTGTTGCCCTGGTAGTAGTAGCTGCCACCCATGATCACGACGCCGCGCAGCAGCTCCGGCAGCCGAGGCTCGGCCCGCAGGGCAAGGGCGAAGTTGGTGAGGGGCGCCGTCAGCAGGGCGGTTAGCTCCCCCGGCCGTGACCGGACCGCTTCGACCCAGAGTTCGACGGCGTCGGCGTTGTTCACCTGTCCGTGCGGTTCCGGCAGCTCGGCGTAGCCGACGCCTTGGGGTCCGTGGGTTTCCGGGGTGGTGGTCAGCGGAATCCGCAGCGGCGCCAGCGCACCGATGGCCACGGGGACATCGGGGCGGCCACACAACTCGAGCAGGGATAGGTTGTTGCGTGCAACCTGCTCCGCCCCGACGTTGCCCGGAGTACTGCTCACGGCTACGAGGTCCACATGCGCCTGGCTGCACAGATAAGCAAGGGCGAGGGCGTCGTCGATTCCCGTGTCGCAGTCCACCAGCAAGCTCACGGACTCGCGCCGGCCTACAGCCGCTGCCTGCTCCGCGTTCATGGAACGCTCCTTAGAAGAGGGCGACCTTGGGCGTACGCGGGAAAATGTCATCCAATTCGTCGCGTTCTTCGGCCGTAGGCACCCAACGCACCGCCTTCGCGTTTTCTGCGATTTGCTCAGGGCGGGTGGCTCCCGCAATAACGCTGCTGACTGCGGGCTGGGCGGCCAGCCAGGAGAAGGCCAGCTGCAGTTCGTTCAGGTCCCGCTCCTTGGCGAATTGGCTGAACCTGCCCAACTGGACCCAGTCGGCGTCGTTGACCATGTTGGTCCGCGTATGGCTGAGGCGCGATCCTTGCGGGGCGCTGCCTGGAGCATATTTTCCCGTCAGGAGGCCGTTCGCCAAGGGGAAATACGGCAGGACACCGAGACCGAACGCCTGGGCGGCCGGCAGCACTTCAAGTTCCGCGCGACGGTCCAGCAGGTTGTAGTGGTTTTGCGTCGAAATGAACCGCGCACCGCCCTGCATCCGGGCGACGTATTCGGCTTCGGCGATCTGCCAGCCCGCTCGGTTGGAATGGCCGACGTACCGGACCTTGCCGCTTGTCACGAGGTCATCGAGGGCTGCGAGGGTCTCGTCAACGGGGGTGAGAGGGTCCGGGGTGTGGTACTGGTACAGGTCAATCCAGTCGGTGCCGAGGCGGCGCAGCGATGCCTCGGCGGCCTGGATGATGTAGCGGCGCGATCCCCGGGAACCGAAATCGTTGCCGTTGGCGCCGTGCATGTCCATGCCGAATTTCGTGGCCACGATCGCGTCGTCCCTGCGACCTTTCAGGGCGACGCCCAGCATGGTCTCGCTCAGGCCGGGCTCCCGGCCATAGACGTCTGCAACGTCGAATAGGGTCACGCCGGCATCCAAAGCAGCATGCACTACTGCGTTGGTACCTTCTTGCGATTCCGTGGCCGTATTGGCCCGGCCGAGATTGTTGCACCCCAAACCGACTACTGAGACGGTCAATCCGGAATTTCCAAGACGGCGATATTCAGTCATGGTTTCACCCTACAACGCCCGCGGTGGCCAATCCGCCGCTCAGGATCCGAAGGCGATTCCTGCCTCTTCCATCGCGTCGTGCAGCTGGGCCATGACCTTGGGGCCCATGCCGTGCAAGGCCGCCACCCGCCCCTCGCCGAACTCGGCGAGCTGTTCCAAGGTCTCCAGCCCCTCGTGGGCGAGTGCCCTGCGTGCCGGAGCGGACAAGCCCTTGGGCAGCGGAGTGTGTCCGGGCCAGTTGCTCTTGGGCGCCATGCGTGTCCCTTCGAAGCGGTGATGTAGTCCTTAGAGGGTAAAGCCCGCACCGGTTTTCGGCGAGTGTTTCACTTTGAATGCGGTTGGTTCGGCATGGGGCGCCGCCGCGATGCTCAGCTTGGTGAAGTCCAGGTCTTCTCCCCTGATGCACACCTTGATGGCGTTGACGGCCTTGTTGACGTCCGGGCACAGGCAAAAGATGTTGAGCTTCGAATCGCTGATATCGGAACGATCCACGGTGCCGAGGCCCCTCCAGGCCAGTTCGCTCGTCAGCGCGGCCTTGGCCTTGCGTTCAAGGTAGCGGTCGCGGTCGGTGCCGTCCTTCGTCTTGAGCGCGATCTGCGCGACAACCCAAAACTGCTCAGTCTCGGGAATCTCCGCATAGCCGTCCTCTTCGCATTGCGCGGCAAAGGCCGTCATGAGTCCTTCGACGGCGGACTCGTCCTCGACGTCGGTTTCGTCAGTGCTGCTCTGGTGTCCTACGACCCCGTGGTTGATGACGAACTGCTTGAATTCGTCGTCGTACCACCCCTCCCGGAAATGCAGGACCGCTTCGTCGTCGCGCTTGTAGGTGCGGATAATGCCGCTCATGCCCGTCCTTTTCTGAACCACTCCGCGCAGGTACTGATTGGACCTGTGCCGTCGAAGGGTGCCTGTTTTTTGGATATTGCCCGGAACAACTCGTCACATTCGTGCCGTATGGATTCGACCACGCCATCCGGATAAGCCATGGAGGCGCTGTGCTCGTCGAATTCGTCCTCGTCGTCAATGAAGACGTCCCTGTGCACGGAGCGGATGACATCGAGATCCATGTCAATCACGTGGAATTCGGACACACCGGGCTCGATGGTCTTCCACTCGTGTGCCGTGGCGAGGTCCACGTAGATTCGAAAATCCCCCGGGTAGCTGTCGTCGTAGAAGGTGGCAACATATTCGCCTGAACGCGGCACGAGGAGCACCGCGTCGGACGCGGTATAGAAGGCCGCCCCCGGTCGGGAACAGAACTCACCCTGCCCTTGGAAGATCCACCAGCCGTGGATGTCTTCGCCGAGATAGCTCCCCGGGACAACCCAGTGGGCGGTGCCATCCCATTTCCGGTTTCGGGCAACTACCAGGTCGCCTGGTTGGAGTCCTCCCGGCAACCGCGATGAGTCCCCGCTCACAGTGTGGGAAGACTGCCTGTGCTGGGATGTTCCTGTCCTGGCAGGGGCCGCGCGAATGGCACCTTTGTACCCAGGACCTGCGCGACGACGTCGTGCGTTATCTGTTGGGCGGTGAGCCCTACCCGCTCGAGAACCTGGCTCCTGGTTCCATGGTCGAGGAATTCGACCGGAAGCCCCACCTCGTTGAGGGCCGTGTCCACGCCGGCCGCGCGCATCTCCTGCCGGATCCGGGAGCCGACGCCGCCCGCGCGGACGCCGTCTTCGATGCAGATCACTAAACGGTGCCGGGCGGCGAGGGCAATGATGGACTTGCGTACAGGCAGGACCCACCGCGGATCCACCACTGTTGAACTGATGCCTTGGGATCCGAGCCGGGACGCGACGTCGAGGGCGAGCTCGGACATCGCGCCGACGCTGACAATCAGGACATCGTTCTCCGTGGAGCCTTCGGGGCGGCGCGCCAGCACGTCGACGCCGTCGGAAAGCCGTTCGATCGCTTCGATCTCGCTTCCCACGCTGCCTTTGGAGAAGCGCACCACGCTGGGTGCGTCGGCGATGGCAACCGCCTCGCGGAGTTCTTCCCGCAGCCGGCTGGCATCGCGCGGAGCTGCGAGATGCAGCCCCGGCACAATCTGGACCATAGCCATGTCCCACATGCCGTGGTGGCTGGCTCCGTCAGGGCCCGTCACGCCGGCGCGGTCCAACACGACCGTCACCCCGGCTTTGTGCAGGGCGACGTCCATGAGCAGCTGGTCGAAGGCACGGTTCAGGAACGTGGCGTAAACGGCCACGACCGGGTGCAGTCCGCCAAAGGCCATGCCTGCGGCCGAAGTGAGTGCGTGCTGTTCGGCGATGCCGACGTCGATCACTCTTTGTGGATGCCGTTCCGCGAACTTGTGCAGTCCGACAGGGATCAGCATGGCGCCGGTGACGCCTACGATGTCTTCGCGCTCATCGGCGATGTCCGCGATTTCCTCGGCGAACACCGATGTCCACGAGCGGGCTCCGCCGGCTTCGGTGGGTTCCCCAGTCTCCGGATCGATGATCCCGACGGCGTGGAACTGGTCCGCCTCGTTGGCGAGGGCAGGTGCGTAACCGTGGCCCTTTTCTGTCATCGCGTGAACGATCACGGGGCCGCCGTAATTACGGGCAGTAGTGAGCGCGTGCTCGAGGGCCCGCATGTTGTGGCCGTCGACAGGGCCGATGTACTTCATGCCCAGGTCTTCGAACATGCCCTGCGGAGCCCACCAGTCCTTGATGCCCTTCTTCATGGCATGAAGGCTCCTGTAGGTGAACTGGCCGATAGGTCCGCCGCTCTGCAGTTTCTTCTTCCACCAGTCCAACACCACCTCGTAGGTGGGCGCTGCCCGGAAGGAATCGATCGTGGGGCGGAGGGAAGCGAGATAGTCGGCAAGGCCCCCGACGGTGGGGGCATAGGAGCGCCCGTTGTCGTTGACGACGATCACCACGCGGCGTCGTTTGTCCGCGGCGATGTTGTTGATCGCCTCCCAAGCCATGCCGCCCGTCAGGGCGCCGTCACCGACGACGGCGACTACGCAGCGGTCGCCCTCACCGGTCAGCTGGCGGGCGCGGGAGATACCATCGGCCCAGGACAGGGAAGAGGACGCGTGGGAACTCTCCACGATGTCGTGCTCGGACTCCGCACGATCGGGGTAGCCGGACATGCCCCCTTGCTGCCGGAGGGTGCTGAAATCCTGCCTGCCGGTCAACAATTTGTGGACGTAGGACTGATGGCCGGTATCGAAAACGATGCTGTCACGGGGCGAATCGAAGACCTTATGGATGGCCATGGTGAGTTCCACCACGCCAAGGTTCGGTCCAAGGTGACCACCCGTTTGAGCGACGTTGGTGATGAGGAAAGTCCTGATCTCGCCTGCAAGCTGCTCCAGCTGCTGACTGGTGAGCTTGGCCAGGTCCTGCGGGTTCCGGATTGTCTCCAAAAGTCCCAACGGCCCCTCCTTAGGGTGATTGACGTGCTATACAACTCTAACGCCTTGGCCGGAACCAAGCCGCAGGAAAGGCTACAGCCCCGGCCGGTCGATGACCAGCCGGGGCTGTAGCTGTTGCCTTCCAGCTCAGGCGGAACCTGAGCAAATTTCGGCTAGTGTGCCGAAATTTGGCGCAAAACGTACTGTTACATGCCCCCACTACGCGATAGTTCCTTGCGGATTTCGAGAGCGTGGGCGATTTGATCAGTGATGTTCCTGTCAGGACGACACAATGCCCAAAGTTCCTGGTTGCGGTGATCATGTTGGGGTGTGGAGGCCTACCGTTATCGTAGGACGTCGACATGCGCGACATTGGCAATCAACGTGCTCCGTTAGTGGTTCTTCCCCATGCTCCGCTCGAGCCGCCGATGCAGTAAGCCCCACTGCTCTGCGGCGAGCTTGTCCGTGCGCTAGCTCCTGCGCTGACTTTGTCGCGACATGCTTTGGTCGCAGAACGGCGGCAGTGTCGGGATTCTTTAGACTTTCAGGGTGCGAGAGAACGACTTTTTCGAAGAGGCAGAGGCCGCCGATATTTGGGCCCGTCAACAGGAGACGCTGAACACCGATCTCATAGAGCGAGTCCACGCAGGACCCCTTCAATCTGCTACTGATGTAGAAATCGCCGTTCCCTTGGCCAGACTCGTCCATGACGAGTATCGAAATCGCGGCACTGAAAATAACCCACGGATCTCGGTCCATGAGTCCCGAGCAGTGATGGCTGCTTTAAGGGCAGTGCTGAAGCGCTTGGGCGTTGACTTCCGGCCCCCGTTCTATGATTTCGACGGGTTCTACAGCTACTGGAAAAACAACAACGGCTCCAATTCTTGGCAGGCGCGTCGGCAGATGCTCGCGGAACTGTTCGATCCTTTGCACGAACAGCTCGCTGATTTGGAGGCCGGCACCGTGGCCTCGACTCTCGCCGATCCTGTAACGTCGCATCCTCGAACAGGTTGGACTCGGGTAGACGAAGAAATCACAGAGCTCCGGCGGCATTTCCAGAACGCAAGAACGGAGCAGGACTACCGCAATGTGGGCAATGACTGCGTGATCATCCTGGAGCGTCTTTCCGAGGCCGCCTATGTTCGGGAACGTCATCTGTTCGAAGGTGAGGATGAGCCGCCGGTAGCTAGCACAAAGAACCGCCTGGACCGCGTGATTGAAGTCGATCTCGCCGGAGCGCAGAATGCCGCGCTCCGGAAACTCGTGCGCGCGGCGGTTGAACAGGCCCAGGGAGTGAAACACGGCGCAACGATAAACCGCCGCTACGCCGGAGTGGCGGCAGACTCAGCCATCCTGCTCGCGAACATGCTCAGGCGCATCACCGACGACCAAAGGTAAGAATTCGAAACTAGTCCGTACAAGCTCCGCTAGGCAATCATAGGCTGCCGCTTTGCCGTCGGCAGCACCTCAGTCGTATTCCATGTCATTGCCTTCACCCTCGAAGTACCGCACTGTGATGCCAGACTGGATGCGGTTCTTGTCGAGTGTGTCTTCGAGGCGTTCGTACAGGTCCGGACGAACTATGAGGTCCGTGCCGTGGACCGCAGGTGCAAGAGGCGTATAGCTGCCGTCGTGGATCAGGAATCCGCGCCAGTTGCGTCCCACCAGAGCTGGCCCTTGGTCGTCAACGAGACATTGGCGAACTGTCGGAGACTCCGGGCGCAGGTTGAGAAACGCCACGAGTTCGAGTCGAGGCACGAGACTGAACGGGTGAAGTCCAACGCCGCGGCCGCGGTGAGGTGCGCTCCGCTGGCCCCCGTAGTTGGCAATCGTGGTCAACGGTCCTTGCAGATCCTCCAGCATTTCTGCGGCTGAAGCTTGATCAACGCCCGGGAGTAGGTGGTCGTACGGGGCCAGCCAGATATTTGGTGGGTTAGTTCCGACAGGCAGCGAATCGATCGAAATGGACGCGCCTGTTACCTCGAGACCAGAAGTGATGAATAGTTGTCGGCTTGGCTGTTTGGGGTAGGTGCTGGCCAATGTGGCCTGTCGTTCGAACATGCCAATTTGAACCCAATCATCATATGGTCTCTCTGCAACACGGATAGGCCATGTATCTTGTCCTGTGAGGCGGCGTGTCCCCTCGAGTTCAACCGCGGTCGGCGGCGGCCATTCGGCCTCGTTGTCCTGCCACGGAATGGGCGTCAGGGAACGCGCCAGAAGATGATGGCGGGTTCCCGGACGCGGAACGCGCGACGATTCTTCGAGAAGCGCCCACCTGGCTGAAGGGGCAAGCGAGAACGCGTAGCTGGCTTCAAACCTCCGGGCATCGGCTGTCAGGAAGCCTGCGCGTGCACGTGCTGCTCTAATTCCAGTTGCTGCCAGTTGGATGGCGTTCTCTATTTCTTCTTCATCGTTGAAGTAGGCATCGGGGATGCGTTGCGACGATGGCGAGCGGAGCTGGCCGATCTGTTCTCCGGAGCGCTGTTTGATGGTATCGACTCGGTCGACCAGATTTTGGATCACGGCTTCGCGCACGCCTGGGGGTTCGTTGGCGTCGGCGAGGCGATCGTCCAGGTAGAAGCGAACGAGTCCCTCGACCTGCCCTCGGGACATGTTCCTGGTCATTCTGCTTCTTCCTCGTGCTCACCGACGAGGCTGTGGAACGCGCTGATGACGTACAGTGACGGCGTGGTGGCCGGCGGTTCCGGAACGGGGCGTCCGTGGGTGGCAAGAATCTGGCCTGCCAGTGCTCGGACGGACAGGTGGTCGCTCGCCGCGAGTCGGGTAATTTCCGCGGCGAGGTCGTCTCCGAGCTCACCCGTTGGTACGTTCACGCGCACAGTTTCGAGTAGCCAGGTGCTGCGACCAGCGTCCAGGTCTTTGCGGAGTATGTATGAGAGTGCGCTTTGGGCGACCTTCGGCCGGACAGTGAGAAGGAACTCGGTTGCTACCAGGGCGAGTCGTATCTGTTCCCGTGCGGCCTGGCAGATTGTTGCGAGCGCCAATGTTGCTATAGCAACGTCGAGGTCGTCGGCCGAGTCGGGTACTGGCGTCGGGTGATAGACGTGCGTTCCTGTTTCGGCAGTCCCGGGTAGGCGGTGACTGATGATGTCGAAGGCGGCGTCCCAGCAGTCGGTGGCGGTGCCTCCGGGGCTGGTTGGGGGCTGCGCGGCGAATGCTGTGATGAGGCCTTGGCTGCTTCCATATGAGCCGTACGACGCGGCGGCGACACGGTTGGTGACCGCTGCGGCGAGAGCGCGCTCGGCGGTGTCGGGGGCAAGCTTATGGGCTTGCTCCCATAGTGCCCGGCGTTCCCGACCGGCGAACTGTCGCCAGCCCCCTCCGCCTCGGATGCGCTGATACGCGGTGACTAGGCAGTAACTGGCGACTTTGGCGACCCCGGGATCATCGTCGGCATAGACGGCAAGACCCTGTCCTAGGCTGGCGAAGATGTCGTTTCGAGAGAAAGTGGAGATTTCGCGGGCGACGTCGTCGATGAGTGCGATCCCGGCGTGGTGCCCCTCGGAGTGTGTCGTTTCGAGAATGCGGAAACCAATAGCGATGATGGCTGCGTTGATGTCCCAGGTGGCGGGCTCATCTTGGTAGCGCTCTTTGTCGATTGCGTGGGCGATGCTGATGGCGCCTGCGCGTCCTTGGGGCGCCTCGGGACGTTGAGCTGCAATGAGGCGCTTGAGGAGCGCGTGGGCGTCTGGCCCCTTTTCCGTCCGGAGGAACGAGCTTTGGTTATCTCGGTCTGGGCGCGCTGCCCGGGGGTCAAATTCGGGGCCACCTAGATTCGTCACAACTTGGACGAGTGCTTGGTCCACAACTTCTTTGGATTGGTTGCTCGAGTATTGCATCGGCTGGTTGTCGTACGATGCGGCGATGTTGTTGGCGAGGACGCTGAGCATCGTGTCGACCGCTTGGCTAGCCCCACGCTCGGTTGCAAGGCGGCTGAGAATTTCCAGGTCGACCATTGGTGATCGCCAGGCAATGCTTGTGGTGAGCCGCAGTGCGGCGAGGGTGGCGGGGTCTACTGTCGCGCTGTGGTTCTGCAGCAGGTGTGTTTGCGCTGCTTCTGCTCGTGCGTCTTCGAATCCGATGTTGTCTAGATACAGGTCGGCGGCGTCGCGGGCTGCAGCGATCGGATCGACAGATGCGGCAATCTCCCACCATTGAGTGACGTAATGCGATGTATCGCGGCCGTCGGTATGCTGCCGTACGAGATAGACCAGGTCGACCAGTTTGGACAGTCGGGCTCGTGCTTCCGTAGGGTCTTCGATGTCTTCGATGCTTGCGACGATCTCGGAGAGCGTCGGGTCTTTATGGCCGCCGTAGCTTGCGAGCAAGTCAGCTGCCCGGTTCCAGCATTCGCGGGCCTCGTCGCTAGCGCCTGCTGCTATGCAGATGCGGGCGGTCTCAAGTTCAAATGCAGCCTGTTGGCTGTATCCCGTGTGGTCATCGTTGCGACGTTCACGGATGACGGCAAGGAGGGCGTGGATGGCGCCGATGCCGACGTGGTGGGAGACCCGTCCGAGGACTGCGAGTAGATCGTTGGTGGTCAGCGGGCCGTTCTCGCCGAGACCGAGATTGGTGGTCGTAGTGGTGCCATCGCCTATGGCGATGAGGTGGTCGAGGACGATATCAAGATCTTTTTCCCGCACGACGGTGAGGGAATTCTCGATCACCTGGTGGATGAGGGGATGGATGAAGTACAGCTCGCATGCTCGCGGCTTGCCGGTGAAGGGCTTGGCCTCGGCGACGAGGTCAGCGAGTGCGACGACTACTGCGGTCGACGCGGCTTCGGGTGTTGAGGCGCCGCTGCGGACATCGTCTGCGATTCCCATAGTTGTGACTGTGTAGCGGAGCCATGCCCGGTAGAACCCAACGCCGGACAACTTTGCGCCCGCCTTGAGCACCAGGGCTGGGTCGATGGCCTGCGCGAGTGTGAGGAGAGCGTTCCACCTTCTAACTGCCGGTTCGTCGGCAGTCCTCGCTTTAAGAAGGACATCCGTGGCGGCAAGTAGTTCAACCTCGAGATCCGCGATTCCGAGTCCCGCAAGTACATCCTGTGGTGCGATACCGTGGAAGAGGTATCCGATAGCGTCCAGTGTCGGGTCCAGTTCCCACCCCTGGCGCGCTAGATCGTGGGGGTTGGGGAGCCCGATGGTTCCATTTGCGGCGAGGTCGGCGAGGGCCAAGTAGGTCTCGGCGGCGTTGGCCGGGTCGTTCATCGCTGCTGCGACCTGGGGCATGTAGTCCGCCGGCAGTGCGGCCGTGAACGTCTCTACAAGATCGGCCAGGGATGCGTCGTGCTCGCCCTCAAGGTGCTCGGCGATTTTTGGAATGAGAGACGGGTCGACGTCTTGTCGTTGGGTGCGGAGTCGAAGGGTTCCGCGTTGGGCGGCCAGATGTAATGTTCCGTCGCTGTCGGAGGAGTAGCTGGTCCGATCGGCCTTGCGTTGCGTTTCCCACCCTTCGATGTACGCCTTCCACGGTGCAGCAGCGCCGGCCCGGTCAACAGCGTCGCTGATAAGGAGGCCCCATCTCGGGGGGAACGTTGTGCGCCCGTTGTAAATAAGGCGTTCCGCGACAGTCTCGGCACCGAGGATATTCACGATGACGTCGGCATATTCGGTAAGCGTTTCCGCGAGAGCGTCGTTCTCGTACGTGTCTATAGCCTTTCGGACTTCTACGCATTTGACGAGGGTTGCCCAGTCCAGACGCGATTGAGCTTCGCGTGAGATGACGCAGAGGGCTCGTTGCAGCGCTTCCGGGGAGTGGAACTGCCGCATTGCGTCTGCCACGAAGCTTGGACCGACCAAGGCCTTGAGCTGGTCATACTCGCCTAGGTTGGCGAGTAGGTCGGGGAGGTGACGGAAGGCTCGGGAGTCGGTGAGGAATCCGCGGCCTTCGAGCCACTTCGCGATGCTCTGGCGAATGGAGGTTGCGGCCTCGTGGTCAATGGTGCGGAGGATGTGCCGCGAGAAGCTCTCGTGGTGGAGGCGGAGTCCACCTAGGCCAGGCTGAGTGTTCAGGACCGGAGCAAGCGTCTGGAGTGCCGGGAGAACGAAGGCCTTTATGGGTGAGCCGAGAAGCTCTGCCAGTTCGTCGGGCGTGAGCGAGAAGTCGCACAGCGCGAGGGTGTCTGTGGCGAATCGTTGGTCAAGGGTCATCGCGTCGCGCAGGTAGTCGTAGTACTCCTCGACCGTTTTAGCCGTGTCGGGGACCAGTTCAAGACGATAGATGAGTTCGTTGACAGTGAGTGGCGCCGGGGTATCGTCGAGAGGTGATGCGCCAAGTGCGAGCCGGCACAGGTAGGTCGCGTAGAGCGCGTTCCCGTTGGAACGTTCGTGGACCAACGTGACGATGGTGTCCTCGTCAGACGAACCGACGGGTCCGGCGCCGTCAGGGGATTCAAGCAGGCCGTGCTTGGCGGTAAGTGCCTTGATCTCGTCTCGGGACATCGGCGGCATTTGGAAGGGTTCGGATGCGGGAGCCACTGGCTCGAGGTGGGGTCCGGGCTGGCTTGCGACGAGTAGACAGACTCCGGCGGGAAGGTTGAGGGCTGCGAGCTCCTCAACCAGGAGACGTGACGGGTCTTTCTGCTGGTTGGTGCTGCGTCCGACGACTCGGTCGACGTGGTCGACGCCGTCGACGACCAGAAGGACTGGTTTGTCAGGGTGAGCTTCGCGGCAGTTCTCGAGTGCCGATACGAGCGCTTCGGTGCTCGTCGCGAATTTGGGGCGGAGATCCTTGGTTGCTTCAGGGACTGCTTGTCCGAGCTGGTCGAGGAGACTGCCGATGACGACTTCGGTGAGGACTCGTTCCTGCATGTGGTCGTCGCTTGAGCCGAGCCAGCAGTGGTGGCGCGCGACTGTCCAGCCGTTGTCCCGGTACCGAACTGTAAGCTCTTCGCACAGCCATGATTTCCCGACGCCTGGCTCGCCTACGACGACGACTCGTCCCCCACCCGTCACTGTGCTGTCGATGTGTTTGCTGACCTCTGTCGCTGCTCCGACGCGAGCAACGGCGACTTCAGGTTCGATGGGGTGTCCTGCGGCGACGGCTCCGAAGTCAACGCGCAGCCCGAGTCGAGGTTCGATGAGGTCGCGTCGCACGACTCCGGTATCGACTACGCGAGCAGACGTTGCAGCTTGAACGAGTGCATGTGCCGCGAACTCGGGGGTGACGTCAGTGTTTGGGGTGCGTCCTGCTCCAAGATCTTCCCGGACACGTCGGAGGAGGGAACGTTCGGCAGGTCCAGGGTCGGCGAAGCTGATGGTTGACGCCGGTGCACCCGCGTCAACTATGAGACGGTTGCAAGCGCTACGGAGGTCGTTGTCGCTGAGATGCTTGACCAGGTCGGCCCAGGGCTGGTTGGCGCGCAGCGCGACGGGGTCGAACCGGTACTTCGCAGTTGTGATGCCCGGGAGCGGGTCGGCCGGTCGGACTGACGGGTCAACGGGCACCAAGACGACTGCGAGGGAGTCGTCGGGTTCTTGGTCTCGGACGACGATTCGGTAAGTGGTCGCTGGGGACGTGGCGAGGTCCTTGAGGAGGGAATCGAGGACCTTGTTAAGCTTCAGGTTTCGGCCGTCTTGGGAGAACGTCTCTTTCGAGAGCCGGCGATCGGAGGTCGTATGTTTGATTTGCAGACGGAGTCGGGTCGTGTCGGCGTAGGTGATGTTGACATCATCGAACCGATCCGTGTCGAAGCCCTTTGTGTCAACCGTGATCGTTTCCGCGGTGCCCAGGAGGAGATCTACCAAGGCCACTGCGGTGATTAAGTCTTGATAGAAGTAGCCATGGTGCGTGGGGCCGAGACTCATTGCGTCGTATCTGCCTTTCTGCCACAGCCCGTTAATTCGCTCCCGGCGTCTCTCTGCGGGCGATGCTAGCACGCCCCGGTAGGTACCATGCAAAGGCGTCGGCGTCTCCGGGAATACGCCGACTACTCGACCCAGCGCTTGTCCCAAGAATTTGGCTAGGTCTCCGGATCTTCGCGCAGTCCTCGGCGTCCGAACGGCATAGCTTCTATCAGCACACGTAGATGGCCGACACTCACTCTTCAGGGACGCTTCATCATGGTTACTCGTTGGAGGCATGCCGGCCGCCGTCGGGGGCATCCGTAGACGCGATCACCAGCGCCAGGTACTCCGGCAATACACGCGGGAGACGCAACAACAAAACGCTAGCGCCCCGCCAGACCGAAGCCTGGCGGGGCACCTGTGCGAGACTCTAGTGTGACCGCCGGTGAGAGCGCGTCAGCGACCAGATTCTCTGGTATACGAGCCGATCAGCTCAACTACCGCTAATTTGCCGCAGCACGTACTGCAGGATGCCGCCGTTGCGGTAGTAGTCCGCTTCGCCCGGGGTATCGATGCGCAGCACGGCGTCAAAGGACTTGGTGCTGCCGTCCTCTGCCGTTGCGCTGACCTTGAGCGTCCTCGGCGTCGTGCCGTTGTTCAGCTCGGTGACGCCCTCGACGGAGAACGCTTCCGTGCCGAGCAGGCCCAGCGACGCAGCGGATTCGCCGGCCGGGTACTGCAGCGGGAGGACGCCCATGCCGATGAGGTTGGAGCGGTGGATGCGCTCGTAGCTTTCGGCGATGACAGCCTTGACGCCCAGCAGCGCGGTTCCCTTGGCAGCCCAGTCACGGGATGAGCCGGAGCCGTACTCCTTGCCGGCCAGGACCACCAGGGGGGTGCCGGCTGCCTGGTAGTTCTGGGCAGCGTCGTAGACGTAGGCCTGGGGGCCGTCCGCCTGGGTGAAGTCGCGGGTGAAGCCACCCTCGACGCCCGCACCGTCGTTGAAGTCAGCGAGCAGCTGGTTCTTGATGCGGATGTTCGCGAAGGTTCCGCGGATCATGACCTCGTGGTTGCCACGGCGTGAACCGTAGGAGTTGAAGTCCTTGCGCTCCACACCATTGGCCAGAAGGTACTGGCCTGCCGGGGTGTCCGATTTGAAGGAGCCGGCCGGGGAGATGTGGTCCGTGGTGACGGAGTCGCCCAGCTTCAGCAGCACGCGGGCTCCGGCGATGTCGGTTACCGGTTCCGGCTGCGCCTTCATGCCTTCGAAGTACGGGGGCTTCCGCACGTACGTGGACTTGGCGTCCCAAGCGAAGGTGTCGCCTGCCGGGGTGTCGAGTGCCTTCCAGCGGTCGTCGCCGTCGAAGACGCCTTCGTAGCCGCGGGCGAACATTTCCTTGTCGATCGAGGAATCGATGACCTTCTGGACCTCGACGGGGTTCGGCCAGATGTCCTTCAAGAAGACGTCGTTGCCGTCCTGGTCCTGGCCCAGGGGATCGGCGTCGAAGTCGAAGTCCATGGTTCCGGCCAGGGCGTAGGCGATGACCAGCGGCGGGGAGGCCAGGTAGTTCATCTTGACGTCCGGGTTGATGCGGCCTTCGAAGTTGCGGTTGCCGGAGAGGACAGCCGTGACGGAAAGGTCGTTGGCCTGGATGGCCTCGGAGATTTCGGCGTCGAGCGGTCCGGAGTTGCCGATGCAGGTTGCGCAGCCATAGCCCACGATGTAGAAGCCGAGCTTCTCCAGGTAGGGAGTCAGGCCGGACTTCTCGTAGTAGTCGGTGACAACCTTGGAGCCGGGAGCGACCGAAGTCTTGACCCACGGCTTGGAGGCGAGGCCCTTGTCCACGGCGTTGCGGGCGAGCAGCGCGGCAGCCAGCATCACGGAGGGGTTGGACGTGTTGGTGCAGGACGTGATCGAAGCGATCGAGACGGCACCGTGGTCCAGTTCGAATTCGCGGCCGTCAGCTGTTGTGACGCCCACCTTGTTCGACGGGCGACCGTTGGACTTCGGTCCGTGTGCGTGCGGAGCTACGTCCGCCAAGTGCGACGCGGAGGCGGTGAACGACGGCGAATCGGAGGCCGGGAAGCTCTCGTCAATCGCTTCGTCCAGGCTTCCGTCGGCCAGGTCTTCCTTCACGTAGTTGCGCAGGTCCTCGCGGAACTGGGCCTTGGACTCCGTGAGGATGATGCGGTCCTGGGGACGCTTCGGGCCCGAGATGGAGGGAACAACCGTGGACAGGTCGAGCTCGAGGTACTCGGAGAACTTGATCTCGTGCGAGGGGTCGTGCCAGAGGCCCTGTTCCTTCGCGTACGCCTCGACGAGGGCGACGTTCTGCTCGGAGCGGCCGGTGAGGCGCAAGTAGTCGAGCGTGACGTCGTCGATCGGGAACATCGCTGCCGTGGAACCGAACTCGGGGCTCATGTTGCCGATGGTGGCGCGGTTGGCCAGCGGCACGGCCGCAACGCCTTCGCCGTAGAACTCCACGAACTTGCCGACCACACCGTGGTTGCGCAGCTGCTCGGTGATGGTCAGGACGACGTCGGTTGCGGTAGCGCCGGCCGGGATGGAGCCCGTGAGCTTGAAACCGACAACGCGCGGGATCAGCATGGAGACCGGCTGGCCCAGCATGGCAGCCTCGGCTTCGATGCCGCCAACGCCCCAGCCCAGCACGCCCAGGCCGTTGACCATGGTGGTGTGGGAGTCCGTGCCGACGCAAGTGTCGGGGTAGGCGCGGAGGACGCCGTCAACTTCACGGGTCATGACCGTGCGTGCCAGGTATTCGATGTTGACCTGGTGGACGATGCCGGTTCCCGGGGGAACAACCTTGAAGTCGTCGAAAGCAGTCTGGCCCCAGCGCAGGAACTGGTAACGCTCGCCGTTGCGCTGGTATTCGATCTCCATGTTGCGCTCGAGGGCACCGGAGTTGCCGAAGGCGTCGATCTGCACGGAGTGGTCGATGACCATCTCAGCAGGAGCCAGCGGGTTGACGCGCTTGGGGTCGCCTCCGAGGTCCTTGATGGCTTCACGCATGGTGGCAAGGTCAACCACACAGGGAACCCCGGTGAAGTCCTGCATGATGACTCGGGCCGGGGTGAACTGGATCTCGGTGTCTGGCTGGGCATTCGGATCCCAGCCGGCCAGGGCGCGGACGTGGTCGGCCGTGATATTGGCGCCATCTTCCGTCCGCAGGAGGTTTTCAAGCAATACCTTAAGGCTGAACGGAAGGCTGTCTGCGCCCTCAACGGAGTTCAACCGGAAAATTTCATAATCGGTGCCGGCTACATTCAGTACGCCTTTGGAACCGAAGCTGTCCACAGTGCTCATGGCAGGACTCCTCTCGCAACAGCTTTCATCTTTGTCGCGTGGTTGACCGCTAGCTAGTTAGGCAAACCTAATCTGAGCGCCGTGCCGGTCGGTAGAGAAGTGAAGCGCGACGTAGGACTTCTCCACCATCGTAGTGTCGGCTATGCCGCGGGCACCAGCAACGCAACGGTCTCCAAGTGATGCGTGTGCGGATACAGGTCAAAGGCCCGGACGGATTCAAGCCGCCATCCGCCGTTCCGGAAGTACCCCAGATCACGCGCGAAAGAGGCCGGATCACACGAGACATAGGCGATTGCCCGCGGCCCGGACTCAATGAGCTGGCTGACCACGGCTTTGCCGGCACCCGCCCGCGGCGGGTCGATCACCAACGCGTCGAAGCTCCGGGGGCGCTGCCGGAGGACACGCTCCACCCTGCCCTGGACGATTTCCACCTGGGTCTCTCCGTGCAGATTCTTGCGGGCATCCCTGCTGGTCCCGGGCGATCCTTCGACGGACAGTACCGAACCGGTGATCCCCACCGCATCCGCCAAGGGCGCCGTAAACAATCCGGCTCCGGCGTAAAGATCGGCCACGGCCGATCCCGGAAGGAGGTATCCGCCGTCGTGCAGGAATCCTGTCACCGCCCCCACCAGGGTCCCGGGCGCATCCTTGTGGATCTGCCAGAACCCTTCTCCCGTCACACGGTATTCGTGACCGGCGGCCGATTCCTGGACCCACGTCCTGCCGCGCAGCTGCAGGACTTCTCCGCGGACGGGGTCGAAGGATGCCACTGACACCTCATGCGGGAGCTGGCCCAGGATCCGGTTGAGGCGCCGGGCATCGGTGCCTTCTTCCGGGGCAAGAAGGACGAGCGGACGCGATCCATTGGCAGGCGCGGCCACTTCCACCCGCGATATCCCCCGCAGGTCGATGTCCCAAAGCCGCAACTCGTTGATGCCCGGCAGTGCCAAGGGCATCTCGTGGACCGGAATGACGACGTCGGAGCGGTGGGCATGCATCCCCAGCCGGCCCTCGGGGGTGACGGCAAAGCTGGCACGGGTCCGCCAGCCAAGCCCCTTATCGCCGTCGGACCCTGTAACGCCGCCGGGGCCCGGGTCACCCGCGGCCGCCGGCTCCACCTCGACATTGAGTTCGACGCCGGCGAGCCGCTTCAGTTGCTCGGCGAGCACTTCGGATTTAAGCAGGCGCTGCCGTTCCAGTGTTACGTGCCCGAGTTCGGCGCCGCCCACGGGCGGACCGCCCTTGCTCCAAGCCGCAAGCGAGTCGGCGAGCGGCCAGAAATGGCGGGTCCGGTCGTCGGACGCTTCCAGGACGTCGACGACGTCGGCGCGCCAGAAACGGGAAGACTCTCCCGCGTCGGTCAACCGGACCCGGACCTTCTCCCCCGGGATGCCGTGCCGGACAAAAATGACCCGGCCTTCGTGCCGTGCGACAAAGTGGCCGCCATGGGCGATGGGGCCGACGTCCACCACCAGCTCCGTGGCAGCTCCGTCCTGGGCCGTCGGCGAGCTGGATTGGGTGTTGCTGGGGTGGGTCATTAGGTATCCTGCAATGCCTTTGCTTCTTCGGAGGACTTCAATTGCCATGGAACGCTGGCCACCATGACGCCGGGTTCAAAGTGGAGCCGGGCCTTGATGCGCAATGCGGTCTGGTTGTGGACGAGCTGTTCCCACCACTTGCCGACAACGTACTCCGGAATGTATACGACGATCAGGTCGCGCGGGGAATCGCGGCGCATGTTCTTGACGTAGTCCAGGATGGGCGTGACGGTTTCGCGGTACGGGCTCGCCAAAACGGTCAACGGGACCGGAATGTCCAGTTTGTCCCAGGCCTCGACGGTGTGCGCCGTTTCCTCGTGGTCGATGTCGACGATGATGGCGTCCAGCCGCGACGGCCTCGACGCCCGGGCGTAGGCGAGGGCCCGCAGCACCGGTTTGCGGACATGGGACACCAGGAGCACGGCGTGGACCCGGGTAGGCAACGCACGCGGGGACGAATCCTCGTCAACGGCCAGTTCCTTCGCCACATTGTCGTAATGGGCGCGGATGCTCCACATGATGAGGAACAGGACGAACATCGCCAGGAGGGCGATCCAGGCGCCTTGTTCGAACTTGGTGATCAGCACAATGGTCAGCACCAGCGCTGTCATGGCGAATCCAAGCATGTTGATGGTGCGGGACTTCACGATCCTGCGGCGGACGGCCTTGTCCTGCGCGAGTTTGAGTTCCCTGCCCCAGTGCCGCACCATGCCCAGCTGGCTCATGGTGAAGGAAATGAAGACGCCAACGATGTACAGCTGGATGAGCTTGGTGACATCGGCGTTGAACGAAATGATGAGGACCAGGGCCCCGGCCGCAAGGGCAAGGACGCCGTTGCTGAAGGCCAGACGGTCTCCGCGGGTCCGGAGCTGGCGGGGAAGGTAGCCGTCCTGGGCGAGGATCGAGCCGAGGACCGGAAATCCGTTGAATGCCGTGTTGGATGCGAAGACCAAGATGACACCGGTGGCGGCGACCACGATATAGAACGGGACGGACCCTGCTCCAAAGATGGTCTGCGCAATCTGGCTGATGGCCGGATTCTGGATGTAGTCGTCCGGCAGCGGCTGGCCATGCAGGAGGAATTCTTTGGCAGGATCCAGCACAATGTGGACCTTGGTGGCGTTGGCAAGGTAGATGATGCCTGCGAGCATCGCCGAGGCGATCACTCCGAGCAGCAACAGAGTGGTGGCCGCGTTCTTGCTCTTGGGCTTCTTGAAGTTCGGCACACCGTTGCTGATGGCCTCCACGCCGGTCAGTGCGGCCGCACCGGAGGAGAAGGCCCGCAGGAGCAGGAACGCCCCGGCCAAGCCCACGAGTCCCTGGTCGAATCCCTCTTGCGGGACGATCGTGAAGGCCGCCGAGGGAGCCTGGCCGAGTTGGCCTGTGGCCGCCTGGAAGATACCGACGGCCGTCATGCCCAGGATGGAGAACATGAAGATGTACGTGGGAACCGCGAAGACACTGCCCGCTTCCTTGATTCCGCGCAGGTTCACGAGGGCCAGGATGACGACGCCGACAGTGGCGATGAGCGCCTGCTGCCCATGCATCGACGGGATCGCGGTGGTCAGGTACGCCGCTGCGGAGGACATCGACACGGCGACGGTGAGGACGTAGTCCACCAACAAGGCGGCGGCGACGGTCAGGCCCGCGAACTTCCCCAGGTTGACGTTGGCGATTTCGTAGTCTCCGCCACCGGAAGGGTAAGCGTGGACATTCTGCCGGTACGAGGCAACTACCGTGAGCAAGACCACCATGACCGCGAGGCCTACGAGCGGCGAAATGGCCACGGCACTCACACCCGCGAGGGCCAGCGTCAGCAGGATTTCGTCAGGGGCGTACGCCACGGAGGACAGGGCGTCCGAGGCGAAAATCGGCAGCGCAATGCGCTTGGGAAGCAGGGTGTGGGCCAGACGGTCGTTCCGGAACGGCCGCCCCACCAAAACCCGCTTCGCGGCGTTGAGAATTGTCAGCACTCCGCAAAGCTACTCTGAATCGAACGCGATGTCATGACGGCGGACTGGCTTCCGCGACTTGCCCCGGTAGAGTCTTACCGAGCGGCATGCATAAGAGTGAAGGAGAAACCGTGGCTCACTTTGTGATCATGGGTTGCGGACGAGTTGGCGCAACGTTGGCGCACACCTTGGAAGACGCCGGCCATTCAGTGGCAATCATCGACCAGGACGACCGTGCCTTCCGCCGCTTGCGCAGCGGATTCACCGGCAGGAAAGTCACCGGCGTCGGCTTTGACCGGGACACCCTCAAGCAGGCAGGTTGCGAGGAAGCGTACGCCTTCGCCGCCGTCTCCAGCGGTGACAACTCCAATATCCTCGCCACCCGGGTAGCCCGTGAGACTTTCCATGTTTCGCATGTTGTAGCCCGCATCTACGATCCCGGCCGCGCCGAAATCTACCAGCGCCTGGGCATCCCCACGGTGGCCGCCGTGCGTTGGAGCGCGGACCAGGTCCTGCGCCGGATCCTGCCCGAACAACACCTGGCAGGCGATTACCGCGAACCCTCCGGCCGGCTTGTTTTGTCCGAAGTCGACCTTGACCAAGGCTGGATCGGGCACCCGTTGACTGCCATCGAAGCAGCGTCCGGAATCCGCATCGCTTTCCTCACCCGCTTTGGTGAGGGCGTCCTGCCCCAGGCCGGAACGGCGTACCAGGAGGGCGACACCGTGCACGCCATGTTGAATCTGGACCGCAGCGCCGAGGTGGCGCGCATCCTTTCCAGCGCACCTGCCAAGGAGTCTGAGTGAAAGTCGTTATTGTCGGCGCAGGCAGCGTCGGTTCATCGATCGCGCGGGAACTGCTCGCCCACAAACACGAGATCATGCTGATCGACCTCAAACCGGAGGTCATTGGGCGCAGCGGGCTCCGTGGGGCCCGCTGGCTCGTGGGCGATGCATGCGAATTGAGCACGCTGCAGGAGGCGAAGTTGGAAGGGGCCGACGTCGTCGTGTCGGCGACCGGCGACGACAAAGTCAACCTTGTGGTGTCCTTGCTGGCCAAGACCGAGTTCGGCGTGGGCCGCACGGTGGGCCGCGTGAACAATCCCAAGAACGACTGGATGTTCAACGATTCGTGGGGCGTCGACGTCGCTGTCAACACTCCGCAGCTCATGACGGCGCTCGTGGAAGAAGCCGTGGAAATCGGTGACCTCGTCCGCTTGCTGACCTTGCAGACGGGCGTGTCCTCGCTCGTGGAATTCACGGTTCCCCACGACTCGCACATCATCGGCAGCACCGTTGGCGGCACCGAATGGCCCGAAGACGCCACCCTGGTGGCGATCCTGCGGGACCATGCTCCCATCACCCCGAGCCGCGACGACGTGATCGACGGCGGCGACGAACTGTTCTTCGTCACGACCATTGCCGCCGAAGACGGGCTCAGGGCCTTGTTGTCCCCGTCCGCGGCCGACCACGGCTCAGTTGAGGTCGAGGAAGAGTTTGCGGATCAGTCCGACGACGACGGCTTCGACGGCTGAGGATCCTTGTTCGGCTTCTGGCCTGGCGTCGGCCGGGTCAGGAGCCAGGCAATCCAGAGACCCAGGATGTATAGCGGAGCGCCCATGATCAGCCTCATGGTAGCGAGCGCGGCGAGGCCCGGGTCGCCCATGAAATACAAGGGCACCTGGACCACAAGCCGTAGTGCCAGTACCCCAATGACCACCCACGTGCCGATGGCATAGGCCCGCAAGCGCTCCGGGTTCTTCCGCCATTCGAAGCCTTCGTTGCGGACGAATCCGAACAGCAGACCGGCGATCGGCCACTTGAGCAGGATCGACAGCATCATTCCCACGATGTACGCGATATTCGTATAGAAGCCCAGGACATAGAAATCCTCGGCCTTGCCGGTGGTGTTCGCGAGCCAAGCGGAGATGGCGACGCCGGCGATCCCGGCAAGAGCCTGGGTCAACGGGCGCCGTTGGACCAGGCGGACCACGGTGAAGACGGCTGCCGCCGCGAGGGAGGCAATCAGGGAAGCCGGAAGGTCGCGGGTGACCATGAAAGCGATCAGGAAGACGAGGCCGGGCACGATGCTCTCGGCGATCCCCTGGATACCCCCGGCCGATTTGAGGATGTCGACGTGTCCGTGGCTGTTGCGTTGGAGCCCGGCTTTTTCGGCATAGCCTGCGGCGAGGTCCGCAATGCTCGGCCCCTGGGTTCCCTGCCCGGAATCCCCTGCCGGGCCGGGCTTTTCCTGGATTGGCTTTTCCTGGGGGTCGGATCCGTTGGCGACGGTCATTGGTGCTCCTGCCGGGAGAGGATTTCGTAGCGCGGATTGAACATGGTGGGCATCCCGTCCCGCTGGGTAACCATGCCTTCGAGCCGCAGGACAGTCCCGGGTTCGATGCCGGGCACTTTGCGGCGCCCGAGCCAGATGACACGCAAGCGGGTCAACGGACCCGTATCGCCCCTGTGCGCAATCCGGTCGACGACGATCGCCGAGAAGTGTGCTTGCTCGTTGGCCGGCTGGTAGGTCACCGACTCGATGAAACCCGTGCAGTCGACCCGTCCCCGGATGGGGAGCTCAGTAAGGGGCAGGGGCGCCGGGCCGCCATGGGCGGCAGCGGCTTGGGCCGCTTTGTCAGCCAATCTGGGTGATCTCCGGGCCGCGTTCGGGCCGCTGAAGCTCCGGCGTTTCTTGGGGAGCTCCGTGCTGCCCGGGGGCTACGGCGTCCTTGGGGAGCTTCAGCTGAAGCAACTCGCGGGGCGGCATGGGGTTGTCTCCGCGAATGACCACAACCTTGCGGAAGAGGTTCTCCAGTCCTTCGGCCGCGTCCCTGTCCAAAGCCGCCTGGCCGCCGATGACGCCGCGGAGGAACCAACGGGGTCCATCCACGCCCATGAACCGGGCAGCCCGGAAGCCACGTCCGCCGTCGGCGGATTCGGTAGGAAGTTTGGCGATGAGTTCCGTGCCGAAGGTGCCGACGATTTCCTCGACTTCGCCTCCCTGGCTGGCTACGGACTGGCCGATTTGTTCGCGGATCTCGTCCCACAGCCCTTCGGAACGTGGAGCGGCAAACGCCTGGAGCTGGAGGCTCGAGCCATCGAGGTCCATGGTGACCGCTACTACCCGCTGGGTTGCCTCTTCTACCTCAAGGCGCAGTTGAAGGCCCTCGGAAGGTTCGATCAGCAGGGCGCCAAGGTCCACGTAGCCATCTTGGCTATCGATTTCGCTGGCATCCAACGGCCCCTTGGACAGACGGAAGTCGCCCTTGGCGGCTCCGGTGGTTACCGTGCCCGCGTCCTGCCGCGTCGTCGCGGCATCGGCCTGCTCAGTACCGTTGTCTTTCGGCTGCTCGGCCTTGGACTTCTTTCCGCGCCCAAAAAGCATCGGGTTGTCTCCTTAGTAGTGGTCTACCCCCCAGTAAACCGCAGACTGCCCGTCAACTCGCGGGCAGCATGGCAATCAGCTCTGTACGGTGCAGATTGTCGGGGGTTGTTGCTAGCTCACGGCCGGCGCGAAGCCTCCGGTGGATCCAAAGCCGCCGGTGCCGCGCGAGGTGTCGGACAACTCCTCCACGGAAACGAACTGCGCGTACTCGACGCGCTGGATCACCATTTGAGCAATTCTATCGCCGCGCTTGAGTTCGATTGCCTGGTTTTTGTCCGTATTCAAAAGCGTCACGGAAATTTCACCTCGGTAGCCGGCATCAACCGTCCCGGGAGCGTTCACCACAGTGAGTCCGTGCTTGGTGGCCAGCCCTGACCGCGGGTGTATCAACGCGACAAAGCCGTTTGGCAACGCGATTGAGACGCCCGTAGGAACGAGCTTCCGCTCTCCCGGGGCGAGTGATACGTCCGCGCGGGCCCGCAAGTCCGCACCGGCATCACCGGGGTGGGCGTACGACGGCGCTTCCAAACCGGCGTCGAGCATTTTCAGTTGGACCTGAAGGGTCGGCGCACCGTATTCGGCGAAGGTGTCTGCGGGGTTGGCTACTGCTGTTTCGTGGCTCACAGTCACATATTCTATCGTCCGCGGGGTACTGCCACCGTTGCAGTCGCAGGGCATCAGGCGGGTTAATTCCAGGGGCCACAGTCCCGATAAGCTGGTGGCATGCCTGAATCGACTGCTTCCGTACCCGTGCCGCACCATTCCTCGAGTGGAACGGGCGTCCTGTTTACGGAAAAGCTCTGGCCCTCCCTTTGGATCTGGATTGTCGTGGTCGGCTTGTCCGCCGCGGGCATCCTGATGTTCGCGCCGATCAGCATTACCGCGGGCATTATCGCCGCGCTGGTCCTCTTCGCGGTCATGACCACCATGCTGGTGTTGTCCACTCCTGCGATTGTGGTGGACCAAGACACTGTCCAAGTAGGACGTGCCACTATCCAGCGCGAATTTGTCGGCGCAGTCACCGCATATCGCAAGGACGAAGCCACCGCGGAGCGCGGTACCCGGCTCCACGGGCTGGCGTTCCTGTGCCTCCGCGGCTGGATTGATCCCGTGGTTCGCATTGAAATCACCGACCCGGCGGACCGCACTCCGTACTGGCTGACGTCAACGCGCCGCCCCGACGAACTGCTGGCAGCGCTGTCCAAGCAGGCCTCCCGAGGCTAGCTTTCGCATTCCTTGCAGTACAAATGCCCGTCTTTCTCCCGCGCAATCTGGGAGCGGTGTTTGACCAGGAAGCAATTGAAGCAAGTAAATTCGTCCGCCTGCGGAGGCAGGACGCGGACCAGCAGCTCTTCGCCAGACAAGTCCGCCCCGGGGAGCTCGTAGGCATCGGCCAAATCAGTCTCATCGATGTCAACAGCCGATGATGACTGTTTCTCGGTGCGATGCGACTTGAGTTCCTCGATCGAGTCCTCGGTGTCTTCTTCCGTCTTCCGAGGGGCATCGTAGTCCGTTGCCATGGTCCCTTCTTCGTTCTCCCTTGTGCTCCACGCAGGGCTTGCGGTCCTGTCGACCAGAACCTGCTCCGGTCTAAGGATGTAACGCAGCAGGCCGCATTTTTGTGCCCGATATCGGGCAGATTGTCCTCCCGGCAGACTCGAATGTCCATACCCCCGGCAACGATCGCCCACGCAAGCGAATGCCGGAAAATCGCGGAATATCGCGGCGCGCCCTTTGTCCTAGTAGGAAAAGGCCCTACCGGGTGGCAGAGTTTCGAATGTCAGATAGGCCATGGTGGAGGATTTTATGCGGGATCTACGGCTGGTTGGCGTCCACGACGACGGCGGACATCTCCTGTTGAGCGGTACCGGCGGCGAGATGTTCCAGCTTCCGATTGATGAGGCGTTGCGCGTTGCAGCGAGCCGGACACCTGCCCAGGTGGCCGCACGTGCCTCGATCACGCCCGTCGCCATGTCCCCCCGTGACATTCAGTCACGTATCCGCAGCGGCGCTACGGCCGCGGAGGTGGCGGAGCTCTCAGGGCTGCCGCTCGCCAACGTGCAGCGGTATGAGGGGCCCGTGCTTGCCGAGCGCGAGTACATCGCCCAGCAAGCCCGCAAAATCGAAGTCGCCGCCCCGGCCCCCGGCCAGGACGCCTACCGCGCGGCGTTCGGCGACGAACCTGCAAGCCTGGGAGAGATGGTCGCACACCGGCTCACGGCCCACGGGATCGATTCCTCTGCGGTGGAATGGGACTCCTGGCGTCGGACCGATGGCTCGTGGACCGTCGTCGCACGCTTCGAAACCAAGCCGGGAAGCCTGGAGACCATCGGCGAAGAGCCACCCGCGATGTGGACGTTCCATCCCGCCCGCAAATCCATCCAGAACGCCAACCGCTGGGCCCAGCAGCTGAGCGAACTGGAACCCCTCGACGGCCCCGTACCGGCACGGCGACTCGCGGCCGTCTCCGACCGGCCCTTTGACTTCGAGGCCGACGCCGGGACCGCCGCCCGTGTGGCCGCTGCCGCTGCCACCAGGGAAGCCGACGGGCTCCTCGACATGCTGCGCTCACGTCGCGGACAGAGGCTGGGACTTGACGAGGACAGCGACGACGCTTTGGCGCTGCTACTCAGCAGCGGCGTTCCGGCTGCGCATCCGCGGCACGGCGACATCGAAGACGGACCCGGGGATACGGAAACAGCTGACAAAGAGTCAGCCGACACGGACACGGACGAGCAGGTGGAATCCGAACCCGCCGCCAGCCGCCGTGACGCGCGTGCGTCCATGCTCTCGCGGCTAAGCCTGGCCCCGAAGCACGACGACGAGGAAAACGACTCCCTCCATCTTCACGATGGCGTGAGCACGGATACGCGGGAGATCACGGTGATCCCAAGTCCGCTGCGCCCCGTGACCGTGCTGCGCGGCAGGAACGACAACGACGCCCGGACCGACAATGATGCCCAGACCGGCCACGACGAATCCACGGCCCGGGAAGCAACAGCACCGCGGGCAGGCCTGGACGAACTGCTTGGCGGAGCTCCCCGGCGGGAACGCGAAGAGCCGAGGCCAACCCCTTCCGGCCAGAAGGATGAAGAACCTTCAGATGCGGCGGCGGCCGAGCGCCAGCCGTCAAGGCCAAAGCGCTCCAGCATCCCGAGCTGGGATGACATCCTGTTCGGAACACGCGGGGACTAGGAAGCTTCCAGTTCCCGGCAGCTTCAGCTGGCGCCGTGCCAAAGGCAAGCGTCGACGTCGAACGGCAGCAACTGGTCGCGGCTCGCCATGAGGTTGGCCCCGTGTGCCGTGACCCGGCGCATGTAGTGCCTGCGGCATAGGGTCTCGTACCCGACGACCGGTTCCGACGCTTGGATGTGCTCCGGGGTAGCCTCCACCCGGCCGGCCTCCATGGCAACGTCTCCCACCACGACCTGCTCGCCTTCGACCACCATGATGCCGTCCACGGTCCGCGCATTGTGTGTTGCCCGGCGGCCGCACCAGCAAAGCGCTTCGACCTGCAGGACCTGCACCCTGTCCGCGAGCTCCACCAAACGCTGGGATCCGGGGAACAGCCGGGTACGGAAGTCGGACGTGATTCCGAAAGCGAATACGTCTACGCCCATCTCATCGACCACCCGCGCCAGCTGTTCCACTTGTTCGGGTGAGTAGAACTGGGCTTCATCACAAATCAGGTAGTCCACCTTGAGGCCGGTTGTCCTGCGTCGGACAACCTCGTCCCAGAAATCGGTAGTGTCAATGACCTCCACCGCATCCGTCTGGAGCCCGAGCCGGCTGGAAATGACGGAACCGCCGGCCCGGTCGTTGCAACTGAAGCGGACCCCGCCCCGCCCGCGCGCACGGTGGTTGTAGTCCATCTGCAAAGCGAGGGTGGACTTGCCGCAGTCCATGGTTCCGGAGAAGAAAATGAGTTCAGCCACGGCGGCCCTTGGGACCTCCGGCTTGGAAGCAAAGCAGCGGAACTTCGCGCTCCGACTTGGTCAGCGAACCGTGCTGCCCCACCACTTCCAAGGCAGTCGGGCGGACGCGGCGGACATCGTAGAGCGCCAAAGCGTCGCGGGCGGCGATCATGACATCCCCGATCCGGGGGGAAACCTCAGCTCGCAGGTCCCCGAAGAGACCTGCCTCAAGGGCCTGCTCGCGGGTGAAGGCCCAGATCCGCTCGCCGAAGCGGGTGCGCCAGGCATCCAACAGGGCTTCCCGGTGACGCTGTCCGGCGTCGGGTTCGAGGTACAGGTGGACCATGCGTGGCTCGCCCGCCGTATGCCGGACCCCGGCAATAAGGGCAGGATCGGCGGAGTAGTCGATGCGCTGTGACTCCGGGACGTCCAGCATTCCATGGTCGCCGGTGAGCAGGATGGTTGTCCCCGCCGGCAGTGACGCAGAGAGCCTCTTGACCGTCGAATCGATTTCTTCGAGCTGGTGCTCCCAGCGATCGGACTGGCAGCCGTAGCGGTGCCCGGCCTTGTCCAGTTCGTTGACGTAGAAGTACATGAGCGAGCGGGTTCCCGCGGCCATTTCCTCCCCCGCTGCTGTCGTTCGGGCATGGAGCGAGGTGCCGCCTACGAACCGGCTTCCGCGGAGCGCCGCGCGGGTCATCGGTGACGCGCCGAACTGGGGCAGGCTCACCGTGACGACGTCGGCGTCAGCAGCAACGCGTTCGAAAATTGTCGGGAACGGCTGCCAGCGCAGGGGGTCGACTCCGGCGTCCCAATTGCCGAGCAGGTTGACCACCTTGTCCTGGGCAGGATCCAGGACGTCATAGCCCACCATGCCGTGTTCACCGGGCGTACGGCCGGTTCCAAGGCTGGCCAAGGACGATGCCGTGGTGGAAGGAAAAGCCGAATCAAGCCACACGGGAACAGCTCCCTGGCCCGCATTCGCAATTGACCTCAGAAACGGGGTGTGGGCAGCCTTCTGCTTCAGGAGGTTGCGTCCCAGTCCATCAGCGAGAACGACGCACACACGTTGCGATGCAGGCAATTGCAGTTTGTTTTCGAAACCGGGCAGCCCCATGCTCGCCGCAGCGCTCGTGAAGACCTCGGCGATCGACTTGCTCCCATAAAGCGGCGCGCCGGGAAGCTCAGGGACGGTGCTGGAAACGGGGACGGTGTCCTGGGCGACGGGTTCCGACGTCGCCATCAGCGCTGGTGCCCACGGCTCAGCCGGTTGCCGAAAACGCCCGAGCGGAGGCGCGGAGCCGAGATGGAACCGGTGTGGACCGAAGGGCCGGGAGCGCCGGTGTTCACTGCCCGCAGCGCGCGGGCGAAGATCTTCGCGTCCTGGACAGCCCTGGGTCCGTCGGCCTCGGAGCTGATCCGCAGCACGATGTCCTCCTGGGAGATGGTGCCCGTGTACCCATGGTCGGCTTCGCACTGGGGATCGCCGCAGCTGGCGGGTCCGACATCCAGTCGCTGGCCTCCGGACCAGGCAATGGACAGGGTCAGCTCCCTGACGGGGTCGCTTGGAGTGTAGTTCTGCGGCTGGGCATACATGTAACTGAGGACCACCGAGCGGATCTGTGCCACGGGCACGGACTCCGTGGAAATCTGGGCGACGATCTGCTCGCCGGCTTCGTCAAGCTGCTGGTCATCGACGTGGGTGATCACCAGCATGTCCTCGGTGAGGACCAGGACCGTGATGTGCCGCCGGACCTCGGCACGGTCGAAATGTGTTTCCAAATGCACCAGGTGCGCAAGGCAGTCACGCCCGTCCAAGGCATCGGCCACAACATCGGCAACAAGGACAGGATAGAAACCGGCCCGTTGAAGTGCCTGGTCCAGGCTCTGCCCCTGCGAGCTGTGGTTGTGTGCTGCGTGGTGCCCGGTGGTAGCCGGACCGGACGGAGGCGTCGGGGACTTCGAGCTCATTCCCCCATTTTCACAGATCGGCTGGGGACTTCATAACCGTCCGGCCCTCTGGCGGTCAACCGTCAGCTCAGCTGAGCATCGCACGGCGGGCACTGTCCGTGCGATGTGCGGCGTTCCCGATCCACACTTCGGCTGCAAGGATTTTCGCGCCCCGGGTCCCGGCCAGGACGGGATTGAACTCCACCAAGGCAATCTCAGGGTGTTCATCCTTGAGGCGGACCAGCCGTGCCCCCAGGTCCTCGAGGGCAGCCACGTCCACGGCAGGCAGCCCTTGGTAGCCGAACAATTTAAGGGAAGCGCGAGGGGCCCTGATGAAGTCGTGGAGATCGGCAGAGGACAACGGAGGTACCCGGTGCGCCCAATCGTCCAAGAGGTTCACGGCGTCTCCCGCCAATCCGAAGGACACCACCGGCCCCAGGAGCGGATCCTCGATGGCGCGGAACGTGCAGGCCTGACCCACGGGAGCCATCGCCTGGACCTCGATGGCGGGCGAACCGTAAGGCTCAAGGCCGTGACGCATCTGCGCGATGTTGCGACGCAGCGAGTCCGCATCCTCGATGTCCAACCGCACACCCCCGAGGTCCAGTCGGTGTCGGAGGGCGGGATCCGTGGTCTTGAGCACCACGGGCCAGCCGAGCAGTTCAGCCGCGGCCACGGCGTCGTCGTCGTTCTCGAACGCAACCGACGGCACCACAGGGATGCCGTAGCGTGACAGCAAGGCCGCACCTTCGCCGTCGTCGAGCCGCACCAATTGCTCCCCCGTGACGGAAGCCAGGAGCCGTTCGATGTGTTGGCGGGTACCCTCGCGGTCGCAACCCGGAGGCTCCACGAACATGCCCTGGTCCCGGTCCAGCCACTTCGCGTATCGGACCACTGCCGCCAGGGCCGCCACTGCGCTGCCCGCGCTCGAGTAGCAAGGAAGGGATGGCCCGGACTCGCCGTTTGGAGCAAGCACGCCATCCAGCTGCACGGAAGCGTCAAGGATCCCCGTGAAGGCCGCTACGACGGGCTTGCCGGCCTCCGCTGCGCATTCGGCAAGCACTCCGGCGATCGCTTCCATCGTGAGGCTGCGGGACGGCACCATGGCCGCCACCACCGCATGCACGGAATCGTCCGCGAGATTCTTCCGGAGGCTGCTCCGCAGCTGCTCCTGCGCTGCGGACATCCCCGCGTCGAGGTCCACGTCGGTGACGATCCTGTCGACGACGAGTCCTTGGGGCGCCGCGTTGTCCGCCACGACCTTCCCGAAGGCCGCGGAATTGCTGTAGACGGCGAGCGCCGGGCCCTTGGGCAAAGGCTGGCTGGAGACGATCTGCGCCACGTCCATGAGCTGTTCAATGGTTTCGACGGCGATGACCCCGGCTTGGCGCATCATCGCGTCCAACGCGGCGGCGGGCGCCAACGTGGTCCTCACCACATGCCCCGGCGGAAGGCGCAGCCCGGTGACATCCGATTTGGCAACGATGACCGGCTTGCTGCGCGACAAGCGGCGGGCCAGTCGGGAGAACTTGCGCGGGTTGCCGATCGACTCCAGGTAGAGCCCGACGGCGACAGTATCGGGGTCGTCCTCCCAGAACTGCATGACGTCGTTGCCTGAGACATCGGCGCGGTTGCCTGCGGAGAGGAACGAGGAAATGCCCAGGCCGCGGCGGCTCGCGGCGGCGTAGACGGAAACCCCAATGGCCGCTGACTGCGTGAACAGCCCCAGTCCCCCGCGCCGGGGCAGGCTCGGGGCCATGGAGGCATTGAGGGAAACGTCCGGGTTCGTATTCACAATCCCCAACGATTCGGGGCCGATCACGCGCATCCCATAGGACCTGGCCCGGCGCACCAGCTCCCGCTGCCTCCGCAGCCCCCGCTCGCCGTCGTCGGCATACCCGGCGGTGGCGACCACAAGGCCTTTGACCCCGGCCGCTCCGCACTCGGCCACGACTTTCGGCACTTCCTCGTAAGGCACGGCAATGATGGCGAGCTGTACCGGCCCGGGGACGTCGGCAATCCGGGCGAAGGACTTCATGCCAGCCAGCTCGAACGCTTCAGAGTTGACGGCATAGACCGCGCCAGTGAAGCCACCCTCCAGGATGTGCTCAAGCAACTGGTGCCCTACGGTCCCCCACCGGCGGCTGGCACCCACCACGGCGATCGACGACGGCGCCAGCAAGTCCCGCACGCTGCGGGCCTCGGCGCGGTGCTCCCGCGACTCCATGACGGCGAGGGATTTTTCGGTGGGGTCGATGTTGAATTCGACGCTGACGACGCCGTCGTCGAATTTGCGCGCAAGCTCGTAGCCGGCATCGGCGAACACCCGGAGCATTTTGCGGTTCTCCGGCAGGACCTCGGCGGTGAAGCGGCGGATGCCGTTCTCCCGGGCAGCCGCAGCCAAGTGTTCGAGCAGGATGGAGCCGATGCCGCGGCCCTGCTGGACATCGGAAATATTGAAGGCCACTTCGGCCTCGGCGGGATCATCGAGCCGGTCGTAGCGGCCGACGCCCACGATCTCTCCGCCGATGGTGATGACGAACGCCACCCGGTCCTTGTGGTCCACCTCGGTGAAGCGGCGCAGTTCCTTGCTGGAGAGCCTCGACTTGAACGAGAAGAACCGCATGTAGATGGACGTCTCGGACTGCGCGGTGTGGAATGCCTGCAGCGCATCGGCGTCTTCGGGTGAGATAGGTCTCAAGTGGGCCGTTCCGCCGTCGCGAAGCACGACATCGGCCTCCCAATATTCCGGATATACGCCGGCGCCGGCCTGATCCACCATAGGCTTAGCCTAGCTAAGTCTTCCGCAGTACACGTCTAAGGATCCACCGACTCCATGGCACGAAGCCAAAGTCCCTCCCGCTCGAACGCGGCCCCGGCCGCCGTCGACGGGGACTTCACCGAGAACATCATCG
Source organism: Arthrobacter sp. efr-133-R2A-120 (assembly GCF_030209835.1). Classification (GTDB taxonomy): domain Bacteria; phylum Actinomycetota; class Actinomycetes; order Actinomycetales; family Micrococcaceae; genus Arthrobacter. The sequence goes on along the minus strand of NZ_JARVRF010000011.1, from coordinate 37,623 downwards.
ATATCGACGTCACTTCCGAGATGGAGGGCTCCTTCCTGGAGTACGCGTATTCGGTGATCTATTCCCGCGCGCTCCCCGATGCGCGCGACGGCCTCAAACCCGTCCAGCGGCGCATTTTGTACATGATGAGCGACATGGGCCTGCGCCCGGACCGCGGGCACGTCAAGAGCGCCCGAGTGGTGGGCGAAGTCATGGGAAAGCTGCACCCCCACGGTGACGCGGCCATCTATGACGCCATGGTGCGCATGGCACAGGACTTCTCGCTGCGCTTGCCCCTGATTGACGGGCACGGCAACTTCGGTTCGCTCGACGACGGCCCGGCAGCACCGCGTTACACGGAAGCCCGGCTCGCCGCGGCTGCGATGACGATGACCGAGCACCTCGACGAAGACGTGGTGGACTTCGTCCCCAACTACGACAACCAACTCACCCAGCCGGACGTCCTGCCCGCGGCCTTCCCCAATTTGCTCGTCAACGGCACCACGGGCATTGCAGTCGGCATGGCCACCAACATGGCTCCCCACAACCTCGTGGAAGTCATCGCGGCCGCCCGGTACCTCATCGCCAATCCGGACGCCACGCTGGAAGACGTCATGCGGTTCGTGCCCGGCCCGGACTTGCCCACAGGCGGCCGGATCGTGGGGCTGGACGGAATCCGTGATGCCTATGCCACGGGTCGCGGTTCGTTCAAGACCCGCGCCAAGGTGGAAATCGAACAGCTGACCGCCCGCCGCACCGGCTTGGTGGTGACCGAACTCCCCTACATGGTGGGCCCGGAGAAGGTCATCGAGAAGATCAAGGATGCCGTCAACGCCAAAAAGCTGACAGGTATCAGCGATGTCATGGACCTCACGGACCGCAAGCACGGGCTGCGCCTCGTGATCGAGATCAAGAACGGCTTCAACCCCAACGCCGTGCTGCAGCAGCTCTACCGGTTCACCCCGATGGAAGACTCCTTCGGCATCAACAATGTGACCCTGGTGGATGGGCAGCCGCAGACCTTGGGCTTGCTCCAGCTCCTGCAGGTCTACGTCGGCCACCGCCTGTCCGTCGTACGCCGTCGCACGGCCTTCCGCTTGGGCAAGAAAAAGGACCGCCTCCACCTGGTGGAGGGCCTGTTGATCGCGATCGTCGATATCGACGAGGTCATCCAGATCATCCGCTCCTCCGACGAGGCATCGGCGGCCCGCGAACGGCTGATGTCCATCTACGACCTGTCCGAGATCCAGGCCAACTACATCCTGGAACTCCGCCTGCGCCAACTGACCAAATACTCGCGCATCGAACTCGAGAAAGAGCAGGAAGAACTTCGCCGGGAGATCGCCGAGCTCGAGGCGATCCTCGCGTCCGACGTGCTCCTGCGCGAGCTGGTATCCGGGGAATTGGCCGAGGTGGCTGAGAAGTACGGCACACCGCGGCGCACGGTTCTCCTCGAGTCCGAGGCAGTCTCCCCCACCGTCGCCGCAGCGCTCGCGGCAGCCGTCCCGGCGGGCAAGGGCAAGGCCGCCGCGCTCCCGCTCGAGATCCCCGACGACCCCTGCTGGGCGCTCCTCAGCACTTCCGGCCAGATCGCGCGGACCTCCAACCAGGAGCCGCTGGCCGAATCCGGGCCGCGGAGCAAGCATGATGTCTACCGCTCCGTGGTCAAGACAACCGCGCGCGGCGAGATCGGCGCGGTCACCTCGCAGGGACGCATGCTCCGGGTACAGGTCATGGACATGCCGGCGCTGCCGCCCGTTTCCGGCCTGCCCAATCTTGCCGGGGGCGTCGCGGCAAAGGACTTCATCACCCTGCTCAAGGGCGAATCGCTCGTGGCGTTCGTGCCGCTGGATGCCGTGTTGGCCATCGGCACGGTCCAGGGCGTCGTCAAGCGCGTCCAGCCCGACTACCCGCTGAACCGCGAAGACTGGGAAGTCATCGCGCTCAAGGACAAGGACACTGTGGTGGGCGTGGAGCCGGCCCAGGACGACGACGTCGACCTGGTCTTCGTGACCCGGCTTGCGCAGCTACTGCGTTTCAGCGCCTCCGCCGTTCGGCCGCAGGGCCGCACCGCTGGCGGCATGGCGGGTATCAAGCTGGGGGACGACGACGACGTCATCCACTTCGGCGCGGTGCGCGCCAACGACCCTGCCGCCGTCGTCGTGACGATCGCGGGCAGCAACGGCGCTCTGCCGGGGACCGCTCCGGGCACGGCGAAGATCACCCCGTTCGAGGAGTATCCGGCCAAGGGCCGGGCGACGGGAGGCGTGCGGGCCCACCGTTTCCTCAAGGGTGAAGACACGCTCCTGCTCGGGTGGGCGGGCCACGGCCCGGCGAAGGCGTCATCCAGCGCCGGCGTTGCCCGGGCCCTCCCACAGGAGCACGGCCGCCGCGACGGCTCCGGCGTTCCCCTCTCCCAGCCTGTAGATGCCATCGGTGCGAGCATGGCGTGGGAAGAAGGGAACCCCGGGGAAAATTGACCGGAAGTAGGCTTTGACTGTTACGTCGCGGCTGTGCTTGGGCCTGACTATGCCGGGCTACATCGTCGAGATGCTGAGGATGTTTCCTTCCGTGTCGAGGAACCAGGCTCCCCGTTCTCCGCTCGGCATGGTGGCTACGCCGTTTTCGGTTTTCAGGCCCGGGAAGTCGTACTCTTCGAAGACAACTCCGCGTTCCCTGAGGTCGGCCATGTCCTGGTCCAGGTCCGTGCTCTGGAATCCCAACTGGGTGTTCTTGGCGGTCCCGGCGTTCGGCGTCTCGTAGAGCAGGAACGCGGTGCCGTTGGCGCACTTGTACATCAGGTTGTCTGTGGCCTCCGGGTTGTCCGGTTCGAGGCCGAGCTTGTCGCGGTAGAAGTCGCGGGCGCGGGCGATATCGCTGGCAGGGAGCACTCCGGCGACGTTTAGATCCTTAAGCATGGCAATTTCACTTTCCAGGCTTCCCCAGCACAAACTTTACTCCTGATCGGTCTGATCAGACCTGGGATGGACCGCTCGCCGGGCAGTGTGCCCGGATCGGTAATCCGGGCCCTAGACTACTGCCATGCCGATCATTCCCGATGACAAGGACTGGACCTGGGTCCTGTCCACGCCCTGTCCCGAATGCGGCTTCGACGCCGCCACTGTGACCCCGTCCACTGTCCCGGGGACAGTCCTCAACATGCTGCCGCGTTGGCGGGCCGTTCTGCGCCGGGAAGACGCGTCCACGCGCCCGGACGAGCACACGTGGTCGCCCTTGGAGTATGCCTGCCACGTGCGGGACGTCTTTAGCCTCTTCGACCAGCGCCTGAACCTGATGCTGCGGGAGGACGACGCGCACTTCGCCAACTGGGACCAGGACAAGGCCGCGATCGACGGCGACTACGCCAATGCGGACCCCGCGGAAGTCACTGCGCAGCTGGCCACCGAGGGCACTCAAATTGCCAACTCCTTCGCCGCTGTCCACGAAGACGAGTGGCCCCGCACGGGGGTCCGGAGCAACGGCTCGACGTTCACCGTGTTGACGTTTGCCCAGTACTTCCTGCACGACGTCGTCCATCACCTGCACGACGTGGACGGCTAGGCGCCGCGATGTCGTGGAAAGACACGCGGGCAACCCGCCTCTTCAATATTGACCTGCCCATCGTCCTCGGTCCTTTCGGTGGCCTGTCGTCGGTGGAGCTATCGGCCACGGTCAGCGAGGCGGGCGGGCTGGGTTCCTACGGCCTCTACGGATACGATGCGGAACGGATTGCCGCCACGGCCCGCGAACTCAGGACGGCCACCGGGAAACCGTTCGCACTGAATCTCTGGCTCCCCATCGAGGGCGAAGAGCCGCCAACCGCGGATGCCCGGCAGTTCGCCGCCTTTGTGGACATCCTCCGGCCGTATTTCGAACTGGTGGGCGTGGAGCCACCCGCGCAACCGGAAACCTACCTGCCCGATCTGCAGGAACAGATTCAAGCGGCCGTCGACGCCCGACCAGCCGTGCTGAGCTTCGTGTTCGGTGTTCCGTCCGGGGCTGTCATCGAGGAGGCTCACAAGAACGGCATCGTGGTGGTCGGTACCGCGACCATGGTTGACGAAGCCGTGGCCTTGGATGCCGGCGGCGTGGACGCCATCGTCGCCTCGGGGATGGAGGCGGGCGGACACCGGGTTTCCTTCCTGCGCGCCCCGGAGGACTCGCTCGTGGGGACCATGGCCCTGGTACCCCAGGTGGTGGATGCCGTCTCGGTCCCGGTCATCGCCGCTGGCGGCATCTCCGACGGCCGTGGGGTCGCTGCAGCCTTGGCGCTTGGCGCGGACGCGGTCCAGATCGGTTCGGCCTTCCTGGCCACGCGGCAGTCAGCCATCAGTCCCGCACACCTGGCCGCGATGCGCGGACCCGACGCCGCCCACACCGTCCTGACCCGCGCCCTCAGCGGCCGCTTGGCACGCGGCATCCCCAACCGGATCATCGCGGAGCTCGCCGATCCTTCCGCGCATGCCCCGTTCCCGATCCAGAACTGGCTGACCGGCAAATTCCGGCCCGCCGCGGCCGAACAGGGAATCCCGGACCTGATGTCGCTGTGGGCCGGCCAATCCACGCCGCTCATCCGGGAGGACGACGCGCGGAAACTCGTGGGCAAAATCGTCGAGTCGGTGGACGCCACCCTCGGGCGGCTCGGACAAACGTAACTTCGGGCTAGTTCCCGCGCACCAGCTCCGGGAGCGCCGACGGCGAGCCGAGATCCAGCCGGGAATCTCCCCCGGCGATGTCGGCCGGGTTGTGGGTCACCAAGACCACTGTGACGTCTTTTAGCCCGGCGCGCAGCTCCGCCATCATGAGGCGCCCGGCCTCGGCGTCGAGATGGGCAGTTGGCTCGTCCAGGAGCAGGACAGCTGCCCCGGTGAGGAGCGTGCGGGCCATGGCGAGCCGTTGGCGTTCGCCGCCGCTCAGGAACGAACCCGAGGGACCTATGCGGCTATCGAGGCCACCGGGGAGCCCGGATACCACTCCGGAAAGCCCGACGGCGCCCAAGGCCTTGTACATGTCCGCTTCGGAAGGCTTGCTGCCGGCCGGGCGGGCGAGCAGCAAATTGCCGCGAATCGTGGAGTCGAAGAGGTGGGCCTCTTGGGGACACCAAGCGGCCCTCCCGCTGACGCTGGCCCCCCCGGATGATGCCGGCAGGAAGCCAAGAAGCACGGAGAGCAGCGTGGATTTCCCCGAGCCGGAGGGGCCGGTGACCGCGAGCCAGTGTCCGGGGGCCGCTTCGGCGCTGAGCCCGCTGAACACCGGCGCGCCGCCGGGCCAGGACGCTTCGAGGCCATCCAGCAGCATCCCCGCGGAGCCGTCGGGTCGCTCCGGCAACGTCAGCACACCGCCGTCGGCTTCCGGCGTATCGAAGGCCCCTGACCGGGCGATCCGCCGCAGTACCGCGGCCAAAGCCGGACCCTGCCGCACGGCGGACACTGCCGCCCCGTAGGGTTCCGCGAGGGCCAGCTGAACAAGGACGACGACGGCCAGGACGGCCGGCGCGACAGTTCCGGCTTGCACCGAAGGTGCGGCGAGAAGGCCGGCCGCCAGGGCTCCCAGGGTGCAGGCAAGCACGGTCAACCCTTGGCCGATTCCGTCAGCCCACGCGGAACGCTGCGCGGCCGCCGTGGCCGCAGTGTCCCTCCGGGTCAGGGATGACAGGACCGGGCCGGCGACGCCGTTGGCGCTGAGCTCCGCGCGCGCGTCGAGGGCCAGGGCAACGTCGCGCAGCACGAGTGAGCGCAGTTGCTGCTCGGCGCGTGCCGCGTTCCGGTCCGCCACCAGTGCAAGAAGAGGAGCCAGGACCAGGCCAACCACGGCGGTCGCGGCAACCGCCGGTACGGTGGCGGGAACCAGCAGCGCCGAGGCGACCATCGCCGACACGGCGACGGCGAGTGCGGACAGCGGGGGAAGCACGACGCGCGGCAGCACGTCCCGCAGCGTGTCGACGTCGTCCACCACCGCTCCGAGGACATTGCCGCCCTGCAGGAGCCGCCGCAAGGACAGGGCACGCGCGCTGAGATTCGCCCAGAGCGCGCCCCGGAGCCTTGTCATCGCGGCGAAGACTGTGTCGTGGACGACGAGGCGTTCGGCGTACCGCAGCACCGCCCGGCCTATGCCGAAGAACCTGACTCCAACGATCGCTCCAAGCAAGTACAGGATGGGCGGTTGTTCGCTGGCCCGGATAATGAGCCAGCCGGAGAGCCCGGACAACGCCACGGCAAACAAGGCTGCGAGCGCCGCGAGGAGCGTGGCACCGGCGAACTTGTAGCGGACGGGCGCCAGGATCCGCGCCAGGGCCTTGAGCGTGGAGATGCCGGTGGGGGGTTCAATTCCCCCCGCCGGTGCGGTTGCGGGATTCGTGTCCCGTGGAAGCTGAGCTGACGCGGGTGCGGCGGATTCCAGCCCTGCGGGGCCTGCTTGCTCCTGCGCCGCCCTTCGGTCGATCTCCCCGCCGTCGACCTTCACTACGTTGTCCGCCAGCTTCCGGGTGGTGGCGTCGTGGGCCACCAGGATGACAGTCGCGGCCCCCCGCAGCCGCGCGATGGCCGCACGGATGGCGTCCGCGGACGCGACGTCCAGGTGTGCGGTGGGTTCGTCGAGCAGCAGGACCGTGGCACCCGCGTCGAGGCGCGCCAAGCCGCGCGCCACGGCCACCCGACGCACTTCGCCGGGGCTCAACTCGGCGGGATGTTTGAACGCGAGGTGCTCCGCGGCGGCCTGCTCCAGGCAGCTCATGGCCCTCGCGGTGTCCGCATCGGCGGTGGATCCGGGGTCCATCGACGCATCGATCTGGGACCCGGGGCCGGGATTGCGGCCGTTCAGGTAAAGGACCACCTCGTCCAGCACCGTGCCGGCAACCATGACGGGATGTTGCGGAACCCAAGCCACCGCGCCGGCGCCCACGCCGGTGACGGAACCTTCGATGGTTGCCAGCGGACCGTCGCCGATCGTGCCGGCGAGGACACCCAGGATGGTGCTCTTGCCCGAACCGCTGCGGCCGTCAAGCGCGGTGATCTGCCCGGCCGGAGCCTTGAAGTCGATGGGCCCGACGGCGGCAGCCACCCTTCCCGCGTACGTCACCGTCAGTCCGGTGACCACGACGCCGGCCGGCGCCCCGTTGCCGGCTGGCCCGCCGTTGCCGGCTGGCGCGGCGTTGCTGGCTGGCGCGGCGGCGTCGTACCCGTCATTCAGCGGGCGTCCCGCAGGCGAGTCCAGCACGGCGTTGGCTGCTGCCAACGCTTCGCGCCCGTCGTCGCTGGCGTGGTGGGACGTGCCCAGCTCGCGCAGGGGAAGATAGCAATCGGGGGCGAGGATGAGGGCCAGCAGGCCTGCTTCCAGGCCCATGTCGCCCGCCACAAGTCGCACGCCGATGAAGACGGCCACGACGGCTACGGAGATGGTGGCTATCAGCTCAAGGGCGAGGGCGGACAAGAAGGCAGTCCGCAGGGTTCCCATGGTGCGCGAGCGGTATTCCTCGGAGAGGTCCTCAAGGGCTGCGCGCTGTTCTCCCGCGCGGCCCAGCCCCACCAGCACGGGAAGTCCCTTGGCCAACTCCAGGATGTGCCCCGAGAGCTTCCGCAGCGAGGATTGGGCTTCGTGGACCCTGTCCTCGGTATGGCGGCCGATCAGGACCATGAACAGCGGGACCAGTGGCAAGGTCAGCACCACGATCACGGCACTGACCCAGTCCGCAATGAGGATCCGCGCGCCGAGGAGCAAAGGCAGAGCGGCGCAATTGACCAAGGCGGGCAGGAACTGGGTGTAATAGTTGTCCAATGCGTCAAGTCCGCGGGTGGCAAGCACAGCGAGCCCGCCGTCGTTCACTTCGCCGACTCGTCCCGCAGCACCGGGGCCAAGGGCGCGTCCCAGCAGCCTGGACCTCAGCTCTTCCTTGACCCCGAGGGCCGCGCGGCGCGCCGCGACTCCCTGGCCCCAGACCGTCAGGGAGCGCAGGACCGCTCCGGCGGCACCCCACAGGAGTCCTTCGCGCCACCCCATGCCGCCCGCCGCAAGTCCGGACAGCATCCCCGCGATGGCCTGCGCAATCAGGACCAGGGACAAAGCCTTGAGTGCGGACAGCAGGCCAAGGAAGTACAAGGCGGATCGGGTGGCGGGTCCTGCGGGCAGCTGGGGCTTCATCCGTTACTCGCCGGCGTCGTGGGGTGCGTGTTTGGCAGCTGGTCCGCCCGACGCCGCATGGCCCACCAGGACCTTGGCCGCGATGGCCGGGAGGAAACCATGTGCTGCGGGAATATGTGCGGCACTTACGCGGCGGCGGAACACCCAGTAGGTCCAGGCCTGGTAGGCGATGACGAGGGGCAAGCCGACGGCGGCCACGATGCTCATCAGCCCCAGGGTGTAGGCGGAGGACGAGGCGTTGGAAATGGTGAGGTTGAAGGCAGGGTTCAAAGTGGACGGGATGACCACGGGGAACGCCGCGCCGAAGATGGAAGCAGTGGCGCACACCAGGAACGCACCCAGGGCTCCGAACGCCTTGCCCTCAGCACCCTTTCGGGCGAGGACCCATGCCCCTGCCGCCGCCACGACTCCGAGGACCACCAGGATCCACGTCAACGGCTTGCCGCTGAGCAGCTGCACGGCCACCATCCATGCCAGCAGCGGCAGGAGGGCCAACGGGGCGAGTCGCACAAACCAGCGGCGCGCACGGTGGCGCACTTCGCCGTCGGTCTTCAGGGCCAGGAACGCCAGTGCGTGCACCAGGGCGAACGCGACGACGGCGATACCGCCCAGCACGGCATATCCGCTGAACCAGGCAAAGGGGCCGCCCTGGCGGTCGCCGTTCGAGTCGATCGGCAGCCCGGTAGTGGTCAACGCCAGCGCGGCGCCGATGCCGAACGCAGCCGTGAACGAGCCCAAGGCGATGGCCCAGTCCCAGACGGTCCGCCAGCGCGCGGTGTCCACTTTGCCCCTGTACTCGAAAGCCACCGCCCGGAGGATCAGGGCCACCAGGACAATCAGCAGCGGCAGGTAGAGCGCCGAAAACAGCGAGGCGTACCACAGCGGGAAGGCCGCGAAGGTGGCACCGGCCGCGGTCAGCAGCCACACTTCGTTCCCGTCCCACACCGGGCCGATCGTGTTCAGCAGCACCCGGCGGTCAGTGTTGTTCCGGGCGAAGAGCTTCATGAGCATTCCGACTCCGAGGTCGAAGCCCTCCAGGAAGAGGTAACCCGTCCACAGCACGGCGATAGCCACGAACCAGACGGTAGGCAACAGTTCCATTCGAAAGATCCCTCTGCTTCCTAGTAGGCGAATGCCAGGACGTCGTCGCTGTCGCCGGGCTGGCCCGGTGCACCCGGGGTCCCGCCGTCGTCGTCCTTCTTTTTCTTGTCATGCGCTTCGGCGAGCTCCGGCATCGCGGACACCACGCCTCCGCGGGCGTATTTGACCAGTAGCCGGACTTCCACCACCAGCAGGACCGCGTAGATGGAGGCCAACACCACCAGCGAGGTGATGAGCTCGGCGGGGGAGACGCCTGGTGAGACGGCGGCGGCCGTGAACATGAACACTTGGTCGACTCCGCTGGCGTCCGGATTGGGCGCGACGACGAACGGCTGCCGGCCCATTTCGGTGAAGATCCAGCCGGCGGCGTTGGCGCCGAAGGGAGCCAGGATACCGAACACCGCCAGGCGCATGATCCAGCGGGATTGCGGGACCATGCCCTTGCGCGTGACCCATAGGGCGAGCAAAGCGGCAAGGGCAGCGATCCCGCCGAAGCCGATCATCATCCGGAAGCCCCAGTAGGTGACTTCCATGACCGGTACGTACTGGATGTCCTGGCCTGCCCGATCGCCGTAGAGGGGATTGTCCGGCAGGTGGGTGCCGTACTTGGCCTTGTATTCGTCCAGGAGGCTGTTGACGCCCTTCACTTCCGTGGTGAAATCGCCCTTGGCCAGGAAAGAAAGGATGCCGGGGACCTCGATCACGGCCACGATGTCGTTGCAGTTCTTGGACCCGAGGTTGCCGATGCTCAGCACGGAGAAGCCGGTTCCGTCGTGGCAGGCGGCCTCGGCCGCGGCCATCTTCATGGGCTGTTGTTCGAACATCAGTTTGCCTTGCAGATCGCCGGTGATGGCGGTTCCGGCGAAGGAGATCATGGCGACGACGGCGCCGATCCGCAGGGAGGTGATCCACACCTTGTAGTCGGCCTTGTCGCGTCCGGGAATGTCGGCTTCGCCCGCGACGGCCCGGCCATCCGCTCCGACGGTGTCGATACCGTCGTGCCGGCGGCGCCAGAGGTGGTACCAGGCGATGCCCAGAAGGAACGCACCGGCAACCGCCAGCGCGCCGAAGAGCGTGTGGGGTACGGCCACCATGGCGGTGTTGTTGGTGAAGACTGCCCAGGCGTCGGTCATGACGGGACGCCCGTTGACCATCGTGACGCCGACGGGGTGCTGCATCCAGGAGTTGGCCACGATGATGAAGTACGCCGAGAAGACCGAGCCGATCACGGCGATCCAGAGGCACGCGAGGTGGACGCCACGCTTGAGTTGCTTCCAGCCGAAGATCCAGAGTCCCAGGAAGGTCGATTCCACGAAGAAGGCCAGCAGCGCCTCCAGGGCCAGGGGCGCACCGAACACGTCACCGACGAATCGGCTGTATTCGCTCCAGGCCATGCCGAATTGGAATTCCTGCACGATGCCCGTGGCCACGCCCATGATGAAGTTGATGAGGAAGAGCTTGCCCCAGAACTTGGTCATCCGCAGGTATTCAACCTTGCCCGTGCGATACCAAAGAGTCTGGATGACTGCCACGACAAGCCCCAGCCCGATGGTCAACGGCACCATCATGAAGTGGTAGACCGTGGTGATTCCGAATTGCCAGCGTGCGATTTCCAAGGCGTCCATGGCTGTCCTTATTGTCCCGCCGCCCGCTTGCGGCGTCCATTTTCTACGTTGCGTAGAAACAACTACTTCTACACAGTGTAGAACACTCCCTTGCGATGTGCTCACCACTCTTCCAGTGGCGTCACAGTGCCGCAAGGACACGACGCGCCGCATGTTCTACCTCACGTAGAATCGTCGCCTAAAAAGCGGTAGATTGAGGGTGGAATGTTGGATCATCGCACTTCCCCCGGCCCATACGACGGGCGGCAAGTGCGGAAAGTAGGGATGCATTGATGGCAAGTCTTGGCGAACTGGAACGGGCGGTCATGGATCTCCTTTGGGCGGGCCAGGAGGCTGCGACAGCCAACAAACTTCGTGATCTGCTGGCGCAGGATTCTGCCGCCACGGATGGCATTGCAGGACACCAAGGCAAGGACCTCGCAGTCACCACAGTGCTGACGGTCTTGTCCCGTCTTGAGAAGAAGGGCCTCGTGGAGCGCGAACGCGGCACCCGCCCGCACCGCTACCAGGCTGTTTCGAGCCGCGCGGACCACACAGCGGACCTCATGCACGAGGCCCTCGGCTCCGCCCCGGACCGCGAGGCCGTGCTGGCCCGGTTCATCGGTTCCGTGAGCGAGAGTGAAGCTGCCACGCTGCGCAAGCTGCTCGGCAAAAACTAACCACCCATGTTCTGGACCTCATATTTTCTGGCGGTCCTTGCTTTGGTGCTGGCTTGGCCGGTTCCTGTCCTCTTGTCGCGCGCCGAATGGCCGTCGCGCGCGCCTTTCATGGCCATGGTCCTCTGGCAAGCCATCGCACTCGCCGGTGGCCTGTCCATGATCGGGGCCATGCTCGTCTACGGGCTTGAGCCTATCGGCGACAACCTCATTGCGGGCCTGCGTTCCCTGGCCGGCATGGTGCTTCACAACGAGCCCACCACGGCACTGGGCTTCTGGCACTTGTTCGCTTTGTCCGCCGCGGCACTGCTGAGCGCCCATCTCGTCTTCACCCTGCTGCTCACCTACGTCAAGATCGAACGGCAGCGCCGGAGGCACCGCGAACTCCTCGCGCTTCTGGCCTCACCGTCCGACGACGGCACCGGCACCGTGGTCATCAACCACGACTCCCCCGTTGCCTATTGCCTGCCCGGCGGCGCAAGGTCCGTGACCGTCTTGTCCGACGGCCTGATGGCTGCCCTGGAGCCTGCCGAACTCCGGGCCGTCCTCATCCACGAGAATGCCCACCTCTCGCAACGCCACGACCTTCTCTTGTGGGCCTTCGCGGCGTGGCGCCAGGCACTGCCTTGGTTCCCCACCACGCGCCTCGCCCAGGTCGCGGTCAACTCCTTGATCGAAATGCTCGCCGATGACGTGGCCCTGCGCACCGAGAGCAAGGGGACACTCATCAAAGCGATCGCGATCGTGGCCAGCGGTTCCGCCCGTCCCGTGGAGCAATTCGCGCCTCCCCGAACAAGCGGTCAGGACGCTTCCCCCGAAGACAGCACCTTGAGCGGCACGGGCGGTGCCGATTCACCCCGCACGACGGCGTCGCGCGTCAGCCGGCTGCTCTCACCCAAGCCGCCGCTTCCGGCAGCCCAGCGCGCCCTGGTCCTTGCGGCGTCGGCCATGTTGCTCGCCGTGCCGACAGGCCTGCTGATTGTGCCGGGCTTGCTCGGCTGAACGCCCGGCAGGCCTGAAGGGCTCGGTGAGCCTGCTGAACGCAGGCCAGCTGGATCAGGCGTCGATGCGTTCCCGGTCCAGGTCCGCAGCGCCGGCGATAATGAAGTCCTTGCGCGGGGCGACGTCCGATCCCATCAGCAGGTCGAAGGTGTCCTCGGCCATCTTGGCGTTCTCGATGCCCACCTTGCGGAGGGTGCGGTGGCGCGGGTCCATGGTGGTCTCGGCGAGCTGCTCGGCATCCATTTCACCGAGGCCCTTGTAGCGCTGGATCGGCTCCTTGTAGCGCTTGCCTTCCTTGGCGAGCCTGGCCAGCAGAACGTGCAGTTCGGCTTCCGAGTAGGTGTAGATCATCTCGTTGGCCTTCTGGCCCGCGTTGATGACTTCCACCCGGTGCAGCGGCGGCACTGCCGCGTATACCCGGCCCTCGTCGATCATGGGACGCATGTACCGGAAGAACAAGGTGAGCAGCAGCGTACGGATGTGGGCGCCGTCGACGTCTGCATCGGTCATCAGGATCACCTTGCCGTACCGGGCGGCATCGATGTCGAAGCTCCGGCCCGAACCGGCACCCACCACCTGGATGAGCGCTGCGCACTCCGCGTTGGAGAGCATGTCACCCACCGAGGCTTTCTGCACGTTCAGGATCTTGCCACGGATCGGCAACAGAGCTTGGAAGTCCGAGGACCGCGCCAGCTTGGCGGTGCCGAGGGCAGAGTCACCTTCCACGATGAACAACTCGGAGCGCCCGACGTCGTCCGTGCGGCAATCTGCCAGCTTGGTGGGCATCGACGAGGTTTCCAGCGCATTCTTCCGGCGCTGCGTCTCCTTGTGGACGCGTGCCGAGATGCGGGACTTCATCTCGCTGACGATTTTCTCGAGCAGCAGGGCGGACTGGGCTTTGTCGTTGCGGTTCGCCGAGTTCAGGCGCGCGGTGATCTCATCCTCGACCACCTTGGCAACGATCGCCCTGACGGCCGAAGTGCCCAGGATTTCCTTGGTCTGGCCCTCGAATTGCGGCTCCGCCAAGCGGACCGTCAGGACTGCCGTGAGGCCGGCGAGGACGTCGTCCTTCTCAATCTTGTCGTTGCCCGCTTTGAGCTTGCGTGCGTTCGTTTCGACTGCCTTGCGGAAGGTCTTCAGGAGGGCCTGTTCGAAGCCTGCCTGGTGCGTGCCGCCCTTGGGCGTGGCGATGATGTTGACGAAGCTACGCATGGTGGTTTCGTAGCCGATCCCCCAGCGGAGCGCGATGTCCACTTCACAGTCGCGCTCCACTTCGGCGATCTTGCTGTGCCCGTTTTCGTCAAGGACCGGAACTGTTTCCTTGAACTTGCCCGCGCCATGGAGCCGCCAAATATCCGTGACGCCCGAATCCGCGGCGAGGAAGTCGACGAATTCGGAAATGCCGCCGTCGTGGTGGAAGACCTCTTGGTGCGGGCCGCTCTCGCCGGGCGTGCCGGGGAGCCGGCGCTCGTCACGGACCGTGAGCTTGAGTCCCGGAACAAGGAAAGACGTTTGGCGGGCGCGCGCCGCCAGATCCTCGTAGGCAAACTTCGCATCCGGGGTGAAGATCTGCCGGTCCGCCCAGTAGCGGATGCGGGTGCCGGTGACGCCCCGCTTGGCCTTGCCCACGACGTCGAGCACCGAGTTCTCGACGAACGGTTCGAAGACGGACGTCGGGCTGGGCTTCGAGCCGATGTCCTTGAATCGTCCGGGCTCGCCCCGGCGGAAAGACATCTGGTATGTCTTTCCGCCGCGGTCCACCTGCACGTCCAGACGGGCCGAGAGCGCGTTCACCACGGACGCGCCAACGCCGTGCAGACCGCCGGACGCCGTGTAGGAACCGCCACCGAACTTTCCGCCCGCGTGAAGTTTCGTGAAGACAACTTCGACGCCGGTGAGCCCGGTCTTGGGTTCCAGGTCCACGGGGATGCCGCGGCCGTCGTCGTGGATTTCCACTGAATTGTCCGCGTGGAGGATGATCTGGATGTCGTGCCCGAAGCCCGCCAGCGCTTCGTCCACGGAGTTGTCGATGATCTCCCACAAGCAGTGCATGAGGCCGCGTGAGTCGGTGGAACCGATGTACATGCCCGGACGCTTGCGGACGGCCTCCAGGCCTTCCAAAACTGAAAGGTGCCGGGCGTTGTATTCAGAACTCGGTGCCACGGGCGGGGCGCTCCTTCGGGGGTGTAACAGAGGCAAAAAACACTCCTCCTAGGCTAGCTGCCCCGGAGCCCGGACGAGAGCTGCCACTCCCAATCGTGCTGGACGCCACTTCCCGGTGTTACGCACATGTGATACGCGGACAGCGAACGTGACCCATCCTTGCCATGGTTTTGCTTCGAATGCTGGTTATATGGATACACAGAACTACTAAGGAGGCCGAACATGACAACAGCAGTTGCAGACCGCACACTCAATGCACTCGACCGGTGCGACCGTTGCGGGGCCCAGGCATATGTCCGCGTTGTACTCGAGTCCTCCGGCGGTGAGCTGCTGTTCTGCGGCCACCACGCACGTGCAGTAGAGGCCACGCTGCGGCCGATGACCTCGGACTGGCACGACGAGACGAGTCGCCTTCAGGAGAAGGAACCCGTCCTGGCTGACTAGCCTAAATGGCTGGCCCCAACGGCCACCCGGCTGACAAAACTTCATAGAGACAACGGCCCCCTCCGGACGGAGGGGGCCGTTGCGTTAAGGGGGAGCTCCCCCGCCTAGGCGAGGGAATTGCCTAGGCGGAGGGCGTTGCCTAGACGCGGCCGGCGTCCCGGCGCGGTCTTACCTGCCGGGCGCGGGCAACGTCGGCTGCGATCTCCTTGTGGCCTTGGGCGTCGAGCCCTGCCACGACCCCGTCGATGTCCGCGTCCGGCCGGTTCTGGCTCAGTTTGGCTTTCGCTTCGATGCGGGTGATCACCAGTTCTATGCCGACGATGGCACGCAACTGGCCGGAGACGTAGCGCTCCGGCGCGTCGTCCGCGGACCACGGCCGCTCGGAACGGGCTTCGTTGAGCTCGGTCAGGCGCCTGACATGGTTCCCGAGCCACGCCGCATCATCGTGGACGGCAAGCTTGCCGTAGACGTGCGCCGTGGAGTAATTCCAGGTCGGGACGACGCGTCCATGTTCTTCCTTCGATGCGTACCAAGAGGGCGAGATGTAGGCGTCCGCACCCTGGATGATCACGAGCGATTCCCCGATCGCCGGCTCGGACCATTGCGGGTTGGTCCGGGCGAGATGTCCGTGGAGTGCACCGTGTTCACCGATCGCGGGATCGTAGATGAGCGGCAGGAACGTGGCAAGCAGGCCCTGCGGCGACATGGTGACCAGATTCGCCGCACTTGGCCGCGTCAGGAGGTCGTGGATCACGTCAGGACCGGCCGCGAAATGCGCTGGGATGTACATGGGTTCTATTCTTCCTATTTTGTGACGTGCGGTTATGTGACGTGCGGTTTTGGGGTTCTGTTGGGCTTCAGCGGCTTTGTTCCGCGGGCTGCGGATTGAGCCGGACCCGGACAGCGACGCCGGCGCAGACGATGACAGCCAGCCCACCGATAATCGTGGCCCAGCCCAGGGATTCGCCGAGCAGCAGCCCTGCCCAAAGAATGCTCAGCACGGGCTGGATGAGTTGTACCTGGCTGACCTTGGCCATGGGTCCAATGGCGAGGCCCCGGTACCAGGCGAAGAAGCCGAAGAACATGCTGACGACTCCGAGGTATGCAAAAGCAGCCCACTGGACCGGCGAGGCTGACGGCGGCTGCTGGGCCATGGAGAGCGCTGTCAGGCCGGCCATCAACGGCAACGCCAGGACAAGCGCCCAAGATACGGTCTGCCATGCACCTAGTTCGCGGGCGAGCAGGCCACCCTCCGCGTAACCGATCGCCGCGGCAATGACAGCACCGAGGAGCAGCACATCCGCCCAGTTGAGTTGCCCGAACCCACCGGACTGGGCAAATGCGAATGCAATGGCCGCAACGGCCCCTACGGCTGTGACCAGCCAGAAAGCGACAGGCGGATGCTCACGCCCGCGAATCACTGCGGCGGTTGCCGTTGCTGCCGGCAGCAGGGCGATGACGACGGCACCATGACTGGCCGGCGCCGTCGTCAGCGCGAACGACGTGAGCAACGGAAAGCCGATAACAATACCGGCGGCGACCACCGCGAGCCGCGCCCATTGCTTGCCTCGCGGAAGGCGCTGCCTGGTGAGCGAGAGGGCGAATGCAGCGAGTATCGCCGCGACGACGGCACGGCCGGAGCCGATGAACAGGGGCGACAAGCCACCAACCGCCACACGAGTGAAGGGAACGGTGAACGAGAACGCCGCTACTCCCAGGAGGCCCCACCAAAGGCCCGTGGCGGAGCTGGACGGTATCACTGGGCGAATAAGCGTAGTAGCGCTACTATTGTATCTCATGAACAACGATAGCAGTTCCAGGATTGCGGCGCGACTGCGTGAATGGATCGCCCGGGCCGCGCCGGGATCCCGATTGCCGTCCACACGGTCTCTCGTTGCCGAGTACCAGGCCAGTCCCGTGACGGTGCAGAAAGCCTTGCAAGCGCTCACTTCGCAGGGCTTGATCGAGAGCCGGCCCGGCGTCGGGACCTTCGTACGAGCCGTCCGGACGGCCCGCCCCTCGGACTACGGCTGGCAGACTGCGGCGCTCCGAGCACCGCAGGCGCCTCCCCGCTCGGCCTCTAGCACGATGCGCAACACCTCAAATGACACCATCGCCTTCCACTCCGGATACCCTGACCGCGAACTCCTGCCGGAGCGGCTTGTGCGGGCCGCTCTCGCCCGGGCGGCCCGGGGCGATGCTGCTTTGTCCCGGCCACCCGCTGCAGGGCTTCCCGAGTTGCAGTCCTGGTTCGCGCACGAACTCGGCACCGCGACGCCGGCAGGGCTCACCCCGCCGACACCGAGCGACGTCATCGTGCTGCCGGGTAGCCAAGGCGGCCTCAGCTCCATCTTCACCGCGTTGGTCGGCCATGGGCAGCCCCTCCTGATGGAATCCCCGAGCTACTGGGGAGCCATCCTGGCCGCGACGCAAGCCGGAGTCCGCATCGTCCCGGTGCCCAGCGGAGCCGATGGGCCGGACCCGGAAGAATTGGCCAGGGCCTTTGAGGAGACGGGCGCACGGTTGTTCTACGCCCAGCCGAACTATGCCAATCCCACCGGAGCGCAATGGTCCACCCGTCGGGGTGAGGAAGTCCTGGACGTCGTCCGGGAGTACGGCGCGTTCCTCGTCGAGGACGACTGGGCCCACGACTTCGGCATCACGTCGACGCCCGTTCCCATCGCCGCACGTGACGACTCCGGCCACGTGGTCTATCTACGTTCCCTCACGAAAAGTGTTTCACCCGCCATCCGCGTTGCCGCCGTCATCGCGCGCGGCCCCGCCCGCGAACGCATCCTTGCGGACCGCGCGGCCGAGTCGATGTATGTCAGCGGATTGCTGCAGGCCGCGGCACTCGATGTCGTCACACAGCCGGCCTGGCAGACGCATCTGCGCAGCCTCCGCCATCAGCTCCAGTCACGCCGCGACCTCCTTGTCACGAGCCTGCGCGAGCACGTGCCGCAGGCGCACCTCAGCCTCATCCCCAAGGGAGGGCTGAACCTCTGGGCACGCCTGCCCGACGGCACGGACCTCGAAAAGCTGACCCGTGATTGCGAGAGCGCCGGGGTGATGATCGCGGTCGGTACCGAATGGTTCCCGGCCGAATCGGCGGGCCCGTTCATCCGTCTCAACTACGCAGGACCCAACCCCTCCGCCTTCCCGGAAGGTGCCCGCATCCTCGGCCAAGCGCTCGAACGGAACAGCCCTTAGATGCAAAAAGTGGACCCCGGGAATTCCGGAGGTCCACTTTTTTGACGGGCTGTGCCGGTTAAGGCACGTCCCTTGCTTTAGTCAAGGTAGTCGCGCAGGACCTGCGACCGCGAGGGGTGGCGCAGCTTGGACATCGTCTTCGATTCGATCTGACGGATGCGTTCGCGGGTGACTCCATAGACCTTGCCGATTTCGTCTAAAGTCTTCGGCTGGCCGTCGGTAAGGCCGAATCGCATCGCGACGACGCCTGCTTCGCGCTCGGACAGGGTATCGAGCACCGAGTGCAACTGCTCCTGGAGGAGCGTGAAGCTCACGGCGT
Organism: Arthrobacter sp. efr-133-R2A-120; assembly: GCF_030209835.1. Taxonomy (GTDB): domain Bacteria; phylum Actinomycetota; class Actinomycetes; order Actinomycetales; family Micrococcaceae; genus Arthrobacter. Next base: position 18,988 of record NZ_JARVRF010000011.1, on the reverse strand, counting down.
CTGCCGGTACAACGGCTTCGGAGTCCTCGATGAGGTCGCCGAATTCGGAATCGCCGTCTTCGCCAAGCGGGGTGTGCAGCGAGATGGGCTCGCGGCCGTACTTCTGGACTTCAACGACCTTCTCGGGAGTCATGTCCAGTTCGAGGGCCAATTCCTCAGGCGTAGGTTCACGTCCAAGGTCCTGCAGCATCTGGCGCTGAACGCGTGCCAGCTTGTTGATGACTTCAACCATGTGCACGGGGATGCGGATGGTACGGGCCTGGTCAGCCATGGCGCGGGTGATCGCCTGGCGGATCCACCATGTGGCGTAGGTGGAGAACTTGAAGCCCTTGGTGTAGTCGAACTTCTCCACTGCACGGATCAGGCCCAGGTTGCCTTCCTGGATGAGGTCCAGGAACAGCATGCCGCGGCCGGTGTAGCGCTTGGCCAGGGAGACCACGAGGCGCAGGTTGGCTTCGAGGAGGTGGTTCTTGGCCCTCTTGCCGTCGTGGATGATGAACTCGAGCTCACGCTTGAGCTTCGGGTCCATGGAGCCGTCATCGGCGTTGATCTTCTCTTCGGCGAAGAGGCCGGCTTCAATGCGGAGCGCAAGGTCGACTTCCTGCTCCGCATTCAGCAGGGCAACCTTGCCGATCTGCTTCAGATAGTCCTTGACGGGGTCGGCCGTGGCGCCTGCAGACATGACCTGCTGGACAGGCGCGTCGTCGTCGTCGGCATCCGAGTAGACAAAGCCGGAACCGGTCGCGGCCGGCTTCTTGCCCTCTTCGCCTTCTTCGACTTCCTCAGTGAGCTCTGCTTCGTCGGGAACGACGGCGTCAAAATCCTCGACTTCTTCTTCGGAGTCCTCGTCGGCGCCGGCGGACTTGTTGGCTGCTTCGGCAGCGGCCTTGGCGCCGGGCTTGGGCCCGCGCTTCTTGGGTGCCGGCTTCTCTGCACCTGCAGTCGAAGTGTTGGCAGCACGCGTTGCCGCACGCTTCGCAGCTGGAGCCGCCTTCTTTTCTTCGGCGGACAGTTCGGCCAGGGCGGCGGGTTCCTTCTCGGCGGAAGACGGGGTCACAGAAAACCTTTCTAGCGGCGGTCTGTGGAATCACCATGGGGGCAACACCACTATGACCCTGTCAAGTCCGCTGTAACATCAAGTGCCATCGCCGACCGCAGAGTCTTTAGGTAAAACTCCCGACGGCGCCTTAATGTTCCCTGAATTCAGGGGACGTTTACGGCACTTGAAACACGGACCCAACCGGGTCTCGGCAACCATTGTCTCACGGTTTTGAATTCCGGGGGTCGATATCCCGCTACCGCGCGGACAATTACGTACCGCACGGATTTCCCTCATTGGCACGCTCCGGAGTCACCTCCAGGCTTCGGGTCACGCCACCTCCCCGCCGAACTTCCGCCACGCGGACGACTTGCTTTTGGCCCAGCCGCACACCGTTCCGCGCCTCACCACCTCGGCAAGCAGCTCCGCGAGCCGATAGCCCTGGTGTTCACCTTCAGCATGCGAAAGGAGCTCGTCGGCGAACGAACCGCTCCCCCGGCACCACTGAATCCATCCCCGGATCGTGAGCGCAGCGGCGCGTGCCTCCCCACCGCCGTGACGGGAGAGGCTCGCCAGAACCTGGTCCAGGCTCGTCAACCGGTTCCAGTCAGGGTTCTCCGGGTAGAGCCCCAGCAGCACGTCTCCATAACGCAAGACACTGAGATCCTCCGCCTCAGTCGGCTTGCCGGCCACCGCCGGCGACGGGGAACGGAGCCCCGGCGGAATGACCAAGGCATCCTCTTCATCGCCCTCTCCATCGTCCGCATGGTCAAAGAAGCCGAAGGCTTCCGCGCCGCCGCACGCGACAGCTTTCCCGGCAGCAGCCAGGACCACCACGGCGTCCCGCCAGGCGGGGACCCGCAGGCTCGCCCGGAGGAACGCCGCAGCCTCGCCGTCGAACTCCCCTCGACAGCTCGAATCGAGGACCCACGTCCACACATCCAGCATTTCTGCGAATGCCTTCCGGCTCCGCCACCGCCGGAGCAACTCCTCAAGCACGGCGGCTTCCACTCGCATAAACTCCGGATCATGGACAGGTTGGTCCCCTGGCCCCAGCAACCGGGGCGATTTCCTGACGTTGCTTCCCCTGAACACCATTTCCGCGTTGAGCCGGCTGTCCAGGATCTGGTCCACGGGACGCCCGGGAAGAGGACAGCATTCCAGGTCGGTGCAGAATGCGCTCCGCCAGTAGTCGGAGCCGATGAACCAGGCATCCCGCAGCGCCACGCCTCGGTGGGCCAGGACGGGGTCCAGGGCCTCCAGGAGCCGCAAGTGGCCGCGCATGACGCCGTCATCGTCCCAACCGTCGTCGCTGAAGATTGCCAAAAGCACGCCGTCTGCGTCAGGGTCCGCTTCCAGATACTCACCGATCCTCCGTGAGTACCCGGCAAGCACACGTTCGGATCTCTCGGGAGGAAGGTCCAAACGGAGGGTGGCACCAAGCGTCTGCCCGCGCATTGTGATCGCGACGAGGCTCTCCTTCGGCCAAAGTCCCAAGGCGTGGGGAATGAAGCCGAGGATGTCCTCGGGCCGGGAGATGGTCACACGGTTGTCTGCTGTCATGAATCCAGCATCGGCATCAAGAGCGGGCGACGGCAGGCCTCAATTGCCGTATGTGGACAAAGGTGTCCGTCAGTGCCTGTGGAGGAACACCGCGGAAGCAGGCTACGGCGTGGAGCTTCGCTGCTTTGCGAGCCGTTCGCGGCGCAAAGCCACGCGGCGCCGGCGCTGGTTCGCCAGCGACACGAGGAGCGGCGGGACGTGTACGCCCTGGGCCGCCATCTGGCGGCGTACTTTGCGGCGGGTCATGAGGATCAAGACCGTACCCACGAGCAGGAACACGAACTGCACGCTCAATGCGATGCGGAAGGACGCCAGGCCGTACAGCTCCCCGCCCGAGAAACCGCTGGTATGGAGAATGTCGAGGATGAGCCCCACCAAGTAGATCGTCAGGAGCGCCGCAACGAAGCCGCCCACGTTGACGATTCCCGTGGCGGTACCGATCCTGTGGGAAGGATTGAATGTCCGGGCAAAATCGAATCCGATCATGGACCCGGGACCACCGATGGCCAGGGCGACCACCAGCAAGCCAAGCAACCACAGGGGCGCCCTGCTCGGCAACAGCAGGACCGCAGCCCAGGCAAGGGCGGTAGCCGCCGTAATCAGGAGGACCATGGCCGAGCGCCGCATCGGGTGCCGGGCCACGAAGGTTCCAAACAAGGGCCCCACAAGAATGCTGGTGACGACGAACAGCCCCATCAGGGCTGACACGGTGGCCGGGTTCAGGCCCTGCGCCGACACCAGGAACGGGTAGCCCCAGGACATGGCGAAGACGTTACCGCTGAACTGGACAGTGAAATGGCACCAAAGTCCCAGACGCGTCCCGGGCTGCCGCCATGCACGGGCCAGGGTCACCCCTGTGGCGCGTAGCCCTTGGGTGCTCTCCCGGGGCGGGTGACCCGGCGGAACGTCCCTGAGCAAGGCGAGGACAAGGACGACCGCAAGCGCGGACAACGAGCTCAACGCGAGGAAGGCCGTATTCCAGCCGGCCGAATGAAGGACCAGGGCGAACGGCACCACACTGATGAGCTGGCCGAGCTGGCCCGACATTCCGGTCAGCTGTGTGACGAGCGGAACCCTTGCCGGCGCGAACCAGATCGGCACAAGGCGGATCACGGAGACGAAGGTCATCGCATCACCGGCGCCTACGAGAACCCGGCCGAGTACGCCCGCCGGAACAGCGTCGGCATAAGCCAACTGGAGTTGGCCGAGGCCCATGAGCACGGCACCGCTGGCAATCATGGCGCGCGAGCCGAACCGGTCAACCAAGAGTCCGACCGGTATCTGGAGGCCCGCATAAACCAGCAGCTGAAGCACAGTGAAGAAAGAAATAGCCGCCGCGCTGGCATGGAACCGTTCGGTAGCCTCCAGTCCGGACACACCAAAGGATGTGCGCTGGGCGACTGCCACGAGGTAGGCAAGCACCCCTATCGTCCAAATGAGCCAGGCGCGGGGTGCGTTCACCCTTCCATTATGCCCGGGGCTGCATTAAAGCTGCTTTATGGGCGCGCATCTTTACGTGCGAGATACGCCTCAACGGCCGCGCCCAGGTCCTCGGCGTTGGGCAGTTCGTCGTTCTCGTCGGCGAGCAGGGAACGGCGCACGGTTCCCTCGGCCTTGTCGTCGTAGCGGGACTCCAGCTTTGAAACCACGTGTTGGACGTCCTCGGATGCTTCCACTTGTTCTGCGATCTGCCTGCCCACTTCCCTGCCGGCCTCACGAAGGCGGTCCGTCGGCAACATCAGGGACGTGGCCGCCCCCAGGTATTCCAGTCCCGCCACCGCAGCGGGCGGGTACTCGGCATCCGCGAGGTAGTGCGGAACGTGGATGACGTACCCGGCCACTTTCCGCCCGGCTTCGATGAGCCTCAGTTCCAGGATGTGGCCAATGGCCGAAGGAACCTCGACAGTCGGCTTCCATGTGGAAATGCCCTCGATGAGTTCCGGGCGGTTTCCGTGCACGGTTACGCCGACCGGGCGGGTGTGCGGAACCGGCATGGGAATGGAGTGGATCCAGGTCACCAGGTTGACGTCCAGTTTCTCCACGATCCCTACGACGGCGCGCGCGAAACGCTCCCATTGGAGGTCCGGTTCAAAACCGGCAAGCAACAGGAACGGCTCGCCCAAGCCGTCATTCAGCTTGTAAAGCGCCAGTTGGGGTGCTTTGTAGTCCTCAAGGTGGTCTTCGACAAAGCTGATGTGGGGACGGCGCGTGCGGTAGTCGATGAGCTGGTCGGCGTCGAACACAGCCACCGTTTCGACTTCGAGCGTATCCAGCAGTTCCCGGTTGATCTGCTGGACCACATGGCCGGCATCAGCGAATCCCGTGAAGCCCATCAGCATGTTGAGGCCCCTGATTTCCGGGCTGTGGAAGAGCTCGATGTTGCTCGCGTAGAGCGACTCAGGGTCAAGGAGTGAGCCGGAAATCCGTTCAAACACGGCATGTTCCTTTCGCAGTTTCAAGTTCTTGGAGGAGCAGGCGGCTGCACACCGCGGCAGATGCCTCGGCGGCCGGCCACGCTCCATGTATTGGTACAACGCCCCGGACGGGCCGCGCATTCCTGTCGGCCAATGTGCCGCAACTCTCATTTAATTGCTTTCCGGCGCGGCAGACAGACTACGATCGAGACGTGCCGCCGTGTGCGGACCCAAGCAACGACGGACGTTGTCACAAGCGGACAAACGGACGGGTACCAGGGCCGGGCGCCTAACATGCAGCCCGGCCAAGCCATGCAGAGAGAGATGAGGACAAATCCTCGTGGTGAAGACTACAGACATCACCCTTGGCACTATCGCCAAGGACCTGAAGAAGTCGCCCAGCGACGCACTCGTGATAGCCGTCGGACAGGGGGAAGGCGGACCGGTACTGCTCGGGAACCCGCTGGGGGCGAAGGCCGCGGAAACCCTCGCGGCTTCATTGGGCCTCCTCGGCATCACGGGAGCAGCCGATCAGGTACACCGTCTGCCGGGTCTTCCGGAGACCGGTTCGGGCGTCCTCGTCCTGGCAGGTGTCGGCAAGGTCGCCGACGACGCCCTCCTCCCAGAGGAAACCCTGCGCCGGGCCGCAGGATCGGCCGTCCGCCAATTGGCCGGTTTGTCGTCCGTGACGCTGGCCCTCCCGACGGCGTCCCTCGCCGACGTCGCGGCCGTCGCCGAAGGCGCTGTGCTGGGTTCCTATTCCTATACGGAGCACCGCTCCAGCAAGGATGGCCTCAAGGATCCGGTCGGCAAGGTCCTGATCCACACGGCATTTGACGGCAAGGATGTCCAGCCCGCGCTCGATCGGGCATTGCTCGTCGGACGCGCGGTCAACGCCACCCGCACCCTGGTCAACCAGCCTCCGAGCCACCTTTACCCGGAGTCCTTTGCCGAAGCTGCCAAGGAACTCTCCAAGGGTTTGCCCGTGAAGGTAACCGTGTGGGACGAAAAGCGCCTCGAAAAGGACGGTTTCGGCGGAATCCTTGGCGTTGGAAAGGGTTCAACCCGCCAGCCCCGCCTCGTCAAGGTGGAATATTCCCCGGCCAAGGCCACCAAGAAGATCGCTCTTGTCGGCAAGGGCATCACTTTTGACACGGGCGGCATTTCCATCAAGCCGGCCCTCGGCATGGGCGACATGAAGAGCGACATGGCGGGCGCCGCCGTCGTACTTAATACTGTCCTGGCAGTCGCGGGACTCGGGTTGCCCGTCAAGGTGACCGCATGGCTCTGCATCGCCGAGAACATGCCGTCCGGCGCTGCACAGCGGCCGGCAGACGTCCTCACCGTGTACGGCGGCAAGACGGTCGAGGTCCTTAACACCGATGCCGAGGGACGCCTGGTCATGGCGGACGGACTGGTCGCGGCGAGCCTCGAGCAGCCGGATGCCATCATCGACGTCGCGACTCTGACAGGCGCCCAGCTGATCGCCCTCGGCGACCGCACTGCCGGTGTCATGGGTTCCGACGCCGTCACGGGCGCCCTCAAGTCCGCGGCAGACCGCGCGGGCGAGCTCATCTGGCCGATGCCGCTGCCGGAAGAACTGCGGGCAAGCCTTGACTCGCAGGTTGCTGACATCGCCAACATCGGCGAACGCCATGGCGGAATGATGACCGCGGCCGTGTTCCTGCGAGAGTTCGTCGGCAAGGATGCCGAGGGCAAGCAGATCCCCTGGGCACACGTCGACATCGCCGGCCCGTCCTTCAACAACGGCAGCCCCTACGGCTACACGCCCAAGCAAGGCACCGGCTGCACCGTCAGGACGCTGCTCGCCTACGTCGAAGACGTGCTGGCGACGGCCTAAGCAAGTCCCCAAGTGGGGCCGGTTTATGACCGGCCCCACGGCCCGACGTGAGTCTGGCCACAAGCGCCCCACAAAAGCCTCGGCAGGGTGGAGCATGGATAAGTGGTTCGCTAAGGTGAACCACGGTAGTCACAAATGCAAGAGAACTTCGGTGCTGGCATAATCGCGGCAGTACAAGTTCCAAGACCAGATGACGCGTAGTCGCGTGTCATCGCTCACGCGAGGGAGCGTCCTAGTGGCCGATCAGGCAACTGCGCAAGAATTCGACATCCTGGTACTCGGTGGCGGCAGCGGCGGCTACGCCACGGCTCTGCGTGCCGTTCAGCTTGGTTTCACCGTTGGTCTCGTCGAGAAGGGAAAGCTCGGCGGCACCTGCCTGCACAACGGGTGTATCCCCACCAAGGCACTGCTGCACTCGGCCGAACTGGCCGACCACGCACGCGATTCCGCCAAGTACGGCGTCAACGTCACGTTGGACAGCATCGACATCACAGCCGTGAACTCTTACAAGGACGGAATCGTCGCCGGTAAGTACAAGGGCCTGCAGGGACTCATCAAGTCCAAGGGCATCACGGTCATCGAAGGCGAAGGCAAGCTGCAGGGCACCGACACCGTCGTCGTGAACGGCACAGCCTACAAGGGCAAGAACATCGTCCTGGCCACGGGTTCCTACTCCCGTTCCCTCCCCGGCCTGGAAATCGGCGGCCGCGTCATCACGTCCGATGAAGCGCTGACCATGGACTACATCCCCAAGAGCGTCATCGTCCTCGGCGGCGGCGTCATCGGCGTCGAATTCGCTTCCGTGTGGAAGTCCTTCGGCGTCGACGTCACCATCGTCGAGGGCCTCCCCTCCCTCGTTCCCAACGAAGACACCGCCATCGTCAAGAACCTTGAGCGCGCCTTCAAGAAGCGCGGCATCAAGTTCAGCACCGGCGTCTTCTTCCAGGGCGTCGAGCAGGACGACAACGGCGTGAAGGTCACCTTGGTCGACGGCCAGACCTTCGAAGCCGATCTTCTCCTGGTTGCCGTAGGCCGTGGCCCCGTCACCGCCAACCTTGGTTACGAAGAGGCAGGGGTCACCATCGACCGCGGCTTCGTCATCACCAACGAACGCCTGCACACCGGCGTCGGCAACGTCTACGCCGTCGGCGACATCGTCCCGGGCGTTCAGCTGGCCCATCGCGGGTACCAGCAGGGCATCTTCGTCGCCGAAGAGATCGCCGGCCTGAACCCGGTGGTCGTCGAAGACGTGAACATCCCGAAGGTCACCTTCTGCGAACCTGAAATCGCCACCGTTGGCTACACCGAAAAGGGCGCCAAGGAGAAGTTCGGCGAGGACCAGGTCCAGACCCAGGAATACAACCTGGCCGGCAACGGCAAGAGCTCCATCCTGGGCACCGGCGGCATCGTGAAGGTCGTCCGCCAGAAGGACGGTCCCGTCGTCGGTATCCACATGATCGGTTCCCGCATGGGCGAGCAGATCGGCGAAGCACAGCTGATCGTCAACTGGGAAGCACACCCGGAGGACGTGGCCCAGTTCATCCACGCACACCCGACGCAGAACGAGACCCTGGGCGAAGTCCACCTCGCGCTGGCAGGCAAGCCGCTCCACGGCTAAGTCTTTACGCAAGACACCCGGTCCTGCGCCCGCACGAACTGCGGGCGCAGGACCCCAGCAGGCAACACTCATCCGCACTAAAGATCAATAAGGAGAACGGGGACGACATGTCTGAATCCGTTAACTTGCCCGCCCTTGGTGAAAGCGTCACCGAAGGCACCGTCACTCGCTGGCTCAAGCAGGTTGGTGACCGAGTGGAAGTCGACGAGCCCCTGCTCGAAGTTTCCACCGACAAAGTAGACACTGAAATCCCGTCTCCTATTGCCGGCATCATCGAAGAAATCCTCGTAGCTGAAGACGAGACAGCCGAAGTCGGCGCTCCCCTGGTTCGGATCGGCAGCGGCAGCAACGGCGCTGCCGCGCCTGCAGCCGCACCGGTGGAAGAAGCACCGGCAGCTCCGGAACCAGCACCGGCCCCTGAAGCCGCACCGGCTCCCGCAGCTGCGCCGGCTCCCGCAGCCGAAGACGCCCCCGCCCCCGCCGCAGCTTCCGGTGAGGCATCGGGTCACGACGTGACTCTCCCCGCCCTGGGCGAAAGCGTCACCGAAGGCACCGTAACCCGCTGGCTCAAGGCCGTCGGCGACACCGTCGAGGTGGACGAGCCGCTCCTCGAGGTCTCCACCGACAAGGTCGACACCGAGATCCCCTCCCCCGTGGCCGGCACTTTGCTCGAGATCCGCGTCAACGAGGACGACACAGCCGAGGTCGGCTCCGTTCTTGCCGTCATCGGCTCCGGGGCGCCCGCCGCGGCAGCACCGGCACCCGCGGCTGCACCGGCACCCGTAGCAGCAGCACCCGCCGCAGCGGCACCGGTTGTTGAATCCGTACCGGCACCGGCGGCCCCCGCACCAGCAGCAGCACCGGCTGCCGCGGCGCCCGCAGCTCCGGCGCCGGCTGCCGCACCCACAGCGTCTTCGACCGAGTCGGGCTACGTCACCCCGCTCGTCCGGAAGCTTGCCAACCAGAACGGTGTCGACATCACCACCGTGGCGGGCACCGGCGTCGGTGGCCGTATCCGGAAGCAGGACGTGCTCGCCGCGGCCGACGCAATGAAAGCAGCAGCCGCCGCACCCGCCCCGGCAGCTCCCGCAGCCGCGAGCAAGCCTGCTGCCGCCCCCGTGGCGGCCTCCTCGCTCCGCGGAACCGTGGAGAAGGCTCCCCGCATCCGCCAGGTCATCGCCCGCCGCATGCGCGAGTCCCTCGAAACCTCAACGCAGCTGACCCAGGTGCACGAGGTCGACATGACCAAGATCGCCAAGCTCCGCCTCAAGGCCAAGGGCTCCTTCGAGGCCCAGAACGGCGTCAAGCTGACCTTCCTGCCGTTCATCGCCAAGGCCGTGGCCGAAGCCCTGAAGCAGCACCCCAAGCTGAACGCCGCGTACGACGAAGGCAAGCAGGAAATCACTTACCACAACGCGGAACACCTCGCGATCGCGGTGGACACCGACAAGGGCCTGCTGGTCCCGGTCATTTCCGACGCAGGCAACCTGAACCTTGCCGGCCTGGCCGGCAAGATCGCCGACGTCGCCGGCCGTACCCGCCAGGGGAAGATCGGTCCGGACGAGTTGTCCGGCGGTACCTTCAGCATCACCAACATCGGTTCTGTCGGCGCACTGTTCGACACGCCGATCATCAACCAGCCGCAGGTGGGTATCCTCGGCACCGGTGCCATCGTCAAGCGACCGGTCGTGGTTGCCGACGCGAACGGCGATGACTCGATCGCCATCCGCTCCATGATGTACCTGTCCCTGACGTACGACCACCGCCTGGTTGACGGTGCTGACGCCGGCCGCTTCCTCCAGACCCTCAAGGCCCGCCTTGAGGAAGGCGCGTTCGAAGCCGACCTGGGCCTCTGATTCCAGCGAACATATAGCGACCCGTACCTCCTGACGGTGCGGATCACGACGACGGGAAGGTCCCGACGGGAAACCGCCGGGGCCTTCCCGTTTTTCATGCCAGGATATTGCTCCGTGGCTTTGCTACGGCACGTAGAAGATTCTGGCTAAGCTGGAGCCATGACTATCCTCTTCAACGTCCTGCTGTTCTTGCACATCGTCGGCGCAGCCATGATCGTGGGTTTTTGGATCGCCACCATGAAGCAGCCGACCGTTCACCCGCGTCAGCGCGATGGCGCCTTCGTGCAGCTGATCACCGGTGTTGCCATGATGGGAATCCTGCCCATGCTGCCCAATGCCGATCCCAACTACTTCAAGCTCGGCATCAAGTTCGCGATCGGCCTCGCCGTGGCCGTTCTCGCCGTCATTGGCTCACGCAAGGTCAAGAAGGGCGAACCGGTCTCTACGGGATTGGCCCACGGCGTCGGCGGCCTGGCTTTGATCAACATCGCCATCGCCACGATCTGGCAGTAATCCCGGATAATCGCTGGCTGGAGCAAACTGAGCGGCCGCCTGGACCTTTCGTCCGGGCGGCCGTTGCCGCTTAAGCCGTTACCGCTTGAACCGTGGCAGTCACAATCCTCTGAGAGCGGACAAGCGGTGCGCCGCCGCCGTCGACTCCCTAGGATTGAACCCGGTGGCATCCGGTATCCGGATGCCAATTCGCAACGACGCTGAGGAGTGGACATGGCAACAACACGCACCGCACACACCGTATGGAACGGCAACCTGATCGAAGGCGCCGGCAACACCACGCTGGACAGCTCCGGGCTCGGAACCTTCAACGTCACCTGGAAGGCCCGCGCGGAGTCCGCAGAGGGCAAGACGAGCCCCGAAGAGCTGATTGCTGCCGCACACTCGGCATGCTACTCGATGGCCTTCAGCAACGGCGTCGCAGGCGCAGGCTTCACGCCGGAAGAGGTCAACACCAAGGCCGATGTCACCTTCCAGCCAGGCGAAGGCATCACGGGCATCCACCTGACCGTGAGCGCACGCATCCCGGGTGTCTCCGAAGAAGAGTTCCAGCGCCTCGCCGAAGACGCCAAGGTCAACTGCCCGGTATCCCAGGCACTCCGGGCAACGCCGATCACGCTGGATGCCACGCTCGCTTCCTAGCGGCACCACGTCCGAAACCTGTCCAAAAAGCGAGTCCCCGCCTTTCCTTCCGGAAGGGCGGGGACTTCGTCTTGTGGGCCTCCGGCTAGCCCTTTTGCGGCCGCGCGGGCAACGCAGCCGGGCGGAGCTTGCGGTAGCCTGCACGCAGGGGTGGCCGGTCTGTGGGTAGCTCCTGCACCATTTCCTTGAGGGCCCCGATCCCGTACTCCAACTGGGGATCGGTGCCGGCCGCATAGGCGTGGGGCGGGAACACCACTTCGATGTCAGGCTCAACCCCGAAGTTCTCCACGCTCCACCCGATGCCACCGGAGAACCACGTGGCATAGCGAGGCTGGGTCACGCCGGTGCCGTCAGCCAAGGCGAAACGGTTGTCGATGCCCACGACGCCGCCCCAGGTCCGGGTGCCGATGACCGGGCCGATGCCGCGGAGTTTGGACACCTGCGTGATGATGTCACCGTCCGAGCCGGCGAATTCGTCGGCGAGGATAATGACGGGGCCGCGCGGAGCGTGATGCGGATAAGTACGCGGCTTTTCGCCGCGGGGCATGCTCCAGCCGGTGACCTTGCGGCCGATCAGTTCAGCCACGAGCTGGGAGGTGTGGCCGCCACGGTTCCGGCGTACGTCGACAATCAAGCCGTCCAGCGCGGTCTCGGTATCAAGATCCCTGTGAAGCTGCGCCCAGCCGTTGGCCATCATGTCCGGAACATGCAGATAGCCGAACTTTCCGTCCGAGGCCTCGCGCACAGTGCGCCTGTTGGCGTGCACCCATTCCTGGTACCGCAAGCGTTCCTCGTCCTTTACCGGAACAACAGCGATCCGCCGCTGCTGGCCAGCCGCCTCGCCGTGCCCAGCGCCATTCAGGAGCGTGAGTTCCACGGTCCGGCCCGCTGCGCCCACCAGTTGTTTGGCGGGAGTACGGTCTGCGGAGAGCCCGACGCCGTCGATCGCCAGGACAACGTCGCCCACCTTCGCGTCGGATCCCGGCCGCGTCAGCGGCGAGTTGGCGAGGGGGTCGGAAGAGTCTCCGGCGAGGATCCGCGTGATCTCCCAGCCGGCCTCCGTGAGCTTGAGGTCGGCGCCGAGCCGGCCCTGTCCATTGCTCCCGGGTTCGCCCACGGCCGCCGGACGCACGTAAGCGTGGGAAGTGCCCAGCTCACCGTGCAGTTCCCACAGAAGGTCCACCAAGTCGTCGTGCGAGCCGAGGCGTTCGACGACGGGCCGGTACCGTGCGTGCACCGAATCCCAGTCCTGGCCCGCCATGTCTTCCGTCCAGAAGAAGTCCCGCTGCAGCCGCCACGCTTCGTCGAAGGCCTGCCCCCACACCGCCAAAGGATCCATGACTACCCGGATCCGGTTCAGCTCAACCTTGACGAGCTCGCCCGATTCTTCTTCAACCTTGGTATCGGACGGTACGGCGATAACCTGCTTGTCGTTCACGAAGACCAGTTTCTTGCCGTCTCCGGACAGTCGGTAACGCTCAACCGCGGAGGCTAATGTGGCCTGCTTCTGCTTCGAAAGCTCGTAGCGGACCAAAGCCGGAGCGGGTGCCTTGTCCTGCACCTTGCCGCGGCCGTCTCCCGTGACACCTGAGAGCGGGGTGTCGAGCCACAGCAATGCGCCGCTGGAAGCCGAAAGCGCCGAGTAGTTGCCCTGCGGCACGGGGACGCCGATGACGCGCAAGGGCAGCCCTTCACGGTCCACATGGACCCTGACGGTCGCCCCGGCACCATCTCCCACACCGTCCTTCGCGCCGTTCGTCTGTGCGGGTGGTGCGTCTTCATCCTCGTCCAGCAGATCCACTACCGGGCCGAAGGGAGATGGAGTGGCTGCGGCGAGTGCCACGAGGTACGGCTTGATGGGGCTGGGGAACGACAAGTCGAAGGCATGGCCGTCGTAGACGGGATCAAAGCTGCGGTTCGAGAGGAACGCCAGGAATTTGCCGTCGGGAGTGAATGCCGGCGATTCGTCGCAGAAGCGGCCGTCGGTGACATCCACGATGTCTTCCGGGCTGGCGATGTTGACCATGCGCAACTTGCTCCGCGAGCCAAAGGATGTCACAGGCTCGGACCATGCGAGCCATTGCGAGTCCGGCGACCATGCGAGGCTGTCGATGCTGCCATCCCCCACGCTGACAAGCGGCGACAAGGTGCCGCTGGCAGTGTCGGCCAGGTAGACGTCTCCGAACGCGGTACCCACGGCAAGCCACCGGCCATCGGGACTGGCTTCGAGGGCGCTTGGACGGGCCGCCCTGGGAAAATCGATCCGCAGGAAATCGATCTGTGATTCTTCGGCCCCGCCACTTGTGGTGCTGACAGGGGCGGCCTCACCATCCGCGGACGCCGTAGCGATCTCCGTGTGCGGCTGCGGCACCCGAACCTCGGACGTCGCGGGCTGTCCCGCAATGGCTGATGCCGAGACCGGGCGGGGCAGTTGTCCGGCCGCGGCTTCTTCAGCTTCGTGTGGCGCCGGTACTGCGTCCTTGACTGGCGCCTCGACGGCCGGCCGTGAGAAACGCGGGGCAATCCTCTTGATATAGATGGAATCGACGCCGTCGTGGTCTGCTACATAGGCGATGCGACCGTCAATGAGGGGCCGGGGAAGCCTTGCCCGCACGCCGGGAGTCGCTTCGACCACGCGGGACGGTCCGTCTTTGTGGCGCAGCCAGTGGATGGTTCCGTGGGATTCCACCGCACTGGCCGAACCGGTGGCGTTGGGGAAGACTTCGCCGAGATGGGCGGCGACTTTGAGGGGTGCGGGCCGGCGCGACTGGGATGCCGAGCCCAGGCTGACGTCCAGCCGTACCGCTTCGGCGTCGGCCTCGAGCGTCGGCAGGATCCACAACTCACCCGCCGATTCGAAGATGACCCGCTTGCCGTCGCTCGCAGCGTGCCGGACGTAGAAGTCCTCGTGATCGGTGTGCCGGCGCAGGTCCGAACCGTCCGGCTGCAGCGAGTAGAGATTCGCGTAGCCCTCGTGGTCCGAAAGGAAGGCGATCCGTCCGCCTACCCACAGCGGGTCCGCGAGGTTCCCGTCGAGCGCGGGAACCAAGCGGGCGAACTCGCCGTTCCCGTCGGCGTCGATCCACAGTTTTCCGGCAGTGCCGCCGCGGTACCGCTTCCACCAGGCAGGCTCGCGGGAAAGCACGCTGGCAAGGACCACGGGACGCTCGTCCCCCACTTCCGGGCCGAATGCCACTGATTCGACGGGGCCGAAGGGAAGCTCAACGGCGGGGCCGCCGTCGAGCGGCAAGGCGTAGGCGTGCGTGTGCCGCCCCTCGGCTTGTTCGAAGGCCGTGGTGACCACAACGTCGCCTGCGGAGGTGAATCCCTTGACCCGGGTGGTGCTGTGGCCGAAGTAGCTCAACTGCCGGTACCCGCCGCCGTCGACATTCGCTGTCACCACCTCGGGAGCGGCCCCCACGATCGTCGTCCAGACGAGCCGCTTGCCGTCCGGGGTGAAGCGGGGATTGCGTGCAGGGAGCTGCTGGGCCGAAATCCGCCACGCGCGGCCTCCGGCCACGGGCGCAATCCAAACGTCGTCTTCGGCCACGAAAGTGATCAAATCACCGTGCAAATGCGGGAAACGGAAGTAGCTGGAGGAGGTCATTGTTCGATCATAGTCAAAGGTGAAGCGAGCCTTTTGAGGCCTGCCGTAATGCCGAAGTGACGCTCGCCATGATGAGATGAGGCATGCGAATCGTGATATCGGGTGCTTCAGGATTCATTGGAACCGCGCTTTCCGCGCGTCTCCTCGGCAGCGGGCACGACGTCGTGCGGTTGGTCCGCCGTCCGCCTGCAGGGGCAAATGAGGCATTTTGGGATCCGGCCGCGGGCCAACTGGATGAGGCGGTACTCGACGGCGCAGGCGCCGTGGTCAACCTCTCCGGGGCAGGCATCGGGGAGCGCCGCTGGAGCAAGGCGCGCGTGCGGGACATCATCGACTCACGCTTGCGGACAACAAAAACGCTCACGGCGGCCATGGGACGGCTGGGCACTCCGCCCGGAACGTTCCTGAGCCAGTCGGCGTCGGGTTACTACGGTTCGTCCCGCGCCGGCCTGCTCCGGGAGGACGCAGGGCCAGGCAAAGGCATGCTGGCCACCCTGTGCGTCGATTGGGAGGCCGCCGCCCATACGGCACCTGCCGGCGTACGGGTGGTGACGCCGCGTACCGGGGTGGTCCTCAGCCCTGATGGCGGAGCGTTGGGGCCGCTCCTTCCGTTGCTGAAGATGGGTGTGGGCGGACCGTTGGGAAACGGCCGGCAATATTGGCCGTGGATTTCCCTGGTGGATGAAGTTTCCGCCTTCGAATACCTGCTTAACTCGTCGCTTGAAGGTCCCGTCAACGTGTGCGCCCCCGAAAGCGCGGATGTCAACGCGATCGTTGCGCAACTGGCGGCTGCCCTGCACCGGCCGGCGTTCCTGCGCGTACCCGCCCCGGCCCTGCGCCTCGCCCTTGGGAGCCATCTGGCAGAGGAACTTGTCCTTGCCAACCAGCGCATGGAACCGGCAAGGCTGATGGACTCAGGCTTTGCCTGGCAGCACCCCGCGCTGGCGGACGCCGCCCGATGGGTGGCAAACGGCGGCAAATGAGCCCCTAAGGCTGCTTGGCCAGGATCTCCGTGATCCGCCACGAGTCCCCGCCGCGCTGGAGGACCAGCCTGAGTTCCTGTGGCTTGCCCGGGGGACGCGCCCGGACGACCGTCCCCGCGGCGTCCCGTTCTTCATAAGCCGAGGTTGCCACCGTGACAGCAACCGTCGCCCGGTCCGGGCCGGGAACGCCTTCCACTCTCACGCTCGTCAAGATGGTGGAAAAGCCCGCGAGAACCAAGCCGGCGCCGATCAATTCGTCCCTGAGCTTTCCATCCGAGGCGGCAGCCGCTGAGCCCTGTACATTGACGAGGTCCAGCAGCTCGAACTTGCCGGAACTCAACGCTGTGTCCCGGATCGCAGACAGCCCCCTGATGGCTTCCTCGGGGTTTTCGGATCGGATCTGGCCCAGTACCGCCGTGGGAATCCCGTCAAGGACGGTTCCCTGCCGGGTATTGCGCGGTTCGTTTGCGCTCCGGTCTTCCTGGCCAGTCGTCGACGCCGGGCCAGGCGTCGGCGACCCTGCTCCCGGTCCCAGATCGCCGGCCCACCACACTGTGCCAGCCCACCACACTGCGGCTCCTGATCCGGCGCCCACAACTATCCCGAGGGCGAGCACAAGAGACGCCACCCGCCGTCGGGCGGAAGCCGGAGCTACCGCCCGCCGGTGCCTGTGTCCCACCCCCGGCGGGCGGGAGCGGCTGAAAAGCACCGCGATGCGGGCGCGCTTCGAGCGGCGATCAGAAGCCCGACGCCGGGTCATCAGTTCAGGAACAACCGTCGCATGCACCGACGCAGAAAGGTCCACGGCTTCCGGCGCTGCGCTCCTGTAGATGGCAACACCCAATTCGGCCGCAGAAGGCCGCTGCTCCCCGTCGGGATGGAGCCCGGCCTCGATGGCGACGGCAAGGGCTGTGGGGACCGCGGGCACGAGCAATGTCAGCGGCGGCCGGCGGGCCGCAGTGTCAGGCGCGGAGCCGGTGAGGCAATACCAGCCAAGGGCGGCGAGGGCGTAGGTGTCGCGTTGCGGCTGGAGTTCCGCGGTCCCCGGGATAATCGGATCAGGATCCACGAATCCGGGGGTTCCGGAGTCTGGGACCCCCGAGGCGTCCCCCACCACGCGGGAAATGCCCATGTCCGAGAGGAGCGGCTTCCCTTGGGCGGTGAAGAGGACATTTCCGGGCGAAACATCGGAGTGTGTCATGCCTTGGCGATGCAGATAGGCCAAGGCCTGCGCCAGGGGCGTCAGGATAGTCACCGTCTCGCCCACGCCAAGACGCCCCCTGCTGGACACCAACTGCGCAAGCGATCCCCCGGGGGCGTAGTCCATGACCACGCCCAAGCCGCCGCCAAAGGATCCTGCCAACTCAACGACGCCACGGACCTTCACGAGGTGCTCGTGGTCCAGCCTGGACAGAAGCTGCACTTCACGGAGCAGGGATGACTTGGACTCGCATGAATCCACAATCGGCGGTTTCCGGTCGAGGCATTTCACGGCGAAATTGTTTCCCGACCGCTGCTCCGTTGCGAGCCACACCGTGGCGCTCCCTCCGCGGCCCAGCTCACGGACCGGAAGAAAACCCGGGATCACGGGTTCGGAAGGTTCGGTCCCCTGGGAGGGCACGGCCCCGTCTTGGTCTTGGCCGCTCCCGCCTGGCGAAAAAGTCTCCATGCCTCAACAAATACCGGAAATCGCGGATTGCCGCAGAAGTTATCCACAGGCCAGGGACCGGAGCCCCGCAACCCGGCCGAGTACGACTGAGAGCTTGGCCACAAAATCATGGCCTGCGCCCGGCGGGGTCTAAGCTTGTCCCCATGACTCTTGAGTTTTCACAGCTGGGTCTTGCCCCGGATTTCGTTGACTACATGCAGGGCTGGGATATCCAGCGCGAACTCCACAACAAGGTTGTTGCCGGCGAGAAACCCAGCACCGTCCTGCTCCTTGAGCACGCCGCGGTCTACACGGCAGGCAAGCTCACGGAGGACCACGAGCGCCCGTTTGACGGCACTCCCGTCGTTCCGGTGGACCGTGGCGGCAAATTGACCTGGCACGGACCGGGCCAGCTCATTGCCTACCCCATCCTCAAGTTGAAGAACCGTGCCGGGATCCGTGACTACGTCGAGCGTCTCGAAGCCGTCATGATCGCGATCATGGAGGACTACGGGATCAAGGCCACGCGGGTCAAAGGCCGGGCAGGCGTCTGGGTCCTCGCCGACGAAAAGGGTCCGGACCGCAAGATCGCCGCAATCGGCATTCGCGTCCTGGACGGCGTCACCATGCACGGCGTGGCCATCAACTGCAGCAACGACCTCGCGCCCTACGCACAGATCATCGCGTGCGGCATCACCGACGCCAGCGTCACCACCATGTCCATTGAGACCGGCAGGACCATCAATCCGGCCGACATTGCTGAGCGCTTCGTGGAAGAGTTCCGCAAGCACGAAGAAGCACTCGTATCCAGCCCCGAAGGAGCACTCCAGTGACCCTGGCACCTGAAGGCCGTAAGCTGCTGCGCGTTGAACAGCGCAACAAAGCCGTCCCGGTCGAACGCAAGCCCGAGTGGATCAAGGCCAAGGTCCAGATGGGACCGGAATTCGTGGGCCTGAAGAACCTCGTGAAAAAAGAAGGCCTGCACACCGTCTGCGAGGAAGCCGGCTGCCCGAACATCTTCGAGTGCTGGGAAGACAAGGAAGCGACCTTCCTGATCGGCGGCTCCGAATGCACCCGCCGCTGCGATTTCTGCCAGATCGACACCGGCAAACCCTCCCCCGTGGACATGTTCGAACCCACCAAGGTCGCCCGCTCCGTCCAGGCCATGAACCTGCGCTACGCCACCGTCACCGGCGTCGCCCGCGACGACCTGGCAGACGAAGGCGTCTGGCTCTACGCCGAGA
>NZ_JARVRF010000020.1 GCF_030209835.1 Arthrobacter sp. efr-133-R2A-120 | reverse complement strand
TCCAGGACTCCGGCACCACCCGCCAGGAAGCCCGCACCCTCCTCGCACACCACGCGACGGCCTGATCCGCAAGGAGCCAGCATGTTCCCCACCCGGATTGAAATCATCCCCTCAGACGGAATCGTTGAGAAAGTCCAGGCCGCTGTGCCGCTTTCCACGACGCTCACCGTTACCTGCCTGCCCCACCACGGCATCGCGCGGACCATGGAGGCTTCCATCAAGCTCAGCCTCCTCGGCTACAACGTGATTCCGCACCTCTCGGCACGCGGGCTGGAGCACCGGGCGCAGCTTTCCGGCATCCTCCGGGACTGCGAAACCGCCGGGATCACGGAAGTCTTCGCCATCGGCGGAGACGGACCTCTTGGTGCCGGCCCCTATCGATCAACCCTTCCCCTCTTGGCAGACATCGCAGAGTACTCCGGTGGCAGCATCACTGCGGGCATCGCCGGTTACCCCGAGGGGCATCCGTCCGTGAGCGGGCTCGACTTGCTGGATTCCCTGCTGGCCAAACAACACCTGGCCACGCACGTTGTCACGCAAATGTGCTTCTCCGCCCCGACGATCCTCGACTACGCAGCACTCCTGCGCCGGGAAGGCGTCGAGCTGCCGGTGTGGGCAGGCGTGGCCGGGGCCGTTCCCCGGACCAAACTGCTGGCCCTGGCAGCCCAGATCGGCGTCGGGACGTCCCTGAAGTTCCTCAGCAATAAAGGAACCCTTGCCCGGAAGCTCCTAGGCGGGGACAAGTACTCACCGGAAGGCCTCGTTTCCGAGCTCATGGCGCACCCGGATGGCATATCGGGAATCCATCTCTACAGTTTCAACCGACTGGACATGCCCGCCTGGGAGCGAAACGATCTGCCAGATCCTGAGGCCAGCCAAGCAGCATCCGCGTAGCCGCCGACCGCTGACCGGGCATCCGCGTAGCCGCCGACCGCATAGGTCCCGGAAACCCCTAGCTCCCCGGGACCGAAATCACCGCGACCGTCTTCTGGGCGTCATCGCGCAGTTCCACGCCCGAAATCCCGGCGAGCTGGACCGGCGTCGCGCCCGTGACCTTGATGTGGCCGCTGGACGTCGCCGTCCAACCGCAAGCCATTTCCTCCGTGCCGTCGCGGCCCTTGACCCACAGGTACATCGTGCCTTGCGCCGGCATGCTGCGGCCTTCCAGTTGCAGCTCGGTCCCCCACGCCTTCCTGACGAATCCCACAGTAAGCTGCAGGCCGTTGTCTGTCTGCAGCGAGTAGCTGGCGTCAGGCTTGGGTGGCTGGTTCAGCACCGGCCCCGCCAGTATGCCCAACCCAAGGCAAGCGGCGGCCACGGCACCCACCAGGGCCGCCCACCGGCGTCGGGATTTCCGCCGCCGCGCCGTCATCTTCACAAGAATCGGCTGCGGGAGCGTTTCTGGAAAAGCCCCCATAAGTGAGCGGGCGTCGGACGGAACTGCGGCGGAGGGCTCGACGGCGGGCCGCCCGGCGGCGAGCGCGACGGCGTCGGGCACGGGGACGGCGTCGAGGAGGGCAGGGAGGCTCTCCAGCTCGCCCAGCTCGAGCCGGCAATCGGCGCAGCTTGCCAAGTGCGCTTCGAAAGCCCGGGCCTCGGCAGGCTCGAGGCCGCCGAGCAAGTAGGCGCCCAGCAATTGGTGAAGTCCGGTTTCGTTCACCGCTGCACCCCCATTTCGTCGAGAATCGTGCGAAGCGCCCTGACGGCGTAGAAGGCCCGGGATTTCACAGTTCCGCTGGGGATGTTGAGCCTCAGCGCGGCCTCGGTCACCGTGAAACGTTCGTAATGCAGTGCTACCAGGACCTCACGGTGTTCGGTGCTGAGCCTCAGGAGCGCTTCCTCCATAAGGACCCGGTTGAGGAGTTCGTCCACTCGCTCGGTGGCCTCCTCCGGGTCCGCCATGTCTCGTTCGGCGGCCTCTGCCGGGCGCCGCTGGGCCTTGCGGTAGTTGTCGATGATGACATTGCGGGCAGTGCGGAACAAATAGCTCCGCAGGCTGCCCGTGATCTGCGGGGCGTGCTGCCATACGCGAAGAATGGTTTCCTGCACTACGTCCTCGGCCAAGTGCGCGTCGGGCGTGCAGCTCAAGACGAAGCGGCGCAAGGCTGTACCGTGGTCGCGGTAGATCGCGGCCACCACGTCCTCGTCGAGCGGCATCGGCGCCTCCTTGGTGCTCGGCTTCCCCTTCTCCTGCGATACGACGTGCCCGCCACGAAAAAGGTTCAAGCCCTGTGAACCATTCTTCACCCGGCGGCGTCGTACGGGTTAGCTTCCGGCACGTCCATGACCGGTCCAAGCGAAGGAGCAAACCATGAAGAAGCAACTCGGCACCGGGCTCGGAATTCTTGCTCTGGCCATCGCCCTCACTGCCTGCGGAGGAAGCCCCGGCGCATCCTCCACATCCTCAAGCGCAACCAGTCCCAGCTCCGCGGCGTCGAGTTCAAGCGCTCCGGCGTCGAGCACTCCTGCCGGCGCGGCGGAACTGAAGACGGCGTCGTCGAGCGTGGGCGAGAGAGTGGTTGCGGCGAACGGCAAGAGTGTCTACGTCTTCTCGAAGGACGTCAAGGATTCCGGCAAGAGTGCCTGCACCGGCGGCTGCGCTACCCTCTGGCCCCCCGTGACAACGACGTCGGCCACGCCGGCGGTTGATGGGGTGAGCGGAACCATCGGAACCATCCCCACGGCAGACGGCAAGATGCAGATCACCATCAATGGGATGCCCATCTACTTCTACTCCAAGGATGAAGACTCCAGTGACACCTACGGCCAAGGCGTGGGCGGTGTCTGGTCTCTGGTCAGCCCGTCCGGTTCCATGGTGACCCCGAGCAGCAGCACCCCAAGCGGCAGCAGTATGGGCTACTGAAACCCTCGCTCACCTTTGAACCCCAAACGGCAAACGCTCGCTCAGATCTCTCCGGAGCGGCCGGCAGATCTGAGCGAGCGTTTGTCCAAAAGGCCTCAAAGGTGAGCGAGCGTCCTCCCCGGAAGCCTTAAAGGTGAGCGGGCGTTCTAGGCGTCTTCGAACTCGTCAGCGTCCTCGAACTCCACCGCGGCGATGACCTCCTTCGTCTCAGGGTGGATCATGAAGGCTTCGTCGTCCTCTTCGATCATGATGTAGTTGCCGTGGTCCGTGGCGAAGTGCCAGGCGAGGATCGTCTCGCCGTCGTGCTCGTAGTTGGGATCGCCCATGGTGATCTTCTCGAGCTGGTAGCCGGCAACGTCGCACAATTCACGGATGATGAGCTCGAATTCAGGAGCGTTCTCGAGTTCGGCTTCGGCGGCCTCGGCCTGGCGCTCTTCGAGGTTCGGGATGAGGGCTACTCGCTCGGCGATGTGTGCCTTCAGCTGTTCCTCGTCCAGGTAGAGCACACCGTCCTGGCTGCGGAGCCACGCTGCGTTGAGTTCGATAATGTCTTCGGTTTCCAGGAGGGATTCGAATTCGCCGTCGAGGGCCTCGAGCTCGGCAACGGCTTCCGGTGCCACTTCGGACTCGTCAAGGTCGCCGTCCAGGTAGGCCTCGGCGTCGTCCTCGGACAGCGCGTCGAATGCCGCGGCGGTGCGGTTGAACAGCTCAAGGTGGCCTTTGGCACCCATCCCTTCGAGGCCTTCGCGGACAAACGCATCCACCTCTTCGCGTTCCGGGACCGTGAAGACGTACTGGGCGAAACCGCCAGCGAGTGCCTGGGTCAGGTAGTAGTCCACAAAGTAGCTGCGCAGGGCGTTGGTAGCGATTTCCTCATGGTTGAGGAGCTCCTCGTACATCTCGTTGACCACGGTGACGTTCGCGTCCACAACGTCTGCGTTGTCGGCCTCGATGCTGTCCTTCGTCAGAACTGTTACGTACCTGAAGGTGGTCTCATTGCTGGTCATGGGATTTCCTCACTGCTTGGAAGCTTGTGCTGCTCCGGACCCTTTCAACGTACGCGGGGGCGGTTGTCGGGCAAGCTAGGCAGAGGTGAACGTCCGGCAAAGTTTCAGGGCTGCTCCGTGGGCCCTAGGATTCATAGATAGCCTCCTGCCGAAAGTAGTCCCAACGAATGCCTTCCCGCTCAGACGATTCCTGGGAACTGGCGATTCAGACACCCGCCATTAACGACCGCTCCCTGGCGGCCGGCCTCGCATATGCCATGGGAAGCCGGGTCAGCAGCATCACTTTCGATTCCGCCACGGGTCTGATGATGGGCAAGGTCAGGGGCAGTGGCCCGTCAGCGTATTCGACGTCGGCCAAGCTGGTCCGCAAGCCCGGCGGCTGGAGCTGCACCGTAGGCGTGTGCAGTTGCCCCGTCCGCAAGGACTGCAAACATGTGGCAGCCCTGCTCTTCGCCGCCGAAGACCATCCCGCCGTGCGGGCACAGCTGCTCAGCGCGCCCGCGTTCGGGCAGACGGCCCAGCCTGGGACAGCCGTGCAGCGGCCGGCCTGGGAGCAGGCACTCAGCAAGCTCATCGCCACTCCGGGAACCGCAACGCAAGGCCAGGGCCTCCCCTTGGCGCTGGCGTTCGAGGTGGAAGAACCGGCCCCGCATTTCTCTTACACAGGCCGGCGGGATCCGCTGCGCAGCGTTCGCCAGCTCAAGGCCCGCCCGGTGATGATGGGGGCCAAGGGCAAGTGGATCCGGGGCGATGTTTCCTGGACCAACCTGAACTATCTCGGCTACAAGCGCGAGTTCAACGAAGCCCATATCGACTGGATGCAGAACTTCCTGGCCGCGCATTCCACTGCTGACTACCGGCAGCTCACGTCCAGCATGTGGATGCTGCTCAACGAGTTCGCCGGAAAGAACCTGTGGAGCCTGCTGGCCGAAGCCTCGAAAGTCGGGGTTTCCCTCATCCACTCCGGCGGGACCGAGCCGATCCGCATTGCGGCGGATCCCGCCGTCGTCGGGCTTGACCTGAGCCGGCCCGACGACGGACTGCAGCTGGCGCCGTCGGTGACCTTGGGCGGGGACGCCCTTGATCCGGCGGCCTTGGGCTTGATCGGACGCCCGGCGCATGGGTTGTTCTTCACGGGCCCCGGCGAGGGGCACTTGCCCGGCGTACCGGCACCTGGGAACCTCATCACTCTGGCCCCTTTGGAGGGCGGCGAGTCGCAGGAACTCCTCGATTTCGTCATGGGCGCATCCCGGCTCCAGATCCCGGCGAAGGACGAAGAACGATTCCTCACGGCGTTCTATCCGAAGCTCAAGCAGTCCACGCGGGTCACGGCAGCGGACCATTCCGTTGAGTTGCCGGTCCTCGCCGTGCCCATGCTGTCCCTGCTGGCGAACTACGGCTCCGACCACCGGGTCCGGTTGCACTGGGAGTGGCACTACAAGGCCGGTAAGCTCGTGACGGCCCAGCCCCTCTGGCGGCACCCGGACGACCACGGCTACCGCGACGACGCCGCGGAAGCCCGGATCCTGGAGTCCCTGGGCCGGCCTTGGGATGTGGTTGCCGCGCTGGGCGAGTCGTCGAGCGGCGGTTGGGGGGCTCCACGGCTGGCGCCCTCGGTGGCTCTTGATGGCCTGGACACGCTGGCCTTCACCGAGGAGGTGCTTCCCCGCCTCCGCGAGCTGCCCGACGTCGTCGTGGATACCTCCGGCGAGATCGCCGACTACCGCGAGGCCACCGAAGCTCCCGTCGTCTCCATTTCGACCAAGGCCACCGACAGCCGCGACTGGTTCGATCTCGGCATCGTCATCACGCTCGAGGGCGAACCTGTGTCCTTCGCGGCGGTGTTCTCCGCCCTCGCGGCCGGCCAGAGCCGGATGCTGCTGCCCAGCGGCGCCTACTTCTCGCTGGACCTGCCCGAACTGCACCAACTCCGCGCGCTGATCGACGAAGCCAGGTCCTTGCAGGACAACCCGGACCGGCACGGCACCCTGCAGATCAGCCGTTTCCAGGCCGGGCTCTGGGATGAGCTCGCGCAATTGGGGATCGTCGACGAGCAGGCGGCCGCATGGCGCGAGGCCGTGGGCGGATTGCTCGACGACGGCGTGACCGGGCTGCCGCTGCCGGGCTCGCTCGATGCCGAGCTGCGTCCGTACCAGTTGGAGGGCTTCAACTGGCTGAGTTTCCTCTACCGCCACAGCCTGGGTGGCGTCCTGGCCGACGACATGGGCCTCGGCAAGACAGTGCAGGCGATCGCCTTGATGTGCGCGGCAAAGGAGCAGGCTGAATCCGGCGCGGGTGGGGCGGGTGGCGCCGGTGGCGGCGGCGCTCCCTTCGCCCCCTTCTTGGTCGTTGCCCCCACCAGCGTCGTGGGCAACTGGGCCGCAGAGGTGCAACGCTTCGCGCCCGGCCTGAGCGTGAAGACCATCGGAGAGACCTTCGCCAAGAGCGGCGCGGATCCGCAGGAAGCCATGGCCGGGACCGACGTCGTCATCACCTCTTATGCGTTGTTCCGGATCGACTACGAGGCCTACGCCGCCAAGGAATGGGCCGGGCTCATGCTCGACGAAGCCCAGTTCGTCAAGAACCACCAGTCGAAGGCCTACCAGTGCGCCCGGAAGCTCCCGGCATCCTTCAAGCTGGCGATCACAGGAACGCCGCTTGAGAACAACCTCATGGAATTCTGGGCGCTGACCTCAATCGTGGCACCAGGGCTGTTCTCCAGCCCGCGCCGCTTCGCGGAGTACTACCAAAAGCCGGTCGAAAAGAACGGCGACAAGGGCCAACTCGCCAAGCTCCGCCGTCGGGTCCGCCCCCTCATGATGCGCCGCACCAAAGAGCAAGTCATCAAGGACCTGCCGCCCAAGCAGGAACAGGTGCTCGAAGTGGTGCTCAACCCGCGGCACCAGAAGGTTTACCAGACGCATCTGCAGCGTGAGCGGCAAAAGATCCTTGGGCTCATCGACGATGTCAATAAGAACCGCTTCACCATTTTCCAGTCGCTCACCCTGCTGCGGCAGTTGAGCCTGGATGTTTCCCTGGTGGACGAGTCCTTGTCCGCGGTGCGCTCGTCCAAGCTGGACGTGTTGTTCGAACAGCTGGAGGACATCGTGGCCGAGGGGCACCGGGCGCTCATCTTCAGCCAGTTCACGGGGTTCCTGGGCAAGGTCCGGGAGCGGCTCGACGCGGAGGACATCGAGTATTGCTACCTCGACGGCAGCACCCGGAACCGGGCCGACGTCGTGAGCGAATTCAAGAACGGCGCAGCGCCCGTGTTCCTCATTTCCTTGAAGGCCGGCGGCTTCGGCCTGAACCTCACCGAGGCCGACTACGTCTTCCTGCTGGACCCATGGTGGAACCCGGCTTCTGAAGCGCAGGCCGTGGACCGCACCCACCGGATCGGGCAGGCGAGGAACGTGATGGTCTACCGGCTGGTGGCCAAGGACACCATCGAGGAAAAGGTGATGGCGCTCAAGACGAGGAAGTCGCAGCTGTTCGCGGATGTCATGGAAGGCGATGCCCTGACTGGTGGCGCCCTGACAGCGGAGGACCTGGCCGGCTTGTTCGCGGAGTAGGGATGCGCGCCTTAGGAACGGCCAGGACCGCCGCTATTCACTTTTGATGCCACAAATGTGAATAGGGAGCGACTAACTCACCGTTTCAGGAGGCTATATGGATGCCTCCGTGATTCGTTCCGTCCTGGGCCACCCCCTTCGGCATATCGAGTTCCGAACGGCCGTCACTTGATGTATACAATTGAAGGCGGCCTGAGCAAATACAGGGTTGCCGAAGGGGGAACCATGGAGGGCAGCGAAGCACAGCCAGAGATGCAGGCAAGCATCGACAGGGCTGTGGAATGGGTGGACACTGACGCGTCGGGCCATCAACACAACTCCGCGATCATGCGCTGGGTCGAGGCTGCCGAGGCAGAGCTCTTCCGCAATCTGGCGCTTCCGGAGTACTTCCCGAGTGCTCCGCGAGTGCAGCAAGTAGTCAATTACACGGCCAAGCTGTGGTTTGGCCAACGGGTGACGACAACCGTGAAGATCCAAAAAGTCGGCCGTACGTCCATGACCCTTGCGTTCGAGGTCCATGGCCACGCACATCCAAACTCGCCGGGCGGCCTGGCTGCACATGGGACATTGACCACAGCACACGTGCCAGCGGGCTCAGCCTCAGCCCAGCCGTGGCCGGAACGGATCCGGCAGGCGGCCGCAGCGACGGTCCCGAAGATCGGGGGTTCTGAACGATGATGGACGTGCCCGCTCCCTCCGTGCGCCACCAGCAACTGATCGTCACCCTGTATGGGCTCTACGGCCGTAGTTCGAGCGACGCCCTCCCTGTCTCCGTGCTGATTTCCATGCTGGGCGACCTCGGCTACGATGCGCCGGGAGTCCGTTCCTCAGTCTCGCGGCTCAAAGCCAAGGGTGTCCTCAAAAGTGTCCGCCAGGACGGCGTCGCCAAATACGAACTGTCCGACACTGTTCTGGATGTTTTCCGCGAGGGCGACCGGAGAATCTTCGCCGCCGATCGCTCCGCCCAACTGGAATCCTGGGTCCTCGCGGTGTTCTCCGTCCCCGAAACAATGCGGAACCGCCGGCACCAACTGCGGTCAGAGCTTTCCGGGCTCGGTTTTGGGTCCGTGGCATCGGGGGTATGGATCGCACCGGCCCAGGTACTTGAACAAGCCCGTGAGCGGCTTGCCTCGCGCGGGCTTGTTCAGTTTGTGGACTTCTTCCGCGGCGACTACTTGTTTGAGGGCCCCATGCGGCCGAAGGTGGCCGAATGGTGGGATCTGAAGGCCATCGACGAGCAATTCGCCGAATTTCTGGATCTCTACGAAGGGGCCGGAGACCTTTGGGCCGGACTGGTGGGGCATGATCCCGGAGCCGCCCTGGCCAACTCGACGGCCCAGCTCCGCCGGGATGCTTTCCGCTACTACATTCCCATGCTGACTGTGTGGCGCCGCTTCCCGTACCGGGACCCGAACCTGCCATTGGAATACCTCCCGAAGGACTGGCGCGGTCCGGCGGTTCGCGAGACGTTCCAGGCGGTTCATCGCCTTGCCGCACCCCTCGCGGCAGCCCACGCACACGAACTCATCCACGGCAATACGGACCTGGTGGCACCCTAGTGCGATCCAGCAAGAGGAACATGGACGTTGACATACCGCCGAGTCGACTGTTAACTTCGCGCACAGGTCTCGCGGCCAACGCCACGCGGGGCCGTCTCGTCCCGCCTCATCGGGAAGCAACCTTCAAATAGTCGAGGAATTGTGCACGAATCCATCGCTCCGGACGAGCTTGACTTGGCGTTGTTGGAGTCACTGCAGCGTGCGCCGCGCGCGCCATGGGCTCTGATCTCCCAGGCTCTGGACGTCGCGCCAATCACTTTAGCTCGCCGGTGGGACCGCTTGCGCGAAGCCGGGCTCGCTTGGGTGAGCGCTACGCCCGGTCCGGCTTTTCACACTGTTGGCGTGACCGCGTTCGTCTTGATGTGGTGCCGTCCACGGCTTCGGGAAAAATTGGTCGTAAGGCTGCAGAACGACCCTTCAGTGGCGACCTTGGAAATCACGGGGGGCGCGCCCGATCTCTCCATGACGGTGTTCTCGAGCAGCCTCTACTCGCTTCACGAGAGTGTATTGAGCCGGCTGGGGAGCTATCCCGGAGTTGACCGTGTCGAAGTGTCGATTGTAACCACACTGTACGGAGAGGGTAGCCGCTGGCGGCTCCGCGCGATGGACGCCGGTCAGGTAGGCAGGCTCGCATCAGTAACTTCACGGGATACGCTCGACCGCCGGGAGATGCCGCAGCTAGATCCAGTGGATCGTTCTCTGCTGGACGCGTTGGTGATTGACGGCCGAATGGCCTTCCAGGATTTGGCGGCACAGGCGGGCGTGACCCCGGCGACCGCCCGGCGTCGCGTGGGCCGGCTTGTTGACAGTGGGGTGGTGCGAGTCAGGTGCGATCTTGCCGCGCCAGTGTTTGGTTGGCCCATCTCGGCAACAATCTGGGGCAAGGTTCCGGCGAACAGGCTTCAGGAGGTGTGTCGGAGCTTGGCAGGATCGTCTCAAGTTCGCGTCGCGGCGGCAACGACAGGACCCAACAACCTCATGGCGACCTGTTGGCTCCACTCGCTGGGAGAGATCGAGGCGGTAGAGGCAACCCTGCTTGAGCGGTTTCCCTTTGTGGTTGTGTCTAATCGGGTTATCGATCTGCGGTCCGTCAAGCGAATGGGCAGGCTTCTCGGAGAAAATGGTCGGTCCGCGGGCGTGGTCCCGCTCCGGCCTTGGACGGACTGAGCCCAACCAGCCGGAGCGAGGATCGTTTTCCTACAATTTTGGCCGTGTTGTTGCTGAATTCAAACAAATTTCTGCCTCTTATGATCGTTGACCTCAGACTTTTCTTAAAGCGCGACGACGCGCAAGCACTGAGTGAGATCCATAGGAGTGACAAAATGGCGCAAACGCGAATCGGACAAGACCCTGCGGCCTCCCCCGCGACGTCTCGCGGCGGCCTGGTTAAGGACGGACCGTCCAGTCCCGCAAACACGGCTGACGCCCCCCTGGCCGAGCCGAGGTTGCGGGCTCACGATCGGATCGCTCTGATCGGTTCGCGCTTCGGGCTGATTATCACCTGGGCCCTGATGATCGTGGCCTTTGGCGTGCTCCTGCCCGGAGTTTTCCTCTCAGGCTCGAACTTGGGTTACCTCCTCAGTTCGCAAGCCACGGTCCTGATCGTGGCAATCGCCGTGACCATTCCCATGGCCGCCGGGGAGTTCGATCTGTCGTCGAGCGGTGTAGTGGTGATCACGGTGGTCACGATGGGATATCTAAACGTCATCCAACGGTGGCCGCTGATGCCGACAGTGCTCGTGGCGCTGGCAATTGGGTTGGTGGTCGGATGCGTGAACGCCTTCTTCGTCGTCCGAATCGGGATCAGTTCACTCATTGTCACGCTCGCGATGACCTCGGTGCTCATCGGCTTCGCTCTGGGGCTGAATAACCTCACCGTCACCGGCATCTCTGTGGATCTGGTCGATGCCGCCCGAAGCACTGTGGGCGGGATCCAGCTCGTCTTTTTCTACGCCCTGGGTGTGGTTGTGGTGGCGTGGTACTTCTTCCAACACACGCCCATCGGGCGCAGCCTGTACTTCACAGGTGCCGGGCGAGAGGTAGCTCGCCTGTCCGGAGTTCGAGTGGACGCGATCCGAGCCGGGTCCCTCATCGTATCCAGCCTTCTTGGCGCGGTGGCCGCAGTTCTGCTTACCGGCGTGCTCGGCTCGGCTGACCCAAACGTTGGTACCAGCTACGCGCTCGCACCGTTCGCGGCCGCGATGCTCGGATCCACCAGTTTCACGCCCGGCCGTTTCAACATCTTAGGAACGGCGGTCGCAACATACTTCCTCGCAACCGGCATCACCGGGCTTCAGCTCTTGGGACTGGCCGGCTGGGTGACGCAGGTGTTCTACGGCATGGCCCTGATCCTGGGAGTCGCCCTCTCAACGTTTGCGGCCCGCCGCAACGGCCGAACAAATCGCGCATAAGCATCCAAGAACAATGTCGTTCTCGACCCAAACAAATTTAGGTGATTTCAAATGATGAGACAGAAACGTGCAGCCATCCTGCCCATCGTGATTTCCGTTGCGCTCCTGGGCATGACGGGCTGTCAACGAGCGAGCGAGGGCACAAATGCCGCGGGGACCTCAAACCCGGAAAGCGTCGCCACCAAGGCGCTAGCCCTCGACATCGCGCCGGTGACCGCTAGCCCCAAGATCCCGTCGGTCAAGAACGGGACTTCCTTACGGGGCAAAAACATCAGGTTCATCGCGAGCGGCCTCAGTTTCCCGTTCAGCCAGGACGTTCTTGCCGGCGTCAAGGAGGGCGCCGCGGCTGCGGGTGCCACCGTCACTGTTTCGGACAGCGAGGGCGATCCTCCGAAGGCCGCTTCCCTCGTAGATCAGGCAGTCGCCCAATCCGTCGACGTCATCCTGCTTCAGGGCACGCCCCCGAAGAGTGTTGCATCGAGCATCACCGGGGCCAAAAGCCACCGGATCCCCGTGATCAGTGTCGGCAGTGACGCGCCGGGCAAGGTCTCTAAGGAACTTGCCGATATCGGTGTATTTGCCTACGCGTCGGCAACGAACGACGTGGGTACACGGCAGGCCAACTTCGTGGCTGCAGACTCGTCGTGCCACGCAGGTGTGCTCTACCTGGGCTCTTCGAGCTTCGGAACCTCGAGTTCCGATGTGGTCGACCAGTTCACGAAACAGTTCGCCCAGTTGTGCCCCGATGCCAAGGTCGCCGTGCAGGACGCACCTTTGGAAGCTTGGTCTTCTCTCCTGCAACCGCAGGTCAACGCGTTTCTGCAGCGCAATCCAGAAACCCGCTACGTTGTGAGCCTCGTCGACGACATGAATCTGGCGATCAAGCCGTCGATCACCGGGCTCGCAGGCCGAAACATCCGCTTGGTGGGCTCGAACGCCATTGTCGGGGCAATGAGCGGGCTCCAGGACAAGGCGGACCCGGAGGCGGCGACAGTAGGGACCAACCTCTACCAAATGGGGTGGGCGGCGGTTGACCAGGCGATGCGCGCGATCGCAGGCGAGGATGCGGTTGCAGACGAGCAGGTCCCGAACCGGACATTTACGCGGGCCAACATCGACACGATCGACCTCGCGAAGAAGTCCGGCGACTGGTACGGCTCGTTCGATTTCCGTACCTTCTACACCCGGCTCTGGCAAGGGTGATCAGTACCATGAACTCAACGAACCAGGAGCCCCTGCTTCGGGCCGAGCATCTCACTAAGTCCTACGGGGCCCGTCCCGTCCTCAAGGAGGCATACCTCAACATCGTGTCCGGTGAGATCCATGCCCTCCTGGGCGAGAATGGCTCAGGCAAGTCCACACTGATCAAACTCCTCGCCGGCCAGATCGCCCCGGATGGGGGCTACACGGCAGACAATGCTCCCTGCGTCACGGTGTCCGGCCGGTCGGAGGGCCTCCCGATCGACCCTAAGACGGCAGAACGCCTGAAGCTTGGATTTGTGCACCAGGATCTCGGCCTGGTCCTTTCATCCACCGTCATGGAGACGCTCGGGCTAGGCCGTTACCGAACACAGTGGGGAAGGATCAGCTGGCGCGCCCAACGGTCCTATACCGAGGAGACCCTCCGACGTTATGGGCTCGGCCTCTCGCCCGACGCGGTGGTCGGACGCCTGTCCGCAGTAGAGCGGGCCATGCTGTCGATCATCAGGGGCATCGAGTCCATAAGCGGCGAAGAAAGGGGTGTGCTCGTCCTGGACGAACCCACAGCCTACCTCCCGGCGGACGCGGTGCACCAGCTATTCGAGGTCCTCCGCAGGATCAAGGCCACCGGTAGCTCGGTGGTGTTTGTGACGCACCGACTCGACGAAGTGAAGGATGTTTGCGATCGGGCAACCATCCTGAGGTCAGGAGAAGTCGTGGCAACCATGGACGTCGCGTCAGCGACTACCGACGACCTCATAACGGCCATCCTTGGCACGGAGCTCACGAACCTCTATCCGTCCGAACATACGACCGTGACTGAGCCCGTCCTACGGGCTACAAATCTCAGCGGAGCAGAAACGCGTGATGTCTCATTCGTGGCGTCCCGCGGAGAGATCCTCGGACTGACGGGCCTCGTGGGAGATGGTTTCGAGGAGATCATCGGTCTGTGCTTCGGTGCCAGCCGCGGAGAAGGGAAAGTCGAAGTCAAAGGCACGGAAGTCGAGCAGAAGTGGCTTCGACCGCGCCGTGCCATGAGCATGGGGATGGCGTATATCCCCGCAGATCGGGCGACCTCCAGCGGACTTATGGCAGCTTCGGCGGCCGAGAACCTCACGATGGCCACCATGAGGCGTTACTGGCGTTCGGGTCGCATGGCCTACTCAGAGGAGCACAAGGACGCAATCGAGGCGATGCGCCGTGTTGGGTTGCGGCCACTGGCGCCCGATCTGCCCCTGAGCTCGTTCAGCGGCGGCAACCAGCAAAAACTAATCCTTGCCAAGTGGCTGCTCACCCGTCCCCACGTTCTCTTCCTCCACGAACCGACCAACGGCGTCGACGTGGGAGCCAAGAAGACTCTCTTTGACCTGATCAACCGCGCAGCCCGAGACGGCTGCTCCGTCGTGATCGCGAGCAGTGAATACGAGGATCTCGCCCATCTTTGTCATCGAGTCATCGTCATCAAGAACGGGGCCGTCTCCGGAGAGCTGACCGGGGATCAGCTAACCACCGATGCCATCACCCACCGCTGCCTCGCCTCCACAGCGACGCCTGCCACATCGTGAAACCAACATTAAGGAATCCCGCAATGAGCGTATTCGAGGTCGGATCCCTCCACGTACCCGCAGGGGAACTGCGACACGGTCGCCTGACCGCCACCACGTCCGCCTCCGGACAAGTAGTCAGTGTGCCGGTGAGCATCATGCACGGGGCGGAGCCTGGTCCTGTCCTTCTTGTCACTGGAGCCACGCATGGCACTGAAATCACGGGAACACGAACACTTCTCAAGCTCATCGCGCGCATTGACCCGGCGAGGCTGCGAGGAACATTGATCTCAGTTCCGGTGACCAATCCACTTGCTTTCGACCGTGCGACCTACGCCTCTCCCGAGGACGGCATCCACCTGGGAATGCCGTGCTACTGGCCCAGCGACCCAGCCGGATCACCAACGCTGCGGATAGGGGCGCAAGTCCGCAGTCTCTTCGATGTCACGACTCACTACATCGACTTGCACAACAACGCGGAGCCGGCGGTGCCCATGTCGATGGAGTTCGCGGCACAGTGCTCCTCACCCGAGGTCCGCCAAGTCCAGCGCGCAATGGCGGAAGCTTTCGGCGTCACCCCGGTTCTGATGACCGACCCAGAGGACGGTACCGCGGAGAAGGTGGGGTCCGTGGACGGCCAGCCCGCTGCTGCCTCCTCAGCACATGGTATTCCGGGGCTGATGGTCGAGTTGCTCGACGAGCATGGACACCAAGGATACGAAGCGGGTGTCCGAGGTGTCCTCAACGTCATGTCCAAGCTAGGAATGTTGGAGGAACCAGTTGCACCCCAGTTGGTGGAAAGGCTCCAAGGAAGTTTCACCTACCATGGGGTACTCACCTCCCGCGAGTCAGGTGTTCTATTCCCGGTTTGCGATCCAGGAACAGTTATGGAGCAAGGCAGCGTTGTTGCGCACATCGTGGGCATGGATGGGTCGGTGTTGGAAGAGGTCAAGATGCCCGTCACGGGATTCGTGTGGGCTTTCCTGACGACGGCGCCAGGGGGCGGGTCCTTTGCCGTGCCCGAAGGCCATGCTGTCGGATTCGTTGCGGCGGCCGACGTATGAGCGCCAACGCAGCCATCCCCGAGACCATAGGTGCATCTGCCACCAGGAATACCCAACTCCGAAACGCCATTAAAGGGGCAGTGCAAGCGGAGATAGAGGCTTTTCGCGACCAGGCGATCGACCTCAGCCATCGCATCCACGGCATGCCCGAACTCGGTTTTGCCGAGTTTAAGTCCAGCAGGGAAGTCGCGAACGAGCTGCGCGCAGCCGGATTCACAGTGACAGAACGCGCCTTTGGGCTGGACACCGCGATCTCCGCAGTTGCCGGAGCAGGCTCCTTCAAAGCGATCGTGGTGGCAGAGTATGACGCATTGCCAGAGCTTGGCCACGCATGCGGCCACAACCTGATCGCAGCATGCGCAGTCGCTGCGGCTGTGGGACTGAAGGGCGTGGCTGAGCAGCTCGATCTCACGGTGGAACTGTTGGGCACGCCGGCAGAGGAGACCGGCGGCGGCAAGATCCTGATGCTGGAACAAGGTGCATTCATCGGCGCCGACATGGCCATGATGATTCATCCTGCGCCATTCGAAGACGCCTCACCAGGCTTCCTCGCCAGCACCGGTTTCTCCTTCGAGTTCTCCGGTAAGAGCTCGCACGCCGCGGCGTCGCCATGGGAGGCAGCGAACGCCGCCGACGCATCGACCATCGCGCAGGTCGCCGTCGGTTTGCTTCGCCAGCAGCTCCCCAACGACACCCGAGTCCATGGTGTTGTCACGAATGCCGGTTCTGCTGCCAACGTGATCCCGGGAAGTTCCGCGGGTGTGTACGGGATCAGAGCCCAGACCCTTGCGGACCTTGAGGATATGGTCCCACGTGTCGAGGCCTGCTTCACGGGGGCAGCCCTCGCGGCCGGCTGCACAGTGGAATTGGAATGGGAACTGACATACCCGAATGTTGTGCAGTCGCCGCGGCTGGCCTCGCTGTATCAGCAGAATGCGGAGGCCCTAGGCCGAAGCTTTCCGCAGGATCCGGAAGCCCGCGCATTCCGTGCCTCCACCGACTTCGGCGCCGTCTCCCAAGTCGTCCCAAGCCTTCATCCGCACGTCAAGATTTGTGACTCGCCTGTGTCCAACCACCAGTCCGCGTTCACAGAAGCTGCAGCCTCGGAGCGAGCTGATCAGGCGCTCATCGAAGGCGCGATCGCCATGGCTTGGACGGTTGTGGACGCCGCGCTGACACGAATTCGGCCGTGACTCACTGGAACTCTGCGGCAACACAGTTCTGGCGGGCAAGTCCAGGCAGCGCGCAGGTGGGCCGGCCGCAATGCGGCCGGCCCACCGCACACGCCAGGAGTGCGCGCCCGTACCCTAGGAGTGCGCCGCCCCCTCCAGGTTCCGGTCGGCGTCGGGCTCTGCATTTGCCGAAGTGGCGCCTTGGTGGCGCTTCCTCAGGACGAAGTAGAGGACGACGATACCGATGGCGAACGGGACCCCGAAGATCAGTGTCATCCGGAAGGCATCAACGAAGAGGGTGGTGACCATGATGGCAACCATGAGGATCGCTCCGGCCCAGGAGGCCACCGGGTAAAACCGCAGCTTGTACGACAGAGCCGTCCCGTCGCGCTTCGCTGCCTGTCGGAACGCCAGATGGGTCACGAAGATCATGAGCCACGTGGCCATTGCCCCGAACATGGACAGCGCCATCATGAAGGTGAAGCCTGACTCCGGATTCAGGGCGTACACGCAGGCCGCCACGGCGATTCCACCTGTGCAGAGGATCAGTGCATTGACCGGGGAACCGTTCTTGTGAAGCCGCCCGAACACGGCGGGCGCCTGCCCTGCGCGGGACAAGCTGAACATCATGCGCGTGGAGATGTAGAGCTGCGAGTTCATGGCTGAAAGCGCAGCCACAATCACCACGACGTTGATGACTGAATCGGCGAACGGAATGCCAATGACCTGCATGACGGTGACGAAAGGGCTGTTTCCGGCAAGGATCTGGCTGACAGGTGCAATGGCCAGGATCAGCGCCAGGGTCAGGATGTAGAAGAGGAAGAGACGGAATACAGTGACCTTGAACGCCTTCTTGACGGCCGTTCCCGGATCCTTCGCTTCACCGGCGGCAATGGCGATCATCTCCACCGAGAGGTAGCTGAAGATCGCCACAATCACGGCCACCCACATGCCGGACACGCCGTTGGGGAAGAACCCGCCCTCGGCAGTGTAGTTATGGATTCCGTAGCCGGCCTCTCGCTTTCCAAAGACCAGGATGGCGGCGAGCAGGATGAATCCGAGGATGGCGAACACCTTGATGCTGGAGAACCAGTATTCCAGGGTGCCGAAGGCCTTGACGTTGAACATGTTGACCGCGATGAGAACGCCGGCAAACAACAGGATCCAGACCAGCGGAGGAACTCCCGGGAACCAGAGCTTCATGTAGTCCCCGATCGCAAGCACTTCGGTGCCCACGGCCAGCACAACGCAGGACCAGTAGAGGTACTTCACCAGGAATCCGGCGAGGGGCGAAATGTAGTGCTCGGCGAAAGCCCCGAAGGACCCGGTGGTCGAATGGGCCACGGTCATCTCAGCCAGCGCGCCCATCAGCATCACGGCGATCAGGCCACCGATCGCATAGCTCAGCAGGACGCTGGGTCCGGCGAAAGATATGGCGAACTTGCTTCCGAGGAAAAGCCCAGTGCCGATCGCGCCGCCCAGCGCGATCATGGTCAACTGTGGGCTGGTGAGTTCGCGCTTGAGTCCGCGTTCGCGGTTTTTAATCAGGTCGAAGCTGTGTGACATCGTTGTCTCCTTGCTCGAAAGTTCTTGGGGAGTTGTGCCGCAGGGGCTAGCACTCCGGAATGACGGCGATGCCTTGGATCTCGATGAGGGCTTCCTTCTGCCACAGCCGGGTGACACCGATTCCGGCCATCGCGGGATACTCGGAACCGGCCATTTCGCGCCAGATCCGACCAATCTCGCGGCCGTTGGCCATGTAGTCGTCCACGTCGGTGAGGTAGATGGTCACGCTGACCAGGTCCTCAGGTAGTCCGCCGGCTTCGCGCAGGGTGGTCAGCACATTGGAAAACGCCTGCGTGAACTGTTCCACGATCCCGCCGGGAACGATGTTCATGTCCTTGTCCAGGGCCGTCTGGCCACCCAAGAACAGCGTGTTTCCGGCAAGCATTCCGTGCGCAAAGCCCGACGGCTTCGGGAGCGACCCTGGATTGACGGTCTTGTGGCTCATGTTGTTCCTCCTCTTGGTGGCGGCTGCGACATGTTCGAAAAAATCCCTGTGCAGATCATTCCCCGCCGTGCTACGTTGAGCATATGTGACGATCGTAAAAAAGTCGACACATCAGAAGACGCATCGGAATGAATGTAGGAATTGACAGCATACGAAGGGACAACACGCATGAAGCTGGCCACCTTACGGACAGCCGACGGGGGCACGACGGCGGCGCTCGCTTTGGGCGGGAACAGTTACGTACCGCTGCCGGCCAACGACGTCGGAGCACTTCTCGCCGTCCCGGACTGGCGCGCCCTGGCGGAAGCAGCGTTTGTTGCAGCGTCTGGACCGGGAGTCGTGTCCGCACCTGCCGGCGAGCTGGCACCTCTGCTTCCACGGGCCGGAAAAGTCATCTGCTGCGGGCTGAACTACGGCGACCACATTCAGGAGATGGGCCGCGAACTGCCGGAATACCCCACGCTCTTCGCGAAGTATGCCGACACCCTTATCGGGCCGGCTGAGACGATCCATGTCCACGGTAGCGCGAAGGTCGACTGGGAAGCCGAGCTGGCCGTCGTGGTCGGCTCCGTGCTGTTCCGCGCGGACGAGGACCAAGCCCGCGCGGCAATTGCCGGGTACACAATCGCCAACGACGTGTCCATGCGCGACTGGCAGAACCGCACGCTGCAGTGGTTCCAAGGCAAGGCGTTCGACGGAACCACCCCGGTAGGCCCGGTCATGGTGACCGCGGACGAGGTCGACGGCGACTTCGAGGTCCGCGGTTATGTCAACGGCGAGCTGGTGCAGCAGGGGAACACCAGCACCTTGGTGTTCGAACCGGCGAAACTCCTTTCCTACATCTCCCAGATCACTATCCTGCGCCCCGGAGACCTTGTCCTGACCGGTACGCCCGGCGGAGTCGGCATGGGTATGACACCGCCGCGTTTCCTGAACGACGGCGATGTCCTCACCACCGAAATCGACGGGATCGGAAGGCTGGAAAACCAATTCAGAATCCACGCACCCGTCCCCGCCAACGTCTAAGCCAATACCAAGCACTTCAAAGGAGTGACCACTATGAACACAACCGCTACCGACTACCGCCTCGAAGGCGACAACTCCATCTACGCCCAGGCCGACGGCAAGGTGGTGCCGGTCGTCACCCGCGCCGGTGAAGAAGATACCAACACTGCCCAGTCCGGCGACTGTGTCCGCGTCTCCGGCGTCAGCATCCAGCACACGCCGGCCACCAAGATCTGGTTCGGGCAGGTCTCCAACGTTCCCGGCTACCGCTCCCTGCCGCACCACCACGGCGAAGCGGAAACCGGCGGCTACGTGCTCCGCGGCCACGGCCGCATCTACTTTGGCGAGAACTACTCCGAGTTCCTGGACATGAAGACGGGCGACTGGGTCTTCGTCCCGCCGTTCATGCCGCATGTCGAGGCCAACATGTCCGTCACCGAAGAACTCGTGTGGCTGACCGCGCGCACCCCGGAGAACCTCGTGGTCAACCTCGAAGACGTTGCCGATGAGACCCTCGCAGACTTCCGCAGGGCCTGATGGACATGTCCACTGGAATCCTGACCTCGGAGACATTCCTCAAGGCCATCGAACTGACGGCCGTCCCCGCCCAGATCCACGACGAAGCCTACGAAGCGACCTCGCAGTACGTTCCGTGGCCCAAAGCCTACGGAGGGGACATGGTGGCCCAGGCCGCGGCAGCGATGATGCGATCGGTCGGCGCTGACAGGCAGCTGCACTCAATGCACAGCTACTTCATGCGCCCCGTGGAGATCGGGGCCACGGTTCGCTACGAGGTTGAACGCCTCCGCGACGGCCGAGGATACTCGACCCGCAGCGTGCGTGGCCACCAGAACGGCAAGACCGTGTACGCGGCGATGGGTTCCTTCCAGGTTCCCGAAGACGGTCCGGACTTCCAGCCCGAGGCGCCCACCGCCGTCGAACCCGAATCCCTGCGCAGTGCTGCCGAGGTGCTGCAAGGCGTCGAGGGGCCCGCTGCCGAGTACTGGTCCTCGAAGCGCAGCTTCGACATGCGACACATTCCCGGACCGGTATATCTGCAGGTCGAAGGCGAATCCGTGCCGCATCAGGCCATCTGGGTGAAAGCCTTCGAGCAATTGCCCGACGCCGGTGACGAGCACGCGACGGCAGATCTGCACCGGGCCGCGCTGGCATACGTCTGCGACTACACCATCCTTGAGCCCCTGCTCCGGGTGAACGGGCTCCACTGGTCCAGCCCCGGACTTGCCACGGCCAGCCTGGACCACTCCATGTGGTTCCACCGGGACGGCCGCGCGGATGACTGGGTCCTGTACGCCCAGGAGGCCGTGTCCGGGCAAAGCAACAGGGGGCTGGCCACGGGCCGTTTCTTTGACAGGCAAGGACGCCTGCTGGCAACGGTTGCCCAAGAGGGCATGATCCGCGCCGGCTCCTGAACACCTTCGACTTACCCGCCGTATTACTGAAAGGAGTGGCCATGACAATGTTGAGATCAGCCCACGTGGACACCTTCACCCGCGACCATTTGCCACCGGCCGGCACGTGGCCGACCCTCGAATTCACCCTGCCGGAACTCCAGTACCCGGCGACGCTCAACGCAGCGGCGGCGCTCATTGACGACGCCGTCGCAAGCCATGGTGCCGGACGCCCCGCGCTGCGGACCCCCGACGGCACAGTCTGGACGTACGGTGAGCTGCAGCGGCGCGCCAACCAAGTCGCCCAGGTCCTCACCGAGGATCTCGGCGTGGTGCCCGGCAACCGCGTCATGCTGCGCGGTCCGAACAATCCCTGGATTGTCGCGGCCTGGCTGGGCGTGCTCAAGGCCGGGGCCGTCGTTGTCACCACCATGCCGATGTTGCGTTCCAGCGAGGTCGGCACGATTATCAGCCTCACACGTCCTACCGTAGCCATCTCCGACCACCGGTTCATGGACGAACTGCTCACGGCAGCAGGAGAGGACACCGTTGTCCTCTCCTACGGATCCGACGACGCCTGTGACCTCGCGTCCCGCTGTGCCGCCAAGAGCGGCGAGTTCGCTGCCGTGCCGACCTCCGCCGACGACGTCGCGCTGCTCGGCCCGACGTCGGGCACCACGGGCACGCCCAAGATCACCATGCATTTCCACAGGGACATCCTCGCGAACGCCGACACGTTCGCCCGCCATATTCTGCAGCCAACCGCCGACGACGTGTTTGCCGGTTCACCACCCCTCGCCTTCACGTTCGGCCTCGGTGGGCTGGTGGTCTTCCCCCTGCGCTTCGGCGCATCCTCGCTGCTGACCGAACGGGCCACCCCCGTGGAACTTGCCGAGAGTGCCGCCGCTGCCGGGGCCACCATCCTGTTCACCGCACCCACTGCGTACCGGGCCATCCTCAAGGAAGGCCGCGGATCATTGCTCCGCGAGCTCCGGGTCGCGGTCTCGGCGGGCGAACACTTGCCCAAGGAAACGTGGGAAGCCGTTCGGGTGGCCACCGGTCTCCGGCTCGTCAATGGCATCGGAGCCACCGAATTGTTGCATGTGTTCATTTCCGCGTCCGGGGATGACATCCGGCCCGGCACCACCGGACGGGCCGTTCCCGGGTACAGGGCAGCCATCCTCGACGACGAGGGGCTGGAACTAGGACCCGGGCAGCTTGGCCGGCTCGCCGTCATCGGCCCCACCGGATGCCGCTACTTGGACGACCCACGGCAAGCGAATTATGTGGTCAACGGCTGGAACGTCACCGGCGATACCTTCACGAAAGACGAGGACGGGTACTTCACGTATCAGTCCCGGTCGGACAACATGATCGTTTCCTCCGGCTACAACATCGGCGCCCCCGAGGTGGAAACCGCCATCGACCTGCACCCGGACGTTGTGGAGAACGCCGTCATCGGCCGGCCCGACGAAGCACGCGGCAGCGTCGTCTGCGCGTTCATCGTCCTGCGCGAAGGCGTCAGGGGCGATGACGCGAAGCGCAAGGAAATACAGGACTTCGTCAAACGGACGATCGCCCCCTACAAGTACCCGCGGGACATCCGGTTCGTCGACGAACTTCCCCGCAATCCCAGCGGCAAGCTGCAGCATTTCAAGCTGCGCGACCGTATCGACAACGACCCCGAACAGCTTGCCGGCGCAGGCCTGGGCCAGGCCTGAGAAGGAGCAAAAGCATGAAAATCGCAATCGTAGGAGGCGGCCCCGGCGGCCTGTACTTCGCGGCATTGATGAAGCAACTCGACCCGTCACACAAGATCACCCTCTGGGAACGAAACGCCGCCAGCGACACTTTCGGTTTCGGCGTCGTATTTTCCGATGAGACTCTCGGCGGCATCGGCAACGCCGACCCGGTCGTGGCCGAATACATGAGCCTGCGCTTCGCCCGCTGGTCCGACATCGACATCCATTTCGGCGGCGAAACGGTGACGGTGGGCGGCCAGGGCTTTGCGGCCATGAG
Organism: Arthrobacter sp. efr-133-R2A-120; assembly: GCF_030209835.1. Taxonomy (GTDB): domain Bacteria; phylum Actinomycetota; class Actinomycetes; order Actinomycetales; family Micrococcaceae; genus Arthrobacter. The sequence goes on along the minus strand of NZ_JARVRF010000020.1, from coordinate 53,549 downwards.
TCGCAAGGAACTGTTGGAACTGCTTCAGCGCCGGTGCGCCGAGCTCGGCGTCGACCTGCGTTTCCAGACCCTTTCGCCGCCGGTGGAGGAGCTTGAGGCCAACTATGACCTGGTCCTCGCAGCGGATGGCATTAACTCCCAGATCCGCGCGAAGTACGCGGACTCCTTCGCTCCAAGCCTGGATCTGCGGGCCAACAAGTTCATGTGGCTCGGTACGGACCAGGTGTTCGAGGCGTTCAAGTTTTTCGTCAAGGAAACAGAATGGGGAGTCATGCAGATCCATGGCTACCCGTATTCCGACGAAGGATCCACGTTCATTGTCGAAATGCACGAGGACGTGTGGCGGGCTGCCGGCTTCGACGAGACCGCTGACGATGTGCTCCCTCCCGGGGTATCGGACGAGAAGGCGATCAGCAAGATCCGTTCCATCTTCGCGGAAGAACTGGACGGCTACGAGGTCCTGTCCAACAACTCCAAGTGGATCAACTTCACCACCGTGCGTAACGAGAGCTGGCGCCATGGCAATGTCGTGCTGCTCGGCGATGCGGCTCATACCGCACACTTCTCCATCGGTTCCGGAACCAAACTGGCCATGGAGGACTCCCTGGCACTCGCCGCCTGCTTGCACGAGCACCCGGATGTGGAGTCGGCGTTGTCTGCCTATGAAACGGAGCGTCGTCCGGTTGTCGCCTCCACCCAGCGCGCCGCCCAGGCTTCGCTTGAATGGTTCGAGCGGATCGCCCAATACAAGGAGCAGGATCCGACGCAGTTCGCATTCAACCTCCTCACGCGGAGCCGCCGCATCACCCAGGAAAACCTGCGGCTGCGCGACCCGGAATTCGCCGACGCCGTGGACCGCAACTTCGCCGAGTCCCAAGGACTGACGGAGACTGCCCCGGCCATGTTCCAACCGTTCCGGATCGGCGGACTGGAGCTCAAGAACCGCATTGTGGTCTCCCCCATGGACATGTACTCCGCGGTGGATGGCGTCCCGGGCGACTTCCACAAAGTACACCTCGGTTCCAAGGCACTCGGCGGCGCCGGATTGGTCATGACCGAAATGGTGTGTGTTTCCAAGACCGGGCGGATCACCCCCGGCTGCACCGGCCTGTACACGGACACACAGCGCGACAGCTGGAAGGAAATCGTGGACTTCGTCCATGCGCGTTCGACGGCCAAGATCGGTGCGCAGCTGGGTCATTCCGGCCGCAAGGGCTCCACCAAGCTCATGTGGGAAGGCATCGACGAACCGCTCGCATCCGGCAACTGGCAGGCTGTTGGACCGACGGCCCTGCCGTACGGTCCCGGCAACCAGACGCCTGCGGAACTCGACCACGCAGGAATGGCCGCCATCAAGGCTGAGTTCGTGGCCGCGACCCTCCGTGCCGAAGAGGCAGGCTTCGACCTCCTTGAGGTCCATGCCGCCCACGGCTACCTGCTTTCCTCGTTCCTCTCGCCGGTGTCCAACCGCCGGACGGACACGTACGGTGGCAGCTTGGAGAACCGCTTGCGGTTCCCCCTGGAAGTGTTCGACGCCGTCCGTGCGGCGTGGCCTGCCAGCAAGCCTGTGACGGTACGCATCTCGGCGACGGACTGGATCGAAGGCGGCAACACCTCAGACGACTCGCTCGACATCGCGCGGGCATTCGTGGCTCATGGCGCCGCGGGCATCGACGTCTCCACCGGCCAGGTCGCCAAGGAAGAACAACCGGCTTTCGGCCGCAGCTACCAGACGCCGTTCGCCGACCGCATCCGCCAGGAGGTCGCCGCACCCGCCGGAGCAGCCGTCATCGCCGTCGGTGCCATCTCCAGCTACGACGACGTCAATTCCGTCCTCCTTGCAGGACGGGCCGACCTCGTGGCGCTGGGCAGGACGCACTTGTTCGACCCCCAGTGGACGCTCCACGCCGCAGCCGAGCAGGAATACCAGGGCCCCGGGGCGCAGTGGGTTCCGCAGTTCCGGGCGGGCCGACGCAAACCGCCGAGCTCCCGCACGGATGCCGTAAGGCCCAGGCTTTCGCTCTTGAAAGAGCGCGAGTCCGACGCCGACAACACGCACCTGCGCTGGACCCCGAGAGCAGTCCCCGCGCCCGTACTGGCAAACTAGGCTGGACCGCATGGCTATCATCCATCGAGCAACCCTGAGTCCCAGCAAACTTGAACTCATCGAGACGTATTTGCCCGCCCAGCCGTGGTTCACCAAGGATGGCTCCGCGCCGCCCGAGCTGCTCGGCGCGTACCGCTTCGATGATCCGGACGGCGAAGTCGGCCTCGAGACCCACTTGGTCTCCCACGGCGGCAAGGTCTACCAGGTTCCCCTGAGCTATCGGGGTTCGGAATTGCCCGGCGCGGAGGACTCGCTACTCGGCACCATGGAACACTCCGTGTTGGGCACGAGGTGGGTGTACGACGCCTGCGCCGATCCCGTCTACGTCACTGCCCTTGCCACCGCCATCCTCACTGGACAGCGGGAAGCCGAACAGTTCGTGGACGTGGACGGCGTGCTGGAGCCACGCAAGAGTTCCGTCGAGGCCAAGGGCAGCGGAACTCCCGGTAGCGAAGTCCCTGCACTGACCCCGGCAGCCCCGATTACCGAGGACACCGTCACGGGCATCGACGGCGGTGAGCTCACACTGCTGGTGAACCGTGTCTTGGAGCCGGGGATCCAGGGTTCGGAAGATTCGGCTGCCCTTCGGGGCACGTGGGCCGGGCAGGAGGCGCCGGTGCTACTGGCGTCCCTCTCACAGCACTAGAGGACTACTCCCCCGGTCGCGGCCGCCACACCACAACTGCCTGGGACCGCGCCCGGGGGCGCTGCCCGCGGGCCAGGCTGACGACGTCGCCCGCTGCTCCCGCGGCGAAAACGCGGGCCTCCATCGGGCTCCGCCGGCGCTGCAGTTCCTCGCTCAACTCGGCAACGCGGAACTGCAGCGCGGCCACCTGGTTTTCGAGCTCAAGGATCCGCTTGATGCCCTCGAGGGACACGCCCTCGTGGGAGAGCCGCTGGACCTCGCGCAAACGGTCGATGTCGCGCTGGGAGTAACGCCGCGACTTGCCCGGGGCACGGCTCGGCGACACGATGCCGAGGCGGTCGTACTGGCGCAGGGTCTGCGGATGCATGTCAGCCAGTTCGGCCGCGACGGAGATGACGAAGATCGGCTGGTTGATGTCGATGCCCATGCCTACGTCCCCTCCCATGTGTTCTGCCGCTACAAGCGGGCCTTGGCGGCCAGGTCGTGGCGGGGATCGGCGTCGGCAGTGGCTGCGGCGAATGCCTTGACGGCCTCCTCGGCCTCTTTGTTAAGGTTCTGCGGGACGGCGACGTCGATCGTCACCAGCAGATCCCCGGTCCCCTTCGATGTTTTGACGCCGCGGCCCTTGACCCGGAGCGTGCGCCCGGAAGGCGTGCCGGCCGGGACGCGGACGGTGACGGAGTCGCCGTCGAGCGTCGGCACGTGGATGTTGGAACCCAAAGCCGCCTCCGCGAAGGTGACCGGCACATGGATGCGGATGTTGTCGCCGTCGCGGTTGAAGAAATCGTGGGGCTTGACGTTCACCGTGATGATGAGGTCCCCGTTGCCGGCGGCACCGGGGTTGCCCTTGCCGCGCTGACGGACCTTCTGGCCGTCCCTGATGCCCGCCGGAATCTTCACGTCGATGACGTTGCCGTTGCTTTCGCGCAAGCTCACCGTGGTGCCGTGAATGGAGCCGGCAAAGGAAATCGAGGTGGATGCCGTGCGGTCGCTGCCTTTTTGGGGAGCCCGCTGGAAACCGGTCTGTCCGCCGCCGAAACCGCCGCCGAAGAGATCAGCGAACTCGGGCGGGATGCCTCCAGCACCGGCAGGCTGGCGCGCGCCGCCGCCGAAAAGCCCTCCGAACAAGTCCTCGAAACCGCCATTGGCCGGCCCGCCGCGAGCTGCTCCCGGAGCGAAGCGAGCCCCGCCCATGGCGCGAATGGCATCGTACTGCTGGCGCTCCTCGGCATCCGAGAGCACCGAATAGGCCTCCGAGATGTCCTTGAACTTCTTCTCCGCAGTAGCATCCCCGGAATTGGTATCCGGATGGTACTTCCGCGCAAGCTTGCGGTACGCCTTCTTGATGTCAGCGTCAGAGGCGTCCTTGGCGACACCAAGGATGGCGTAAAAATCCTTCTCAACCCAGTCCTGGCTGGCCACTCGGCTTCTCTCTTTCGTTTCCGTGTTCGGTTGCGTGCGCTACGCGATGCATAGGCCCCCGCCCCTTCGCGTGGCGGCTAAGTCCTACGGACTTCAGCCGCCACGCTCCGGCAGGCCCGATGCCACTCCCGGGGCCTATGCATCGCTTCGCGCCTGCTGTCATCTCACCTGAGGCGAGCTTACAGCGGGCGCGAAGCCGGATATGGGGCGGCGGTGTGGAGGGCACCGCGAAGCGGGCACCGCCCCATATCCGGCGAAGCGCCAAGGTGAGCACACATAGCGCGGTGAGAACCTCAGGCCGGCACAGCCACAATCACCTGGGCCGCGCGCAGCACGCGGTCGCCGGACCGGTAGCCGGAGCGCAGCACTTGGCTGACGGTGTCTACTTCGATGTCCTCGCCCGGTTGCTGGATGAGGGCTTCGTGGATCGTGGGGTCGAAGTCGACTCCGGTTTCCGCGATGCGCTCCAAGCCGTACGTCTTCAGCGCGTTCTCCAGTTTGGCTGCGATCGCGGCGAACGGGCCGTCCACGAGGTCGCCGTGCTGGCGGGCGGCGTCGACGTCGTCCAGCACCGGCAGCAGGGAGTTCAGGACGCCGATGACGGCCATTTCCCCTGCGACGGCGCGGTCGCGTTCGACGCGCTTGCGGTAGTTGACGTACTCAGCCTGCAGTCGGAGGAGGTCGTTGCGGAGTTCCGCGGCCTCTGCTTCTGCAGCGGCTCCGGGGGCTACCGACTCTTCAGCCGGAACCTCCATGCCGTTGAGGATTTCCTCAGCCTGGGACAGGGCGTCGCCCTCGGCGGCAGCGGCGTTGGAATCGGCTGCCGATCCTTGGGCGTGGCGGGCGGCCCCCGTCTCCGGGTCAACCTTGCGGTTGTCCCGAATAATTGGCTTCTGCTGACCGGCTCCTTCACGCTCGTCGTGCTTGCCCTCGTTGTTGGAAGGTGAGTGCTCTGCGTCGTTGCCGTGGTGAGGCATGCTTACTTCTTTTCGTCTTCGTCGATGATCTCGGCGTCGACGATGTCCTCGTCTGCAGCCTTGGCATCAGCGTGAGCGCCTTCAGCACCTGCGGCGCTGCTTGCGCCGTCCGGGGAACCGGCGTGCGAGTAGATCGCTTCGCCGAGCTTCGACTGCGAGTGCTGCAGCTTCTCGAAAGCGGTCTTCACTGCTGCGTCGTCGGTGCCCTCGAGGGCCTTCTTGAGGGCGTCGACGTCGGCCTTGACCTCGGTCTTGACCTCTTCAGGCAGCTTGTCGTCGTTTTCGGCGATGAGCTTGTCCACGGAGTAGGCGAGCTGCTCGGCAGTGTTGCGGGTGTCGGTAGCCTCGCGGCGGGCCTTGTCCTCGGCTGCGTGTTCCTCGGCTTCGCGGACCATGCGGTCGATGTCTTCCTTCGACAGCGCGGTGCCGCCGGTGATGGTCATCGACTGCTCCTTGCCGGTGCCCTTGTCCTTGGCGGAGACGTGGACGATGCCGTTGGCGTCGATGTCGAAGGTGACCTCGACCTGGGGGACGCCGCGCGGTGCCGGAGCGATGCCGGTCAGTTCGAACGTGCCCAGCGGCTTGTTGTCGCGGGTGAATTCACGCTCGCCCTGGAAGACCTGGATGGCCACGGACGGCTGGTTGTCGTCAGCGGTGGTGAAGGTCTCGGAACGCTTGGTGGGGATGGCCGTGTTGCGCTCGATCAGGTGCGTCATGACGCCGCCCTTGGTTTCGATACCGAGGGACAGCGGGGTGACGTCGATCAGGAGGACGTCCTTGCGCTCGCCCTTCAGCACACCGGCCTGGAGGGCTGCGCCAACGGCGACAACTTCGTCCGGGTTGACGCCCTTGTTGGGCTCCTTGCCGCCGGCAAGTTCCTTCACGAGGTCGTAAACGGCGGGCATACGGGTGGAACCGCCCACGAGAACGATGTGGTCGATTTCGGAGAGCTTGATGCCGGTCTCGGCGATGACGTCGTGGAACGGCTTCTTGGTGCGCTCGAGCAGGTCCTTGGTGAGGTCCTGGAACTTGGCGCGGGTCAGCTGCTCGTCCAGGTGGACCGGGCCGTCGGGGGTGACGGAGAGGTACTGGAGGGAGACGTTGGTGCTGGTGGAGGAAGAGAGTTCCTTCTTAGCCTGCTCCGAAGCCTCGCGCAGACGCTGCAGGGCGATCTTGTCCTTGGAAAGGTCGATGCCCTTGATCTTGAGCTGGTTCAGCAGGTAGTCAACAACGCGCTGGTCCCAGTCGTCGCCGCCGAGGCGGTTGTCACCGGCGGTGGCGCGGACCTGGATGGTGGAGAAGCCGTCTTCGTCCTTGCCGACTTCCAGCAGGGAGACGTCGAACGTTCCGCCGCCGAGGTCGAAGACCAGGATGAGTTCGTCTTCCTTGCCCTTGTCCAGGCCGTAGGCAAGTGCAGCGGCGGTGGGCTCGTTGACAATGCGGAGGACGTTCATGCCGGCGATTTCGCCGGCTTCCTTGGTGGCCTGGCGCTCGGCGTCGTTGAAGTAGGCCGGGACGGTGATGACAGCGTCGGTGACCTTTTCGCCGAGGTAGCTCTCGGCGTCGTTCTTCAGCTTCATGAGGATACGCGCGGAGATTTCCTGCGGCGTGTACTTCTTGTCGTCAATGGCGACGGACCAGTCGGTGCCCATGTGGCGCTTCACGGAAGCGATGGTGCGGTCGATGTTGTTGACGGCCTGGCGCTTGGCAATTTCGCCAACCAGGACTTCACCGGACTTGGAGAATGCAACGACCGACGGCGTGGTGCGGCCACCCTCGGCGTTGGCAATGACGGTGGGCTCGCCACCTTCGAGAACAGAGACGACGGAGTTAGTGGTTCCGAGGTCGATACCTACAGCGCGTGACATATGTTGCTTCCTTTCAATGAAACCGGGTTGAGCGTTCTTCACTCAACTGTACTCAGGCCTCGTTCGATGTCAATCCAAAGTTGAGTCAAGCGCGCTCAACTCTGCGGATTCGCGGCCAAAGAACCCCGGAAACTCGGAGATTTACGCGCGATTTCGCCGTGGGAGAACGCCGGTCGTGTCAGGCGGCATCGGCTTGTAGACCCATGCCACCAGCACCACGGAGATGATCATCAGGAGGAACCACGAGACAAGCTTGTCCGCCGACACCAAATGCCAACCGTCCAACTGGCTCGGATACAGCCAGGCGTGCGACCAAGTGGCGATGTTCTCGGCAATCCAGATAAAGAGCGCCACCAGCAGGAACGCGACGACCAGCGGCATCCGGAACCGGCGCCGAAACACGCGGAAGTGCATGACGCAGCGGCCATAGATCACGACGACGGCGGCCAGCAGGACCCAGCGGGCATCAACGGTGAAGTGGTGCGAAAAGAAGTTCACATAGATTGCCGCAGCCAGGACCGCAGTGATCCAACGCCGCGGATACCGGGCGAAGCGCAAGTCGAAAACCCGGTAAACCCGCACCATGTACGAGCCGACCGCCGCATACATAAAGCCGCTGAAGAGCGGAACGGCGCCGACCCGCAGCACGCCCTCAGCCTCATAGGACCACGAGCCGACGCCGGTCTTGAACAACTCCATGACCGTTCCCACCAAGTGGAAGAGCACGATCACCCGGAGCTCGCGCAAGGTTTCAAGCCTCGTGGCCACCATCAGGATTTGGATCACGACGGCGGCGATCGTCAGGAAATCGTTCCTCGCGAGGCCGGCGTTGGCCGGGTACCAGAGGTGCGCGCCGAAAATGACGGCAAGGAGCGAAGCGCCGAAGATGCACGCCCAGGCCTGTTTGAGGCCGAAGAGGGTGAACTCCGTGAGCCTGGACCGGAGTCCTTGGTCCGGCGCGCCAACCAGGAAGCGGCTCGCACTCCCGTCGATAAGTTCCTCTACCGCGGTGAGCTCACGCATGGGCGCCTACTCGCCAAGGCCGGTCTCGCCAAGGCCAAGCTCGCCCGGTCCGAGCCGACCAAGATAGTAGTTTTTCGGCCAATGCCTGACTTTTTCCGGCAGCCTTGGATAAGCCGCCGCCAAGAGCCGGATGGTGCCGTCGAAGCTGCGTCGATGGCGGGGCTTCCACGGAAGTCCGAATCCCGCACGAAGCTCCTCAGGCAGCAGGCCCGCGGTCAACAACCGGACCAACGGCATGCTCAAGCGCATCAAGAACGGTCCGCTCGTGGGGTACAGGAGCTCGTGGGCCACCCTCAAAGCGGCTGCATCCGGTTCGAGGTTCCGCAGGGATTCGTCCAAATAGCGTGCGAAGGCCGGGCGGTCGGCAGGCCAGAGCTCCGCGGGAAGCTGCAACGCTGTCCCGATCTGCGCATACTCACGGTAAATACGATCGGCAGTGTCGTCGTCGAGGGCTCCATGGACCTTTTCGTAAACGGTGACGGCGGTGTCATAGAGGGTCGCAACCACCCAGAGCTGGGATTGCGCGTCGAAGGCGTTGTACCCCGCGGTGGAATCGTCCGCCGTCCGTCGAACCGGGGCGTGCGCACGATTCACAGCTCGGCGCACCGCTGCCAGTTGCTGTTCCGAGCCGTAGATAACGGCGTAGACATACGTCATGGTGGCGCGCAGCCGATCCAGCGGCCGTTCGGCGAAATTGCTGTGCTCGGCGACGCCGTGACCGACCGCGGGATTGGCGATCTGCATCAGGATGGCGCGGCCTGCTCCGGCGAGCAAAACGCCCTCCGCACCGATGTCAGCAAGTCCACGGGCCATGCAGTTACTGTACCTTCGCGCACCGTCTTTCATACACGGTTGCCGGGGCTGCTACAGCCCCACGATTCCGCGCAGCACCTCGAGCTGGTGCTCAAACAACTCGTCGCGCGCGCCGAAGGTATCAGCCCCGTATTGGCCGAACACCTCGAAGCTGACCGCCCCAAAAACCGACGTCCACACCAGCACACCCCGGGCCAACGCGGCTTCGGGAACGGCCACGCCCAGTTCGGCCCGGATGGCCGCCAGGTCCGCGGCGAGAGCCGGATGAACGACGACGGCGGGCGCGACGTCGGCGGCCAAGGCACCTGCGCGGTACGCGGCGTCGAAGATCCCCACCATCCGGTAGATCACTCGCGTTCCGGGTTCGGTGGTGCGCTCGGCGGGAGCCTGGTATCCGGGCACCGGGCTGCCGAACAGGAGGGCATACCTTGCCGGCTCGCGCAGGGCCCACTGGCGAACGGCCCGCCCGAGCGCCCGGAACCTTCCGCGGTAGTCGTCCCCCGGTAGGGCGTCGACGGCGGCATCCACTTCGTCGCCCAGCTCGCCGTAAGCGTCAATCAGCAGGAGGGTCAGAAGTTCGTCGCGGCTCTCCACGTAGCGGTACACGGCGGAGGACACCACGCCGAGATCGCGGGCGACCGCCCTCAGGGACAAACCCGCGGCGCCATGCAAGGCAAGGTGCTGGCGCCCCAGCCGGATGATGTCCGCCACGGTCTGGGCCCGGGCCCGCTCGCGGGGCGTCGCTTGTTTGGCCACTGCGGCGGAAGGGAGGTCCATGCATCCAGCATGCCACAAAGGAGAGCACTGACAACAAATGTGAGCAGTGCTCTTGACATGCGATTCAGCAAGGTTCATTCTGAGTTCAGAGAGCACTGCTCTCGAAACAGGTTTCCACCAAGAGGAACTCGGTTCCCAGCCAGAAAGCGAGCAACACCATGTATGTCGTCACAGGAGCAGGCCCCGTCGGATGGACCATCGCCGAGCAACTCGCGGACCGCGGAGAGCAGGTGCGCGTCCTGACCCGCTCAGGCGGCGGCCCGGACCACCCGCTGATCGAAAAGCTCCGCGTGGATGTCTCGGACCCGGCCAAGTTGGCGCAAGCCTTCGACGGCGCCACGGCCGTCTTCCACTGCATCCACGGTTCTGCCTACCGGGCCAAAGCCTGGGCGGCCGAGCTTCCAGGAGCAGAGCGCGTGGTGATGGACGCCGCGGCGGCGGCGGGCGCCGTCGTCGTCTTCCCTGAGAGCCTTTACTCCTATAGCGAGCCGGACAAGACCATCACCGAAAGGAGCCCGCGGGAAGCGGCCGGTGGCAAGCGCGGGATCCGCTCCGCCCTGCTGAAGGCCCGGCAAGCCCACCCGGCGAATACCGTCAGCGTGGTGGCGGGCGATTTCTTCGGGCCGCGGGCCCGCATGGCGCATGCCGGCGAGCGCATGGTCCCCTTGGTCCTCAAGGGCAAGCCGGTCCAGGTTCTCGGAAGCGCCAAGCAGCCACACTCTTTCACCTATGTCCCGGATCTTGCCGCAGCCATGATCGCCGCGGCCCAAAAGCCCGAACTCTGGAACTCAGTGCTGCACGCCCCCACGGGACCGGCAATGACGATGCGGGAAATTGCGGGAAACTTCGCACGCTCGGCTGATCTTCCCGAACCGAAGCTGAGCGTGGTTCCAGGCTGGCTGCTCCGGACCCTGGGCCTGTTTTCAACCGACATGCGGGAGCTGGCCGAAATGCTGTACCAGTTCGAGCGGCCGTTCGTCATGGACTCCACTGCGAGCCAGGCCAAGCTCGGCCTGCAACCGACGCCGCTTCCTAGCGCGATGGCGGCGACCGTGGCCTGGTGGCGGGATCAGGAAGCCGTGGCCGCCCGCTGAGCCAAACCAGAACCATCGAATGGAGTTACGCCTGTGATCCCAGTGACTCGCAGGCCACTGCGGGAGTAACCTATAGCACATCGGCTGTGCTGGACCACTTTGTGGGACTGGGGTGTCACCGTGGGTGTTGTGAGATCGTCGTTGACCGAGCTCCTCGGGATACTTTCGGACGCCGTTTCGCCCGAGCGTGTCCGCTTCGACGACGGCTCCGAACCGCCTTCCGGTCAACCAAGCGATGCCGCTGTCACCGTCCACGCCGTCGCCTTGAACCGGGTTGGCCGCTCCCGGCGTGAAGGCCCGCTGCTGGACCTCGAGCTCAAAGTTGCCGTGGAATGCCACGGCCCCACGCAGCTGGACAACATGGAGAAACTCCTGCTGGCCCTTGAGCAAAACACCCAGTACTCGGTGGTCTCCAGTGGCGAATTCCAGCCGGACGAATACGATTCCGGCATCCGCCAAGGCCTCGGTTTCCTGATCCGCGTCCCGGTGGGGATACGGCTCGACGAGCCTTTCGGACCGCCTGTCACTGAACCCCTCATCGCGTCCACCACAGTGGCCCGCCGGATCCACGGCCGGCTGGTCGACGTCCACAACAAGGGCATCCCCGATGCCTACATCCGCCCGCATTCGTCCGCCGCCGCCGTCGTGAGCGATCCCACCGGCCATTTCGAGGTCCTGGCCTCGGCAGACGAACTCCAGCACTTTGTCGTGGCAGTCCGCGGCACTGAACGTGAAGTCTCAGCAGACACGAGCAGCCTGCCGGTCATCATCCGGTGGGAGTGAAAGGGAGCACACCATGGCGAATTACCAGGCGCCGGGAGTGTATGTACAGGAAGTGCCCAGCGGTGCCCGCTCGATCGGACAGGTCAGCACCAGCATTGCCGGTTTTGTAGGAGTTTCACCAGACCCGTCGGCATATCCGGACGAAGCACGGGTTCTGGACAACTGGACCCAGTTCGTGGACCAATACGTCGGCAAATCCACGCAGGGCACACCCCTGTCCAACGCCGTCTTCGGATTCTTCGCCAACGGCGGGAGCCGCTGCTATGTGGTCAACATCGGTTCCGGTAGCAGCCTCACCGGCACCGCCGCGAAGCCCACCGGCGTGACTCTGTTCGAGGCGATCGACGACATCTCCATGGTGGCCGCCCCCGGATACAGCGACGCCGAAGCGTACGCGGCGCTGCAGGCCCATGTGGAGCATCCCTTGCGGCAGGACCGCATGGCGATCATGGACACCCCGGAGAAAGTGGACGACGTCGGAGCCCTCACCCGGGCGGCTACTTCCGGCGTGCCGGACGCCCCGAAGCCGAGCGACGGTGAATCAGACGACAAAGCCGATGCCGACAAGACAAAGACCGGGCGGGCGACCGGCGAGGACGCGATCGGAGCGCCCCAATCCCCCGGCGGCTACACAGCGCTGTACTTTCCGTGGATCGTCATGACCGATCCGGTGTCCGGCAAGAAGGTGACTCAACCGCCGTCGGGCCATGTTGCCGGAGTGTGGGCCCGCGTGGACGCGACGCGTGGTGTCCACAAGGCCCCCGCGAACGAACCCATCCAAGGAGCGCTGGACCTGGTCCGGCGGGTCAGCCGCGGCGAACAGGAAGTACTGAACCCGGCCGGGGTGAACTGCATCCGCTATTTCCCGGGAGAAGGCATCCGCATCTGGGGTGCCCGGACCAAGGCACCCGAGGCAAGCGAATACCGCTACGTCAACGTCCGCAGGCTGACCAACATGATCAAGGAATCCGTGGCTGACGGTACGCGCTGGGTGGTCTTTGAACCCAACGACCACACCTTGTGGAAGTCCATCCGACGCGACATCGGCGCATTCCTGACCAACGTCTGGCGGGACGGGGCGCTGTTGGGCACTACTCCCCAACAGGCCTTCTTTGTGAAATGCGATGAAGAGACCAACCCGCCCGAAGTCCGCGATGCGGGGCAGGTTGTCACCTTGATCGGCATCGCACCCGTCAAACCCGCCGAGTTCGTGATCTTCAAGCTCATGCAGTCGGCAGACAACACCAGCGAGACAGAGAGCGCAGGAGCCTGAAATGAGCACGCAGCCAAGCACGCCAGCCCCTGCTGCCCAACCCGGGAACGTGGTGGACCCCTACCGCGCCTATAACTTCAAACTGGTCATCCAGGGCGTGGTCCAAGGACACTTCACCAAGGTTGAAGGGCTTGGGCTGAAGATCGACCGCATCTTGTACCGCTCCGGTGGCGAGAACAGCACGGTCCGGGTCATCCCCGGCCAGGTCGAGTACACCCCGGTGACCCTCCGCTATGGGCTGACCGACTCCACCGAAATGCTCCAATGGCTGTTCAAGGCCGTCGATGGACGTGTGGAGCGGCGCAACGTCTCCATCGCCATGCTCAACGACGCCGGCTCGGTGGAGGTCCGCCGCTGGAACTTGCTCGGCGCCTGGCCATGCGACTGGTTCGGGGCCCCGTTGGATGCCCTCGGCAAGGACCTGGCCATCGAATCCCTCAGCATCGCGTACGACCGCTTGGAGCTCGACGATGCCCGCGCTCCCGTGGCTTGACGGGAGGCGGCCCCGGAATCCGTGGCGTCATAAGGCGGCGCGGCGGCTGCGGGAACTCGCGGAAAGGCTCGAACGGCCGTCGCAACTTGATGCCGAAGCTGGTGCCGGGGCTGCCGTTGTTGAAACAGGGCGCATCGTCGGGACTGGGCGCATCGTTGGGACTGGGCGGGCGGTCGGAACGGAGGGCCCGACGCCGGTTCGAAGACTGGACATGTCCGGCGCACCGGAGCATTGGGTCCAGTTGCTCCGCGACGCCGGCCTCGTCGCCGATCCGAACCCTCGCTCACATATACCCCCCACCAACCCCAACCCTCGCTCAGATCCGGGCGTGTCCAGCCCCAACCCTCGCTCACATCCGGGCGAGTCCAGCCCCAATATTGTCAGCGAGACCGGGGCCGCAAGCCCGGCCCGGAACAGCGCCCTGGGGCCCGTGCCCCGTACGCTCCCCCGCTTGATGCTCGGCTCGCGACTGCAGAGACCCACATCCACGGGCTCCCTGCCGGACCATGCCGCCGGAAGCGCGGCCACCATTTCCTGGCCACACCTCGCGCCGCTGGCAATCCCCGTAGACGAGGCAACCATCGATGCCCCAGTAGCCCCCGCGGCGGAGGCCGTATCCCCACACGCTCCGCAGTCAATGCGCCCGGTGCTGAGACTTCGTGGAATCCCGCTGGTCATCGCCACGGACCGGCCCGCCACTCGACAAGTAGTTTTTGAACAAGCAGTCCCAACTCAGGCAGCCCTTGAACAAGCTGAGCAGCGCCAGGAAGCCCCAACACGCTCCAGCAAGACCAGCCCGCCTAACCCAATCACGGCTCAGCCGGCCACAACGCCCCTGCACCAACCGCCAGATGCTGCGCGCGCCGTCGTCGTCCTCCCAGAGCACCCGCGCCCGGAGCACCTGCGCCCAGGGCACCCGAACGCAGAACGCCAAGGCCACCCGAGCACGACGCCGGAGCGTGCCCCCTCGGCACCAATAACCGGAAACTGGCCGGAATTGGCCCCACGCCCCGCGCCCCGGCCCGCCGCGGAAAGAGCAACAACAGAAGAGATGGCCCGCGCCGCCCGACTGAGCAACGAACAATTGGCGGTCTGACATGGAACGCGTCGCTTTCCTGATCGAGGACACCGGGGAACACCTTGGGTGCCTGCTCAATCCGGAAACCGTAGTCATGTCGCGAACCGCGGGCGTGGAGCCTCGGCGCTCGGCAGGGGGCAAGCTGACCGGAACGGGGCTCGCGGACGATCCCTTGCTCTTCACGGGAGGCGGACACACCGAGCTTCGCTTGGATCTCCTGTTCGACGTCGACCTCGCGCCGGCGTCGCTCCATGTGCAGGACGTGCGCCAGATGACGCGGCCCATCTGGGCGCTCGCAGAGAACTCGGCCGAGGTGGAGAGGCAACGCCGGCCGCCGTCGGTCCGGTTCGTGTGGGGGCGCGCATGGAACGTGCCCGGGATCGTGACCGAAGTAGCGGAGCGTTTCGACCGCTTTTCGCCGGATGGCTCCCCCTTGCGTTCGTGGATGCGCATGGTATTTGTGCGGGTCGGGCAGAGCGCTGACGAGGAAGGCGGCGAGAACTACGAGCTCGCCCAGCGGCTGCCGGCGGTGGACCTGACGGCGCCGCCCGTGGATACGCTCGCGGTGGGCGGCGACGGCAGTACGGACAGGAATGCAACAGCGCCCGACGGCGGCGAGCTGGTTCCGGAGGTTCCGCCCGGTGAGCTGGGACGCCTCAGCCTGGCCGCCTTTGGCACGCCGCTGCTGTGGAAGTTGCTGCTGGAGTACAACAACATCGACGATCCCGCGCACTTCAACGGCCCCCTCGCCGTTCCCCCGGTTGGCGAGGCGCCATGAGGCGCATCGTGAAGGACACCGTCCCATGAGGCAGCTCCAAGGCTTGCCGGAACTCATTGTCACCCTCGGGCGGCGCCGGCTCTCCGCGTCCGAAACCGCGGCGATCATCTCCGTGCAGGTCCTCAGCTCGCTCGCCAGGCCGGCCCAGTGCCTCATCAGCTGGCGCCCCGGTCCGGGACGCTCCGCGACAGCCCGCGGCGGAGTTGACCCCGCGCCGGGGGATGCGCTGCGCGTGGAACTCGGTGGCCAGCGCACTCCGCTTTTCGTGGGCGAAGTGACCGTGGTGGAACACAGCTACGGCGCAGACCTTTCGCAGGAAGTCCGCGTCCGTGCCTACGACGCCCTGCACCGCCTGAGGAAACGCCAGTTCACCCGATTGCACAGCGACGTCGACCTCGCCGGGTTGGCCCGCACACTCACCGAGGGCACGGGCCTGCAAGTGGTAGGCGGCGCAACCCGGCTGGGTGAGGTGTACCAGTGTGCCCGCTCAGACTTGAGCCTGTTGGTGGAACAGAGCGCCCGGGCGGGCGCGTATCCCGTGGTCGATGGCGATGTCCTGAGACTTGGCGATTTGTCCGGCGAAGGCGAACCCATCGAGCTGGAACTTGGC
Organism: Arthrobacter sp. efr-133-R2A-120; assembly: GCF_030209835.1. Classification (GTDB taxonomy): domain Bacteria; phylum Actinomycetota; class Actinomycetes; order Actinomycetales; family Micrococcaceae; genus Arthrobacter. The sequence goes on along the minus strand of NZ_JARVRF010000020.1, from coordinate 37,807 downwards.
AGCAGCCTGCATTCGGCCGAGGTGGAACTAAGCCAGGAGCCGGCGTACCTCGGGGCCAAAACCACAGGCTGGCGGTCCGACGACGCCTCGGTGCAGGAGGCCTCAGCCAGTACCAGCGACGCGAAAGCCAACGTCTCCGCGGACCCTGCGCTCCCGAGCGTCGGCGCGGGCGGCGATCTCCTGCGCGACAACGAGGCCCTCGCGTCCCAATCCGCAGCCCACGGCTTGGCCCAGGCGGATCTCGACGTCCGGATGGCCGGGCAAGTCACCGCAGTCTTCGTGGCCGACGGCGATCCGCGCCTCCGGGCGGGCCGTCGGGTTCGCGTGCGCGGACTCGCGACGTCGCTCGAAGGCACCTACGCGATTGCCACTGCCACCCACCGGCTGGACAACACGGGCTACGAAACCACCATCGCCACGCGTCCCCCGGAAGCCCCTCCCGTCCGGCGTCCCGACGTCTTCACCCTTGGCACGGTCCTGGATGTGGAAGATCCGGAGGGCCGCGGCCGGGCACGGGTCCGGCTCCCCGCATATCCGCCGCTGGAGTCAGCCTGGGCGCCGGTCCTCACAATGGGAGCCGGAACAGGGAAAGGTTTCGTGGTGCCGCCAGCCGCGGAGGACACTGTGCTGGTCCTGCTGCCGGCCACGGATCCGGCGCAGGCCATCATTCTGGGCGGGCTCTACGGCCGCGAACAGACCCCGGACAACAGTGTGAGCTCGCCTCGGGATAGCCGGTACGCCTTCCGGAGCGCTGACGGCCAGCAGATAGTGCTCGACGGCGGCAATCGCACCGTCAGCTTCACGGACGGACATGGCTCAACGGTGGAACTCGGGCCGGACAAGCTGCGCATCACCGCGGCTACGGACCTGGTCCTGGAGGCACCGGGTAAGGCCATGAAGATCCGGGCCAAGACCGTCGATTTCGAGGAGGCCTGATGCCGAAGCTCCTCGTCAAGGAAGCCATCCTGCGCTGCGGACACGACGGGAAAGTGGAAAACGTCCCTTCCCAGCAGTGGGTCCGCGTTGCCGGCTCGCCGGTTTTGGTCGACGACGATCCGCAAGGGCGCGAGATCAGCATGTGCCCCAACGTAGGCCTCAACATCAAGCCCTGCAACAAGACACTGCAAGTGATCAAGGGATATTCGGGCTTTGTCCGGATCGGCGGCAAAAAGGTCTGCTTGGACACCGTGGAGGGCTACACGGACGGCACCCCGCCGGGCGCCGTCAAGTACACGGTCCGGCGGCCGGGCCAGGAATCCGTGGCGGCGGGATCATGAGAGGCTGCGAATCGTGAGCGTCCCCAGGTACAAGTCGGTGGCCTTCGTGCACCCGGATTTCGATGCCGCCACCGGCCTTCCCGGCTTGCGGCTGACGCCCGACGGACGGCTCGCTACCGTCACGGACGCAGCTTCGGTCCGTCAGGCCCTCCTCCTGCTGCTGAGCACCAGGCCCGGCGAGCGCGTCAACCGGCCCACCTACGGCTGCCACCTGTTCCGGCTCGCTTTCGCGCCCGCGGATGACACCACGGCAGGCCTGGCCATCCATTACGTTGCCCGGGCCGTGGAGCAATGGGAGCCCCGGATCACCGTTCTGTCCTTGGATGCCTCCCGGTCCCCCGAAAGCCCTGAAGTGCTGGAGGTCCGGTTGCGGTACCGGGTCCGGTCCACCCAGCTCGAGGACCAGCTCGCCATCGCCCTGCCCGTTGATTCCGGAGGTGCAGCATGAGTATCCCCGTCCCGAATCTCGATGACCGCAGCTTCGCGGACCTCGTTGCCGGCGCCCGCGAGCGCATCCAGCAGATCGCCCCGGAGTGGACGGACCTCTCCGTCCACGATCCCGGCATCACCATCCTCGAGGCTTTCGCCTACCTCACGGACACCCTGATGTACCGGCTCAACCGGGTGCCGGAAAAACTGTATGCGGTCTATTTGAACCTGCTTGGCACCAGCCTGTACCCGCCCAGCACGGCCGAAACCATCCTCGAATTCACGCGGGCGTCGGCGGGAAGCGCTACTGACAACCAGGACATCCGCATCCCTCGCGGGACCCAGGTCAGCTGCCCGCCAGGCGTGCCCGGCTCGCCGCAACCGGTATTCACTACGACGACGGCGGCCGTCCTCGCGGCAGGCCAGTCCAGTGTCCAGGTCCCGGCAGCCGATGTCACCTTGTACGACGCCGTCCCCATCGGCGTCGGAACCGGTCGCCCGGGCCAGAGCTTCGTCATTCCCAATGCGCCGATCGTCTCCGGGGCTGGCCTGTCCATCGCCGTCGAAGTCCCCTCCGGCACCCAGCTGAGCAGTGGCGAAGCCGTCCTGGTGGACGGCAAGCCTTTCCGGTTTTGCCGCGAAGTCGAGGCCTTCGCGGACGCCGGCCCGGACGAGGCCCCGGTCCGGATCGACCGGAGTGCCGGCGTCGTGATGTTCGCATGGTGGGACGAGGAGTCCGCAGCCCGGACAGCAGTTGTTCCCGGCCCGGGTGCCGGGGTGCGCGCCTGGTACCGCGGCGGCGGCGGTCAGCGCGGCAATGTCGGGGCGGGCCAGTTGACGGTCATGCGCGCCCCGATCCCGGGGGTAAAGGTCAGCAACCCGGAACCCGCGACCGGAGGCCGCGACGGCGAATCCCTGGAGAACGCGCTGCGCCGGGCCCCGCAGGATTTCCAGGCCCGTGACCGCGCGGTCACGGTGCGGGACTACGAGGTCCTGGCCATGCGCCATGGCGGTGTCGCGCGGGCCCGTGCGTTCACGCGGCGGGACATCTGGGCCTTCGCCAGACCGGGCGAGGTGGAGGTGGTGCTGGTGCCGTTTGTCCCGGGCGCTTCCGAAGAAGGCGCGGCAGCCCCTGTTCTCGTGCGCGCCGCCGAGCTGACTTCCCAGGCACGTGAAAGCGTCCGCCTTGAAGTGGAACAGTACCTGCGCCGCCGCTCCACCGTGGGAGCAGAGCCTGTGGTCCGCTGGGGTCTCTACAAACAAGTGCTGGTGGACGCGAGGATCGTGGTTCGCCCCGATGAGGACGCCGATGCGGTGAAGTCCAGGATCGTGGGCCGGCTCGCGGAGGGCATCAGTCCGCTCAACCCGGGTTCTTCCAACTACGGTTCGGGCTTCGGCAAGCCGTTGCGCGTCTCCAACCTCTACCGGGCGATGGAGGAGGCCGAACCCGGGGTCCAGTACGTGGACCGGGTACGGCTCGAAGTGGACAAGGTTCCGGATACCGATGCCTTGGCGCTGGTTCAGGCTGAAGGACAGGACAACACGTGGTTCGTGGCGCAGGACAGTACCCTGTTCCGCACGACCAACTCCGGCGATGGCTGGGAGGCGTGTGCCGAATTTGGCTCGGAGGCGGCCAGCGAAGCGGTGAGGTCCGTCGCGCCTTTCCGCTCTCCGGCGCCGGGCCGCTTCGGCGGAGCTGGCTATGGCCCTGGCGGTTTCGGTCCCGGGCAGCATCCCGGCATGGTGGCGGTCAGCACCGTGACCCCCGCGGGCTCGCGCATCTACGTCAGCGAGGACCTCGGCGAATCGTGGCGGCGGGCCGCGGAACTGGGATTCGTCGTCGCGGATTTGTGCTGGGTGGACCGGCAAGGGGTCCCGGTGCTTCTGCTCGCAGGCGAGCATGGCCTCTACGAGCTGCCGATGGGTGAGGGTGCTATCCCGGTCCAGAACGTGGTGGATTCCACCCAGCCGGATCGCGGCTTCTACGCGGTGGACGCCTTGGTGGACGTCCGCGGCCGGACCGGCGTGGTGGTGGCAGCGGAGGCCTCCGCGGGCGTCTGGCTTTCCCCCGACGCCGGGGCTGCCGGCAGCTTCAAGCAGATCAGGGCGGCGGGCGAGGACATCCGCTGCATGACCATCCAGTACGACGGCGGCGTGAGCTACGTCTGGCTGGGACGTTCCGTTCCCGAAGGTACAGGGAGTGGCTGCCTCCGATTGAAGATCGATGAACTCGCGCGCACCCAGTTCGATGACGCCCTCATGGCTTCCTGGGAACAATTCAGCGCGGGCTGGACAGGCGGAAGCTGTTGGGGCGTGCATGTGATGGGCGATGCAGCGTACGCCGCCACCCAAAGCGGAGGCGTGTTGCGCCTTCAGCTCGGCCAGGCTTCCGCACAGTGGAGTGTCCCTGATGTGAACTGCGGGCTGCCCCTCAGGGACCGGACTCGTTTCGAGCCGGTCCGCGCTGTGTCCGGCAAAGTGCACGACGACGGTTCGCCGCTTGTGCTCGCGGCTGGCCCCAAGGGGATCTACCGGAGCACGGACAACGCCTTGTCCTGGGCGAGCTGCACGCGGCGGATGGTTGACGACGTCGTGACCCTTCCCGAGACGTGGCTGTTCTCCTCGGGCGAGCACCGGATCGACGTGGTGCGTGGCAATGGTTGAACCCGTACCCCGTAACTCTCCTCTGCTGAAGGTCCTTCCCGAGATCTACCAAGTAGCGGCGGAAACCAGCACGCCACTGCAGGCCCTGATCGCGGTGGCCGAGGACATGCATCGGCCCGTCCGTGATGTCTTGGACCGCATCCACACCGTTCCCGATCCCGGCCGCTCGCCGTCGTCGTTCATTCCTTTCCTGTCGCGGTGGGTGGACCTTGACTGGTTGACCCTGCCAAGCCCGGAGTCCGTGGACTCCGCGGCGGCGGGAGTCCCAGTGGCCAGACAGCGGGACTTGATTGCGTGCGCCGCCTCGTTGTCTGCGCGCCGGGGCACCGTGGACGGTCTCACCCGCTTCCTGCAACTGGCCACCGGGGTCCCGGGATTCGCCGTCGAATCCGTCCCGGGCGAGTTCCACATCAAGGTTCTGGTCCCTGCGGCTGCCGCCGGGCACGTGGAGCTGGTCCGCAGGATCGTCAAGGGAATCAAGCCTGCCCACGTGACGGACGAGATCGAGGTGGTGGGCACGTGAACGGGCCTGTGCCGTGAACGACGGGAACCGGAAGCCCCTCATCGTGGTGATCGTGTGCGGTGTCATCGCTGTGCTCGTGCTGGTTTTCGGCGTGAGCTGCGGCGGCGGGAACAACAACGCGGCGGCCAGTTGGCAGTCGGGCTTCTCGCAGGCTGCCAAAGGAGGCACCCTCGCTGCCTCGGATCTCGTAGGCCCAGGCGGCCAGTGTTCGGCGGCGGCAACGCAACTGCTCGTGGCGGGAAGCTGCGTTTTCGAGGTCAAGAAGTTCGGGGGCCCGTTCGATCTGGGCAGCCCCACCAAGCGTGCCCGGCTGGCTCCCCAGCAGGCAGTCACCGTGACGCTCCTGGTGGAGGGCACACGAACAGAACAGGACGTCTCTGCCGGGGACACTGTCAGCCTGACCTTCGGCACCTCCGGGGGTCAGCTGGGGATCACGTGCCGCGTTGTTGGCACGTGTGCGCTGAAGCTCCTGGAAGCAGGAGGATGAGTTCATTGCCCGAAAGGCGGTTGTTGCATGAGCACCATCACCATGACGCTGAGTTCTCCCACGGTGGAACTCAAGGACGGCAAAGGTTCCCTCACGGCGTCCGTGACCAACGGAGCTCCCGGCCCCGAACGCGTGGTGCTCGGAGCCTTTCCCGGAGTGGAAAGCACACCGCCGTCGCCGACGTACGCCACCATCCCCACTCCGTTGCGGACCATCGCAGCCGGAGCTACCGAGCAATACCTGGTCAATTTCGACACCGCCGGTGCCGCGGCAGGCTCCTATCCGGTGAAACTGATCGCCTACTCTGCCGACGACGCCCCTGAGGACTATGCCGACCAGGCCCACGTGGTGACGCTGACCGCCACCAAGCCCGCCGAAACGCCCAAGCCGCGCCCTGGATTCCCGTGGCTGTGGGTGATCGTCGGCGGCGTCGTGCTATTGGCGGCTATTGGTGGGGTGATCTGGTTCCTCCTCAAGGACGTCAATGTGCCGGACGTGAAAGGCAAGCCGCAAGCAGAGGCTGTACAAATCCTCAAGGACGCCGGGTTCTCCACAGCCACCACGGACAAGGAAAGCGATCAGACCGCCGGGACGGTGGTCACCCAGTCTCCGGAGGCCAACAAGTCCGCCGGGCGCGGTTCCACCGTCAACCTGGAGATCGCAACGCCGGTGAAATCGGTGGTGCCTGCGGTCCTGGGCTTGCGGATCGAGAATGCCCGCACAGCCTTCCAGACCGCAAAAATCCAACTTGATTTCACCCAGGGTTCCACGTGCACGTCCTCGTCCGGATTCTTGCAAAGCTGCGTGGTTGTTGGGGTGAATCCCGATGTGGGGAGCAAGGTGAACCAGAACGCCCTCGTCCTTGTCCGCACTGAAATACGGCAAAACGTCATCATCGAGCCGAATCCCATCAACATTTGCATGGTCCAGCCGCAGATCTGCGCGATCAAGCAATAGGGCGCCCTTGGTGCCGCGTGTCATCCGGTGCCGAAAACGGTGCAGCCCGTGAAATGATCAACCATGCGTCCGATGCAGCACTCCAGCAAACTACAGAACGTCCGCTATGAACTCCGTGGGCCCATCCTCCAAGCGGCCAAGACCATGGAGGCCGAAGGGCACCGCATCCTCAAGATGAATCTTGGGGACACCGCGCCCTTCGGGCTGGAAGCTCCGGAGTCCGTTGTGGTGGACATGATCCACCACCTCCGCGGAGCCCAGGGTTACAGCGATTCCAAGGGCATCTTCACGGCGCGGACAGCCATTTCGCAGTACTACCAGACCAAGAACCTGATGAATATCGGCGTCGAGGACATCTTCATCGGCAACGGCGTCAGCGAACTGATCTCCATGACGCTGCAGGCCTTCCTGGAGAACGGCGACGAGGTCCTCATCCCCGCGCCGGACTATCCGCTGTGGACGGCCACCGTGACGCTCACGGGCGGCAAGCCGGTGCACTATCTCTGCGATGAGGGCCAGAACTGGTGGCCGGACATGTCCGACGTCGAAGCCAAGGTCACCAAGCGCACCAAGGCAATCGTCATCATCAACCCGAACAACCCCACGGGCGCGGTATACCCCCGCCACGTCCTGGAGCAGTTCGCGGCACTGGCGCGCAAGCATGACCTTGTCCTGTTCTCGGACGAGATCTACGAGAAGATCCGCTACGAGGACGCAAAGCACATCCACACGGCGTCCGTGGCAGACGACATCTGCGTGCTGACCTTCAGCGGCCTTTCCAAGGCTTACCGCATGCCCGGCTATCGGGCCGGCTGGGTCGCTGTGACCGGCCCGCACGCGGCAACCGCCGAATACCGTGAGGCGCTGGAGCTCCTGGCTTCCCTCCGGTTGTGCTCCAACGTTCCGGCGCAGCACGCCATCCAGACCTGCCTGGGCGGTTACCAGAGCATCGAGGAGCTCATCAGGCCAGGTGGCCGGCTCCGGGAACAGCGGGATCTGGCCTTGAAGCTCCTGACTGCGATCCCGGGCGTGAGCTGTGTACCGGCAGCCGGTGCAATGTATTTGTTCCCACGGCTGGACCCTGACGTCTATCCGATCGAAAGTGACGAGAAATTCGTCCTCGACCTCCTGCAGGACCAGAAGATCCTGGTCTCCCACGGTTCGGCTTTCAACTGGCCCACCCCGGACCACTTCCGCTTCGTCATCCTGCCGTCCGTCCGTGAGATCGAGGAGGCCGTCCGCAGGATCGCGACCTTCCTGGCCGCCTATCGGAACCGGCCTCAAGAGTAGGGCCTTTTTCAGTCCCCCACCGAGCCGCTGACCCGCAGCGCGTTGATGATCGCCGGGATCGAGCCAAGAAGCATGATCAGGGCCCACACCAAGGCAACCACCACGGTAATGAGCGCCCAGAACTGGTCCCCGATGGACACAAGTGGGCCGGGGAGGAAGCTGTGGATGATGCCGAGGATGACCTGCAGGAGCACCGATACCAGGAGCAGCACCACGAGCCCGGTGACCTTCAGGAATTTCGGCTGGCTCAGAACCAACAGCACCGCGAAAACGATCTTGAGCAGCAACAGGAGGGCAAGGATCGCCGCCGCTTGGCTCGTGGGAAAACTTCCCCATAGCGCCAGGTAGGCAATGGTCCCGAAGGGTGCGGCCACGAACAGCCCGAACATCAGGAACAATTTCGCCAAGGCGAGGAGGGCCGTGAAGAACGCGCCCACCACCCAAAGAAGCGTGACAATCAAGGTGACAATGCCTTGGATTCGTCCGTAAACCCTGAGCTCCATGATCAGGCTGAGTCCGAGCATCACCACGGTGAACAGCAACAGCCCGTCCAGGAACGCAAGGAAACCGATCCCTGCGCCCGGTGGAGCAGCTGATGCGCGTTGGGTTTTTAAGAAGACGTCGATCGGGACGCCGAGCTTGTCCGCTTCGTCAGGCGAAACGGGTTCGACGGCGGTACCTCCGAGGAGGATCGACAAGCCGATTTCAGCCAACACGACGACGGCGAAGACGGCCACTGCCGCAACGAAGAACGGGCGGCGCAAGGCATCCGGGGATGGTCCGTCGCGCAGCCCGCCGAGGCCCGTTCCGCGCCCCAGCTGCGACCCCTGACCCCACCACGCTGGCGCCATGGGTCCATTGTGGCAGGCAGGGGGTTGAAAACAAGGTTTAGCCCAAGTTCCGCCCGCTTTCCACTCCATCGGGGTAGCGTTTCCCTATGAACGAGCAGAAGCCTGAAGACGTCTACACACACGGCCATCACGAGTCCGTCGTACGCGCCCACGCCTCCCGCACAGCCGAGAACTCTGCTGCGTTTGTCATCCCGCATCTCACCGCCGGGACATCGGTGCTCGACGTCGGATGCGGGCCTGGGAGCATCACTTGCGACTTCGCGGAGCTGGTGGCTCCCGCGAAGGTCGTCGGGCTCGACCGTTCCGCCGAGATCGTGGCCCAGGCTGCCTCGCTCGCGGCCGAACGTGGTGTGGAAAACGTGGAATTCGTGACGGGAAACATCTACGATCTGGACTTCGAGGACGAGACCTTCGACCTCGTCCATGCCCACCAAGTCCTGCAGCACCTGACCGACCCCGTGGCCGCGCTGCGCGAGATGCGGCGCGTCGCCAAGCCCGGCGCCATCGTTGCAGTGCGCGACGCCGATTTCCACGGCATGAGCTGGTACCCGGAAGTCCGCGAGCTCGACGACTGGATGGAGCTCTACCAAAAGATCGCCCGACGGAACGGAGCGGAGCCCGACGCCGGGCGGCGGCTCGTGTCCTGGGCGCAGCAGGCGGGCTTCACCGACGTCGCGCCCTCCAGCAGCAACTGGCTGTACGCCACCGCGCAGCAGCGCCGCTGGCAGTCGCGGGTGTGGAGCGAGCGGGTCCTGCACTCCGCCTTTGCCGAGCAAGCGCTCGAATACGGGCTTGCCAACGAAGCTGACCTGGCCAGGATCGCCGCCGGTTGGCACCGTTGGGGCTCCACTGATGATGGCTTCTTCCTGATCCCGAACGGGGAAGTCATCGCACGGGCTTAGCGGCTACCCAAAAGTTTCTTAAGATTTCCAGCAACCCATGTCGAAAACGGTCCCGCAGTTCCGACCCATGAATGAAAGCGCCCACACGGAGCGCCGCTCACAAGGAGTTCGAGATGAAATACATGATCATGATGTTTGGTTCTGCCGAGGGCATGATGGAGACCGCGGATCCCGAATGGATCAGGGAAATGATCGGGTTCATGATCCAGATCGACAAGGATCTCAGCGATTCCGGCGAGATGGTGTTCAACGCCGGGCTGGCCGACCCCGGTACAGCCAAGCTGGTCAAGCAGACGGATAGCGGGGTCATCACCACCGATGGACCTTTCGCCGAAGCCAAGGAATCCCTCATCGGCTACTGGGTAGTGGACGTCGCCGGCGAGGAACGGGCCGTCGAAATCTGCTCCAGCATCGTGAAGTACGCGCCGGTCGTCGAACTGCGCCGCGTCCAGGACGCGCCGCCGGAGGTCTAGCGCTTGGCCGAACTTTCCGGGGAATCCACGTTCGAGGACCTGCTGCGCACCCTTGCGCCGCAGGTCCTCGGCGTGCTCGTCCGCAGGCACGGCCAATTCGCCGAGTGCGAGGATGCCGTCCAGGAAGCGCTGCTTGAGGCAGCATTGAAATGGCCCGCCTGCGGTGTCCCGGACAACCCCAGATCCTGGCTGCTCACGGTCGCCACACGGCGTTTGGTGGACTACTGGCGCAGCGAAAGTGCCCGGCAAGCTCGCGAACAACGCGCGGCGGCCTTGGAACCGCCGCCTCGCGAGGAGCCTTTCTCAAGCAGCGACGCGGACGGGTTTGCGGAAGACACCCTCACCCTCCTTTTCCTGTGCTGCCACCCCGCCCTCTCTGCACCCTCGCAGCTGGCACTGACATTGCGGGCAGTCGGAGGGCTCACGACGGCGGAAATCGCCAGCGCGTTCTTTGTCCCGGAAGCCACCATGGGCCAGAGGATCAGCCGGGCCAAGCAGAGCATCAAGAAAGCCGGAGCCCATTTCGAGCTTCCGGAAACGGGCGATCGAAAGGCGCGGCTCGGCGTCGTACTCCACGTCCTGTACCTGATCTTCAACGAGGGCTACGCGGCAAGTTCCGGCCCATCCATGCAGCGCGAAGACCTCACCGCGGAGGCGATCCGCCTTGCGCGGCTCCTGCAGGGGCTTCTTCCGGACGAACAGGAGGTGGGCGGGTTGCTGGCCCTCATGCTCCTCACCGATTCGCGACGCCGGGCGAGGTCCCTCCCGGACGGTATGCTCGTACCGCTCGCTGAGCAGGACCGCGGGCTGTGGGACACGGCGCAGATCGCCGAGGGGCTTGAACTCTTGTCAGCCGTGTTGGGCGCTGGGCATCCGGGGCCCTATCAGCTGCAGGCAGCCATCGCTGCAGTCCATGCCGAGGCGGCCTGCGCGGACCAGACCGATTGGCCGCAGATCCTGGCGTTGTACACGGTCCTTGAAGCCATGGCTCCAAGTCCGGTGGTGTCGCTCAACCGGGCAGTGGCCGTGGCGATGGTTGAAGGGCCGCGGGCGGCCCTTGAGCTGCTGGATGGGCTTGGGACTGGGCTGGGAGACTGGCACAGGCTCGACGCCGTTCGCGGGCACCTGCTCGAAATGTCCGGCGACCTTGCGGGCGCCCGGGAGTGCTTTCTTGCCGCGGCAAAGAAGACCGGAAGCATTCAGGAGCGGCAGTATCTTCTGGTGAAGGCGGCCAAACTCGGGCAGTTGTCCACATAGCTCTACCCAAGACTCGTCGTGATTGGGCTCGACGCCGAGATGCAGCTGGAAAGCATCCGGGTTGTCACGGAGTCCATTGAAGGCAGCCTGAAGACGCTCTGGTAACCCCTCGTCCGTGTAGGCGCATCAGCTCGTCCGGGCCCGGCTTCCTGCGGGCATAAGCTGGATTGGTGCAAATTTCGCTTTGGCTGGCCCTGGTAGGCGCCGGCACCCTGATCAGTTTCACTCCCGGCGCGGGCGCCATCTCCACCATGAGCAATTCGCTCAACTCGGGATTCCGCCGCTCCATCTGGGGAGTGCTGGGCCAACAGGCGGCACTGATCATCCACATCCTGATCGTTGCGCTCGGGGTAGGTGTTCTGGTCTCCAGCTCGCCTGTGGTCTTCAACGTGATCCGCTACACCGGGGCGGCATATCTGGTGTACATGGGCATACGGCAATTCCTGCACCGGCCGGACCTGGACAAGGAGAAAGTGGAGGCCCGGCGGAACGAGCCAGCGTGGTCCATGTTCCAGCGAGGTATTTGGGTCAACCTGCTCAATCCCAAGGCGATCGTCTTCTTCCTGGCCTTCATGCCGCAATTCATCCGACCCGAGCAGCCACTGATTCCGCAGTATCTGATCCTCAGCACCACGATCGTTTTCATCGACATTTGCGTCATGTGGTTCTTCTTCGCCTTGGCAGCCCGTTCATTCCAACGGTTCACGCACAATGAGCACGGACAGAAGGTCCTGAACCGCACTTTCGGCGTGCTCTTCGTGTCCGTGGGTGTGCTGCTCGCCGTCATCCACTAGGGAGAGATTCGTCTAGTACGTCCCTTTCCCCGCGCAGTCGGGCACAGTTCGTTGCGCGGGCGTGGTTGAGCGAACCTAGGCAGGCTGGCGTAGTTCCGGTCGGTGGCGCCTGTGAAACACGTCCCCGAAATAGTGTGCCGCGAGGACGGACGGGTCTCCGTTCACGTGCGCTCCTGGCAGGGGCGGGGCCGTTGACCGGTAGCTATGCCCGGTGGGGGTGCGGATCTCGAACATGTGCCGCGTGCCGGGGCGTGTTGCTCCGGTTTGTGCTGTCCAGCCGGCAAGTTCCTTGGTGTAATTGCATGCTTCGCAGAGCCCGGCCCCGTTATCCAGGCTGGTGATGCCTCCCTGGTACCAGGGGAGGATGTGGTCAAAATGCCTGATTGGCGCGTCGCAGTACGGGGTGCGGCAGGTATCGTCACGGACCTGGATGAAGCGCCGCAAACCGGGCGGGAACAGCCTCGACCTCGAGTCCGCGGCGAGAAGGTCCCCGGTTCCGGGGGCGGTGAAGAGGCGCCGCAGCCAGACCTTAAAGTCCCGGTCCCCGGGCTGGCGTTGCTCAGCTTGGTCGGGACCGGCTCGGCGCTGTCCTGCTTGGCCCGGTTCCTCGCTGCTGCCAGGGTTTCCGGCCAGGAGGTTCCTTGCCCACGCGGCGGGCACGATCCCGTACCCAGGCAGGCGCGCCGGCTCGCTGTCACCTTGGAAGAGGGTCCGGTCGGTCATGACGACCTGGACTTCAACCCCGGCGATCCCGGCAGGGGTGCCGGTGGTGCGTTCGACCAGGGCATCGGCCATGATCTGTCCCCGGGACCGGGCGTCCCCACCGTCGTTACGGAGGGTGTCTGCGTGCCGGGTCAGGGCCGCGTGCACGGCCACGCCCTGCGCGACGGGAAGGAGCGCGGTCAGGTATGTCATGGTGTCCGGTGCCGGGCGCAGGCTCACGTGCCGTTCGGTGGCGGCGTGGCTGGCGCGCTGGGTCACCGTACGCGGGTCCCGCCGGTACGCGGCGGCACGGGCGGCGGAGATGATGGCCTTGTCCCCGGCGCCGTCGAAGGTTCCGGTGTCGGCGGCGAGTTCCTCGTCCACGGCGCAGCGGTCTTCGGCGGACAGGCAGGCTGTTTCCTTCACCAGCAGCGTGGCGCGCCATTCGTTGAGCTGTCCGGTGTCCAGGGCGGCGAGGGTGTGCGGCATTTCGGTCACGAGGGCCTTGGCGAGTCCGTGGAGCCGGGATCCGCGGGCGGGGGATTCCCTCCGGGCCAAGGCTACCTGGGCCGCCACGCCGCGGCCGCGTTCCTCGGCCGGCACACCTGCCGCCGCGTCGGCGCTGCGCTGGACCGCATCGAACGCCACAGCGATCCTCGCCTGCAAACCCGCGACCGCGGACTTCAGATCCTCCAGGACGCGCAACTGGTCAATCAGTCCTGCACTGTCAGTGCCCGGCCGAAGGGAGCTCACCGCATCTATCAGGGCCCGCACACAGCCATCCGGAGCCGCGCCGCTAACTGGCGCGCCCTCTCCGATCAGCTGGGTTCCCTGAATGCCGTCCATAAGAAAAGCCTCTCAGCGACCACTGACATTTTTAGGCCGGAGAACCACCACCAGGCGAAAAAATCTCGAATTTCTTCGGCTGCTCCGCGAGCGTCGCTTATCTGCTGAAAAAGGACGGTTACGCTGGCTCACACCGGCGAAGAGCCCGTCTTTGAGCCGGCACCCAGAACCCCTACATAGCATGGCCGCTACTTGAACTGCACGACCCACTTTTCCTGGTGTGGAGAGGAGGCATGGCGCGCAGGACACCTGTGGGGTTGCGGAACTGACCGGAGGCGGAGTGGGTGCCGCCTTGCCGGCTTTGCCGAGCGGACCGGAGGCGCGTGGCGTCATGGACAGGCCGACGAAATGTACCTAGCCCGTGGAGCCGCGCACCACCAACGAGCTCTCGAGTGTCAGCTGCGGCTGTTCCAGCTCACGGCCTTCCATCAACCCCCGGAGCTGCTCGCCGGCCTTAAGTCCCAGGGGCGTGGCCGGCAGATGCACACTCGTCAGGCTGGGGTTGCTCGTGGCCGAATACGGCAGGTCGTCGAAGCCGGCAACCGCGAGTTCCGCCGGAATCCGGACACCGGCCACGCGGGCTTCCTGCAGCACACCGTACGCGTGGGTGTCCGTTCCGCAGACGACGGCGGTGACCCCGGCGCGCTGCCAGTCCGGCCAGGCGGCAGCGAAGGCAGCCGCTGCAGCGCCGACGTCGATGGTGGTACTGATGATGTGCTCGTCCGCCACGGAAATACCGCAAGAATTTGCCTCATCCAAGAACGCCGCCCGGCGCACTTCGAACGTGGCCGTGCCCGTCACGCTGTCCACATAGGCAACTCGCTTATGCCCGGAGGCCGCAAGATGCGCGGCCAATTCACGGGCGCCATGGGCAACGTCGAGATTCACGGAAGGAGCGTAGGCTTCAAGCCCGGGGGCATCGAGAAGGACCAAGGGCCCGGCGACGGACAGGTCCTCCAGGAAGGCCGCGTTGGGCGCATCCACCAGCAGCCCGGCAGGGCGAAGGGCCAGGAGTTTTCGGACGTCCTCCGCTCGGGGAAACTCACCGGCGTCAGTCACGGAGAGCAGCAGTTGGTACTTGGAGCCGAGCGATTCCCGGACTCCGGCGATGACCTTGGCGAAAAAGGGGTTGGAAATGTCCGGCGCCACCAGGATCACAATCGAGCTCACGCCCTTGGCCAAAGAACTTCCGATCCCATCCACTACGTAGCCGAGTTCGGCGATGGCCTGGCGGACGCGCGAAATGTTGTCTTCGGACACCCTGCCCTGGGTTTTCCCGTTGGCAACCAGGGACACCGTCGCAGTGGAGACCCCTGCCAGGGAGGCCACCATCGACGCAGTGACGCGCTGCGTACGGCTTGGGGCCCGATGCACTGGTTCCGCGGATTCCATACAACGATCGTAGTCGGAATCAGCCTCCTGCCGTGCCGCAAGGCATCAAGCGCTTGACGCAAATTGCGTTAAGCGCTTGACGTGGCACCCAAGCCAGTGCCAGAATTCCCCTGAATGCTTTAGCGCCCTGCCTCGGCAGGCCCCAATGACGTGGAGATGAACATGGACCCCAACACCATGACCCGTGAACGCAAGAAGATCATCCTGGATTGCGATCCCGGGCATGACGACGCCGTGGCCCTGCTGCTGGCCCACGGCAACCCGGACATCGAACTGCTCGCCGTCACCACGGTGGTCGGCAACCAGACCCTCGAAAAGGTCACCCGCAACGCACTCTCGGTGGGCACCATTGCTGGCATCACGGGTGTCCCCTTTGCCGCCGGCTGCGACCGTCCGCTGGTCCGCTCCATCGAAACCGCACCGGACATCCACGGCGAAACCGGCATGGACGGCCCCGAACAGCCCGAGTCCACCATCGAGCTGGACCCGCGCCACGCCGTCGACCTCATCATCGAAACGATCATGGCGCACGAGCCGGGCACCGTCACCCTCGTCCCCACTGCGGGACTCACCAACATCGCCATGGCAGCCCGCAAGGAACCACGCATCGTTGAACGTGTCAAGGAAGTCGTCCTCATGGGCGGCGGCTACCACGTAGGCAACTGGAGCGCCGTGGCGGAATTCAACATCATCATTGACCCCGAGGCCGCACACATCGTCTTCAACGAAAAGTGGCCCGTTGTGATGGTCGGTTTGGACCTCACGCACCAGGCCCTGGCCACTCCCGAGGTCGTCGAGAAGATCGCTGCCGTTGGCACCAAGCCTGCCAAGTTCGTCATGGAACTGATGGAGTTCTTCACCAAGACCTACAAGGACGCCCAGGGCTTTGACTATCCTCCGGTGCACGATCCCTGCGCCGTGGCCTACGTCATCGACCCCACCGTGATGACTACCCGCAAGGTCCCCGTCGACATCGAACTGCAGGGCAAGCTCACGCTTGGCATGACCGTGGCCGATTTCCGCGCCCCCGCACCGGCCGACTGCAACACCTCCGTCGCCGTCGACCTCGATCACGAGAAATTCTGGAACCTCGTCACCGACGCGATCATCCGCATCGGCGAGCCCGGCGAGCCCGACGGCGGCGCTCCCGCCGCCGTCGCAAGCCAACCCGCCGCCAGCATCGCAGGAGAGGCCAAGTAAATGACCACCCTCATCACCGAAACCAAGACCAACCGCGGCAATGTCGCGGCCCTCATGGTCGCCCTGCTGGCCGCCTGCGTGGCCTTCCAGCTCAACGCTTCAATGCTCAGCCCGGCCCTCGTGACCATGGGCAACGAGCTCCACACGGACCAGGCAGTCATCGGCCTCTCCCAGACCTGGTTCTTCACGGCCGCGGCCCTGTTCTCGCTCTTCCTGCCGCGCCTGAGCGACATCGTCGGACGCAAGAAGATCCTCCTGGGCATGATGCTGCTGATGGCCGTCGGCTCGGTCATCGCGGCCATGGCACCGGACGTCACCTGGCTCTTCGTGGGCCGCATCATCCAGGGCGTCAGCGGCCCCACCGTGCCGCTGTGCCTCATCATGCTGCGCTCCGCCGTCAACAACCCGCGCAAGTACGGAGCCCTGATGGGCCTCATCACGGCAGTCAATGGCGGCGTAGCCGGTGTCGACTCCTTCGTGGGCGGTTACTTCGCCGAGCACTTCGGATTCCGCAGCATCTTCTGGCTCATGGTTGGCCTCGCAATCGTGGCAACAGCCTTGATCGCCATCCTTGCCGGCGAGAGCAAGCCTGCTGCCGGTACCGGCATGGACTGGCTGGGCGTGTTCTTCATTGTCATCGCGGTGGGGGCACTCCTGACGGCCCTCAATGAAGGATCCAAGCTGGTTGGCGCCTTCTCTTCAGGGACGCTCGTCCTGGCCATCGGGCTGATTGTGGTCGCTGCCGCCGCGTTCGCCGCGTTCTGGACAGTCGAGAAGCGCTCTAAGAAGCCCATGGTGGAAACGATCCACCTTCGCCAGCGTTCCACCTGGGCGCCGCTGCTGACCACCACCCTCGCCATGACCGGCATCTTCGCAGTCATCAACGGCATCGTCCCGGCCTACGTCCAGGCCGCGGCACCGGGATTCGGGGTCGGCCCCACCGAGATGTCGCTCATGATCCTCACGCCGTACGCCCTCCTCGGCTGGGTGTTCGGACCCATCAGCGGCCGGCTCGCCCCCGTGCTCGGCTACACCAAAGTCCTGCGCATCGGCATGCTGGGCAGCATCGCGGCCCTGGCGATCATCGCGTTCCTCGGACTCAGCAGCCTTCCCCTCATGATCGTGGGAACGGCCTTGCTCGGCATCATGTACGCCGGTACGGTCAACATCATGCTCAACGGACTCGGAGTTGTCCTCTCCCCCGCCGGCAACCCCGGCTTCCTGCCCGGCATGAACGCCGGCGCCTTCAACCTTGGCGCCGGCCTGAGCTTCCTGGTGTTGCCGGCGGTCCTTGTGGCGACCTCGGCGCTCGGCGACGCCAAAGCCTCGTACTTGACGGTCGTCGTCGTAGGCCTGGCCATCACGGTTGCCGCCTTCGCGGCGTCGCTGCTCATCCCCAAGCCCCTCGAAGCCGAGGTTGAAAAGTGAACCGCAGGATCGTGGTCGTCGGGTCCTTGAACGCGGACCTGACCATCTATTGCGAGCGGCTCCCGCTCCCGGGCGAAACCGTCCACGGTAACGGTTTCGCGGTCAATCCCGGCGGCAAAAGCGCCAACCAGGCCGTCGCGGCGAGCAAGTTGGGCGGCACGGTGAGCCTGATCGGCGCGGTCGGAAACGACTCCAACGGCGCCATGCTCCTCGCCTCCACGGAAGGGGCCGGCGTGGACGTTTCGCGCGTCCGCCGTTCCGCGGATGTGGCCACCGGCGTCGCGGTTATCGCGGTGGACGCGAACGGTGAGAACAACATCATCATTTCGGCCGGCGCCAACGGAACGCTCGCTCCGGCGGACGTCCCGGCGGACGCTTTCGGCGACGCCGCGGTGCTCTGCCTCTGCCTGGAGGTCAGCCTTGAGACCGTGGAGGCTGCCGCCAAAACAGCGCACGACGCCGGCGCAACAGTTCTGTTGAACCTCTCGCCGTACGCCGAGATCCCGCAAAGCCTGGCCGCGTTGAGCGATGTCCTGCTCGTGAACGCCCACGAAGCCTCGATGTTCCTGGGCGACGCCGAGATGCCCCACCCGGGCGCCCACGCAAGCGCCTGGGAACCGGTTCGAAGCCAGTTCGCCGAGCGGGGGCTGGAGCGGGTCCTCGTTACCCTAGGCTCCCATGGCTCAGTGGTGCTGGATTCCCTCGCCGCGTCCGGGGAACAGATCTCCCGGATCGCACCCACCAAGGTCAATGCGGTGGATACGACCGGTGCAGGGGACGCCTTCACGGGCGCCGTCGCTGCCCGCCTCGCCGCGGGCGAAACCTTGGCCGAAGCCGCAGCGTTCGCTTCGGTTGCCGCGGCGCTCGCCACTACCAAGAAGGGCACCCAAGCCGCATACCCCGGCGCCGAGGAAGTCCTGGAGCACTTGCGGATTTCCTGACCCGGCCTGTGCTTCTACGCCTCCACCAGCGACTTTACAAATTCTATGATTCTGACTAGCCAAGACGGGGTGGGATCCTCCATGCTTGCTCCATGTACTCAGCGTCGAGCCCATACCGCATCATCACCGTCTGCACGGGAAACATCTGCCGCTCACCCATGGCGGAACTGATGTTGACCGAAGCGTTCGACACCGGAGGGCTCGGTGGAGCGGTTGTTGTGGACTCCGCGGGAACTACCTCCTACGAGGCAGGGCACCCCATCGATCCACGTGCAGCCCGGGTCCTTTCGGCACACCGCATCCGCTCCGAAGGACACGTTGCCAGAAGCTGGCGCCAGGAGTGGTTCCGGGAGCGGGACCTGATTTTGGCCCTAGACGTGGATCACTATGGGTGGTTGCACGAGGCCGCCCCGGATTCGGAAACACTCGCAAAGATCCGGATGCTGCGCAGTTTCGACCCGTCCGTAGCAGGCCGGAGCACCCTGGACCTGGGCATCGAGGACCCCTGGTACGGGGGCCACCACGATTTCGACGTCACCTGGGACCTCATCCGCGCGGCCGTTCCAGGCATCGTCGCCCACACCCGGGACGTCCTTGCCGCCAGGCAGCTCGCACAGCACCACGACCCACAGCAGGTACGCTCTATTTCATGACCCCAGCACCCGTGATCATCGCCATCGATGGCCGGTCCGGCGCGGGAAAGACCACTCTCGCCGTCGAACTAGCCGCCCGCCTCCGCATGCATCACAAGGTGTCGCTGTTCCATCTCGAGGACATCTATCCGGGCTGGAACGGCCTCGCCGCGGGAATCGAACGGTACGTGACCACGGTCCTGGAACCGCTGCGACGCGGCGACGCCGCCGAGTGGGTCAGTTGGGACTGGGAGAAACACTACGACGGCCGCAACCACGTCACCCTGCCTGCCGAAATCGTCATTGTCGAGGGCGTCGGGGCAGCCGCGAGTGCCGCCCGGCCCATGCTGGACGCCGTGGTCTGGGTGGACGCTCCCGACGACGACCGCCGGCATCGTGCGATGGCCCGGGACGGCAGCAGCTACGAACCGTTCTGGGACAGCTGGGCGGCGCAGGAGGACGAGTGGCTGGAGACCGACGACATCCTCGACCACACGGATGTCAGGGTGCTGAACCGCGCGGACGGAAACGCCCCGGACGACGCCCTGCAGGCGCTGAGCTACCTCTCTTCGCTCTCCCCCGTGCTGGCTCCCGAGCTCTCGGCGCGCCGCGGCTTGCAGCTCAAGGCCGAACGGATCGACGCCACGCCGGACGCCGCGGACCTGTTCCAAGCGCTGTACGCCAAGTCCGCCAATGCCGTCTGGCTCGATTCCTCCAACACGTCCTCCAACAGGGACACAGTCAGCGACGCCGGATCCCCCAACGCCGCGGCCGAGCGCAGCCGCTTCAGCATCCTCGCGGACGACGGCGGTTCATTCGGTCAGGCTGTAACGCACAGTTCCGGATCCACCCGGCTGAGTGCCGGATGCGCCACCGTGGAGACCACCGGTCCCTTCTTCCGCTGGCTGGACACCGTGTGGGGCCGCAAGGCCTTGAGGGCACCGGAAGGCTATGACTGCGAATTCACGCTCGGTTGGCTGGGGTACCTCGGCTATGAACTGAAGCGGGAGACCGGTGGCAGCGATGTCAAAGCCGGCACTCCGGATGCGGCGTTGCTCTTCGCCGGCCGGGCGGTGGTGATCGACCACCGTGACGAAACAGTGTGGCTGCTCGCCATCGATGCCCCAGACGCCGGCGATTGGCTTGGGCTTGCGCGCGGGGCCGTGCTGTCTGCGGCGTCGGCACTCCAATCGGCCACCGCGCCGAGGCACCCGGCCGGGGACCCCGCCGTCGGGAGTTCCGCAGTGGCACTTGAGTTCTCCAGCCGCGACACCGAGGACGAATACAAAAGCAAAATCACCGAAGCCCAGAACCAGATCGCCGAGGGCAACACGTACGAGGTCTGCTTGACCACCACCGTGACCGCCTCGGATCCCGGGCTGGACCCGTGGGAGAGCTACCTCGCGCTGCGCAAGCGCAACCCGGCGCCGTTCGCGAGCTACTTGCGGTTCGGCGATCTGACGGTCGCGAGTACCTCGCCGGAGCGCTTCCTGCGGATAACTTCCGACGGCGGCATGCGGGCCGAGCCGATCAAGGGCACCAGGGCGCGGGCCAACGATCCGGTCATCGACGAGGCGCTGCGCCGTGGCCTTGAATCCTCGCTCAAGGACCGTGCCGAGAACATCATGATTGTGGATTTGCTCCGCAACGACCTCAGCCATTTCGCCGTGCCCGGATCGGTGACCGTCAGCCGGTTGTGCGCGGTGGAAAGCTACGCCACGGTGCACCAGATGGTGAGCACCATCGACGCCCGGCTGCGACCCGGAGCACCGCGGGCCGAGGCAGTGGCGGCCGCGTTCCCTGCCGGGTCCATGACGGGCGCCCCGAAGATCAGCACCATGGACATCCTTGACGGCTTGGAGTCCGGACCGCGCGGCGTCTATTCCGGCGCGATCGGGTACTTCTCCCTCAACGCGGCGACGGATCTCGCCGTTGTGATCCGGACCTTGGTGATGGGTCCCGACGGCGACGGCGGACGCACGCTCAGTCTCGGCGTCGGCGGCGCCATTACGGCGGACTCGACGCCCCAGGACGAATACGAGGAAATCCGGACCAAGGCGTTCGGCGTGCTCTCCGCCCTGGGCGCGGAGTTTCCCACTACCTGAGAATCAGTCGTGTTCTTCCGTCCTGGCGCGGACCGTCCGGGGATCGTTGCGGGTGATCGTGTAGTAGATCAGGCTGGCGAGGATGGCCCCCACGAACCATGAATACGGGCCCAGGCCCGAGCCTCCCGGGAGGAAGGTCTGCAGTGCCGGGACCAGCGCCAAGACACCCGCGACGACGGCGGCCGGAACCAGCGCGGCAATGGCCTTGAGGTTCCAGCCTTTGGTGTAGAAGTAGAGGCCGTTCTCGTCCTCGTGATACAGGTCCGAGACCTTGCACCGCTGGTGCCGGATGCGGAAGAAGTCCGTGAAGATGACCCCGAACAGTGGACCGAGCAACGCGCCGAGGCCGCCCAGGAAATACACGATCACCACGGGGCTGCTGAAGAGGTTCCAAGGCAGGATCACAATTGCGAGCACCGCGCTGATGAGGCCGCCACGGCGGAAGTCGATCCGGTGCGGGGCCACGTTGGCGAGGTCGTAGGAGGCTGAGACGAAGTTGGCCACCACATTGATGCCGATCGTGGCCACGACGAAGGTCACGGCGGCGATGATGGTGATCCACGGATTCTTGATCGCCTGGACGATCGCCACAGGATCGGTGATGACCTTGAACATGTCCTGCCCGCGGTACTGGTCTGCGGTGAAGTAGGACGCCGCGCCGGCCGTGACCACCACCGTGACAAGGGCGAACGCGATGAAGTTCACGGGCAGGCCCCAGAAGTTGCCGCGCAGGATGGTCTTCCGGTCCGGCGAGAACCGGGAGAAATCGCAAAAGTTCAGGAGAAGCGCAGCAAAGTACGTGACTGTGAGGGCGATGGCAGAGAAGAACTGGGTCAGGGCTGCCGGGCCGTCCAAGGGCGCGACGCCGGGGATCGAGAGGCTGAACTTGTTGCCCGCTTGCGTCAGGATGTAGATCGCGAGCGCGAACATGGCCACCCAAATGGCGGGACCGGCCCAGTCCTGGAACTTCCGGACCGTCTCCATGCCGCGGCGGATAACCAGCAGCTGGACCGCCCAGAGGACCAGGAAGGCCGCCCAGCCGAGCGGCGTCAGGCCCAGGATGCGTGGCACGTCCGGACCGTCGAGCGAAGTCAGCTGGGGCCACACGGAAAACAGCAGCACCAGCACGGCTTCCGAAGCGAGCCAGGTCTGGATTCCGTACCAGGCGATGGCGATGAGTGCCCGGATCAGGGCAGCAAGGTTGGCGCCGAAAAGGCCGAACGACATCCGCGCGAGGACCGGATACGGAACGCCCGTTTTCTGCCCAGCCGTCCCGGCGAAGTTCATGAGGAAGTAGACCAGGGTGATGCCGAGGACCAGGGCCAGGAAGACCTGCCAGCCCACCAGTCCGGTGATGAAGAGGCCGGCCGCGAAAGTGTAGCCGGCGATGCTGTGGACGTCGCACATCCACAGGGCGAAGAGGCTGCGAACCCTCCAATTGCGTTGCCGGGCCGGTGCGAGGTCCGCGTTCCATAGCCTGTCGCTGACCAATCGGCCCTCGGCCAGGATCCGGACTTTCTCAGGGTATTCGTCTCCCGGCTCAGGCAGTGCCTGCACCGCCGGGGACTCGTTTTTCCGCGCCATGACGCCTCCGAAGAACGCTTCCAAACATGCTTGGAATTACAGAATCGCCCTATTGCCGCCGGAAGGAAAGCCCTCTTGGGAGTGCCCGCACCCCAAGCATTAGCATTGGTCCCACTACGTCTTACTAGGAGGGTGCATGCCGTACATCGTTGACTTCGAGAATGTTTCTACTGTCGGTCTGGAATCGTCTCCCGTTGCCGAGGCGCTTGCCGGGTTGCGCGCCAACGAGGGCCGCTACTACCGGAACAAGTACGACCATGCCTTCACAGTGAGCCCCGCGAGCGAGGTTCCGGAGGTGGTCGAGCGGGTGAGCCGTATCCTGAAGGACGAGCGTGACATCGTCATCAGCTCCCGCCCGCTGGAAGCGACAGCCTTCGAAGTCGACGGTTTGCGGATGGCCTACGTTTTCTACGAGTCGGGGCTGTCGATCAACGTCATGTACAGCATCGATGCCGGCGGAAAGCGGGCGGTCGGATTCAAACTCGCCGAAGGCATGGAGATTCCGGAAGAACTCGCGTCACGCTTCAAGTTCGCTCGCCAGAAGTCAAAGTTGGCAGGCGTTATCCGCGGCTCGTTTTTCGTGATCAAGGGCGAGTACTAGCAGTCGGCGGAGGCAGCCAGCTCATGCCCCGAGGTTCAACATTTCGACGTAGCGGTCGATCATCATGTGTTGGCCCTTGATCTGGGAGATCAGCTCCGGGCTGGCGATCTCGCCGTCGGGCAGTTGTCCCGAGCCGCCGGACGGTCCCAGCGGAAGGATGATGACGGGCTTCGACGGCGTGTAAGCGGCCAGTTCCGCGGAGCCCTCAATCTGGGCTTGGATGTTCTTGGCAACCACGGCGGCCTCGCGCCCAGCGACGCCGGCTTTGTTCACGTCAATCGCCGAAATGTCGCCCAAGGCGTACACGTTCTCGAAGCCCACGACGCGGAGTTCGGAGGTGACGTCCAGGTAGCCCTCGGCAGTCCGCGCGGCAAGCAGGTCTCCGGCCGCATAGTCCGTCTGCGGAGCTATTCCGTAGCAGCGGAACCAGATGTCCGCCTCAATTGCAGTGCCGTCCGTGGTATTGACCGTGAACGTGGCGAATTCACCCGCAGGAACCGGAGGCAACTGCACCAACGCGCTGCCCATGATTCGCCGCACGCCTATCTCATCCAGCTGCCGGTTGACCTCGGTCCGCAGCCGCGGATCGTACGGTCCGGGAAGGATGTCCGGCGCCAGGTCCACCAGCACAATGTCTTTGTCCGGCCACGCGGAGGCGATCTCGCCGGCAAATTCAAGGCCTACCGCCCCGGCGCCTAGCAGCATCACCCTGTCCGCGCGTTTGAGGTCATCATGTGCGGCTTGGTAGCGGGCGATGGCGTCGGTGGTGACCAGTCGATCACTCTTGGCCGGGAAGGGATAGCTGGAACCGCTCGCGAGGACGATGTAGTCCGGCGCCAAGCTGGCACCCGAAGCCAACTCGACGGTGTGCCCGTCCACCCGGACAGCGCGGTCCCGGAGTACCTCACCGTGCGCCAGCAGGCGGCCATAGGGAAGGAACATCCGCGGCAGGAAATCGGTTTGGACCACAGATCGGAGGGCCGCAATGTTGTGCACGAAAGCGTCCTTGGGCTCCACCAACGTAACGGTCGCATGTTCGTCCAGCGCCTTGGCTACGGAGATCCCGCCGTAGCCTCCGCCGATAACCACCACAGTGGGGTGCTGAGCCTGGTCATTCATGGCAACTCCCTTATGTAAGAAGCTCACGCTGCTCGGCTTGTGCCGCTCAGATCGTTTATGAGTCACAACGATTTCGAATGGTCAATAATTTCCTCAGTGATAAGATTTTCCTGATGAGTTCTTCGGCAGCGGGAAAGCAACTGGGGTTCCTCTTGGCGCGCCACGGGCGCATCATGAATACGCGCCTCCGCCAGGCGCTGGACTCCTCCGGGCTCAGTCCAAGGCATGCCGTGCTGCTGTGCCGGCTTGACGAGTCCGGGCCGCTCAGTCAGCAGGGCCTCATCGATATCCTCTCCATCGACGCAAGCGGACTGGTGGCGGTCCTGAACGACCTTGAGCGCGAAGGGCTGGCGGAGCGCCGCCGCGATCCCGCGGACCGCCGTCGCCATATCGTTGAAATCACTGCGGAAGGCAAGCGCGCGGTGGCGTCGATTGAAGTTGCGGTGGCCGACGTCGAGCAGGAGGCCTTTGCCGGATTCTCCGCCGATGAGCTCCAGCAACTCCATGGGCTGTTGTCGAGGATCCACGCCGAACCCGCGGATGAGGCCTGCGCCGAGGACTGAGCCCTACTGCAGCGTGGCGGTCAACCGCGCAACGTTGTCCACGTATTTGGCAAGCATCGGCCGGTGCAACCAGTCCTGCAGGGTCAACTCCCGGCACATTTCCCGGTAGCTCGACTCCACGGAGCGCATGCTGTCCACGGCTTCGGCGCCCAGTAGCATCACGGACACCTCCATGTTGAGCGAGAAGGAGCGCATGTCCATATTGCTGGAGCCGAGGACTGCCACTTCTTCGTCGATGGTGAAGTGCTTGGCGTGCAGCACGTATGGCGCGCGGTAGAGGTAGATCCGTACCCCGGCTTCGAGGAGCGCCTCGTAGTATGAGCGCTGCGCATGGTGGACAAGGAACTGGTCGCCTTTCTCAGAGACGAAAAGCTCCACGTCGACGCCTCGCTGGGCCGCCGTCGTGATGGCATACAGCAGCGAATCGTCGGGCACGAAGTACGGACTGCAAATCGAGATTCGGTGCTGGGCCGAGTAGATCAACGTGTTGAACAGGCGCAGGTTGTTTTCCGTGACAAACCCCGGGCCGCTGGGAACCACCTGGGCTGTCATCCGGCCGGGTGTTGCCTGGACCGCGACCTGCAGTTGATGTTCGAGGGATTCATCGGTTTCGCTGAGCCAGTCAGTAGCGAAGACAACGTTGAGGGTCGCAACGATCGGCCCCTCCATCCGCGCCATGAGCTCCATCCACTTACGCCCGGCGCGTCGGTGCTTGGGGTTGTTGTAGGAAGGCTCGATCAGGTTCTGGGAGCCGGTGAAGGCAATTTCGCCGTCGATCACCAGGATTTTCCGGTGGTTCCGCAAATCCGGACGGCGCCACTGGCCGTGGATGGGCAACAACGGCAACATGCGGCGCCACTGGATCTGGCCGCGCTTGAGCCTGCGGACCAGCTTTCGGTAGCCCGGGATCCGCAGCGTGCCGATGTGGTCGAACAGAAGGCGGACATTGACGCCGCGCGCGGCTGCATTTTCCAACTCAGTGAGGAGTTCGTCCGTTACCGAGTCGCTGCTCATGATGTAGAACTCCGCGTTGACGAACTTCTTGGCCCCCCGGACCGCTTCCGCCATGGCCTTGATGGACTCCTCGTAGCCGGGGATCAGCTCCACGGAGTTGCCGTCCACCATCGGCAGCGAGCCGAGGCGCTGGTTCAGTTCACCAGCCGAGGTCACCCATTCCGGTCCCGAGTATTTGCTGACGACGTCGGCGAGCGCCGACGTGCCGGCGCGCACCCGTTCGTTGACTTCCTCCTGCTGTTCACGACGACGGCGGGACAAGCGGAAATTGCCGAACAACAGGAACAGGACGAAACCGACTGACGGAACGAGGAAGACGGCCAGGAGCCAGGCCATGGCCGTGGTGGGACGGCGGTTTCCAGGTATAACGCCGAGCAGCACGACCCTCAAGATGATCTCAACGATGGCCCACGCGCTGAGGAGCCAGGTCCACTCGATCCCGAACTGAAAAGGAAACAGCACCCCACACCCCCACGATCAAACAACCAATCAAAGAACTAGCAGTCAGCCCAGCCTATCTGGCGCACCCTTCCCAACTGTTTGTCCTGCGGGCCAGCACTAAGCTGGAAGCATGACTTTACCTGCCTCGACGGTCCTCGTTTTCCTGGATCCAGCGTTCGAAAACGGCCGCATCGCCGATTCCAGCCAGCCGCAGCTCATGGCAACCGACCTGGGCGCCACCCGAGGCGACGGCGTCTTCGAGTCGCTGCTCGCCGTCGAGGGCCGTGCGCGGAAGGTGCAAGCGCACCTGAACAGGCTTGAGAGTTCAGCCCGCGCACTCGACCTCAACATTCCTGAGCCGAACGTCTGGCGCCGTGCGATTGACACCGCGATCACCGAATTCCGCGACGCCTTCCCCGCGCCAAGCCCGGCCGAAGACGAGGTTGTCGTCAAGCTTCTGGTGACGCGCGGCGTTGAGGGCGCTTCGACTCCTACGTGCTGGATCCAGGCTTCGCCGTCCCCCGCGGGCAGTCGCCGGCAGCGCGAGACGGGCATCGACGTCGTACTTCTTGACCGTGGCTTCGACACGGAAGCGGGCGACCGCGCCCCCTGGCTGCTGCTCGGCGCCAAGACTCTGTCCTATGCCGTGAATATGGCCGCGCTGCGCTACGCGCACAAGCAAGGTGCGGACGACGCGATCTTCACCTCAACGGACGGGCGTGTCCTGGAGGGCCCGACGTCCACGGTGTTGCTGGCTCACGTTGAAACGGTCGACGACGGCGCCGGCTCGGTACGCACCGTCAAGCGCCTCATCACTCCGCAACTGGACAGCGGCATCCTGCCGGGCACGTCCCAGGACGCGCTTTTCACCAAGGCAAAGGCAGCGGGCTGGGAGCTCGGCTACGGCCCGCTGGTTCCGCAAGACCTGTTCGACGCCGACGCGGTGTGGCTGATCTCGAGCATCCGGCTCATCGCGCCCGTCAACCATGTGGATGGCAGGGAGATCGGCACCCCGGCAATGCGCAAACAGCTGACGGCCGAGCTCAACGAGCTGTTCGCGGGGATCGAGTAGGGTTTTCGCGACTGCTACTGGCTCAGGATCTGCTCCCGCAGGATGTCTGCGTGTCCGCAGTGTTGCGCGAGCTCGCGGAGCATGTGGAGGTACACCCAGCGCAGCGGAAGCGGGCCACGTCGGTTGCCGTTGAGCATGTCGTCGAGCCCCAAGGACGATGTCGCCTGGCGCGATGCTTCGCATGCCTCGCGGTGTGCCTGCTGGATTGAAGCGATGGTGTCGCCGTCATCGAGGATAAACGACTCGTCCGGCGTCGAAGGGATGCCGATCTCGGCACGGGAACGGCATGTGATGGCTTCGTCGAACCAGACCTTCTCGACGAAGGTCGCGTGTTTCACGAGGCCGAGCAAGGTGGTCCGGGACGGCACCAATGACCGCCGGGCCTGTTCCTCCGTCAACCCATTCAAGGAGTCATTGAGCGCGCGCCGGTGCTCGTCGATGAATGCCTCGAATTGGATCCGGATTGGCTGGTTGAAGATGTCCTCGGCAAGCGTCACTGTTGCACCTATGTTTTCCGTCAAGCAGGGATTCAGTCAGGATCGACGTGATCCGAGCTTAGCCGGGGAATAGACTCCGTTCATGCGTCTGGCGATCATTGGAGCGGTTCTGCTTGCGGCCGGTGCCGTGGCGATCGCCACGGGCGCCCTGCCTTTCGCCGATCTCGCGGCACTCGTGGATCGGGTGGCTCCGATTCTGCTGTTCGTCGTCGCGATGACCGTTGTGACTGAGCTGTGCAGTGAGGCCGGAGTCTTCCTTTGGACCGCCCGCCGGCTCCGTTATTGGGGCCGCGGATACAGCATTCTTTTGTGGCTGTTCCTGGCGGTCTTCGCGACGCTCAGTACCGTCTTCCTGTCTTTGGACACGACGGCGGTATTGCTGACCCCGGTGGTGGTCAGTGTGACGCGGCAAGCCGGGCTGCCGGCGCTGCCCTTCGCACTGACCACGGTGTGGCTGGCCAACACGGCAAGCCTGCTGCTGCCCATTTCCAACCTGACCAACCTTCTGGCCCAGCACAGCCTTGGCGGTATTACTCCGGGCGGGTTTGCCGGCCTGATGTGGGCCCCCTCCCTTGCGGCCGTTCTCGTACCCCTGCTGTTCATCGGGATCGTCTTCCGGCGGGATCTGCGCAACCGCTATTCACGGATCCCGCTCGGGCGGATCAGGCCGGATCAGCCAGCAGGCGCCGAATCCAGGCCTGCGGCGGACCGGATTCTGCTCGGGTGCAGCGCTGTGGTGCTGGTGTTGCTGCTGCCTGCCTTGGTGTCCGGGATCCCGGTATGGATCCCGGCCCTGGCCGGGGCTGTTGTGCTGGGCGTGGTGTTCGCGTTGCGGCGCCGGCGTGTTCTCAAGGTGTCGCTGATTCCTTGGTCCTTGTTGCTGTTCGCTTCCGGCCTCTTTCTGGTGATGGAAGCAGCCAGGCACCTGGGGGCTCCCGTGTTGCTGAGTCAGCTGGCCGGACAAGGCCAGGGCTTCATGGATTTGGTTCGGCTTGCCGCGACGGGCGCCGCCGGTTCCAATGTCCTCAACAATTTGCCTGCCTACCTGCTGGCGGAACCGCTCGCCGGGACACCCGCGCGGATGGCGGCGTTGCTGATCGGAGTCAATGCGGGCCCGATCATCACCCCCTGGGCATCGCTGGCCACCCTGTTGTGGCACGACCGGCTAATGCGCATGAACGTGCTGATTACGTGGAAGGGATATGCGATCTTCGGACTGATCGTTGCGCCTCTGACGGTGTTCGCGGCGGTGGCGGTGCTGGCAGCCACCGGACAGTGAGCGCGTTCGGCGCGTGCCGGAAACGGAGCCTATCGCCGGGTGCGAAGAATCGGGACAGAATATAGAACAGCTCGGGCGGTAGCACCGGGCCCGTACGAGAAGGATCTACCTCATGCTCAGTCTGCAGGACATCGATAACATCGTCCTCAACGGAGGGATTGTGGTGGACGCCGACGGGGAAAAAATCGGCTCAGTGGAACAAATCTTCACCAGTGGTGATTCCGGGGATCCTGTCTTTGTCACTGTGCGGACCGGCTTGTTCGGCATGTCAGAGTCTTTCGCCCCGCTTTCCGGGGCCAGCCTGGAGAATTCGGTGATCAGGGTGGCCTTCGCCAAGGACAAAGTGAAGAAGGGTCCGCGCATCGAGAGCGACCGCGGCGTGATCACGGAGACGCAGGAACAGGAACTCTACAGCTATTACGGGCTCGTGACCGAGGAATCCAACGATGCCGCCATGGGAACCGGTCGCGAGGATGCCGGGCTCAAGACGGTGGACACCGCGCCCGGGGAGAACGCACCGGAGGGGTCTCCGCAGATCCTGCAGCCGCCGCACCTGCGCGGTGGCCCGCCACCCCCGCATCCGCCGCACCTGCACAAACATGTACCCGGGCCCCCGCATCCCGGCCCACCCCCGCCGCATCGGCCACCTGGGACCGCGCCGGAACCGGGACACCTTCAATAGCCGCGGCCTGCTTGCCGGAGGATTTCAGCCGCCGGCCGTGATCCTTACCGCGGCGACTCCGCCGCCGGTAGACGCGGCGGAAGCGCCTGCATATGCCCGCATCACCATGACCTGGACAGTGACCGGCCCTGGCTGCAGCTGAACAACGCGAGCATAGGGAACAGAGCAATCGAACGTCTGGTCCTGCGGGGCCAGGCCGGTCCGTGGATCCTGGGCGATGACCAACTGGACGTCCGAGGCGCCAACACAGGCTGCGGTCACGGTATACGGGCCTGCGTCCTCCACCCTCGCAGTCTTTCTAATCCCGCTGACGGGGCCACCCACCGTGCCTGAATCCTCCAGGATCACCGCTCCGGAAGCAGCCCCGAGAAGTTGCTTGGCGGCAACGAGGTTGCTGGCTTCGAGCGCAACGGTTGCCTGATCCTTAGTGGGCAACTGGACCCGTGGCGGGGAACTTCGCGTCGGCCCGGCAGCCGGCTGCGGATCGCCGGCGTCGGTATATTCGCAGCCGGACAAACCGGCCGCAAGCAGCAGCCCTGCCAGTAATATCCCTACGGTTTTGGTTCCCCCATGACCCACCATGGATCCGAGTGTAGCGGGCCAGGCAATTTAGCTTGCCGAACTCTATTGTGCCGCCATGGCGGCAGTAGTTAACTAGTCCCGTGAACTCTGCTGGGGAAGGGTGATCTGCCTCTCGGCCCAGCGGGCACCTGGTTTCACGGTGCCGTGGAATCAGCAAAGTTGATGGAGGGCATCATTGTGAGTGCAGTTTCTTCGTCCCAGAATTTCAATCACGGTTTTCCCACGCCCGGACCCCAGGATCCCTCGCCCCAGAAGGTCATGGATCATGTTTTCTTCCTCTCCGAGGGGGAATGGAAAAAAGTCCGCGAAGAAGAGCAATTCGACCACATCGTCATCGGCAGCGGGTTCTGCGCCTACGCCTTTGCTGAGCGGACACTGACAGTCAACCCGCACGCACGGATCCTGATCATTGAACGGGGTCCGTTTTTCTTGCCGCAGCACTTCCAGAACCTTCCGCTGCCCTACAAGGAGACCCTGGGGGGCCTCTCGGAGACCTTCCCGTGGACCTTGGCGGCCGCCACGGCCACCCAGCCGCCAGGCAAGATTTCCTGGCAGCACGGCATGGTCCCTTTCTACGGCGGACGCAGCATCATGTGGAGCGCATGGTGCCCCCGCCCCGAGGAAGATGAAATGCGGGGCTGGCCGCGGGCAGTGATGGACGCCGCCAAGTCGCACTTCACGTCCGCGGAAGACCTGCTCAACGTGGTTTCGGCGGACCAAATCGACGCCGGTCGGTCGGCCGCCGTCGTCGATCTGATCAACGACACCCGGCCCGTCTACGGAATCATGCAGAAAGCCCTCCAGGAAAGGCTTGAGGCGGGCCTTCACAAGATCGATTCCGCCACCCGCAGCATGCCGGCCCCGCTCGCTGCGGCGACCGGCGCGACGTCGGGCGTGGACTTCGCGAAGTTCTCGACGCCGGCAGTCCTCCTTGAACTGACGGACAAGCAAGCGGCACTTGAGGCCCAAGGCAAGGGCGCCGCTCTTCGCATGGTCACGGACTGCACCGTGTTGAGCGTGCTCCAGCAGGACGGACGGGCCACGGCGTTGAACACCAACCGCGGCGTGGTGAACGTCGGCAACGCCAATCTGGTCTTGGCCATGGGCACTCTTCCGCCGGCAACCCTGGTCCTGAATTCCTTCCCGCAGGTCCAGGGCGCCGGTGGGCACTTCAGCGCCCACTTCATCACCTCGGTGGTGGCCCGGGTTCCCCGCGAGGATTTTGATTTCAGCGAACAACTCGGCGAGTTGGAACTGGCGGCCATCTATTTGGCGGGCAAGAGTCGGGCCGGAATGCAGTACCACGTGCAGCTTTCGGTCCTCTCCGACCGTTGCCCGGACAAGAACGCCCAGAAGTCCGAACGCTACGCACCCGACGTCGTCGCCACGGCTTCGCTCGCGCAGCTGCGGTCCTCGGAGGACTACCTGGTGTTCGTCTGTGCCGTCCTCGGCGAACTGGACGAAAGCAACCCGGAGAACCATTTGCGGCTCTCCGGGGGCGGGGACCCCACCTGCAACGTCACCTTGCAGGTGTTGGCCAACTCCACCGACGACGACACGTGGGACACCATGGACGAGGGAACCTTCCAGATGCTGGAGCGGGTCCTGTCCCCCGCAGGTGCGGAGCGCGTCGAATACTGGCACGGAGATCCCGACGCCGGAACCTGGGGTGCCGAGCGTCCCGCCATCCCGGAGCGCCGTGTGCCGGGCTTGGTCCACGAAAGCTCAAGCCTGCCGATCGGCGAAGAGGAGGACGCCGTCGTCGGGACCGACTACCGCCTCAACGGTGTGCGGAACGTCTTCGTCACCGGCGGAAGCCTCTGGCCCACCGGCGGTTCCTGGAACCCCACCATGACAATGGTGGCCTTGGCGCAAGACCTCGCCGAAAGACTAGAGGCCGACGGCGGAACGGCGGTTGCGCCATGACTGTCGCCCCGGCGTTGGACCCGGCGCTCCTTCCCACAGTTCCGCCCATGAGCGTCGCCGATGTGCTGGACCGGCAGGACGGCGTGTACTGGGTGGTGAAGGACGCGAATTCGGTCTTCCTGTGGGTCAACCAGAACTTCGCGGACCTGGTGGGCATGAGCAAGTCGGAGCTGATCGGGCACCAGGACTCGCGCGCGGAACACGTTGCCCACGACAAGGAAGTGATGGCGAGCGGAAAGCCGCTGCTCAACTTCCACGAGACCATCGCCATCCCCAGCAAGGAGCGCGGCATGGTGAATGTGGACATCGTGACCCAGAAGGGTTTGCTGCGTGCCCTGGGCGGCAAGGACATCATCGGCATCACCGTCTGCTTCTCGCTGAAGGATCCGGTCACATGAGTGGATTCGCCGAGGACTGGATCAAACAGCTGGACATGTCCCCCGCTAGCGTGGGCGGCTGGTTCGCGCCCGCGCTCGTGAGCAACGAGGATATCGCCGGTTCGGCGCTGCCTCCGCGCTTCGGCGTCGACCATCCGCTCTACAGCTCCAACTGGTACCTGCTGGAGGCGGGGGAGGTCCTCCAGTTGCACGCCCTCAAGCAGGACGAACTGTGGTTCTTCCATTTGGGGACACCAATCAGGCTGCATGTCTTCTCCCGGGAGCTGGGCTATCAGGACTTTGGGTATACCGAGGCCTTGTTGGGTCCGGACCCGGAAGCAGGCGAGACCTTGCAAGGAGTTGCCCCCAACTCCACCTGGTTCGGTGCCGAGTTGGCCGGACCGGGGTTCGCCTTGGTCAGCTGCAGCCTCTCACCGGGATACGAGAGATCGGACTCCACGAAACCAACGGCTCGGGACATCGAGTCGCTCGTTTTGAGGTTCCCTGGGCATGCCGAGCTGATCCTGCGCCTGGCGGCGGTATAGCCGGTTGGCGACGAGGCTAGGAGGAATGCCGGGATAAAACGTCTGGTGCGCCGGTTCTGGGGCCGGCGCACCAGGCTTCTCCCCCAACTGACTCGCAGTTGTTGTCGTTCTGAGCGCCCAAAACGACAACAACTGCGAGTGAGTTGGGCTTCAGGATCCGATCGGAGAAAGTGCCCGCACCAGACCGAAGAGGTCCTTGGGGTCATCGGGGTTCGCGACGAGGTCGATCTCTTCGAAGAATTCCGAGCCGTCAACGGCATTGCGGAGATACCGCAAGGCGGAAAAGTCCTCGATCGCGAAGCCCACGGAATCGAATATCGTGATCTGGTCCTTGGAGGTCCGGCCCGGCGCGTGCCCGCCCAGGACTTGCCAGAATTCGGTGACGGGAAAATCGGCGGACATTTGCTGGATCTCGCCTTCAATCCTCGTCTGGGGATCGTATTCCACAAAGACGTCACCGAGGCGGAGGATGGTAGCGTCGAGTTCGGTCTTCCCTGGGCAATCGCCTCCGATCGCGTTGATGTGAACACCGGGCGAAACCTGGTCTGCTGTCAGGATCGTGGCATTGGCCTTGTCCGCCGTGCATGTGGTGATGACGTCGGCGCCCTCAACTGCGTGCGCCGCCGAAGCTGCGATGGTGATGTCGAAGCCGAGGGGAGCCATGTTCCGGACGAACTTTTCCATCGCAGCCGGATCCGTGTCCCAGATCCTGACCGTGTTGATACCCAGGGCCGCCCGGAAGGCCAGCGCCTGAAACTCCGATTGGGTTCCGGTGCCGATCATCCCCATGATCCGGGCGTCGGGGCGCGCGAGTTTCTTCGCGACCATTCCGGACGTGGCCGCAGTCCGCAGCGCTGTCAGCACAGTCATCTCCGCAAGGAACGTCGGGTAGCCGTTATGGACGTCGGACAGCACACCGAAAGCTGTCACGGTCTGGAAGCCGCGCGCGGGATTCGAAGGGTGTCCATTTACATACTTGAAGCCGTATGTTTCGTGGTCGCTGGTGGGCATCAGCTCGATGACGCCAAATGGCGTGTGACTTGCCACCCGCGGAGTCTTGTCAAAAGATTCCCACCGCTGGAAGTCGTCCTCCAAGTACTGGATCATTTCCGAGATGATGGCCTCCGGGCCCCGCCCGGCCGTCCAGCGAACCATATTGCGGACATCGACAAAGCGCGTCATGTGCGCTCCTTTCCCTCATAAGCACTGTTGCTACGAGGCTACGGAGCGGCGATATGCATCCACAATTGCCAAAGTACGTACTTTTCATTGAAAATCTGTACAAAATGACGAACGTAATTGCGCTTAATGCTTAGCGGCCTTCCGACGTCACGTGAGCGGTTATCGCAGAACTGAGCTGAGCAAAAGACTCGTCTCACTATTGACGATCCCCTCGATGCCGCGGATCCTGCCCAGCACCTGGTCAAAATCGCTGAGGCTTTCCGTGCGTAGCTCCGCCACGAGGTCCCATCCGCCGTTCGTGGTGTGCAGCGCCCAAATCTCGGGAAGTCCCCGGAGCTGGCGAATAACCTTGTCGGCAGACCTTCCCTCCACTGCAATGAGCGCAATAGCCCGAATCGCAAGTGGATCGACCTCGTCGCGCACCCTCGCGGTAAAACCAACGATGGTTCCGGAGGAGACAAGACGCTCGAGCCGGCTATTCACAGTGGCCCTGGCGACGCCCAACGTGCGCGCGAGGCTGGCCACGGACGCCCTGCCGTCCTCCCTCAGGGCAGAGAGGAGCTGGCGGTCAAGATCGGTGAGTGCTGCCATAAAGATAAACGTATCGCCCATTCCCCAAGCGGGCCTGAGTCCGTAGGGT
Source organism: Arthrobacter sp. efr-133-R2A-120 (assembly GCF_030209835.1). Lineage (GTDB taxonomy): Bacteria > Actinomycetota > Actinomycetes > Actinomycetales > Micrococcaceae > Arthrobacter. The sequence continues at coordinate 2,553 of NZ_JARVRF010000020.1, read as the reverse complement.
ATCGACATGAGCATCTACATCAGCCCCGACTCTGCTGCATGGTCGCTGACGGCCATGGCGACTGGTGCGTCAGCGGGATCAATCGATGATGCGAATGGCATGTCCAACTTGGTGAAGGAAATCTACGAGACAGAAGGTTTCGAAGCCCTGTCGGGTGTTGTTTTTGCCTTGGCTCATCACAACAGCCTCTCGCTGCATGCACTCGCCACGGCCACCGGGATATCCGTCCACGAGTTGCTGGAAATCCGGAAGCATCAAGGTTCCACTTTTCATCACTCCCCCACAGGGGTAGGGTCACGGCTCGACGCCCTCCCACCCCGGATCCAGGCGAGCCTGGAACCGCTGCCCGATGAAACCGAATCCTAATCCCCACTGGCTCCCAGTCTTCGCAAGCTCAGCCCGGGGCCCTCGCCAGCGTGGGCCCACCATCCACAGCCGTCCGGTTACGGAACATGACGACGGCCGGTGCTGCAGGGCGCCGTCGTGGATGTTATTTTTCTTCTTGAGTAATGAGTACCAGCGCGAAGCCCTGACTTGCTGGTCGGCAACCCTCTCTCCGGCGGGGTGCCTCAGGTGACTACTCGGCGTATCGACACTTTCGAACTGCAAGCGTGACTGAGGAGCACCAATGCCTGAACCCACCGAAGAAAAACTCTCCTACCGTCTCGTCACGGGCCCTGACACCAAGGAATTCTGCGAGCGGATTTCCACCGCCCTCGCAGAGGGATATGTGTTGCACGGCAGTCCGGCCGCGACCTTCAACGGCACCGACGTGATCGTGGCCCAGGCTGTCGTCCTGCCCGCGGCGATCGCGAGCGCGGATGCCGCAGTTGCCAATGCAGTAGACCAGCTTGATGAAGAGTTCGACGGCGAGGGCCACGCATGAGCTATGCAGGCGACCTCAGCCCGCACGACGCCTGGGCCAAGCTGGAACAAGGCGCCATCCTGGTGGACGTCCGCACGGAAGGCGAGTGGGCACACATCGGGATCCCGGACACCAAAGCCACCGAGAACGATCCCTTGTTCATCCAGTGGAACCTGGCCGGCGGGATCCCCAACTCACGCTTCATCGACGATCTGAAGCAGCAGGCTCCCGAAGCGGACGGCACCGAATTGGTCTTCCTCTGCCGCTCCGGCCAGCGTTCCATCGCCGCTGCGATCGCCGCAACGCAGGCCGGCTACACCGCCTACAACGTCCTTGAGGGCTTTGAGGGCGAACCGGACCGCTACGGCGAGCGAACCGTGAACGGCTGGAAAAACCGCGGACTTCCAACGAACCTGGGGAACATCTAAGTGACTTTCAATCCTGACGCCGCCGGCTGGAGCCCTGACACCCAGGCAGTCCGCGGCGGCCTTGACCGCACCAACTTCCAGGAAACGTCCGAGGCCGTCTTCCTGAACTCCGGCTTCGTCTACGAATCCGCCGCAGCCGCAGAGCGCGCGTTCACGGGCGAGGACCAGCGCTTCGTCTACTCCCGCTACGGCAACCCCTCCGTTGCCACCTTCCAGGAGCGCCTCCGCCTGCTCGAAGGCACCGAAGCGTGCTTCGCGACGGCGTCGGGCATGTCCGCAGTCTTCACCGCCCTCGGTGCGTTGCTGGCTGCCGGTGACCGCGTGGTTGCCGCCCGCTCGCTCTTCGGTTCCTGCTTCGTCATCCTCAACGAGATCCTGCCGCGCTGGGGTGTCGAGACCGTCTTCGTCGACGGGCCTGACCTGGACCAGTGGCGTGCTGCCCTGTCCGAGCCGACAACCGCAGTGTTCTTCGAGTCGCCGTCGAACCCCATGCAGGAAATCGTGGACATCGCCGCGGTGAGCGAGCTGGCCCACGCAGCCGGCGCTACCGTCGTCGTCGACAACGTCTTCGCCACCCCCTTGCTGCAGCGCTGCGGCGAGCTCGGCGCAGACGTGATTGTCTACTCGGGCACCAAGCACATCGACGGCCAGGGCCGGGTCCTTGGCGGAGCAATCCTGGGCACCAAGGAATTCATCGACGGTCCCGTCAAGCAGCTCATGCGGCACACCGGGCCGTCGCTTTCCGCGTTCAACGCCTGGGTCCTGACCAAGGGCCTGGAGACGATGGCGCTGCGCGTCAATCACTCCTCGGCATCTGCGTTGCGGATCGCCGAATGGCTTGAGGAACAGCCGGCCATCAGCTGGGTCAAGTACCCGCTCCTGAAGTCGCACCCGCAGTTCGAGCTCGCCGCGAAGCAAATGAAGGCCGGCGGAACCGTGCTCACCTTCGAGCTGCTCCCCTCTGCCGGGCGATCGGCGAAAGAGGCCGCCTTCGCGCTGCTGGACGGGCTCGCCGTCATCGACATCTCGAACAACCTGGGCGATTCGAAGTCCCTTATTACCCACCCCGCCACCACCACGCACCGCGCCATGGGTCCGGAAGGCCGCGCGGCCATTGGCCTGAGCGACGGCGTCGTGCGGCTTTCGGTGGGGCTGGAGGATGTGGACGACCTCATCGGGGACCTGGAGCGGGCCCTCAAGCAGGTCTAGGGCGTGTCTCCTAATGCTGTCAGCCAGATGCTGATGGCGCGAAGGACGGCA
>NZ_JARVRF010000061.1 GCF_030209835.1 Arthrobacter sp. efr-133-R2A-120 | reverse complement strand
CGGACTCCCCGCGGCTGCCCGCCGTCGAGCTGCCGCGGTCCGCGATCACGGTCCGCGAACAGGTCTCGGTCTGGCCCGTCGAAAGCAACTGGCGGGACCGCCAATCGGACCAGCAGCAGTGATCCGTCACGCCGTGGTGCCGGAGCAGGATACATCCATCGTTACAACGCAGGACCCGAAGGAGGCACAGCCCCATGCTGAGCCGTATTGCTGAATCCCTTTTCTGGATCGGCCGTTACGTGGAGCGGGCCGACGGCACGGCCAGAATCCTGGACGTCCACCTCGAACGCCTGAACCACCTGCCGCTCGAGGAACAACGCAGCGTAGCGAGGGAACTTCTGGCTGTCATGGGAGCCAGGCCGCAGAGTGAGGAATTCGGCTTGCCGGAATTGCTTCACGCCCTCGCCTATGACAAGACGAGTGCCACGTCCATTGCCGGTTCCCTCGGGGCTGCGCGTGAGAATGCCAGGCGGGCACGCGAGACCGTGTCGTCGTCATTATGGGAAAGCCTTAACACCACGTACTACGGTCTGAACCAGCACCGTAAGGACGTCGTGGGCACGTACCGCTTCTGCAACTGGGTCCTGGAACGCACAGCCATGGTCAGGGGCCTCGCGGACACCACGGTGAGCCACGACGAAAGCTGGCTTTTCCTGGTCCTCGGACGCTCGCTCGAACGTGCCGACATGACCGCGCGGATGCTATCCACCAGGGATGTCCTTTCCGCGGGAATGTCATGGGTGAACATGCTGCGTTGTGCGGGCGCCTACGAGTCGTTCCTTCGGACCCGCCGTGCGGCCTTCGGGGACCAACACGCTGCCGAGTTCCTCCTGCTGGACCGTCTGTTCCCGCGCTCCATCGTCTTCGCCCTGCGCGACGCTGACGAGTGCCTGGCCAAGTTGGATCCCTCCGCGCAGCGGGTGGGCTTCATCAACGACGCCCGTCGGATCGTCGGCCAGGCCCGTACCTTCCTTGAGTTCCATCGCACGGACGATCTCATGTCCGAGCTGCCCGAGCATATGGACCGGGTGCAGAAGGCCGTCACGCAGGCTTCCGACGCGATTTCCCGTAAGTACTTCAATCAGGCGGATGAACTGGCCTGGGTGGGAGAAGTTTCATGACCCGGCTGAGCATCGTCCACAAGACGGCCTACAAATACAACCGCCGTGTGACTCTGTCGTACAACGAGGCACGCATGACGCCGTTGACCGATCCGCAACAGGTGGTCCTTGAATCCTCACTGAAGATCACGCCGTCGCAAGCTGCTGTAAGCACCTACCGTGACTATTGGGGCACCCGCGTCACCGCTTTCGATATGCAGATGCCGCACGAGCGCCTCGAAGTTGTGGCCACCACCACCGTCGAGGTCCACCGGGTGGAACGGGTAGCCCTCGACGCCGAGATCGTCGGCTGGGATGTGATGGCTTCCGACGAGATCCGGGACCAGTTCAGCGACTGGTTGCCGCAGTCGCAGCTCAGCGGTCCGGGGGAGGAAGTCCTCGGAATCATTCCCGCCGTCGTGGCCGGCAAGAACCCGCACGAGACAGCCCTGGCCATTTTCGAATGGATGCGCGGCGAAATGAGCTATGTGAAAGGCACTACAGGCGTCACCACCAACGCAGAGGAAGCCTGGAACCAGCGCCAAGGAGTCTGCCAGGACCTCGCCCACTTGGCCATCGGTTCGCTCCGAAGCTGCGGCATTCCAGCCCGGTACGTGTCCGGTTACATCCATCCGCGGCCCACGGCCGAGATCGGTGAGACGGTCGCAGGCCAATCCCACGCGTGGCTGGAATGGTGGGACGGCGAATGGCGCAGCTGGGATCCCACCAACCACAAGCCTGCCGGAGACCTCCACGTCACTGTGGCGCGGGGCCGGGACTACCGGGATGTTCCTCCCTTGAAGGGCATCCTGTCCGGCGGAGGCGGCTCAGGCCTCACCGTCACAGTCGAGATCACGCGACTGACTTAGAAGGGACTGCGGCCCTCCGCCTGGATTACCAGGGGGAGGGCTTGTAGTCCTTCAGGAAGACCCCGTACTGGTCTTCGCCGTTTTCGCCCATGACGATGGGATCGTAGACACGCGCCGCCCCGTCCACGAGGTCGAGCGGTGCGTGGAAGCCTTCCTCCATGAGCCGGACCTTGGTGTAGTGCGGGCGTTCATCGGTGATCCACCCGGTGTCGACGGCTGTCATCAGGATCCCGTCGCTGTCCAGCATCTCTTGTGCGCTTGTCCGTGTCATCATGTTCAACGCGGCCTTTGCCATGTTGGTATGCGGGTGCCCGGGGCCCTTGTAGGCGCGGGAGAACTGGCCCTCCATGGCCGAGACGTTCACGATGTACTTCCTGCGTGCCGTGGAGCGCTTCATGGCCCCACGGAGCCGGCTGACCAAGAGGAACGGCGCTGTGACGTTGCAGAGTTGAACTTCAAGCATCTCCAGCGGATCAACCTCGTCCACTACTTGGGTCCAACTGTTGATGGTCGCAAGGTCGGGAACCAGGCCGCCGGCGTCGATCGCGGTGCCCGTCGCGATCCGCTCCAACGACGCGGAGCCCGTGGACAGCGCGAGCGAGGTAATCGCATCTCCCGCGAGCACGGGATGTTCCGTGACGCTGTGCGTGATGGCCAAGGGGTGTTTGTCGTGGGCATGGCCGAACGTGACCAGTTCCGGGCCGCCGTTGGCTGCCTGCAGGGCTTCCGGCAGCGGCTCGTCCTCGGCATCCACCAGCGGCTTGTAGGCATTCCCCGAACGCCGGACGGTTTGGGCGGCATTATTGATGATGATGTCGAGCGGGCCGGCTTCGTTGAGGGAATCGGTGAGGGCCATGACCTGTGAGGGGTCCCGGAGGTCGATGCCCACAATCCTGAGCCTGTGCAACCAGTCCGCACTGTCTTCCATGGCGGCAAAGCGGCGTGCCGCGTCCTTGGGGAAGCGAGTGGTGATTGTGGTGTGTGCGCCATCGCGGAGCAGTCGCAGGGCGATGTACATGCCGATCTTGGCACGCCCGCCCGTGAGGAGGGCACGGCGTCCGCTGAGGTCCGTGCGGGCATCGCGCTTACTGTGGCTGAAGGACGCACATTCCGGGCATAACTGGTGGTAGAACGCGTCCACTTGCGTGTAGTGCTGCTTGCAGATGTAGCAGGGCCGGGACCGGATGAGATGGCCTGCGATTTCGCCGGTGGCCGAGGTGGCGAGCTTGTTGCCGCGGGTCTCGTCGTCGATCCTGTCCGGGGCCGCGGTGGCGGTCAGTGCGATGACAGCGCGGTCGGCTTCCGCGATTTCGTCCCGTTTGGTGACCCGGCGATGCCGCTTGACGGCCTTGAACATCTTTCCCGTGGCACGACGGATGGCGACGTAGTCCGGGTGCTCCTCGTCGTAGGCGTGGATGGTGTTCAAGACCTTGAGGCAGGCCTGGATCTCTTCAGGCGTCAAATCGGCGGGGCTCATTGGGTCAATTTTACAGGGTCGGGCACAGCAAAGCCTCCCAGGCTGGAGGCCTGCTGTCGCCTGGGAGGCCGGGGGCTGTCCTGGTTCCGGGTTCCGGGTCAGACCTCTACCGAGTCAGCCTGGATTTTCGTGACCTGCTCCGCGGAGTCCCTGATGTCGGGGAACTTCTCCGTGGCAGCCTTGATCGCCTCCGGCACCGTGCGGCGGTGCTCGGCAGCCAGGGCGAGCTCGGACGCATCAGGCTCGGGTACCACTTGCCCCTTGGCGAGTACGGTGATTCCGGACTCGGTGACTTTGAAGCCACGGGCGCGGTCCAGGTCGGCATCCAAGCCAATGGCGGCCCCGGCAGGGACTTTCACGTTCTTGTCGATGATGGCCCGCTTGACGACAGCGCCTTCACCGATGCGCACCTTGTCCATCAGCACCGAGTCCTGGATCCTGGTGGCCGGTCCAACGTAGACGTCGTTGGAGAGGACGGACCCTTCCACGATTCCTCCGGAGATCACCGAGCCACTGGCCACGATGGAGTCCAAAGCGGTGCCGACCGTGTTGTTGTCGCCCCGGACGAACTTGGCCGGCGGTGAAATGCTCTGCCGCGTGTAGATGGGCCATTCCGAGTTGTACAGGTTGAACACGGGGACCGGGGAAATCAGGTCCATGTGGGCGTCATAGAACGAATCGATGGTTCCTACGTCGCGCCAGTAGGTGCGGTCGCGGTCGGTTGATCCGGGAATGTCGTTGAGCGTGAAGTCGTAGACGCCGGCCTCGCCCTGGGACACGAAATAAGGGATGATGTCGCCGCCCATGTCGTGCTTGGTGTCCAGGCGCTCCGCATCGATGCGAAGTGCTTCAACCAACGCGTCGGCGTCGAAGACGTAGTTGCCCATGGAGGCAAGGAACTGCGTGGGATCGGCGGCGAGGCCTTCCGTTTCGGCGGGCTTTTCCACGAACGCGGAAATCTTCTGGGGATCGTTTTTGTCGACCTCGATCACGCCGAACTGGTTGGCCATGTTCAGCGGCTGGCGGACGGCAGCGACCGTGGCCTTGGCCCCACTGGCCACGTGCTGTTGGACCATTTGCTGGAAGTCCATGCGGTAAACGTGGTCCGCTCCGACGACCACGACAATGTCGGGGTTGGCGTCGTGAATCAGGTTCAGGGACTGGTAAATGGCGTTCGCGCTGCCGAGGAACCAGCTCTTGCCCACGCGCTGCTGGGCGGGAACCGAGGCCACATATCTGCCCAGCTGGGTGGACATCCGCCAGGTCTCGGAGATGTGGCGGTCAAGACTGTGCGACTTGTATTGGGTCAACACCACGATCTGGAGGTACCCGGAATTGACCAGATTCGAGAGAGCGAAATCGATCAATCGATACCCCCCCGCAAACGGCACAGCAGGTTTTGCCCTGTCTGCCGTCAATGGCATAAGACGGTTTCCTTCGCCGCCAGCCAACACAATTGACAATACTTTCTTCAACGCCATGGTTTTTGCTCTCCCTGTACGTCTTTGTAGCCCCCGAAAAAAGCCCGGGTTGCCGGACCCTTTCACACTAGAACACATACTCGGGAAGGACTACGTTAGGTAGCGTGCGCGTAGACATTGTGACTAAAGAGTTTCCACCCGAAATCTATGGCGGGGCCGGTGTGCATGTTGCCGAGCTCAGCCGCGTCTTGGCGAAGCACGTGGATCTGCAGGTGCGCGCCTTCGGCGCGCCCCGTGATGCGGACTTCCACGGGGCAACGGTGACGTCGTATTCCACACCGGATGATCTGGGCTCGGCCAATGCCGCCGTCCAGACCCTCGGCGTGGATTTGCGCATCGTGCCGGACATCGCCGGAGCGGACCTGGTCCATTCCCATACCTGGTACGCCAACATGGCCGGCCACTTGGCGTCGCTGTTGCATGGGATCCCCCATGTACTCAGCGCCCATAGCCTGGAACCTTTGCGGCCATGGAAAGCGGAACAGTTGGGCGGCGGCTATGCCTTGTCCTCGTGGGTTGAAAAGACCGCCTATGAGGCCGCCGCGGCCATCATTGCTGTCTCGGACGGCATGCGGAAGGACATCCTGCGCAGCTATCCGAACGTGGATCCCGCCAAGGTCCGCGTGGTCCACAACGGCATCGACGTCGATATGTGGCAGCCGGACGAGGGCGAAGACGCAATCCGCGCGCTCGGCATCGACCCCGCCAAGCCCAGTGTGGTCTTCGTTGGGCGCAACACCCGCCAGAAGGGTGTGCCGTACCTCCTGAAGGCTGCGGCCAGCCTCCCGGAAGATGTCCAGCTGGTGCTTTGCCTCGGGGCGGCGGACACTCCGGAACTCGCGGCGGAAACTGCCCGGCTCATCGAGGACCTGCAGAGCAAACGCGAAGGCGTCCTGGTCATCGAACGCATGCTTCCGCGGCATGAGCTCATCCAGGTCCTCAGCCATGCCACGGCGTTCGCCTGCCCGTCGATCTACGAGCCCCTCGGCATCGTCAACCTCGAGGCCATGGCATGTGGCGCAGCCGTGGTGGCAAGTGCCACAGGCGGCATCCCCGAAGTGGTTCAGCACGGTGAAACGGGACTGCTGGTTGAACTGGAGCAGGTCACGGACGGCACAGGCACGCCGCTGGACCCCGAAAAGTTCGTCGCAGATTTCGCCGCTGCCCTCAATGAGGTTGTGTCTGATCCTGCGCGGGCCAAGGTCATGGGTGCCGCGGGCCGCGTCCGGGCGGAGGAGCATTTTTCCTGGGAATCGATCACCCAAACAACCCTTGAGGTCTATCGCTCTGTCCTCGCCCCCTGACCCACTAGGAACGACGACGGCGCCTCACCCCTCAGCGGGGGTGCGGCGCCGTCGTCGTTAAAGGATTCGGCAGATGTTCACCGGCCGGTCACGGCAGGATGCTAGCTGGATTTCCTTCCCTTCAAGGCGAGGAGGCTCTTCTCCTCGACGGGTGCCTCGCCGCTTGCCCGGTGCTCCCGGAAGTAGCCGCGGGCTTCGTCCTGGCGTTCCTTCTCAGCCCCGGAGGCGATGGCCGCCCGCAAGTGCTCCGGACCGTATCCGAAGGAATCAACCAGGTCCAGCGCGTGGGGACGGATCTTGACGAGCAGTCTGTTGATGTATGCCCCCACGGTGCGTCCCCGCTGCATGGAGAGGCGGCCGTTCATGAGGTACCAGGACAAGTGCTTCTCGATAAGCGACAGGCCAAACAGGTCGCGCAGCCATGTCAGCACCCGCAAGGTGCCAGGATCGCCGACCTTGCCGAGCGCTTCCGTGAACGCTTCCCATTGCAGGAGTTCGGCGTGGGCCTGCGCGGCTTCAATCAAATTGTCCTGATGCTGGTTGAAAAGTGCGGCGCCCTGATGCTGCGGAAGCTTGTTCGCACCCTTGAGCGCAGAACCCACCTCCGCCACCATGGACTGCACCCGGTCCGTCAGGAGCGTGCGTTGGCCTTCTTCGTCCCGCAGGGCCAACGCGGCCTTCTGGACTGATCCCGTGTCCGCCACGAACTGCGCCACTTGCCGCAGGCCGGTCCGGTTGATGGCGACATCGGCGGCCTGGGCAGCCACGAAGCGGGCGAGCACGCCAAAGTCGACGTTGCGGAATTCCTTCGCGTAGTCGGCCAGGAGGCGCTTTGCGACGAGCTGCAGAAGCACAGTGTTGTCACCTTCGAACGTGGCGTAGACGTCAAGGTCCGCACGGAGGGAGGCGAAACGGTTCTCGATGAGGAATCCTGCGCCGCCGCAGGCCTCGCGGCACTCTTGCAGCGTGTCAAGGGCGTGCCAGGTGCTCATGGGCTTGAGGGCCGCGGCGAGGGTCTCGAGGTCCTGGCGGTCGGCGTCGGTGTCGTGCAGGCCGGAGAAGACGTCGTCGAACTTTTCGAGCAGTTGCTCGTGTGCGAAGCTCGCCGCAAAGGTAGTGGCAAGCCGGGTGAACAAGCGGCGCTGGTGGCGCTGGTAGTCCAGCAGGACTTCCTCGTCGGTTGGGGATGACGCGTTGAACTGGCGCCGTTCGGCGGCGTAGCGGATGGCGGTCGTCAAGGCCACCTTGCTGGCGGCGACCGCCGCGCCGTCGAGGGAGACGCGGCCCTGCACCAAGGTGCCGAGCATCGTGAAGAAGCGCCGTCCAGGGCTGGCGATCGGCGAGGTGTACTCGCCATCGGGGGAAACGTTTCCGTAGCGGTTGAGCAGGTTGGTGCGCGGGACACGGACATCGGTGAAGTGCAGGCGGCCGTTGTCGATGCCGTTGAGCCCGCCCTTGATGCCGTCGTCCTCGCCGCCGATTCCGGGCAGGAACTCTTTGGTGTCCGGATCCCTCAGCTCGACAAAAAACGCGTGGACGCCATGGTTCACGTTGCGGGTCACCAGTTGGGCGAACACGACGGCGGCCAGGCCGTCATCGGCTGCGTTGCCGATGTAGTCCTTCCATGCAGCACGGAACGGAGTGTTGATGACGAACTCCTGGGCGGCCTCATCATAGGTGGCCGTGGTGGCAATGCTCGCAACATCGGAGCCGTGCCCGGTTTCGGTCATGGCGAAGCAGCCGGGGATCTCCAGGCTCATGATTCCGGGAAGCCATTTGTTCTGGTGCTCCTCCGTGCCGAGGTGCATCACCGCTGAACCGAAGAGTCCCCATTGCACACCGGCCTTGATCTGAAGTGAAGGATCGGCAGTGACGAGTTCCTCGAAGCCGGCGATGTTGCCGCCGTGGTCATCCGAACCGCCCAGGCTGGCGGGGAAAGCCCGGTGCACGGCGTTGTTGTCCACGAGGTACTTCAGCTGCCCGAACACGCGCTTGCGGTGCTCGGTATGCGTCAAGCCCTCGATCTTGTGTACCTCGGGGCAGCCCGCGAGGTCACGTGCCGTGTGCCGGATGTGGGCCCATTTGCCGAGCAGCAGTTCGCCAAGAGCCGCTACGTCCACCGTGGGGGCTGGCACAGCAGGCTGTGTGGTTGCAGCCGTTCCCGCGGCCGCCCGGTTGCTGGAGGAGGTGCGGTCCACTACTTCAGTCATGGTGATTCCTTCTTTGGTTCCGAACAACGTGGAGTCATTGCTGATATTCAGGGGGAGTTGATCTTGAGTTCCGGGGCGATACCCACGCACAGCCAATCGGTGATCTGGGCCGCCATGGTTTCCTGGTCGGGCTTCGCGGGGGAGGCGGGACTTCCGAGCCACCCTTCGCCGGCGTTGCGGACCAGCCCGATGGCGGCAGTGGGCCAGTAGTCGATCAGTGCTTCCTTTTCCGCGCCCAGGTGTTCCCGCATGGGGCGGGCGATCATGGCGCTGATCGACTCGAAGAAGTGGCCAAGGGCTCCTGAGGCGGCGATGGCGTCTTGCGCCGAGGGTTCGCCTTGCGAGAGCCGCGTGATGAACGCGTAGACGGCGGGGCTGGACTCCGCCATTTGCAGGTACGCGGAAACCATGGCGAACAGGCCTTCGCGGGGAGTCTGCGCGCTTTCCGCCGCTTCCTCCATTCGCCGCTGCATTTGTCCGAGCACTACTTCGCCCATTGCCTGCTGCAAGCCGGCTTTGTCCCCGAAATACCGGTAGTACACCGACTTGGAGGTACTGGCCGCGGTCGCGATGTCCTCCATGGAGGCGTCGCTGCCCAGCGCATGGACGGCTTTGCGGGCGGCCTTGATGAGATCCCGCCGGCGTTCTTCGCGGTGGACCTGCCAGCGGGCGGCACGGCCGTCGACGGCGGGAGAGTCGCCGTCCGCGGGGGGCGGAGTCCCGGCGTCGTGGTCGGCAGGAAGTCCAGGGCTGGGGATGTTCACGATACTCAGCGTATCAGGTACGCTGGGTATCAGTAACCCGATGTGATCATAAGGAGCAACGCATGCCTGCAGCAGCACATTCCGCGAACGCACCACACGAATCCCCCGTAGCCCCGGGCACACTCCGCAGGGCCGTGGTGGTTGGCGGGAACAGGATTCCCTTTGCCCGGACCGGCGGCGCCTACACCAAATCATCGAACCAGGACATGCTGACGGCTGCGCTGGACGGGCTGATCGCACGCTTCGGCCTTCAAGAGGAGCGGATCGGTGAGGTCGCCGCCGGAGCCGTTCTGAAGCACTCCCGCGACTTCAACCTGACACGCGAAGCGGTGCTTGGCTCGGCCCTTTCCCCGGAGACGCCTGCCTACGATCTCCAGCAGGCATGCGCCACCGGCCTTGAAACCGTCCTGGGTCTCGCCAACAAAATCAAGCTTGGCCAGATCGACTCGGCTATCGCCGGCGGCGTCGACTCGGCCTCCGATGCCCCTATTGCAGTCAGCGAGGGCCTCCGCGAAATCCTGCTCGACCTCAATCGCGCCAAGTCGTTGCCCGATCGGCTCAAGGTCCTCGCACGGCTGCGTCCCAAGGACCTCGCGCCGGATGCTCCGAACACCGGGGAACCACGGACAGGCCTCTCCATGGGAGAGCACCAGGCCCTGACTACGGCCCAATGGAAGATCAGCCGCGAAGCGCAGGACGAGATCGCGTTCAATAGCCACCACAACCTCGCCGCGGCCTACGAACGTGGCTTCTTCGATGACCTCGTGACTCCGTACCGTGGGCTGAGCCGTGATTCGAACCTGCGGCCCGATACATCAATGGAGAAGTTGGCCACCCTCAAGCCCGTCTTCGGCAAGAGCCTGGGAGCGGAAGCCACCATGACGGCCGGCAACTCCACTCCGCTCACGGACGGTGCCTCCACGGTGCTCCTCGGCACTGAGGAATGGGCGGACGCCCGGGGCCTGCCCAAGCTGGCCCTCGTCGTCGACGGCGAGGCCGCCGCCGTCGATTTCGTCCACGGGAAGGACGGACTCCTCATGGCCCCGGTCTTTGCAGTGCCGCGGCTCCTGGCCCGCAACGGGCTGTCCTTCGAAGACATCGACTTCTTCGAAATCCACGAAGCCTTTGCGGGCACCGTCCTGAGCACGCTCGCCGCGTGGGAGGACGAGGAATTCGGCCGCACCCGGCTGGGACTGGATGGTGCCCTCGGCAAGATCGACCGTGCCAAGCTCAACGTCAACGGCTCGTCTCTCGCCGCCGGCCATCCCTTTGCTGCCACCGGAGGACGCATCGTCGCCTCATTGGCGAAGATTCTCCACGACAACGGCCCGGTGGACGGCCGTCCGGCCCGCGGACTCATCTCCATCTGCGCCGCCGGAGGGCAGGGCGTCGTCGCAATCCTCGAGGCCTACTCCGCTCCGGAAGGGCGGTAGCCGGCATGACGGACAAATACACACAGTTTGTCAGCCACGGGATCGGCAAGGACCTGGCCAACAAGCTCGGCCTGCCCCAACCTGCCGTGCTTCGAAGGTACAAAGCAGGAGAACCGCTGGTTCCGGGTCCGGTCCTTGTGCTTGGGAACGGCAACGGCAGAACCGCCGGCTCCGACGAATTGGCTGCTGTTCTCGTGGGGTGGGGCCTCGACGTTCGGCGTGCCGCGTTGCCCAAGGAAAAGCTGGGCGCGATCATCCTGGTGCTCGACGCCGTCGAGCACCCCGATGAGCTTGCCGGACCTGTTCTCACCGCGGCACCGTCGCTTCGCGATTTGGCCCCCGGCGCGAGGGTCGTCACGATCTCCCGCACCTCCGCTTCTGCGGCAAACCCGGCTGTTGCCGCCGGTCGCCAAGGAGTTGACGGGCTGCTGCGTTCGCTCGCCAAGGAACTCCGGGCGGGTGCCACAGCCAACGGTATTCTCCTCGGGGATGGTGCCGGTACCACGAGCCCCAGCACCCTGGGTGCGCTGCGCTTTTTCCTGTCAGGACGGTCCGCGTTCGTGGATGGTCAGTTCCTGACTGTCACGTCAGGCTCCGGCGAGCTTGCCGCCGACGCCGACAAGCCCTTGGCCGGGAAGGTCGCCGTCGTCACCGGCGCCGCCCGTGGCATCGGCGCGGCGATCGCGAGGACCCTGCACCGGGACGGTGCGCGGCTCGTGGTGGTGGATATTCCCGCGGCGGGGGACCACCTCGCCGCCGTCGCCAACGAGGTCCATGGAACTGCCCTGCAACTGGACATCACGACTGAGGACGCCGGGAGGCGGATCATCGACCACGCCGTGGAACGCCATGGCGGGCTCGACATCGTCGTCCATAATGCCGGCATTACCCGGGACAAGCTCCTGGCCAACATGGATGAGGGCCGCTGGAATTCCGTCATCGGCGTGAACATCGCCTCGCAATTGAGGATCAACGAAGCACTCCTGGGCTCGGACCAGCTCCACAAAACCCCGCGGATCGTGTCGGTGGCCTCCACCAGCGGCATCGCCGGCAATCGCGGGCAGACCAACTACGCTGCTTCCAAAGGGGGAGTGATCGGCATGGTCAGGGCCACGGCGCCCGTGCTGGCAGAACGCGGCGGCTCCATCAACGCCGTCGCGCCCGGCTTCATCGAGACCGACATGACCGCCCGGATCCCGTTCGCCACGCGGGAAGTGGCCCGCAGGCTGAATTCGCTGCAGCAGGGCGGCCTGCCTGGGGACGTGGCAGAGGCAATTGCGTTCCTGGCATCGGATGCGGCCGCTGGAATCACGGGAGAAGTGCTCAGGGTCTGTGGACAGAACCTGGTGGGTGCATGACCACGGAACAACCACTCATCCTGGGGGACCTGCCGTCCCTCTCGAAGCTGTATGTGAATGCGGCGGCGACGGCCGCACGGAGGAGGGTGCTGGGGTTCCAAGCGGCCACCGCGCTGCCCCCCGGGAGCCACGAGGTCCGCGGGGTGCGGGCCGACGTCGCGAACCTCACCGCCTACCAGCACCTGATCGGCGAGACTGCGAGTGACATACTGCCGGCGGGCTTCATCCATGCCCTCGCGTTCCCGGTTGCCATGAGCGTGCTGAACCGGGACGACTTCCCCCTTCCGCTGCTGGGGATGATCCATTTGAAGAACCATGTGGAGCAATTGCGGGCAGTTCAGTTCAGTGAACCGCTCGATGTCCGGTCCTGGGCAGAGGACATGCGCGGCCACAGGGCGGGAACCCAACTGGACGTCGTTGCCGAAGTCCGGTCAAGCAACGACGGGGCCCTGCTCTGGCGGGGCGTCTCGACGTATTTGGCCAAGGGGGTCTTCCTGCCGGGAGTCGATAAGGCCGGCGCGGCCGCCGCTCCGACGGAATTCGCGGCACCCGCGCCAACCGCCGTCTGGCAGCTCGGCGTGGACACCGGCCGCATGTATGCCGCCGTCTCCGGGGACTTCAATCCGATCCACTTGAGCCTCCTCTCGGCCAAGGCGCTGGGCCTGCCGCGGTCAATCGCGCACGGCATGTACCTTGCATCCCGGGCCCTGGCCGACGTTGGCTCGGTGAAGTCGGAAGCGTTCCGGTGGGACGTGATTTTCGAGGTGCCGGTGTTCCTCCCGGCGCGGGTGGCCCTGGAAATCGGCACGGTCCACTCCGCGTCAGGCTCGTGGGAACGTTCCGACTATGTCGCCTGGAACCCGCGAAGCGGCAGGAGGCACTTCAGCGGATCCGTGACGGCCTTGTAGGGCACCGGTTTCGGAGTTCAAGGTTCGGGGTCCAGGAACAGCTACGACGACGGCGGTCACCCACGCGGGCGGCCGCCGTCGTCGTCCCTGGCGGAGCCAGATTCAGAGCCAAGTCCGGAGTCCGGTCCACTGCCGTGAGTGAATTACCGGTAATGCAATTTAATAAATGTGATGAACGCCGCATTAGCGTCCGAAAAGGCAAATTCAGTTTAAACAAACAAGGCCTGGAATTCTCAGAATTCCAGGCCTTGCATTTGTGCGCGGAGGGGGACTTGAACCCCCACCCCCTTTCGAGGACTAGCACCTCAAGCTAGCGCGTCTGCCATTCCGCCACCCGCGCAGGTGGTGTTCGGAGCCTTCGTTCTGCGCCTCTCGGCGCTTCTCTTTCCTCCGAAGCAGCGAGAAAAACTCTAACACGATTTCCGGGAAATAAAAAAACCGGAGCTGGAGAGGGGGTCGGCAACGGCAATTGGGCCCTGCCAATCCGCGCCAAAACGCGGGAAAGCACGCGGCCAAACAAGCGTGCGGTGGGTAGGCTGAGGGAAGCGCGCGGGAGCGTCCGCACCATCTGCCTTCCCGCCGTAGTACGTCCATCCCAGCCAGCAAGGAGAGTTCCATGACTGATATCCGACCCGAGGACGAAGTAGTCCGGATCTGCCAGGAACTCATCCGCATAGACACCTCGAACTTCGGTGACGATTCGGGTCCCGGGGAACGCGCCGCAGCGGAATACACGGCGGCGCTTATTAATGAAGTGGGATTGGACGCTGAAATCTTTGAGTCGGCTCCGGGCCGGGCCAATGTGGTGACGCGCATGGCGGGGGAGGACCCCTCGGCCGGCGCCCTCGTGGTGCATGGCCACCTCGACGTCGTTCCGGCGCTCAAGGACCAGTGGTCCGTGGATCCCTTCAGCGGCGAACTCAAGGATGGACTCATCTGGGGACGCGGTGCCGTGGACATGAAGGACATGGACGCCATGATTCTCTCGGTCATGCGTGACTTCGCCCGCACGGGACGCAAGCCGAAGCGCGACATCATCTTCGCGTTCTTCGCCGACGAGGAAGCCGGGGGCAACTACGGCGCGCGCTACGCCGTCGAGCACCGCAGGGAACTCTTCGACGGCGCTACGGAAGCGATCTCCGAAGTAGGCGGCTTCTCGGCCACCATCGGAGGCAAGCGCACCTACCTGCTCCAGACTGCGGAGAAGGGCCTTTCCTGGCTGCGCCTCGTGGCCCACGGCCGTGCCGGGCACGGTTCGCAAATCAACACGGACAACGCGATTACCCGCCTGGCCGGGGCAGTCACCAGGATCGGCGAATACCCCTGGCCGATTGAGCTGACCCCCACCACCCGGCAGTTCCTCGACGGCGTGACGGAATTGACCGGCGTCGAGTTCGATCCGGACAATCCCGAGACCCTGCTGAAGGAACTCGGCACCGTAGCGCGTTTCGTGGGGGCAACCCTCCAGAACACCTCAAACCCCACGTTGCTCAGCTCCGGATACAAGCACAACGTCATCCCCGAATCGGCGGAAGCGCTGGTGGACTGCCGCACGCTGCCAGGCCAGCAGGAGATGGTCTTCGAAACCATCAAACAACTTGCCGGAGATGGCGTGGACGTCAGCTACGTCAACAAGGACGTGTCCCTGGAAGTGCCGTTCGCCGGCAATCTCGTAGACGCCATGATCGATGCCTTGCACTCGGAAGACCCCGGCGCCAAGGTGCTGCCCTACACCTTGTCCGGCGGCACCGACAACAAGTCGCTCAGCAAGATCGGCATCACAGGCTACGGATTCGCCCCGTTGATGCTCCCGGAGGAACTCGACTTCACCGGCATGTTCCACGGCGTTGACGAACGCGTTCCTGCCGATTCGCTCAAGTTCGGATCCAGGGTGCTCAACACCCTGCTCAGCAACTACTAGGGAGAACGCTGTGACTCCCGAGGAGATCCTTCCGGACGAGCTGCTCCGCCGCATCCGGGGCCGCGCCGCGGGCTATGACCGGAACAACTCGTTCTTCCACGAAGACCTTGAGGAGCTCGCTGCGGCGGGTTACCTGAAGATCTTCGTCCCGGAGTCCGACGACGGACTGGGGCTCGGACTCGACGCCGCGGCGGCGCTTCAGCGCCGGCTCGCGACGGCCGCCCCGGCCACAGCGTTGGCTGTCAACATGCACCTTGTCTGGACCGGCGTCGCGCACGTCCTGGCGGCCCGCGGCGACGACTCCCTTGACTTTGTCCTCAAGGAGGCCGGACAGGGCGAGGTCTTTGCGTTCGGGATTTCCGAGCCGGGGAATGACTCCATGCTCTTTGATTCAGGGACTACGGCGGAACCGCAGCCAGGCGGCGGGTACAGCTTCACCGGGCGGAAGATTTTCACGAGCCTGTCGCCGGCGTGGACCCGCCTCGGGATCTTCGGCAAGGACAGCGGAGCGCGGGAGGGGAGCGGAGAGCTGGTTTTCGGCTTCATCCAACGCGACGCCCCGGGCCACGAGACGCTGGGTGACTGGGACACCCTGGGCATGCGGGCCAGCCAATCGAACACCACGCTCCTCCATGGCGCTCTGGTGCCGGCGGAACGGATCTTCCGGAAACTGCCCGTGGGGCCCAATCAGGATCCGTTGATCTTTGCGATCTTCGCGTGCTTCGAAACGCTGCTCGCCGCCGTCTACACGGGCATTGCGGAGCGCGCGTTCGCCCTGGCGGTCGAGGCCGCCAAGCGCCGTACCTCCGCCAAATACGGCGGCCGAAGCTTCTCGCAAGACCCGGACATCCGCTGGAAGATCGCCGACGCCGCCATGGCCATGGATTCCATCCAGCCGCAGCTGGCGTCAGTGGCCCGTGACGTGGATGCGCTGGTCGATCACGGGACGCAGTGGTTTCCTAGGTTCGTGGGCCTCAAGGTGCGGGCCACGGAGAACGCCCGGAGCATGGTGGATGTGGCCATCCGGGTTTCCGGAGGCTCCAGCTATTTCCGTGGCTCGGAACTTGAGCGGCTGTATCGCGATGTGCTGGCAGGGATCTTCCATCCCTCCAATGACGAGTCTGCGCACAACACCATAGCCAACGCGTGGCTCGGCCCGCTCGAAGGCTAGAACGCTCAAAGCCGGAGCGGGGCACCCGAAACACGGCGTTTCAGCTACACGGTGCGCTGCACGTTGAGGACTCTACGGCGCAGCCAGAACCGGCGACCGCCGCCGATGTAGAGGATGCTCCGCTCCAGTTCCCACTTGCCGTATTCGGAGTGTTCCACGAGCCGACGCCGCGCCTCGGGCAAGGAATCGTCAGGGCTCACGGTCAGTACGAGATACTCGTACTGCCTTGCGTAGTCCCGCTGACGCTCCACTGAACTGCTCAGAAATTGTTCTCTCATCCCTCTCCATTTTCGTCTTTTTCGGGCTAACGTGAAGTCATGAGCATCGATCCGCGTGTCGCGCTTCAGTCATTGACAGCCGCTTTGGAAGAGCACCTGATTGCCGCCTCCGCCCGCCGGGGCGAAGGAGATCCCACTGTGGAGGCAGCGTTTTTCGCCGTCGCAGATGCCTTTGAGGTATATGAGGACTCACTATACGAGGCCTACTCGGAAGTCACACCCCTTCAGGTGTTTGACGACGATGAAGAAGATGACGACGAGGACAACAATGAACTCCTCGATGAAGACGAGCTGGAGATCCTCGACCAGTGATGCCGGCCAGTAATGCCGGGCCAGTAGTGCCCGATGGTAATGCCCGAGTTTCAGCTAAGTCAGATCGCTGAAACGTCTTCCAGTGCCCGCGAAATTTCGGCGGGAAGAGGCGCCAGCTGCGCATCGAGTAGTTCCTTGAGTTGGATCGCATTGCGTGCGCCCACGACGGCCGTGGATACTCCCGGGCGGGAGAGCAACCAGCTCAGCGAGACGTCGACGGCGGACCGTCCCAAGCCGCGCGCCGCCATTGCCGCTGCTTCGACGATCCTTGCCCCCCGCGCGTCGAGGTACTTTTCGACGTAGCCGCTCAGGCGGTCTTCAGCGGCCCGTGATTCAGTCGGAATCTGTCCACGGTATTTGCCGCTGAGAACTCCGCGTCCGAGGGGCCCCCACGCCATGAGGCCGAGTCCGGCATCCTCGATGGCGGGCACCAGTTCGTCTTCGGGCTTCCGGTGCAGGAGCGAGTATTCGGATTGGTTGGCCACCACGGTGAATCCCGCGACGGCTGCGGCCTTGGCGGTCTGCCAGCCGTTGTAGTTGGAGATGCCGACGTACCGTGCTCGTCCCGAGCGCAGGGCAAGGTCCAGGGCGGAAAGTGTTTCGTCCAGGGGAACGTTGCCGTCCCAAGCATGCGCGAACCAGATGTCTACGTAATCTGTCCCCAAGCGGGCAAGGCTCGCGTCGAGTGCGGACAGCATGGAACCGCGGGAGGCATCGACGCTGCGCCGGCTGTCCGACGTCGAGACGCCCGCTTTCGTGGAGAGGACAACCTCCGAGCGTGCCACAACGTCCCCCAGCATCGAACCCAGGAGAGCTTCGGCTTGTCCGCCTGCGTACGAGGCGGCGGTATCGATCATGGTGCCGCCCGCCGCGATGAAGGTATGGAGCAGCTCCCGTGCATCCTGTTCGTCCGTTTCTTCCGCCCAGGACATAGTGCCCAGGGAGAGGGTGGACACCCGAAACCCACTGTTTCCGACGTAACGCTGCTGCATAGCTGATAGCTTACGGGGAGATCGGGTAGATCATGACGTAGGGTCTATTCACGTGAACTGGATAGAAGCAGCCTTCCTAGGCCTCGTGCAGGGCCTGACAGAATTCCTTCCGATTTCTTCAAGCGCACACCTGCGAATTGTCGGGTCGTTCCTGCCTAATGCAGCGGATCCAGGTGCCGCTTTCACGGCTATTACGCAGCTGGGCACCGAGACGGCCGTCATCGTCTTCTTTTGGCGGGATATCGTCAGGATTCTGCGCGCTTGGTTCGGATCGCTGCGCGGCAAGGTCTCCAGGGACGATCCCGACGCGCGCATGGGGTGGTTGGTCATCCTCGGCAGCCTGCCCATCATCGTGCTCGGCTTGCTCTTCCAGGACCAGATCGAGTCCGTCCTGCGCAGTCTGTGGATCGTGGCAACCATGCTCATCGTCTTCGGCATGATCCTCGCGGTAGCCGACGCCGTTGGCCGCCAGGAACGCGAGCTGAGCCAATTGACCGTCAAGCACGGCATCCTTTACGGGCTGGCACAGGCCATGGCGCTCATCCCGGGCGTCTCCCGCTCCGGCGGAACCATCACCGCCGGCCTGTTGATGGGGTACACACGGGAAGCGGCCGCACGGTATTCGTTCCTGCTGGCCATCCCTGCCGTCTTCGGCAGCGGCCTGTACCAGCTGTACAAGGTGGTTTCGAAAGAAGGAATCTCCGGGCCTTTCGGCTTGCCGGAAACATTGCTGGCCACGGTCATCGCGTTCGTTGTGGGCTTCATCATCATTGGCTGGTTCCTCAAGTTCATTTCCACCCACAGCTACCGTGTCTTCGTGTGGTATCGCATTCTCCTTGGACTCGCCCTCTATGTATTGCTCGGTTTCAATGTCATCAGCGCCTAGCACTATGGTTGAGGCTGTGAAATCGTGGATCTCCCGCCCTGTGCCTGAACTACCCGGCAGCACGCCCCCGTTGAGGCTGTTCGATACCGCCCTCAGGGCCCTGGTGGAAGTCGAGCCACGCGCGGAGCAATCCATGTACGTCTGCGGCATCACGCCCTACGACGCCACCCACATGGGCCACGCGGCCAGCTACGTCGCCTTCGACCTGCTCAACCGGGCCTGGCGCGACAGCGGCCAGCGGGTTGCGTACGTCCAGAACGTCACCGACGTCGATGATCCCCTCCTGGAGCGCGCCACCGCCACCGGCGTTGACTGGCGTGAGCTGGCAGCGAGCCAGATTGAGCTTTTCCAGACCGACATGGACGCCCTCAATGTGTTGGCTCCGAATCACTACATCGGAGCCGTCGAGGCGATCCCGATGATTGTTCCGGCTATCGAGAAATTGATTGCGGACAAGCTCGCCTACCGCGTACACGGCACCGGCGGCGAACCCGACGGCGACGTCTATTACGACGTCGAAGCAGCCGGCAAGGCGTCGGATAGCCCGGACGCGTGGACACTCGGCGACATCTCGGGACTCGGCGAAGTTGAAATGCTGGAACTTTTCGCCGAACGCGGCGGCGATCCCGGCCGGTCCGGCAAGCGAAATCCCCTTGATCCTTTGCTATGGCGCGTGGCCCGCGACGGCGAGCCGAGCTGGCCGGGCGCAAGCCTCGGCGACGGACGTCCCGGCTGGCATATTGAATGTACTGTCATCGCCCAGAAGTACCTGCCAGCTCCCTTCACTGTGCAGGGCGGCGGATCTGACCTCGTCTTCCCGCACCACGAAATGGGCGCCGGACACGCGTATTCGCTCAGTGGCATCCCTTTGGCACGCCACTACGCCCACGCCGGAATGGTTGGCCTGGACGGCGAAAAGATGAGCAAGTCCAAGGGCAACCTGGTGCTGGTATCCAAGCTCCGTGCCGCGGGCGAAGAGCCCGTAGCAATCCGCCTGGCGATCCTGGCCAACCACTACCGCTCGGATTGGTCCTGGACCGATGAAGGATTCGCCCAGGCCAAGGAACGGCTCAACACGTGGCGGGCCGCCCGGGACATCGCTCCTGAGGGAACAGCGGCGGAGCTGCTGACGCGGATGCGCGCCGAGCTCGCCAACGACCTCAATGCTCCGGGTGCGATCGCCGCCGTCGACGCCTGGGCCGCTGCGGCCCTCGCCGACTCGCACCGAGCCAATCCTGAAGGGGCCCAGCCCAGCGCGATGGATTCCGCCCTGGTGAGCGACGCGATCAACGGATTGCTCGGCGTCGAGCTCTAATATCTAAACAACGCGGGGTCACTTACGGCCCATAATGTCCCCTTGGACGGGCCGTAAGTGACCCCGCGTTGGGTTAGGGTTTGTCCTTGCCCCTGCGCTTGAGGTAGCGCTCGAATTCGCGCGCGATGGATTCGCCACTCGCCTCCGGCAGGTCGGCCGTGTCCTTGGCCTCCTCGAGCTGCCGCACGTAGGCGGCGATTTCGGGGTCTTCAGTGGCCAGTTCGTCCACGCCGCGCTCCCACGCCTCGGATTCCTCGTTGAGGGCATGGGTGTCCAGGGGCACTTGGAGCAGGTCCTCGATCCTGTTCAAGATGGCGAGTTGCGCTTTGGGGGAAGGCGGTTGGGCGACATAGTGCGGCACGGCCGCCCACAGCGACACGGTGGGCAAGCCCGCGAGCAGCGCGAATTCCGCCAGCACGCCCACAATGCCGACCGGACCCTCGTATTGCGAAGCCTCGAGGTTCAAGCGCTGCCGCAATCCGCTGTCGTCCGAGGTGGTGCTGACAGGGATCGGGCGGCTGTGCGGGACATCGGCCAGAAGGGCGCCGATCAACACCACATAGTCGACTTTGAGCGTTTCGGCATGGACCAGAAGCTCGGCCGTATAGGCGCGCCAGCGATAGGAAGGCTCGGTGCCGAGCACGAACACCACATCCACGTTGCTGTCCGGGACGCTGGCCTTGTACAGGCGCGTGGAAGGCCATTTCACCTTGCGCGTCCCGGCTGCCGTGCGTCGCACGGTCGGCCTGGTGAACTGGAAGTCGTAGTAATCGTCGGCATCAACGGATGCCACTTTCTTTCCCTGCCACAACTTGTTCAAGTAGTGCAGGGAATCGCTGGCCGCCTCGCCTGCGTCGTTCCAACCTTCGAAAGCCGCCAGCATCACGGTGATGCGCTGGCCTTCGGCTACAGGCTGGAGAAGGCGCTCAGGCTCCGGTGAAGTGGCCTGTCCGTCAGGGGCTCCGTCCAAACTGTTCATTCACTCACCCTACGTCCAACACCGCCACCGATGCATGGCGTGAGGGGACCGGCGTGGCCATACTTCGCCCCGGGCGTAGAACGGCAATTGCCCGCTCTCCTTCCACGTAGACTTTAGGCATGCTTGCTTCAGCCACCCAGCCCCTGCTCAAAGCCGCGCTATGGGACATGGATGGCACCCTGGTGGACACCGAGCCGTACTGGATTGCCGCAGAGCGCACCCTCGTGGAGTCCTACGGAGGCGCCTGGAGCCACGAACAAGCCATGCAGCTCGTAGGACAATCGCTCATGCACTCGGCCGGCATTCTCCAAAGGGCTGGAGTGGACTTGGAAAAGCGGGAGATCGTTGACTCCTTGAGCGCCCAGGTCATCGACCGCCTCCGCGTCGAGGTGCCGTGGCGGCCCGGTGCCAAGGAGTTGCTTGACGAGCTGTATCAATCGGGCGTCCGCTGCGCCCTCGTGACAATGTCCGAAGGCCCGATGGCGCGGGAAGTCGTCGCCAACCTCCCCAAGCCCTACTTCGAGTTCCTCATCACCGGGGACACCGTCAGCCAAGGAAAACCCCACCCCGAGGCTTACCTCGCCGCCGTCGAGCGACTCCGGGACACGGACCCCGGGCTGACCGCCGATCACTGCGTCGCTCTCGAGGATTCCGTCCCGGGAGTCGCGTCCGCGATCGCCTCCGGGGTGGTCACGGTCGGAATTCCGCACCAAATGCCGTTGCCTGAGGATCCTCGCCGGGCAACCTGGGACACCCTCCAGGGACGGAAGGTCTCCGACCTTGAAGCGCTTGTCGCCGCCCGCGCTTCCGCCAACATGCCCGCCGCGGCTTTCCTTGGACAGGCAAACTAAGTGAGCACTCCCCGGAACGGTGGCCACAGCACGCGTAGCAGCAGGAAGGACGGCATTCCACTCGGCCGCATCGCGGGAATCCCCGTGTATCTTGCGTACTCCTGGTTCATCATCGCCGCGTTCACGGTGATCGTCTATGGACCAGCGCTGCTCATCCGGAACCACTCCTTGGGAATCGGCGCCTACTTCGTTGCCTTTGCCTACGCACTCCTCCTCGCGCTCTCCGTGCTCGTCCACGAACTTGCCCACGCTTTGAGCGCCAAGGCCTTCAACTGGCCCACAGAGAAGATCGTTTTGAATCTCTGGGGCGGGCACACCCAGTTCGAGAGTTTCATCGCTTCCCCGGGCCGCTCGGTGGTTGTTGCCTTGGCAGGACCCGCGGCCAACTTTGTCCTTGCGGGCGGTGCCTGGCTATTGCTGCAGGCCGGTGTCTTCACCGGGGTAGGGGACACGCTGACGAACATCCTCATGTGGGCCAATTTGCTGATCGGCATCTTCAATGTCCTCCCGGGCCTGCCTCTTGACGGTGGTCGCCTGGTGGAGTCCGCGGTATGGAAAGTGACCGGCAGCCAGGAAAAGGGGACGGTGGCGGCTGGCTGGGCCGGACGGGTCATCGTGATCGTCCTGGTTGTTTGGTTCGTCGTACTGCCAGTTCTGAGTGGAAATACCCCCGATCTCAGCCTTATGCTCATCACCTTCCTTGTTTGCAGCTTCCTGTGGATGGGCGCCTCCGGTGCGATCAAGCAGGCCACGCTCCGCGGCCGACTCCCTTTGGTGAGTGCCTCAGCTTTGGCCGAACCCGCCGTCGGGATTCCGAACTCGGCCACCGTCGCCGACGTCTTGCGCGTGGCACCCAACGGCACTCCCGCCGTCGTGATCTGCGGACCGGATGGGCGGCCGCAGGGTCTCGTCGATCCGCATGCCACGGCAGCCGTGCCGCCCTCTGAGGTGTACACAACGCTTGTGACCGCAGTCTCGACCCCGCTCGCCGACGGCGCCTACGTCCCCTGGACGTCCAGCGGCCAGGAACTGATCCAGTATTTGGCGCAGCTCAGCGGCGCCGAATACGCCGTCGTGGACGAACGCGGTACGGTCATGGGCCTGCTACGGCAGCAGGCCGTAGTGACAGCCATTACAGGTAAAGTAGCCCGGCGGAGCGGACGCCCATAGGACCTTCCCGGTAGAGTTACCTGCCGGCCGTGAAATAACCAGGCCGGCAGTGCGCATCACTAAGCAGTAACTGCGGCAACAAATGACGGCCCAGCCGTACAGGAGCGAGGAAACACCCATGAGCAGCGAAACCGCCGCCAACTACACGGCCACCGGCGCCGCCGACGCAGCCATCCAGCCGACCGGTGCGGCACGGCGCCGAGGGCCGTTCCGGGTGGGCGAGCGGGTTCAACTCACGGACGAACGCGGCCGGATGAACACCATCACCTTGGAGGAAGGCGGCGCCTTCCACACGCACCGCGGCTTCCTCAACCACGACGAAATCATCGGCCAGGTTGACGGCTCGGTGGTGGCCAACAACATCGGCCAGCAATACCAGACGCTCCGTCCGCTGCTCTCGGACTTCGTGCTGTCCATGCCCCGCGGCGCCGCAGTGGTCTACCCCAAGGATGCCGGCCAGATCGTCACCATGGCCGATATCTTCCCGGGTGCCCGCGTCGTGGAAGCCGGCGTTGGTTCCGGCGCCCTTTCGATCTCCCTGCTTCGTGCAGTGGGCGACGGCGGTTACCTGCACTCTTTCGAGCGTCGCGAGGAATTCGCCGACATCGCCCGCGGCAACGTGGAAACCATTTTCGGCGGTCCGCACCCGGCCTGGAAGATCTCGCTGGGCGACTTCCAGGAAGAAGTTGTCCGCAGCGAAGAGCCCGGATCCGTGGACCGTGTGGTGCTGGACATGCTCGCTCCGTGGGAATGCCTCGACGCCGTAGCGACTGTTTTGGCCCCTGGTGGCGTGTGGATCAACTATGTGGCCACGGTGACCCAGCTGTCCCGTACCGCCGAAGCCATCCGCGCCGACGGGCGCTTCACGGAACCGGACGCCTGGGAGTCCATGGTCCGTGGCTGGCACCTTGAGGGCCTTGCCGTCCGTCCCGACCACCGCATGGTGGCCCACACCGGCTTCCTCCTGGTGACCCGTCGCCTCGCCGACGGCGTGACCGGGATCTCCGTCAAACGGCGTCCTTCCAAGACCGAGTTCAGCGAAGAGGACCTGAATGCCTGGACACCGGGAGCCGTAGGAGAGCGAGCGGTTTCCGACAAGAAACTGCGGCGGGCGGCACGGGATGCGATTGCCGGCACCAACGTCAAGGACGACCCCACACCCGCTCCCTAAGGAAAGATCACAAACTGGTCCGCATTCCGGATGTCACAGGTTTCCCGACGCTTTTGAGGGCTAAGGTCTATTTATAGAAAGCGGGAAGGAGCTGATGCTTCGTGGATACGTCGAACAATGACTTCGGGCGAACAACACCGGAGGAGCCATCGAACAAGGCTGTGACTGAGGGAAAAGCGGGACACGGGGGTGGGGCAATCCAACCGGTGGACGACTCCGCGGAACTCACCGTCGCGGAACGCCAGATAAACATCCTTCGAGACAAGCTGCGCCACATCGACCGTCAGCTTGCCGCCGCCACCCAGAACAACACCAAGCTTGTGACCATGCTGGAAACGGCGAAGGCCGAAATCCTGCGGCTCAAAGGCGCCCTTGAGCAGGACGGCCAACCGCCGTACAGCTTCGGGACCATCTTGCAGATCAATCCCAGGCGCCAGCCAACGGCGGGCAGCACCGGCCAGGCGGCCACTGAGGAATCGGTTGACATCTTCAATGCCGGCCGCAAGATGCGCGTGGGCGTCAGCCCGCTCGTGAACATCAACCAGTTGGCCGTTGGACAGGAAGTCCTCCTCAATGAGGCCCTGCTCGTGGTGACCGGCCTGGGCTATGAACGGGCAGGCGAACTCGTCACGCTCAAGGAAATGCTTGGCACGGACCGCGCCCTCGTAGTGGGCAGGGCCGATGAAGAGCGGGTAGTCCGGCTTTCAGGCGCCCTGCAGAAGGTGCACCTGCGCGTCGGTGATGCCTTGTCGCTGGATTCCCGCACGGGCTACGCCTTGGAGAAGGTGCCCCGGGCAGAGGTCGAAAACCTGGTCCTCGAGGAAGTCCCGGATATTACCTACGAGGACATCGGCGGCCTGGGCCCGCAAATCGAACAGATCCGTGACGCGGTGGAACTCCCGTTCCTGCACCCGGACCTGTACCGCGAACACGGGCTCAAAGCGCCCAAGGGCATCCTGCTTTACGGTCCTCCGGGCTGCGGCAAGACGCTGATCGCGAAGGCTGTTGCCAACTCGCTTGCCGCCCGCGCCTCCGAACGGGCCGGCAACGTGGACCTGAAGAGCTACTTCCTGAACATCAAGGGACCTGAACTCCTTGATAAGTACGTGGGCGAAACAGAGCGGCACATCCGCCTGATCTTTGCGCGCGCCCGGGAGAAGGCCTCGGATGGCAGCCCCGTGGTGGTGTTCTTCGACGAGATGGACTCGCTGTTCCGCACCCGCGGCACCGGTGTCTCTTCCGACGTCGAAACAACCATCGTCCCGCAGCTCCTGAGCGAGATCGATGGCGTCGAACGGCTGGACAACGTGATCGTGATCGGCGCCTCGAACCGTGAAGACATGATCGATCCGGCGATTCTTCGTCCCGGCCGGCTGGACGTGAAGGTCAAGATCCAGCGGCCCGACGCCGAAGCGGCCGCCGACATTTTCGCCAAATACATCACCACTGACCTTCCTTTCCACGCGACGGATCTGGCGGAGCACGGCGGCGATGTCCAGGCCACGGTCGACGCCATTATCCAACGCACCGTTGAAGCCATGTATTCGACGGAGAAGTCCAACGAGTATCTCGAAGTCACCTACGCCAACGGCGATACCGAGATGCTCTACTTCAAGGACTTCAATTCCGGAGCCGTCGTCCAGAACGTCGTGGACCGGGCCAAGAAGTACGCCATCAAGGACCTCCTGCTGACCCAGCAGAAAGGGCTGCGGATAGACCACTTCCTGCGCGCCGTCGTCGACGAATTCCGCGAACACGAGGACATGCCCAACACCACCAACCCGGATGACTGGGCACGCATCTCGGGCAAGAAGGGCGAACGCATCACCTACATCCGCACCATCGTCCAGGGCAAGGCCGGCCAGGAGCCCGGGAAGTCGATCGAAACGACTCCCAACACCGGCCAGTACCTGTGACGGCCCGGCCGGAAGGCCTGCCTTCGGACAAGCTTCCCGTGGGCGGGGCCATGCGGGTGATGGGTTCGGAAACTGAATACGGTATCCATTCGCCGTCCGCACCGGGGGCGAACGCCACGATGATGTCCGCACGGATCATCCAGGCCTACGCCAACCTCACGCGTCAGCGCGCGGCCGGCGGCGCTGAGACCCGCTGGGACTATACGGACGAAGAACCGCTGCATGACGCGCGCGGTTGGACGGTGGAGCGCAGCGCCGCCGATCCCAGCCAGCTGACTGACAGGCCCCCCGTGCTCGACGCCGAAGCCGTCGCGCTGGCATACGGCCGCCAGGAGCTGGAGGCCGACGGCGGCGACGAGTCAGGATCGTTGCTGATGAACATGGTCCTCGGCAACGGGGCCCGGCTCTACGTGGACCATGCCCATCCGGAGTATTCCAGCCCCGAGGTCACGAATCCCCGTGACATCGTCGCGTGGGACGCGGCTGGCGACCTCGTTGCCCTCGCCACGGTTCGGAAGGTGGCAGCCGATCCCGATTTGCCGGCCATCAATCTGTACAAGAACAACACCGACAACAAATCGGTGTCCTACGGTTCCCACGAGAACTACCTCATGCCGCGTTCCGTGCCTTTCGGGGACATTGTCCGAGGCCTGACACCGTTCTTCGTCACGCGCCAGGTCATCTGCGGTGCAGGCCGGCTCGGCAAGGGCCAGGACGGTTCAACTGCCGGGTTCCAGATCAGTCAACGCGCGGATTTCTTCGAAGCCGAGGTGGGGCTGGAAACCACTATCAGGCGTCCGATCATCAATACCCGGGATGAACCGCACGCCACCGCCGACAAGTATCGGCGACTGCATGTCATCATCGGCGACGCCAACCTCAGCCAGGTGTCGAACTACTTGAAGTTCGGCACCACGGCTTTGGTCCTGAGCCTTATCGAAGCGGGCCAGGCTCCGAAGATCGAAGTACATGAGCCGGTGGCGGGCCTGCAGGCAATCAGCCACGACACTTCCCTGACTGCCACCGTCAGGCTGCTCGACGGACGGCGCGTGACAGCCCTTGACATCCAGTGGATGTACTACGAGGCTGCGGCGAAGCTTGGCCAGGAAACCGGGGTCTCCGATTCCTTCAGTGGAGACGGCCACACCCGTGATGTCTTGGAGCGTTGGGAGTCGACGCTGGGGCTATTGGGGAGCAACCCCGCAGGTGCCGCGTCTTCTGTCGAATGGCTGGCGAAGATGTCCCTGCTTGATGGCTACCGGAACCGTGACGGTCTGGAATGGAACGATGCCCGCCTGGGCCTTGTCGATTTGCAATGGTCCGACGTGAGGCCGGAAAAAGGCCTGTACTACCGCATGCTTTCCCGCGACCGCATGCAGACTATCGTCGACGACGCCGCAATCAACCGGGCCGTCATCGAACCGCCGTCGGATACCCGCGCATATTTCCGCGGGAAGTGTGTTTCCAGCTTTGGCAAGGACGTGGTCGGCGCGAGTTGGGATTCGGTCATCTTCGACGTTCCCGGGATCGGGAAACTTCAGCGGGTGCCCACCCGGGAACCCCTCCGCGGCACGGAAGCACTCACGGGCCAGCTGTTCCGGAAACACGCAACAGCGGGCGCATTCCTCCGTGAATTGCTCGGCCTGGACCCGACCCCGCCCGCGTGAACGGCAAGCTGACGAAAGGCTGCCAAACGGGCCCTTAAAACCGCAGCGTCGCGGCCCGGCCCGTGGCAGTATGGCATTACAGGAAGTCCCCGTAGCCGGGGATGGACAGAATGGAGAAGGAAATGGCAGCTCAGGAGCAGCAGCAACCGCAATCGCGGGACGTCGAGGCAGAGGCCGACGCCCCCGAGGCGCCGCCCGCAGCACCGGAGGCACAGGCCTCGGTCGCCACGCAGGGCGTGGACGATCTCCTCGACGAAATCGACGGCGTCCTTGAGTCGAACGCTGAAGAGTTCGTGCGGGCATTTGTGCAAAAGGGCGGCCAATAGCGAGCCGCCAGCTAAGCCAAGGGCCCGGCCGGCGCGAGGCTGCCGGGCATCGGATGTCAGAGTCGAAGGAGCGCAGCAATGCAGGATCCATCAGCCGGCCACCTGGCCACCCAAGCAACGTCTTCGTTCATAGAGCATCTGCAACACTCCAGGCCTGAACTCCTCCCTTTCAATCAAGCGCTGCCCGCGGGACAGATTCCGCCGGTGCCCCATGCCACAACGATCGTCGCCCTCAGTTACCCCGGCGGCGTCCTGATGGCGGGGGATCGGCGTGCCACCATGGGCAACGTGATCGCCAGCAGGCACATCGAGAAGGTCTTCCCGGCCGACGAATACTCCGTCCTGGGAATTGCCGGGACAGCGGGCCTGGCCATCGACATCACCAGGTTGTTCCAGGTGGAACTGGAACACTACGAGAAGATCGAAGGCACGCTGCTGAGCTTGGACGGCAAAGCCAACCGGCTTGGAGCCATGATCCGGGGGAACCTGCCGATGGCCATGCAGGGTCTCGCCGTGATACCGCTCTTCGCGGGCTTCGACCAGGCAGCCGGCGTGGGACGGCTGTTTTCCTACGATGTCACCGGTGGACGGTATGAGGAATTGGAGCACCATTCCGTCGGCTCCGGTTCTGTCTTCGCTCGTGGCGCCTTGAAGAAGCTGTGGCGGCCGAACCTCACCGAAGACGAGGCGGTTGCCGTCGCGGTTGAAGCCCTCTATGACGCTGCCGACGACGACTCCGCCACGGGCGGTCCGGATCCTGTCCGGCAGCTCTGGCCGGTGGTGTATACCGTCAACCGCGCCGGTGCCCGCCGGGTGTCAGAACGGGAGTTGGCGGCGATCGCTGGATCCATTGTTGAATCGCGCGCAGTTGCCGGACGGGAGGCCTGAGATGACCCAGCAGTTTTATGTTTCGCCCGAGCAGCTGATGAAGGACCGCGCGGACTTCGCGCGGAAGGGCATCGCCCGTGGCCGTTCCGTCGTCGTGATCAGTTGCGCCGACGGGATCGCGTTGGTGGCGGAAAACCCTTCGCCGTCGCTCCATAAGATCGGCGAGATCTACGACAAGATCGCCTTCGCCGCCGTGGGCAAGTACAACGAGTTCGAGAGTCTTCGGCAAGCGGGTGTCCGCTACGCCGACGTCCGCGGCTATTCGTACGATCGCGAGGACGTCACGGCCCGCGGGCTCGCGAGCGTCTACGCGCAGAGCCTTGGCGCCGTCTTCACGGCGGAACAAAAGCCGTTCGAAGTCGAGCTTGCGGTGGCCGAGGTGGGGCACACGCAGGGCGATGACCATCTTTATCGCCTGACCTTCGACGGCTCGATTGCCGACGAGAACGGTTTTGTGGTGATGGGCGGCTTGGCAGAGCAAGTAGCCGAGACTGTGGCCCACGGTTGGAAGGCTGACCTCAACCTGGCCGGCGCACTGCGCCTGGCCGTCAAGGCGCTTGCCACGGACAAGGAAGTGGACGCCCTGCCCGGCACCGCCGTCGAGGCCGCAGTGCTGGACCGAAGTCCGGAAAGCGGGCGCGGATCCCGGCGGGCCTTCCGTCGGCTCCGGGCGGAAGAAATCACGCAGCTGCTGGCAGGGGAGGCCTGAGATGGACAAAAGGATATTCGGGATTGAAACCGAGTTCGGTATTTCGTATTCGAGCCCGGACTCGCGGCCCTTGGCCCCCGAGGAAGTCGCCAGGTACCTGTTTCGCAAAGTAGTGAGCTGGGGCCGTTCCTCCAACGTCTTCCTCACGAATGGTTCGCGCCTGTACCTGGATGTCGGTTCGCACCCGGAGTACGCCACCGCGGAATGCGACGACCTCGCGCAGCTGATCGCCCACGACCGGGCCGGGGAGCTCATTCTCGATGACCTCGTTGATGAAGCGCAGGCGCGGCTTGCGGCCGAGGGATTCAACGGAACGGTCTACCTGTTCAAGAACAACACCGATTCCGCCGGCAATTCCTACGGCAGCCACGAAAACTACCTGATTCCCCGGCGGGGTGAGTTCTCGCGGCTCGCCGAGATCCTCATTCCTTTCCTCGTCACTCGGCAGCTGATCGCCGGTGCGGGCAAGGTCCTGAAAACACCCCACGGTGCCACCTTCGCGTTCTCCCAACGTGCCGACCACATCTGGGAAGGCGTGTCTTCAGCGACGACGAGGTCCCGCCCGATCATCAACACCCGTGACGAGCCGCACGCCGATGCCGAGTTCTTCCGCCGTCTGCATGTGATCGTGGGCGATTCCAACATGTCCGAGACCACCGCCCTGTTGAAGGTGGGAACGGTGGATCTGCTCCTCCGCATGATTGAGGCTGGAGCGATCATGCGGGACATGCGCATGGAGAACCCCATCCGCAGTATCCGGGAAATCTCCCACGACCTGAGCGGTAAAGCCCTGGTGCGACTGGCCAACGGCAGGCAACTGACGGCCTTGGACATCCAGCGCGAGTACCTTGCAAAAGTCAGCGCCTTTGTAGCATCAAACGGAGCACACAATCCGCACGTACCCCTCATCTTGGACCTTTGGGAGAGGACGCTGGACGCGATCGATAGCGGCGACATCAGCGGAATAGACACGGAAGTGGATTGGGCCATCAAGAAGAAGTTGATGGATGGATACATGCGTCGCCATGGAATCGGCCTCGATTCCTCGAGGATCGCGCAACTGGACCTGACTTATCACGACATCTCGCGCAAGCGCGGGCTCTTCTTCCTGCTCCAGTCACGCGGTGCGGCACGGCGCCTCGTCGCCGACACGGACATCAAGGATGCCGTGGATGCACCGCCGCAGACCACCCGGGCAAAACTCCGTGGCGACTTCGTCCGGCGCGCCCAGGAACTCGGCCGCGACTACACGGTGGACTGGGTCCATTTGAAGTTGAACGACCGCGCGCACCAGACGATTTTGTGCAAGGATCCTTTCCGCAGCGTCGACGAAAGAGTGGATGCCCTCCTGGACTCGATGAGCTGACTCCCAGCTTCACCAGCTATTCTGGAGGTTGGCCTTTTAACAGGCCGCTACGCGCATGGCCGAGCCTGGCCCGGCCATGCCCTCCTTTTGCCCCGACGAAAGTTCAATTTGTGCGACGTCTACTAGCAATTCTTATCCCTGGCCTCTTGCTGCTCACCGCCTGCGGCGGAAGTCCGGCAACAACAGCAACCCCGGAGCCCACCAGTCAGTCCGCCGGCGATGTCGCCAAGCTGGATTCCCTCAAGGTCTCCGACAATGGAGACAAGAAGGCGCCCGGCCTGGAATTCAACAAGCCGTTGGACGTAACGCAGCCGACCATCAAGATGGTCAGCGACGGCACCGGCGACAAGGTGAAAGCCGGTCAGGTGGCGCAGATCACCTACATTGCCGTGGATGGCAAGGATGGCAAGACCCTCGAGGACACTTTCCCGACCGGGTCCCAGCCCGTCGAACTGAACGACCAGCTCAAGACCGGCAGCGCTGTGCTTTACAACGCTCTGGTCGGTGCGAAGGTGGGCGCTGACATCGCTTTCGCCGTCCCCGGAACCGCGGCGTCGGCTGAAGCAGCGGCTACGTCATCCCAGCTCGTGGTCTTCAAGATCACCGGCGTCAAGGACGCAGTCAAGCCCCTGGACAAGCCGGAGGGCGATACCGTCACTCCGCCCGCCGGCCTCCCCACGGTCAAGGTCGATGACAAGGGAATTCCGCAGATTTCCGTTGACGGCGCAAAGGCCCCGCAGGCCCTCGTTTCCCAGGACCTCATCAAGGGCAAGGGCGCAGTCGTCAAGGAAACAGACACCCTGACGGTCAACTACGTCGGCGTCACCTTGGCTGATGGCAAGAAGTTCGACTCCAGCTACGACAAGGGCCAGACCGCCAGCTTCGCGCTGAACGGCGTCATCAAGGGCTGGACGCAAGGCCTTGCGGGCAAGACAGTCGGCTCC
Source organism: Arthrobacter sp. efr-133-R2A-120 (assembly GCF_030209835.1). Lineage (GTDB taxonomy): Bacteria > Actinomycetota > Actinomycetes > Actinomycetales > Micrococcaceae > Arthrobacter. The sequence continues at coordinate 46,681 of NZ_JARVRF010000061.1, read as the reverse complement.
CGTGTCCTCCTGGTGATCCCCAAGAGCCTCGCATATGGCGACACCGCCGCAGCCCAGGGCCAGCCTACGGGCGATCTGGTCTTCGTCGTGGACATCCTCGGCGCCCAGTAACCTTCCGCAAACTTCCACAACACTGTCCCTATCAAATTGAGGAGTACCCATGTCATTTGGTCAGCGTGATTACGACCGCACGAAGCCCGAGATCGACTTCCCAGAGGGCGACGTCCCCACGGAACTCGTTATCAAGGACATCATCGTTGGTGACGGCGCCGAGGCTCAGGCCGGTGACACCGTCTCCACCCACTACGTTGGCGTTGCCTGGTCCACCGGCGAAGAGTTCGACGCATCCTGGGGCCGCGGCGCGCCGCTGGACTTCCGCGTGGGCGTCGGCCAGGTCATCCAGGGTTGGGACCAGGGACTGCTTGGCATGAAGGTCGGCGGCCGCCGTCGCCTCGAGATCCCTTCCGAACTTGCGTACGGCTCCCGAGGCGCGGGCGGGGCTATCAAGCCCAACGAAGCCCTGATCTTCGTAGTGGACCTCGTGGCGGTCCGCTAGGTTTCGCAGCATAGGAAGGCGCGTCCGCAGCCGGAGAAATCCGGCCGCAGACGCGCCTTCCGCCTTTGCCGGAGGAATTTAGTAACGTTGCAATCGTGTCCGCATCACGTACCGAACGACTCCTGAACCTGCTGATCGCCCTCCTGAACACGAAATACGGGCTGTCCCGGGCCGTTCTCAGGGAGAAGGTCTACCATGACGCCGGCGCCAGCGACGTCGCGTTCGGACGCATGTTTGAACGCGACAAATCGGACCTGAAGCAGTTTGGCTTCGACATCGAAACGCTCTTCGACCACGGGTTCGGCTCGGACGATCCCGCGTCGGCCCGCTATCGCATCGGCAAGGAATCCAATCGCCTGCCGTATGTGCAACTGACCCCGGCGGAGGGCACGGTGTTGCTCCTGGCTGCGCAGCTGTGGGAACGCGCGGCCCTTGGCTCGGCCGCTGCAAGCGCGCTACGGAAGCTGCAGGCTTCCGGCGACCTTGCCGACGTCGAACTCCCTGCCGGTGTCCAGCCGCGCATCAAGCCCGCCGGCCAGGCCTTTGACGACATCATCGCGGCCATGAACGGCCAGCACCCGGTGAGTTTCGGCTACCGTGCCGCCAGCACCGGAAAGGACGAACGCCGCCTGGTAGAGCCTTGGGGCCTCGGGAGCCGCTTCGGCCAGTGGTACCTAGTGGGATTCGACCGGGGCCGGAAGGCGAAACGCTTTTTCCGGCTGTCCCGGATGACGAGCGATGTCCATGTTGAGGCCGGTCAGCACTGCGAGATACCGCCAGGGTTTGATACCCGCGCCGAATTGGATGGCCTCAGTGAACTTCCCTTGCAAGAGGCCCATCTCGACGTGGCCGAAGGCCGTTTGCTGGGTCTTCGGAAGCGTGCGGTGGATGTCACAGGGGCCGCCGCCACCAGCGGCTCCCGGCCGGGCATTGACCGCCTCTCCGTGCCGTTCCGGGACAGCGAGCTGCTCGCCGAAGAACTGGCCTCTTATGGTCCCCACGTCCGCGTGGCTGGACCTCCCGAGCTGCGCGGCGCCGTGATCCGCCGCCTTGAAGCTGCCGCCGCGTTCGCCTCAAGCCCCGCTGTCGATATCCACTTCCCGAACGCCGGACCTGCGCCGCGGGCCCGCAAGCGGACCTCGGAAGACCAGCTCAACCGCATGCTGCAATTGGTCCCTTTCCTTGTCCATAACCAGGGCCTTCCCATCCAGGAAGTCGCGGACCGCTTCGGTGTCACCCGCAACGAACTGGTGGACGATCTGACGATACTGATTTGCTCCGGCCGCCCCGAAGGGTATCCGGACGACTTGTTTGATATCGATTGGGAAAACGAGCACGTCTACATCCGCGAGCACCTCGAACTCAACCGGCCCATCCGCTTCAGCGTGGACGAGGCTTGCGCCCTGCTGACGGGCTTGGCCACCCTGGGCGGGCTTCCCGCCCAGGCCGGCATGTCCGAGGACGAGCAAAGCGGAGCCTTGGAGTCCGTGACCCTGAAGCTCACCGGCGCGGCGGGGGAGGCCGGCCGTTTGGCAGCGGCCGTCGCCGGCCCACCCGTCACCCCGGCCGACGCCGGGGCCTTCGACACCATCACCCGCGCGATTCAGTCGGGGCATCAATTGCGGCTTCGCTACTTGTCACAGCAGCACGACTCTGTTTCCGAGCGGGACGTCGACCCCTTCCGGCTGTATTCACTGGACAACACCTGGTATTTCGAGGCGTACTGCCACAGCAAAGCCGGACTGCGAAACTTCCGCCTGGACCGCATCGAGGAGATCGTGCCCAACGGCCGTCTGGTTTCCGAGGGCGCCGGGACTGAGCAAGGCGTTCCGGTGAAGCTGTACACGCCCAACGACGACGACGTGGTTGTCGTCCTCCAATTGACCCGGCAAGGCGCCGGGCTGGCGGATGACTATTATGCTGAGCGGACGGCTGTGCTCCCTGACGGCGGCTTGCTCGCCGAGGTCCGGTTCGGAAATGCTGACTGGTTGCCGATGTTCGTTGCGCAGCACGGTGGTGCGGCCCGCATTTTGCAACCCTCCGAGCTGGCGGACGCTTCTGCAGCGTGGGTGGCAGCGGCCCTCCGGCAGTACAAGCAAGCGGACCCGATACAAACTGTGAAGGCTGGTTAGACTACTCAAATGCCTTGGTGGTCCTGGATCCTTCTGTGGGTCGCTCTCGTTGCGGTCTCGCTGCTCTGCTACGTCCTGCTGGGCATACGCCTTTTCCGGAAGTTCATGGCCACGGTGCATGAATTGAGTGCCGCAGGGGAGCGGCTAGGGCACCGCACGTACCTTCCTGAACGCGCCGACGACGACGGCGGGGCTTCAGTGAAAGTGTTCGGTGCGGCTGTTTTTGCCTCACCGGAAGAGATGCGTCATGATTACGTGACGGCCAAGGCCTCCCGCCAGGAAGTGCGTCGCCAAAAGCGCGTTAAGCGCAAAGCAGAACGGGGCCAACCCCAGTCTCTGCACGACATCGAATTCAGTTAGACGTAGGATGTATTCCAACGAAAGGACTTCCCGTGGGACGACTATTTGATGGCCCTTGGCCAATTGTCATTATCATCATCGTGGCCCTGCTGCTGTTTGCGGCACCCAAGCTGCCCGCAATGGCCCGTAGCCTCGGCCAGTCGATGCGCATCATCAGATCCGAAGTCAAGGAAATGAAGAACGACGGCAAGCCGGCGGCCAAGGACGACACGGACCCCGTTGAAGGCAAAGTGGTCAACCACCCCGAAGCGAACAAGAGCGGCAACGACACTGACGTTCCGCCCGCAAACCGTAGCTAAGCAGTAGTGGCAACGAAGACGGGCCGCAAAGCCAACCCCGAAGGGCGGATGGCGCTCCTAGACCACCTGAAGGAGCTTAAGAACCGGCTGATCAAGTCTGCCATCGGCGTTCTCCTCGGCGCCGTGGCAGGGTGGTTCCTCTATGAGCCGGTGGTTAACAGCCTGTCGGATCCGTTGGTCAAGATCGCCCAGGAGACCAAACGGACCGCGGTCCTGAACTTCGCGAGCGTGGGGGATCCCTTCGACTTCAAGCTCCGTATAGCCATCCAGATCGGCCTGGTGCTCTCCAGCCCCGTCTGGATCTACCAGGTCTGGGCCTTCATCACGCCCGGCCTGACCAAGAAGGAGCGCCGCTACACGCTCGGGTACATGGCCGCCGCGGTGCCGTTGTTCCTGGCTGGCGTATATGTCGCATGGACGGTCATTCCAAACGTCGTGCGCGCGCTGCTGCAGTTCACACCGCAAAACGGTGCCAACAACATCGACGCATCCCAGTACCTGACGTTCGCCACGCACATGCTTCTTTTCCTCGGCATTGCGTTCCTGGTACCGGTGGTGTTGGTGGGCGTCAACATGGCAGGTGTCTTGAGCGGCAGGACCATCCTCAAGGCTTGGCGCATCACGGTCTTCCTCGTGTTTGTCCTGGCGGCCGTTGCCGCGCCCGGTGCGGACGCGCTGTCGATGTTCATGCTCGCCGGTCCCCTCCTTGCCTTGTTCTTTGCCGCGATCGGGCTCTGCATGCTGAACGACAAACGGCGTGCGCGCCAACAGTCGAAGATCACCGCTGAGACGGAAGCCACTGCCGACGTCGCCACACCTGCCTCCGATCTGGAGAATCTGTAGTCTCACGGCCACTAGGCTTGAAGCATGTCCTCCAATTCAGGGGCCCTTTCGCCCTCAGAAGCCTTTCAAGCCGCAGCGCAGCGGAGTGCTGAGTCGAAAACCTATCTAGGCACCTTTGCCCAGTCGCTGGAGTTCGAACTTGACGCTTTCCAGCGTGACGCGTGCCGTTCGCTCCAGGAAGGCAAAGGAGTGCTGGTGGCGGCGCCCACCGGGGCCGGGAAGACAATCGTGGGCGAGTTCGCTATCTACCTTGCGCTCGAACGCGGGCTCAAGGCGTTCTATACGACGCCCATCAAAGCACTGAGCAACCAGAAATTCTCCGAGCTCTCGGCGAAGTACGGTGCCTCAAGCGTGGGACTGCTGACTGGTGACACCACCATCAACGGCGAAGCTCCGATTGTGGTGATGACCACTGAGGTTCTCAGGAACATGCTGTACGCGGACTCGGACACCCTGGGGGACCTTGGCTACGTGGTGATGGATGAGGTGCACTACCTGGCAGACCGCTTCCGCGGCGCAGTCTGGGAAGAAGTGATCATCCACCTGCCCAGCGAGGTGCAAGTGGTTTCCCTCAGCGCCACGGTGTCCAACGCGGAAGAGTTCGGCGCGTGGCTTGACACAGTGCGCGGACACACGGACGTCATAGTCTCCGAACACCGTCCCGTCCCCTTGTGGCAGCACGTCATGGTAGGGCGTGAGATCGTCGATCTCTTTGCGGGGGATACCAGCTTTGACGAGATCGCTCCGGAGGCGCCAGACGGCGAAGCGCCCGCGCCGGAAGTAGTGCGCGAGCCTGAGCGGAATCCCCTGCAGCGGGAATTCGAGGTCAACCCGGAACTATTGTCCATGGCCCGGGCGGAAAGCCAGATGAACTTCCGTGGCCGCTTTGGCCATGGCGGACGCAGCCGCCGCCGGCAGGACCGCCAGCGCGACAACACTGCCGGGGAGCAGCGCAGTCCGGTGCGCAAGGCCAGCCGGCCCCAGATCATTGCGAGCCTGGACCGCCAAGGACTGCTACCGGCCATTACCTTCATCTTCTCCCGTGCCGGCTGTGACGGGGCAGTCGCCCAGTGTGCCGCCGCCGGGCTGTGGCTCACAACGGAGCGCGAGCAACAGATCATCGCGTCCCGGGTCGATGAGGCCAGCCGCGAGATTCCCGCCGACGACCTCGATGTCCTGGGATTCTGGAGCTGGCGTGACGGACTGCTCCGCGGGCTCGCCGCACACCACGCCGGTTTGCTGCCGACCTTCAAGGAAGTCGTGGAGACGCTCTTCGCCGATGGCCTGGTGAAGGCCGTTTTTGCCACGGAGACCCTCGCGCTGGGCGTCAACATGCCAGCCCGCTGCGTTGTCCTGGAGAAGCTCGACAAGTTCAACGGCGAAGCACATGTCAACATCACCGCGGGGGAGTACACCCAGTTGACCGGGCGTGCCGGAAGGCGTGGAATCGATGTCGAAGGCCACGCCGTGGTCCTGTGGCAACCGGGTACTGATCCCGCCGCCGTCGCCGGCCTCGCTTCGCGGCGCACCTATCCGCTCAACTCGAGCTTCCGTCCCACGTACAACATGAGCATCAACTTGATTGCCCAGTTCGGCCGGCCACGGGCACGGCAAATCCTTGAATCGTCGTTCGCCCAGTTCCAGGCGGACCGCTCCGTGGTGGGCCTGGCCCGGCAGGTTCGAAGCCGCGAAGAGTCGCTGGCCGGCTATGCGGAATCCATGAAGTGCCACCTGGGCGACTTCACCGAGTACGCCAAACTCCGGCGGGACCTTGGCGAGGCCGAGCAGTTTGCCTCACGCAGCACCTCGCGGGCCCGCAAATCGCTGACCGTGGACTCCTTGGCCCGGCTCATGCCCGGCGACATCGTCAAGGTTCCCGGCGGACGCACGCCGGGTTACGCCGTCGTGCTCAACGCCGATCCCAACTCGCGTGAACCGCGGCCCGCTGTCCTGACGGAAGACAACCAGCTGCACAGGATCGGTGCCCACGAAGTCGAGGGGCCGGTTGCTCCTGTGTCCTGGATCCGGATTCCCAAGTCGTTCAACGCGAAGCTGCCCAAATCCCGTCGTGATCTGGCATCCGCCATGCGGAACGCCGTGCGCGAGGGACGTCCGCCGGCCCGCGGCACGAACCGGAGCGAGGACTTCGGCCGGGCACGTTACATGCCGGACCAGGAAAAGAAGATCGCGGACCTCCGCCGGGCACTGCGCGCCCATCCTTGCCACGGCTGCAGCGAGCGCGAGGACCATGCCCGTTGGGCCGAGCGCTGGTGGAAACTGCGCCATGAAACCGATGGGCTCGTGCGGCAGATCCAGGGCCGTACCAATACGATCGCGAAGACATTTGACCGCGTCTGCGATGTCCTCGCCGCCTACGGTTACCTCCAGACGTCCGACGCCGGCCATGTCACCATCAGCGCGGACGGCCAGCGCCTGCGCCGCATCTACGGCGAAAAAGACCTGCTGATCTCGCAATCCATACGGCAAGGGGCCATCAAGGACCTCGACGCCGCCGAGCTGGCCGCGCTGGCCAGCACGATGGTCTACCAAGCCAAGCGCGACGATCGCGGCCTGCGGCCCAAAATGCCGTCCGTATCCCTCGAAACATCCGTGGACATCGTGGTGCGTGAGTGGTCTGCGCTGGAGGACGTCGAGGACAAGAACAGGCTGCCGTTGACCGCTGAGCCGGAACTGGGACTCGTGTGGCCCATCTTCAAATGGGCCAAGGGCCGCCATCTTCAAGAGGTTCTCAGCGGCACCGACCTCGCTGCGGGCGACTTTGTGCGCTGGGCGAAGCAAGTGATCGACCTGTTGGACCAGATGGCCAAGATTCCAGGGCTCGAACGGCGCCAGACCAAGATGTGCCGCGAGGCGATCGACTTGGTCCGCCGCGGCGTCGTCGCGTATTCCAACGTCTCCTGACCCACCACTGATTCCCAGCAAGGAGCATTTCCATGACCCATCCAGGCGTGCCCGCCGATACCCGTCCCCGCAAGGTCACGATGTACCGGAACGGCTCCGTCTACACGGCCGCCGATCCCTTCGCGACCGCAATGCTGGTTGACGGCGACACTGTCGCCTGGGTTGGTTCGGAGCAGGCAGCTACCTCGATCGCCGATTCTTCGATGGAGGTCATCGATCTCGGGGGGGCCTTGCTGGCGCCCGGTTTCGTGGACTCGCACATGCACCTCACGGAGACCGGAATTGCTTCGGATTCCCTCCAACTGGCCGGGGTCCACTCCGCACGGGAACTGCTCGACGCCGTCGCCCTGGCCGCCAAGGCTCTCGGCACTACCGCCACAGTGCTTGGCCACGGTTGGGACGAGTCCGTGTGGCACGAAAGGACGCTCCCCACGCCCGAGGAGCTCGACCGCGCCGCCGGCGGGCGCAAGGTGTACCTGGCGCGCGTGGATGCGCACTCGGCCCTTGCCTCATCCTCCTTGGCGTCCGCGGCCGGCCTGGATGGCATCGACGGGTACGACGGTTCAGCGCACGTCCTGAGGGCCGCCCACACTGCTGCCCGGCTGGCTGCCAGGCAGTTCCCCGACGCCGAACGCCGCCGATACCAGGAACTGGCCCTCCGCGAGGCCGCCGCCAACGGCTATGTCGCCTTGGCCGAAATGGCGGCACCGCACATTTGCAGTGTCGAAGACCTCCGGATGTCCGTGTCGTGGAACTCCGCATCGTGGAATGAGGGCCTGGCGGGCGTCCCCGGAATCCTTCCCTATTGGGGCGAACTGGCCACCTCGGCCGAGCACGCCTCTGCCATCCTGGTAGGCTTGGGCGTTCCCGTCCTTGGCCTGGCCGGTGATTTGAACATCGACGGTTCCATCGGATCGCGAACGGCCGTGATTAGCGCAGACTACGCCGACGCGCCGGGCCACCGCGGAAGCCTGTACCTCTCCGTCGACGAAGCCGCCGGCCACTTTGCCGCGTGTTCGGCGCTCGGCATCCAGGCAGGCTTCCACGTCATTGGCGACGCGGGACTCAAGACGGCGCTCGATGCCTTGGACCGTGCCGCGTCGGAAGTGGGTGAGCAGAGGGTACGTGCCGCTGCGCACCGGCTCGAACACGTGGAAATGGCGGACGCCGGCGATCTCGCCCGGCTGGCGAAGTATTCGATTACGGTGAGCGCACAGCCCGCCTTCGATGCCGCCTGGGGCGGGCCAGGGAAACTGTATGAGCAGCGCCTGGGGGAGCGAAGCCTGGCCATGAACCCCTTCGCGTCGTATTACTCCAAGGGCGTGCCGGTGTGCTTCGGAAGCGATAGCCCTGTCACCCCGTTGCGCCCCTGGTCCAGCGTGCGGGCATGCTTGGAACACAGCAATCCGGATCAACGCATCTCGGCGCGGGCAGCGTTCCTCGGACACACCCGGGCCGGTTGGCGGGCCAGCAAAGAGCGCAATCCACTCATGGGGCAATTGGTCCCCGGGGCCCCGGCAAGTTTTGCGGTGTGGGAAGTCGAGGAACTGATGGTGCAAGTTGCCGACGACCGCGTCCAGTCCTGGTCCACTGATCCACGCGCACGAACGCCCCTCCTCCCCGCGCTGGACAGCGGCAGCGATCCCGCTTGCCTGCTGACCGTGCGCGAAGGCCAGGAGATCTTCGCGAGTGAAACTTTGCGGTCATAGTTGCAGATCGTTTGCTGGTCCTGAGGGCCCCTGACCTGCGTGTATGAACAAAGCCCCAGCTCAGGCGGCGCTTGACAGGATTTGTGAAGTCCGTAGCATTTAGGGTCAACAGGCTTCCACAGGGAACACCTGGTTGTCTGGCCGCGGTGGGGTCCGCTGCCAAAAACAGTCAACGGACCCGTTTTCCAAGACCGCGGCACTCGTAGTGGGCAGGTCCACGGTGCTGCAGAAAACGGTTCGGCCTCGAGTTCAACACGCGGGCCGGCACTGGACCTGGGCTTGTGGACCTGCCCGCGGCCACGCGCGACTTGTGTGGCGGAAGCCACAAGTGGCCCGGGTGCGTCAAGTTGTCGTCCTATAATGGAGAGTTGCGCCTGAATGCCAGCCACGCTGCTGCTCCGGCCCACTGACCGCTCCATCAAGGAAAGGCCTCTTCTTGCGTGTCCTGACGATCATCCCCACGTACAACGAGCTGGAATCGCTACCCAAGACCCTCGGACGGCTGCGCGCGGCTGTGCCCGCCTCCGACGTCCTGGTTGTCGATGACAACAGCCCTGACGGCACGGGACAGCTCGCCGACAGCATCGCCGCCGAGGACAGCCAGGTCCATGTCCTGCACCGCAAGGGCAAGGAAGGCCTCGGGGCCGCGTATATTGCCGGATTCAAGTGGGGTATGGCCGCAGGTTATGACGTCCTCGTTGAGATGGACGCCGATGGTTCGCACCAGCCAGAGCAACTGCCGTTGCTGCTGGACGCGATCAACGATGGCGCCGACCTCGCCATGGGCTCACGCTGGGTTCCGGGTGGCGGCACGGTGAACTGGCCCCTCTACCGCCAGGCGATTTCACGCACGGGCAGCACCTATGCCCGGCTCATGCTTGGCTTGAAGATCAAAGACATCACCGGCGGCTACCGTGCGTTCCGCCGCAGCACCCTTGAGGCGCTCAAGCTGGACCAAGTCGAATCGGTTGGCTACGGCTTCCAGGTGGACTTGGCATGGCGGGTCGCCAAGCTCGGCCTGAAGATTGTTGAACGCCCCATCACCTTCGTGGAGCGCGAGCTCGGGGCCTCCAAGATGAGCGGCAACATTGTTGTTGAGGCCATGATCAACGTCACCAAGTGGGGGCTGGCCTCCCGTTGGGCCGCGTTGACTGGGAAGAAGACTCCGGTCTCAAAGTAGGCCAAACAGGCAATGGCCGGGTCCGCGCTCTGAAAAGAGTGCGGACCCGGCCATTTCTGCAGCTCGGCGCTATTTGGGATGTGGTTGCCGGATGGGGCGCCGGCGTGTAGCTTAGGCGATGCCAAGCAAGCTTAGTATTACCCGCCACCGCCGGGTCCGCGGTTCAGCAGGAGGTACAGCAGTGGGTATCGGATCATCCATCTTCCTTATTGCCATCGGCGCTATTCTGGCCTTCGCCATCCCCGGAGACGTCGTGTCATTCATCGACCTCCACATGGTCGGCTACATCCTTATGGTCGCTGGCGTCATCGGCCTGATCGTTTCCCTCGTTGTGTTCGGCCCGCGCCGGACCCGTCGAATCACCGAAAGCCGCGCCACTGTAGACCCGGCAACCGGGGAACGAATCGTGACGAGGGACAGCCGCGATAGCGGACTCTAGCAACCGTCGTTGCCGTCGGGACCGTTCTTAGCCGCCATTACCCTTGCCGTTGCCCTTGCGGTGCCCTGGGGCCGGTGCTACGGGAACCGGCGTCGATGGCTCAATGCTCGGTGACGGCGTTGGCGTTGAGGCGCTGGGCGTGGGCGTTGCCGAGACGGACGGGGCCGGGGCGGCGGGAGCAGGCGGCTGGAAGGCGCTCACACCAACGATCACCAGGGCGGTGGTGAGAAGTGCCGCGCCGACAGCCCACGCAAGTCTGCGCGCGCGGCTTACGTGCTTCCCTCGCCATTCGCGCCTGTTTCCTACGGCCGGACCGATCGCGGCGCCATCGCCCGCGTTTTCGCCTGGCGCTGCCGCGGGCTGCACCCGCATCTGGATAGTTGCCTTTGCTGTGCGGGGCGGGCGATCGGGCATACGGGGAAGGCTCTGCGTCGCTCCGTTCGGGGCAACGGGCGTCGCCGCGGGGACGCCGGAACTGAAGGCATCCCGGAGTGCTTGCTCAACCTCCAGTGCGCCGGGACGCGCAGAGGGCTCAGTCGATGTCATGGCGGTCAGGAGGTCAACCCACCGCGTCCCAAGGGCCTGCGGCACACGGGGTGGGCGGTGGAGCCTGGCAACGGCCGACTCCACGCTGGTTCCCGGGTATTCGAGCTTTCCGGTCAGGCATTCGAGGAGCAGGAGTCCGAGGGAGTAGATGTCGCTGGCCGGTCCGAGGGCAGAGCCGGTGGCCTGTTCCGGGCTCAGGTATGCGGCGGTTCCCACCATCGTGCCTGTTGCGGTGAGGCGCGTTCCCTCGATGATGCGGGCGATTCCGAAGTCGGTGAGCTTAGGCCGGATGGGGGATCCTACGGGGGAATCGGCCAGGAGGACATTCGCGGGTTTGATATCGCGGTGGATGATCCCGCGCCCATGGATGTATTCCAGGGCAGACGCCAGATCCGCTCCTATGTGGGCTACGTCCCGGGTGGTCAGCGGTCGGTCCCGCAATCTGGCGTACAGGTCAGGACCGTGAATCAGTTCCATAGTGAGGAATGTCCGGGCATGCTCCGGGTCCCGATGGTCGGTACCGGCGTCGAAGAGAGTCACGAGCGACGGATGGTTGAATGTCGCAAGGAGCCGCATCTCGTTTTCATGCCGGGCGAGCTCGTCCGGCCCGCTGAGCAGGGGAGCAAAGAGCTTTAGCGCCACGTCGCGGCCTAGCCTCTCGTCCTGCGCCCGGTACACCGACGCGGTCGCGCCGCGGCCGATCAGCGTTCCCAGCCTGTACCTACCCGCAACAAGAGCCTCGCTGTCCCCAGTGATAGGGCCATCCGGCACGGTTTCACCTCGCATTCTTTGAACCGACGGAGCCCGTACAGTCTAGGCCCCCTTGCCGGGACGTGGACATTCGTCCCCTCTGCGGTAATCGTCCCGGACGAAGGGAAAGTTACGGTTCGGCCTGGCGGGCCAGGTCGAGGGTTGTCGAAATGACGGCCACGCGCTGCTCCACTGTCTCAGCCAAGCCGCGCCATGGTCCCGGGAACGGTTGTCACGATGTGCTCATCGACTGACCGGTTCACCGTTGCCGAGGAGTCGCAGCTCATCGCGCCGGGGGAGCCCCTCCCAGTCGCCGGGCACAAGGCACACAAAAGCCCCCGTGCTCACTGCTGTCCGAAGACGTTCCTCCGCGCCCAGGCCCTCTACGAATTCGGCGAGGTATCCGGCCACGAACGCGTCGCCGGCGCCCACGGTATCGAGGACGTCGATTGCCATCGCCTCCTGTCTGAAGAGTTGGCCGTCGATGAATGCCAAGGCGCCATCTGCACCCAGCTTGATAACCACTTGGCTCGGACCCATGGCAGCGATGCATCGGGCGGCCTCTTCGGCGTCGCGGGCTGTCCCGATCGCGACTTCGGCCTCCTCAAGGCCCGCGAAAACGATGTCGACATGCGCGATAATCTCGCGGTAGGCGCGTCCGGCGGTCCCGGCGTCCCAGAGCTTGCTGCGGTAATTCAGGTCGAAAGAGACCGGAACGCCGGCTGCTTTGGCCGCGGCGATAGCGTAGTGAAGGGTGGAAGCGGCCTGCGGAGAGAGTGCCGGGGTGATCCCGCTGACATGGAGCAACGCCGCCCCCGCAATCAGCCGTTCGTCGACGTCGTCGGGCGCAATCCGGGAACCCGCACTGCCGGAGCGATAGTACGCAACCTTCTGGGCTGTCGGGGTCCGGCGTTCCTTGATCATCAGGCCGGTGGGCGCGTCGTCGTCCACCGTCACGTGGACGACGACGCCCTCGGCGCGGATCTCCCGCTCCACAAGCTGGCCGAGCGAATCCGCCCCGATCCGGCCGCACCAGACAGCCTGGACACCCAAGCGTTGCAGGCCAATGGCCACGTTCGATTCAGAACCTCCGATGCCAAGGCTCAAGGTGGACGCATGGGCCAGCGGGCCGGCCTTGTCCGAAGCCATGAGCGCCATGGTTTCGCCAAGGGTGACGACGTATGTTCCATGACTCATAGGGATTCACGTGCCTCATCAACGAGCTTGCGGACCCGCCGCGCCCGCGTGGTCAACTCCGGCAGGCTCCCGCCCTTGAAGACATCGCCGAGGAGCGGCCCTCCGAGGCTCACCGCCAATGCGCCTGCGCGAATCCATGCAGGTACGTCTTCGATATTGACGCCGCCTGAGGGGACCACTTGGATGTCAGGGAACGGCCCGCGGACTTGCGATATGTAGCCGGGCCCGACCGTAGAGGCGGGGAAGAGTTTGACGGCGGTGGCGCCCAGCTTCCAACCAGTGTGGAGCTCGGTGGGGGTGAGCCCGCCGGGAAAGACGGGCACGCCGCGTCGAGCGCAGGCGGTGATGACGTCCGGTTCGGTGATGGGCGTGACGATGTATGCGGCGCCCAGGTCGAGCGCCGTTTCGGCTTCGGCAGGAGTGGTCACCGTGCCGACGCCGATTTCCACGGCATCACCGAAGCGGTCCAGCAACAGCGGAAGCTCCTCGAACACCCCCGGCGTGCTCAAGGTCAACTCAATACTGAGCACACCGCCGTCCCGAAGGGCTTCGATGACGGGGCTGTAGTCCTTTGCATGCTTGGCCCGCAGCACTGCCACGACCCTGGTGTCGCGGAGGATGGCGGATGGCGCCGGACGGGAGACGGTGTCCGGGGTTTCGAGATGGAACATGGATGTCCTTCGTGCTGTGGTTGGCTGGCGGGGTCTCCCGACGGCGGCACTTGCCGCCGTCGAGGCCCTTCGGGTGCTACTAGGCGTGCTGCGCTTCGGAGGTCACCGGGACAATCCCGCTTTTGCTGTGGGCGGCGTCCTCGGGGTCCGTGAGGTCGCGGTTCAGGGTTTCCGGTGACATGCGGGTGGCGATGAAGCTGATCAGCATGGTCGCCGACATGTAGATCGCCACAGGAATCCATGAGTTGCTAAACATGCCCAGCAGGGCAGCGCAGATCATGGGAGCGATGCCTCCGCCGATGATGGAAGAGAACTCGCGGCCCAAGGTGACACCCGCGTAACGGTAGCGGCTGCCGAAGATCTCCGGGAAGTAGCTCATGTGCACGCCGACCACGCCCTGGCATGCCAGGACGAAGCCGACCACAATCACCAACACGATGGCTACCGGCGAGCCGGTGGTCAGCAGCAGGAACGCTGGGGCGGGGAACAGGATGAGTGCCCCGGTGATAAGTGAGACGACGCGCCGGCGCCCGATCTTGTCGGACAGGATTCCGAAGGAGACGGCCGCGACGCCGCCGCAGAGCGAACCGATGAGGAGCACGGGGGGAATGAACTTCGGGTCCGTTCCAATCACGGTGATAAGGTACGAGGCCATGAACACCTGGATGGTGTAGGACTGCGTGCTGACTCCGAGGTTCATCAGGATGACGCGCAGGACGTTGGCCTTGCCGTACTTGGCAACTTCCCGCAGGGGTGCCGGGGGTTCCGTGCGGGCCTGCTTGATCTCTTCGAAGACCGGTGATTCGTCCAGCTTGCGCCGGATGACCAGCGCTGCGATGGTCACGAAGATGCTGGAGAGGAAGACGAGCCTCCAACCCCACGTGAGCATGTCGTTGGGTGCCAAGGACTGCGCCGCGATCCACACGAGTGCGCCGAGCGCCGTTCCTGCGGCCGCGCCAACCATGATCAGCGAGGCCAGCTTGCCCCGGGTTCCAGGGGCTGCGGACTCCGTGAGCAGTGTTGCGCCGCCTGATTGTTCAGCACCGGCGCCGAAGCCCTGGGCAGCGCGGCAGAGACACAGCAGCACCGGCGCAAAGAGGCCGATCTGGCCGAAGGTCGGCAGGAGCCCGATCGCCAGCGTCGCCCCGCCCATGAGCAGCAAGGTGACCACCAGGACCCACTTGCGGCCGAGGCGATCACCGAAGTGGGAGAAGAAGATTCCGCCGAGCGGGCGGAACAGGAATCCGACGGCGAAGGTGCTGAAACTTGCCAGCAGCGCTGCGGCGGGCGAAATGTTCGGGAAGAACAACTTGCTGAAGACGAGTGCCGACGCGGTGCCGTAGATGACGAAATCGTAGAGTTCCAGTGTGGTGCCGATGAGCCCGGCGACGGCGGCTTTCCGGACCTTGCTTTGGTCCACCGGCGTGGGCGGGAGGTTTGCTGCTGTGGTCATTTCCATACTCCTTTGAATGGATGTCCGCTGGCCCGTACGTGGGCCGAGTCAGTAGGTGATGAGGACTTTGAGGTTGGTGGGGTCTGTCACGGGGGCGGTAAGTGCGGCCGCCGCGTTGGCGAGGGGATATGTGGCGGTGATGATGGAGCGAAGGTCCGCCACCCCGGAGGAGGCGAGCTGGATCGCCGTCGGGAACGCGTTGGCGTAACGGAACGCGGTCACCAGGTCGATTTCAAAACGTTGGAGGAAACCGAGCGGGATCCCGTCGACCGTGGGGCGGGCTTGGCCGACCACGGTGGCCCGGGCTGCCGGCGCGAGGGTGTAGATGCCGTCGGCCAGCGCGCGGGTGTTGCCTGAGCATTCGATCAGGCGATCCATGTCTTTCAGATCCAAAGCGGTGACCGAGGTGTTGATGGTCCGGGTGGCGCCGAACCGGGCGGCGACAGCGAGGCGATCGTCGTTGACGTCGGTCACGATGATCTCCGACGCGCCGCGGGATGCCGCCACTTGGGCCACGAGCAGCCCGATCGGTCCGGCGCCCGTGATCAGCACCCGGTGCCCGGCTTGGACTTGGGCGCGTTCAACCGCCCAGACGGCGACGGCGAGGGGCTCGATCGCTGCCCCGATCTCGGCCGGGATGTTGGCCGGGAGTTCGTGGAGGGCGGCTTCGGGCACCACCACGTGGCGGGCGAACACCCCGTCCGTGGGCGGGGAACCGAAGCACGTCCCCGTGGGGCACAGGTTGTAGCGTCTGGAGAGGCACGTTGGGCAGTCCCGGCACGGGAGCGCCGGTTCAATCACGACGGCGGTGCCCGCGGCAATGCCGGCTGCTTCACCGCATGCGATGACGACGCCGGCTCCCTCGTGGCCGAGGGCAGTGGGCTGGTGGAGGACATTGGTGCCGTTGCGGCCGTCAGCGAAGTAGTGCATGTCCGAGCCGCAGATTCCGCCGGAGCGCATTTCTACCAGGACATCGTTCGGCCCCAGGGTCTTCAGGGGTTTCTCTTCAATACGGAGATCTCCTGCGCCGTGGAGCACGGCGGCTTCCGTGGCCAGCGGCAGGGAGGATCCGTCAGTGCGGCGGACAGTTTGGGTGGTCATCGGATGCTCCGGGTCTGTGCGGGAAGAAGTGAAGGTGGCTCGGCCGCCGCGTTTGCGGCGGCGAGGGGGCCTTGCCGGTGGATGATGTCGATGAACTCGCCGGTGCGCCGGATGAAGCTTTCACGGGTCGAGAGTTCGTCACCGAGAAGATGGTGCTCGCCGAGCACCTTTGCGGCGAGCTCCCGCCCGGAGCCTGATCCCTTTGCGAGCTCCTGGAGTGTCCCGCGGGCGGGGTCTTGCATCTCCTTGGCATGGTTGCCGGGTTCGAATCCCTGAAGCGGCGCGATGCATGAGAGATACGCGGCGACGGTGAGGGCAAGGTAGTGGGGCATGGCGCCGGCGTCGAGCATTTCCAAGGCGGGAATCGGGATCCGCTGGCGAAGCTTGACGGAGCCGTCGCTGCCTACCTGGCTGGTCCGGTGCCCCAATGCCGAGTTGCGCCACCGCGAGAAAAGTTGCTCCTCGTAGGCCTCGACGTCGACGGCTCCGGGCACAGTGACGCTCGGCAGGTACTCGTCGCGGAGGACCCGGCGGGCGGCGGCTTCGATGTAGTCGATGCCCGTCGCGTCCGGAATGGTGGCTGCACCGGACAGGGCCCCGAGGTACGCGATCAGGGAATGGGTGCCGTTCAAGAGCCTGACCTTGAGCTGCTCATAGGCTGCGACGTCGTCCGTGAAGATCGCGCCTCCGGCCTCCCACGCAGGGCGGCCGGCTATGAAGTTGTCCTCCAGGATCCACATCGTGAAGGGTTCGGCCGGGACGGGGATCTGGTCCGCGTAGCCGAGTTGTTCGGCGACGAGGCCACGGTAGTGGTCCGTCGTGGCGGGCACGATCCGGTCCACCATGGATGACGGGAAGGTGACGTTGGCGTCGATCCATCGCAGCGTCTCGGCGGCCTCGCCGGCCGGGAGCAATGAGGCAAATTCGCGGACGAGCCGTTGGGTGTGGTGCCCGTTGTCCGCGAGGTTGTCGCAACTGAGGACCGTCACTGGTTTGCCGTGGGTTCGTGCCCGCTGCTGAAGCCCGCGGACGATCTGCCCGATCGGGGTGCGGGGCGCAGGGCCGTTGGCGAGATCGTGCTGGACGTCAGGGTCGGCAACGTTCAGCGAGCCCGTTGCCGGACTGTAGGTGTAGCCGTTTTCCGTAACCGTCAGTGACACTATGCGCGTGGTCTCGGCACCGATGACGGCCACGACGCGCTCCGGTTCCCGTGCCGCGACGAAGGCGTCCGTGTGCACGCGCGGGGTCGAGAACTTCGATCCCTCGGGCGAGATTTCCACCACGGTGTAGAGCATGTCCTGGGCGTGCATGGCATCGGTGATGGCTGAGGAACGGCTGGAAATTCCGATGATCCCCCAGTCACCGCCGTGGGCGGCTATGGCGCCTTCCGTGTACACGGCCTGGTGTGCGCGGTGGAAGTTTCCGAAGCCGAGGTGCACGATGCCGGGAGCAGGGGCGACGCTTCGCCGAAGGATTCCGGGCGTTTCCGCGCTCAGCGGCGGCAGGATTGACGTGGCCATGTTTCACCAGTCCTTCATGGAGCCGTCGAGCTCCCGCGCGATGGGCAGGTAAGCCTGCGTGTACGGGAAGCGGGCTGCGGCTGCTTCGTCCACCTGGACGCCCAGGCCGGGCTCGTCACCTGGGTGCAGGTAGCCGTCTTCGAAGCGGAAGCTCGATTGGAAGACTTCCGAGACCAAGGGGTCGTAGCCCATGTACTCCTGGATGGCGAAGTTGCTGGTGGCCAGGCCCAGGTGCAGCGATGCCGAGAGGTTGATGGGGGAGACGTCGGACGGGCCGTGGGGTGCGCCCTTGATCTGGTAGACCTCGGCGAGAGCCAGGATCTTGCGGACGTGGGAGATGCCTCCGGCATGCACGACGGCGGTGCGGATGTAGTCGATGAGCCGTTCAGTGATGAGCAACTCGGTGTCCCAGACGGTGTTGAAGACTTCGCCGATCGCCAGCGGAATGGTGGTCTGCTGGCGCAGCGTGCGCAACAGCCGCTGGTTCTCGGCAGGTGTGGCGTCCTCGAGCCAGAACAGGTCCACGTCTTCCAAAGAGCGGGCCAAGCGGGCGGCTTCGGTGGGGTTGAGCCGGTGGTGGACGTCGTGGAGGAGCTTCAGCTCGGGACCGACGTGCTCACGGACTGCGGAGAGGATCTTCGGGGCGTGGCGCAGGTAGGCAGAGGTGTCCCAGTCTTCTTCGACTGGACCGGCACCGCGTCCGGCCGGTTCATAACTCGCGGCACCCTTGGTGACGCCATAAACCTTGTCGAGGCCGGGGACGCCGGACTGGGCACGGACGGCGCGGAAGCCCTGCTCGCGGCGTTGGTCTATCGAGTCCAGCAACTCCGGAAGGTCCCAGCCGGTGGCGTGCGTGTACGTGAGGATCTTGTCGCGGGCCGCGCCGCCCAGGAGTTGGTAGACCGGAACCCCGAGGGCCTTGCCTTTGATGTCCCAGAGGGCGAGGTCGATGGCGCCGATCGCGGCCATGGTCACCGGCCCGCGGCGCCAGTATGCACCTTTGTAAAAGTATTGCCAGGTGTCTTCGATGCGGTCCGCGTCCCTGCCCAGCAGGGCTGGGGCAAGGTGATCGCGCAGATAGCTCGCGACAGAGAGTTCGCGGCCGTTCAGCGTGGCGTCACCCCAACCGACGATGCCGTCGTCGGTGGTGATCTTGAGGGTGACGAAGTTGCGGCTGGGGCTGGTTACCAGGACGTCGACGTCGACGATTTTTCGGGTCATCGGGAAATCACTACATTCTTCAGCGGCTGGTTTTTGGAAAGGCGGGTGATGTTTTCGGCGATCTCAAGCGCACGGCTGCGGAAGGTCTCTGCAGTGACGCCGGAGGAGTGCGGGGTCATGATGATGTTGTCCAGCCGGCCGAACGGCAGGGTGGAAGGATCGCCGCGGCCGTCAGTGCCCGGGTATTGGTACCAGACATCGATCGCAGCGCCCGCGATCCGCCGGTCTTTCAGGGCTTCATAGAGGGCGGTTTCGTCGACGACCGGTCCGCGGGCAATGTTGACGAGCAACCCGTCCGGGCCGAGATCGTCGAGTTCGGCCGCGCCCACTATGCCGGTGGTTTGCTCCGTTAGCGGGATGCTGACCACCAGAATGTCCGATTCGCTCAGTGCCTCGCCGAGGCGTTCAGTGGTGCCTGCCCACCGCAAGGAGTTGGCGTGTGCGTCGACGCTTCCGCTGCGGGTGATGGCGATGCCTTCGGCGCCGAAGGCCTTGAGGAGCGACCATGCCGCTCCGCCGATGTGCCCGAACCCGAGGAATGTCACCACAGCGCCGCGCAGTGTTTCCGGCTGGCGGATTTCGGAGGAGTAAACGGACGAAGACCAGACACCGCTCCGAAGCGCCGCGTCTTGACCGATCAGGTTGCGACGGAGGGCCACCAAAACCGTGGCGATGTGTTCGGCAATGGAGCTTTCGTGGTGGAAGGTGTTCGCGCACACCGCCCCTGCGGGCAGTGCGGACGCGTCGATACCGTCGTATCCGGCACCGCCCACGTGGACCAGGAGCAAGTTGCCCGCGGCCGAGCCCATGGCTTCGGTGAAACGTGGCCCGACGTAGACGTCGGCATCTTTGAGGTCGGTGAGCACCGCATGCTCGCTCCAGCTGTCGTGCCAGGAGGCAAGGGCGCCCTCGGGGAGCGCGGTTTCGAAAGTGGAGCGGTGGGGCATCAGGTTGGGGTCTGCGATGACGATTCTCATGGTTACTTTCCCTGGAGGGCTTGCTCTGCGGTGCGCGCGGCAAAAGTGGAGCCACGCACGATGAGTTGTGAACTGAGGTGCACGGCTTCAGTTGCTGTCGGCTTTCCGGCCATCTGCTCCAGGAGGAGCTCAAGGCTGAGGGCGCCGCTTCGGTCAATGGGTACGCGGATGGAGGTGAGCCCCGGCTCTGCCGCGGCGGCAATGTCGAGGTCGTCGATGCCGACAACGCTGATGTCCTCCGGGCAGTGGTAACCAAGGGTACGGGCGCCGGCGAGCATGCCGATGGCGACCAGGTCGTTGTAGGCAATAACAGCGGTGGCACCGCTGGCGACCACGGAAGCCGCCGCGGCCAGTCCGCCGTCGACCGTTGCATTCTGGTTCCCCACGGTCACGAGTTCGATGCCCCAGTCGGCGCAGAAGCGGGTGATCGCTGCACGGCGTTGGCCGTTGGCCCACGACGACGCGGGTCCGGGGATATAGGCGAGCTTGCGGTGGCCGAGTGCATAGAGATGCTCGACGGCTTGGCGGATTCCCTCGCCGGCTTCCATGAGCACCCGCGCGGCGTGCTCGGCCTCGCCATTGATGACCACCAGCGGCGCGCTACCGGCGAGATTGTGAATCTGCTCGGAAGGCAGGCGGGGCGAGCAAAGGATGATCCCATCCACGCCCGTCGCGAAGGATTCGAGATGTGCCTGTTCCCGCGAGGAGGACTCGGAGGTGTCGGCGAGGACCATCCGGTGGCGGCCGTGCCATGCCTGGTCCTGGATGGCTTTGATGAGGGCGGCGAAAACCGCATTTGAAATGTCGGGGACGATGACGCCGAACGTCCGGCTGCCCGTCACTCCGGGCACGTCGTATCCCAACTGCTCGGCCGCGGCCATGACCTTCTGCCGCGTTTCGGCTGCCAGCCGGCCGGGGTCTCCGAATGCCCTCGACGCCGTTGCCAGGGAGACCCCCGCCAGCTTTGCGACATCCGTGAGTTTTGCCGACATCTGTCCTCCAGTTGCTTCGTTGAAACCTTGTCCTGCAAGTATGGAAAGACTTGTACAAGTTTGTCAATGGTTTGCACAAGGTTGTTGGGACTGCCGGCTTGCCTGGATCCGTTGAGCGTCGCGTAGCTGCGGAGTAGGGTGGCCCCACCCACCTCGCACCACCAATTGAGGAGCGACCATGTCACATCTCAAACTTCGACTGGCCACCATGACGGCAGTACTCGCGCTAAGCGTGACGAGCGGCGCCGTCACCAACCCTGCCTTTGCCGATCCGCGCCAGACTGAAAAGACGGCCACCGCCACCGGATACGGCGGCGCGGTCAGCACCGTAGACCCAGAAGCATCCGCTGCCGTCATCGAGGTCCTCCGCAAGGGCGGCAACGCAGCCGACGCGGCCGTCGCCGCCGCCGCGACGCTGGGCGTGACCGAACCGTACAGTGCCGGGATCGGTGGTGGCGGCTACTTCGTGTTCTACAACGCGAAGACCGGCAAGATCGGCACCATCGACGGGCGCGAGACCGCGCCGGCGGCGATGCCCCACGACGCGTTCATCGATCCCGCCACGGGGAAGCCGTACAACTTCACGCCCGAGCTAGTTACTAGTGGCGTCTCAGTCGGTGTCCCCGGAACAGCGGCAACCGGGGAGCGCGCCCTGGACCGTTGGGGTACTTTGAGCCTTGGAGATGCCCTCCAGCCGGCAATCAAGGTTGCGACCCGCGGCTTCGTCGTCGACCCAACTTTCCGCCAACAGACTCTCGACAACAAGCTCCGCTTCGCGGCGTTCAGCTCCACCAGCAAGCTGTACCTACCAGGAGGCGACGCACCCGCCGTCGGCAGCGTCTTCCAGAACCACGACCTCGCCGCGACCTACCGGCTCCTCGCGAAGGAGGGCATCAGCGCCTTCTACGAAGGCCCGCTGGCCGCCGAGATCGCGGCAACAGTCCAGGCCCCGCCGAAGACTGCCACCACCACGCTTCCCGTCCCCGTGGGGCACATGACCACAGCCGACCTCGCCGCCTACAAGGCCCTGGACCAGGCGCCCACCCACGTCGACTACCGCGGCCTCGACGTCTACGGCATGGCGCCGTCGAGCAGCGGGGGCACCACCGTGGGCGAGGCGCTCAACATCCTGGACACGGTCAACCTCTCGGAAATGTCCAAACCCGCCGCTCTGCATCACTACCTCGAGGCGAGCGCGCTCGCGTTCGCCGACCGTGGAAAGTACGTTGGGGACCCGGCCTTCGTCGATGTTCCTACGGAAGCGCTCACCGACCCGATCTTCGGCAAGGAACGCGCCTGCCAGATCGACCCGCTGCACGCGGCCACGAAGCCCGTCGCACCGGGGGATGTGACCGGGTACGACGGCGTGTGCCCGGCTTCCGCTGCCGCGCTCGCCGATGAGAAGGACACCGAGAACATCTCGACGACCAACATGACGGTCGCGGACAAATGGGGAAATGTGGTCGAGTACACACTTACCATCGAGCAGACCGGCGGATCGGGAATCGTAGTGCCCGGGCGGGGCTTCTTGCTCAACAACGAGCTGACCGATTTCTCGACCGTCTACAACGCGGCTGATCCGAACCGGATCGAGCCGGGCAAGCGCCCGCGCTCCTCGATGTCCCCGACCATCATCCTCAAGGATGGCAAGCCGTTCCTCGCCCTCGGTTCACCCGGTGGATCGACCATCATCACCACCGTGCTGCAGACGATTCTGAACAGGGTGGACTTGGGCATGAGCATCTCCGATGCGATCGCAGCCCCGCGTGCTTCGCAACGGAACACCGCCAAAG
Source organism: Arthrobacter sp. efr-133-R2A-120 (assembly GCF_030209835.1). Taxonomy (GTDB): domain Bacteria; phylum Actinomycetota; class Actinomycetes; order Actinomycetales; family Micrococcaceae; genus Arthrobacter. The sequence goes on along the minus strand of NZ_JARVRF010000061.1, from coordinate 24,020 downwards.
TGACGGCCGAGCCGGACTTCATCACGGCGTATGGGAGTCAATTGACACCGTTTGGCCATCAGTTCACGCCATCGGGTGATGCTTTCACCTCGGCCGCGGAGATCGGTGCGGCAACGGCGATCGAGTTCAGGCCCGGCGGGCTCATGATCGCTGCCGCAGAGCCAGTGCGGCGCGGAGGAGGGTCAGCGATGGTTCTCAAACCGTCGCGATGAGCGATGAATGCGGAATTCCTTCAAGCTGCTGACACCGTGGGTAGCGTCGGAGTAGCTTGTCCCCATGGCTACCGAAGCAACCATCCTCACCGTTGACGGCCCGAACGGTCCTCGCGAAATACGGATCTCCAGTCCTAGCCGGGTCCTTTGGCCGGAGCTCGGCCTGACCAAGCTGGATCTCGCGCGCTATATCGTTGATGTCGGGGAGCCATTCATCTCTGCAAACGGCGACCGGCCGGTCTCGCTGCAGCGCTTTTCGGACAACATCGACGGCGAGCAGTTCTTCTCCAAGAATCCGCCCAAAGGGACACCGGACTTTATCCGATCAGTGAAGGTGGTGTATCCGAGTGCGCGCTCGCATCCCCAATTGGTGCTCGATGAGCCAGCCGCGGCTGTGTGGGCCGTCCAAATGAACACGGTGGTCTTTCACCCATGGCCTTCGCGGGTCGAAAACACGGACAACCCTGACCAGCTGCGGATCGACCTGGACCCGCAGCCCGGAACAGATTTCGACGACGCGATTCCCGCGGCTCTTGCGCTGAAAGGCGTACTCGCGGAGGCCGGATTGACCACCTTCATCAAGACCTCCGGAAACCGTGGGCTCCACGTCTATGCCCCGATCGAGCCTTCGCATGAGTTCTTGGACGTACGGCATGCCGTCATTGCCGCCGCCCGGGAGCTCGAGCGCCGAATGCCGGACAAGGTCACGACGGCCTGGTGGAAGGAAGAACGAGGTGAACGGGTGTTCGTCGATTTTAATCAAGCCAACCGTGACCGGACCATAGCGGGCGCGTACAGTCCGAGGGCGCTCGCTCATGCTTCCGTGTCCTGTCCAATCACGTGGGACGAACTTGAATCTGCGGACCCGAAGAACTTCACCATCCTGACCGTGCCCGGCAGGTTGAAAGCCCTTGGCGATCCGTGGAGTGACATGAATTCCAAAGCAGGGAGGATCGACGTCCTGCTTCAATGGTGGGACCGCGACCTCGGCGCAGGGCTCGGGGAAATGCCGTTCCCGCCTGACTACCCGAAGATGCCGGGCGAACCGCCACGTGTGCAGCCGAGTCGAGCGCGCAGGCACGACTGACTGACAGGCTGGGAATGTGGCCTCGGCAGACAATGAGTGGGAGAATTAGGGCTGGACCAAAACGGCCGGCGGCGCATCTTGCCTGCTGAGACCCAGGTGAGTCCCCCAGTGCGCCGTCGGTCCTGACGTTACCGACCTCTTACGCCGCGCCGGTCCATCTGGGCGCGGTTGCCGCTCGCCGGAGTTCCCTGGCTCGGGTGCGGAATCCGTCTGCGGCCTTCCGCGGTTCGTCACAGGCCTGGGAAACAGCAGCGTGGGGGATTGCGTTCGGAAGAGCGGTCGCGGCAGGTTCACGTACGCCCGCCGCCGGGCAAAGGTCGGTGACCAGTCCCATGCCTGCACACTCCCGCGCTGCGGCGATGCCGGCGGCAACCGCTGGCTTGTCCTCGTATTGGGTCGAAACGGCAATGACCGCTCCATCAGGTGATTTGAGGCGGAACCTGAAAAAGGAGTCCCCGTCAACAAACACTTCGAATATGCCGGCCACTGCTACCTCCACGGTCTGCGGATCCTGCTCCGTAGCTACTTCACTACGAGCGGGACGGAGCATCGCTGCATTCCTCGTCCGCTGCTCTGGTTGAACAACCACCATGAATCGTTGTTCACGTGATATTCAGTCTGTGCTGACTGCGTCGAGGCTAACAAGACCGGGTGAGTAAACCCTGTGTAAAACGTGTGCAACCCCCGGGCGGGTCAGCTGCCACTCGCCCGGTTCATCAGGTGCTCGAGCAGGGCCAGTTCCGGGAATCCGGGGTGCCGGGCGATGCTGGCCCTGAGTTTTGCCCGGAGATGTTCCCCGCTTGGCTCGGTTCCGTTCAGGACTTCGTCGATGATCTCCTGCGCTTGCCCACGCAGGGCAGACAGGCTGGCACTGTCGTCCCCGGGAACCAGAACCGGTTCCGGTTCGACGAGTGGGTCTTCAGATTCCAAAGGTTCCGACATTGCCAGCTCCTGATATTTCATCCCGGCAAGTCCCAGCGGAGTCCGGAATTCGCCCCCCATGCACTCTCGATAGTAATGAGGGTGCCCGGATTGTTCATTGCTTGCGGATCAGAACGATGAAAATGGCAACGAAACGACGATTTGTGACGCGGACACGATGGCGGATGGCTGGGCCCTCTTCATGGGGGCGCCAGCCATCCTGCGTGGCTAGGAGAACCTGCCGGGACGGAAGGTGGAGAGCATGGGGTGCTTGATTCCCGTGAGGATTTCACCCGCCAACAGTTCGCCGACGATGAGTCCGAGCGTGGCTCCGGAGTGCGTGAAGGCGACATAGCAGTCCGGCACTTGATCGAGTTCGCCGAGCACGGGCTCACAGTCGCCCGGAATGGGCTTGTAGCCGATCTTCCACGACGCCGGCTTGAGCTCGGGATTGCCGGCGATGAGTTTGGATGCCTCGTCGGCGAGTTCCTGGACGATGCCATCAGGGATGCTGAAGGAACCGTCCTCGTGCTCGGTGATGTGCTCTTCGTACCAGTCGTGGTCCAGTGCGAAGGTGTTCCCAGGGTTGGGCCGGATGGCGGCGCGGGGGGTGTTCATGACGGCTTTCACCTCATGATCCACGGCTTTGGTCAGCACGAGCATGGAGACGGGGGAACCGTTGGGGATGTCGACGCCGAGCGGCGCGACGACGGCAGGGGTAGCGGCACCGCAAGCCACCAGGACGGCGTCGGCTGGGTAGGTTTCGCCGGCGACGGTCTCCACGCCGGTGGCGCGGCCGCCGTCGACCGTGACGGAAGCCTTGCCGGCGTTGAGGACAAGCCGGCCACCGCGGGCATGGAATTCTTCCATGAGGAATTCGATCAGGTCCGGAAGGCTGACCCAGCCTTCCCCCGGGTTGAAAATGGCGCAATCCGGCACCGCGCTTGCATTGATTCCGGGGGTGGCGGATTCAATCTCCTCAGGCTTCAGCAGCTTGGAGTCATAACCCACGGATTTCTCGTAAGCGTGGCGTGCTTCCGTCACGGCGTGCTGTCCAGCAGCGTTCCACATGAGGCCGCCGCCGAATTGCAGCCATTCACGCCTTGGATCCGCGGCGAACATTGTGCGGTAGCGGTCGACGCCGGCGAGGCGCAGACGGTGGTAGGGGGTGGAGCGTTCTCCCGCGGAGTTCAACCACGAGAGCGAGCGGCCGCTAGCCTCGCTGGCGAGGCCGCTTTCGGTGAGCAGGGCAACTGACGCGCCTTCGCGGAGCAGGTGCACCGCTGTGGAGACTCCGAGGATGCCGCCGCCGATGACGACGACATGTTTCGTAGAGGGCGTGGAGGACATAGCTCTCCCTTTCGTTTGGGTTTGGTTGTCTGGCCGCGCGGAACCGCGGCAAATCTGAAAGGCCGCCTACGCGACGGCGTGGATTCTTTCGATGACTTTGAGGGTTTCAAGTGATTCCGCGGGGTCCACGGGCAATGGCCTGTCCCCGCGAATGGCTGCCGCAAGTTCGGCATAGAACCGGGGGTAGGCGCCGGTTTCGGCAGGTACGGGCTCATGGTCTCCATCGGTCCCCAGAACGCCCCATGTAGCTACGGGGTCAACGCCATAGGCCGGATCCGACGGCGGCAGGCCGGCTGCGAGGGCCTCCTCCTGGCTGTCCAGTCCCCACTTGGTGTAGCCGGCGTTCGAACCCAGGACATGGAACCGCGGCCCTACTTGGGCAGCCATGCCGTTCATCCACAACCTGGATCGCACGCCTGAGGTGTGGAGCAGCGACACGAAGGCCTCGGTATCGGCGCCCGCCGGGTGCTGTCCGTGATTTGCGGTCTCGCCGTAGCAACCTTCAACGGGACCGAATAACTGGATGGCCTGGTCGATCAAGTGGGCACCGAGGTCATGGAGGATGCCGCCGCCCTCGCTCAAGGACGCGCTGTCACGCCAATTGCCGAAGCCTTCCGGGCGCCACCACTCGAATCGCGATTCAAAGCTCCGGACCTCGCCAAGGCCGCCTTCCCGCAAGACCTTCTGGAGGGTGAGGAAATCGGCGTCCCACCGGCGGTTCTGGAAAACCGTCAGCTGCACGCCGCCGTGGGACGCCCTGGCGATGAGCTCTTCACCGTGAGCCGCTGTTGTGGCGAAAGGCTTGTCCACCACCACGTGGAGGCCGTGGGCGATCGCGGCTGCCGCCAGGTCGAAGTGGGTGAGCGGGGGAGTGCCGAGGACCACGAGGTCCAGGTCGGGGGCCAGTGCGAACAATGCTTCCGTGGTGGGGACAATCTGCGCGCCGGGATAGAGCCTTGCCGCTTCCGAGGCACGCCGCGGGTCTGCCGTGACGATGACGTCGAGGGAGTAGCCGGGGTCCGCCGCGACCAGCGGCGCATGGAAGACCTTTCCGGAAACCCCGAATCCGACGACGGCCGTCCGGATGGGAGAGGGGGCAGGGTTCGGCATTACAGCACTTCCGAGAGGAATCGTTGGAGCCGTTTGCTGCGGGGGTTGTCGAAGAGCTCGGCAGGGGTGCCTGACTCCACGACTTCACCCTCATCCATGAACACCACTTGGTCGGCGACCTTCCGGGCGAAGCCCATTTCGTGTGTGACGACCAGCATGGTCATGCCGCGCCGTCCCAGGCCGGCCATGAGGTTCAATACGCCTTTGACGAGCTCTGGGTCCAGTGCGCTCGTGGCTTCGTCGAAGAGCATGACCTCGGGTTCCATGGCAAGCGCCCGGGCGATGGCGACGCGTTGTTGCTGGCCGCCGGAGAGATCGCGGGGGCTGTGGTCGGCGCGTTCGGCGAGCCCCACTTCGGCGAGGCTGCGGCGGGCACGTTCCCTGGCTGCGGCCTTGGACATTCCCTTGACGCTCCAAAGTGCCAAGGCCACGTTCTCAAGGGCAGTGTGGTCAGGGAAGAGGTTGAAATGCTGGAACACCATGCCGATGCGGCTGCGCAGGATGTCCGGTTTGACCTTGAGTGTGCTTTCACCGGCAAGGAGGACGTCGCCGCTCTTGGGTTCGTGGAGCCGGTTGACGCCACGGAGCAGGGTCGACTTGCCGGATCCGGAGGGGCCGATGATGCACGTGGTGGTGCCGGGCGCAACGTTCAGGCTGACATTGCGCAGCACCTCGATGTCGCCGTACGCCATGGTCAGGCTTCTCAGCTCCAGGCTGGAACCGTGGAATGTCTGGACACCAGTGGTGGTGTTGTTGGTGCTGGTGCTGGCGCTCATGTGTTGCTCCCGGTGATTAGCGGCGATGCCGCGTCGAGTTCTGTGACTTCCTTCAGGCCGCTGCTCGGCGCGCTGGGCCGACGGCGGCCTGTGCGGAAGCGGCTGTCGAAGTAGTTCACGAGGTGGGTCAGCGGGACGGTGATGATGAGGTAGAAGACACCGGCCATGACCAGCGGCGACAGGTTTCCGGAGAGCACGGCGGCGTCCTGGCCTACCCGGAAGAGCTCGCGCTCGCCGACCAGCAGGCCGAGGAAGTACACCAGCGAGGAGTCCTTGACGATCGCGATGAACTGGTTCACCAGGGCCGGCAATACCCGGCGGACGCCTTGCGGCACCACCACGAGCCGCATCGATTTGGCGTAGCTCATGCCCAGGGCTCGGCACGCCTCGCCTTGGCCTTTGTCGACGCTTTGGATGCCGGCGCGGAAAATCTCACCGATGTAGGCGCTGGCGATCAGGCTCAGCGCGATGATGCCGAGCGGGTAGGGGGAGGGGCCGAAGATCGACTGGCTCAGGCGGGCGAAGCCCTGGCCGATCAGCAAGATGGTGAGGATGGCCGGGAGGCCCCTGAACAGGTCGGTGTAGATGCGGGCAGGGACGCGCAGCCAGGCAGAGGGTGAGATCCCCATGACGGCAACTACCATGCCCAATGCGACGCCGATGATTGTGGCGGAAACCGAAATGATCAGTGTGTTCAGCAGTCCCACAGCGATCAGTTGCGGCAGGACCTCGGCCATTGCGCCGAAATCGAAGAATGTACGTGTGATGGTGCTTAACCAGTCCATGGTTTGCTCTCAGACTTAGGTGGCTGCTGGGCAGGCGGACCGCGAATGGTCCGCCCGCCAACAGGTGATTTACTTGCTAGGCGCGGGGCTGGCGGTCTGCTCAGCCTTGGGCAGGTACTGGGTAGGCATCGGGGAGCCCGGGAACCACTTCTGGTAGAGCTTTTCCCAGGTGCCGTCTTCCATTGCCGCGGCCAGTCCCTTGTTCAAGGCATCCTTGAGGGCGGTCTTGTCCTTGGCCAGTGCGAAGCCGGCCGGTGCGTCAAAAGAGGGAATATCAGCGGCGCTGACCAGCCCGAACTGCTGTTCGTAGGACTTCGCGGCTTCGTAGTCAAGGAAGTGGGCGTCAGCCGAACCGCTGTTCACTGCCGAGATCGCGGAGTTGTTGTCCGGGAAGCGCACCAGGTTTGCAGAGGGGAAGTTTTTCACCGCGTAAGCCTCTTGCAGAGTGCCCTGTACAACGCCGAGCCGCTTGCCGGCGAGTCCGTTGACATCCTTGATCCCGGAGGTTTTGGTCGTAAGGACAGTCAGGTATCCAGCTAGGTAGCCGTTGGAGAAGTCCACGGTCTGCTTACGCTTGTCCGTGATACCGATGGCCGCTACCCCGACGTCGAACTGTCCGTTGGCGACGGCCGGCAGGATCGCCGAGAAGTCTTGTCCGGTAAAGACGACCTTGTCCACACCGGCGCGGTGCGCGACATCCTTGAACAGCTCGACGTCGAATCCCGTGAAGTTTCCAGTGGCGTCCGTGAAGGTGTAGGGCTTGGCATCGCCCAGGCTGGCTACGCGGATGGTGCCGGGTTCGATGAGGCCGTAAGGGTTTCCAGCCGTCGCCGACGAGGCGGGTGTTGATCCGCTGCACCCGCTGAGGGCGAGGAGGGCCGCGACGGCAGCCGCAACGATCACACCCGGGCGGAAGTTCAGTCGTTTAGTCACAGCAAATTTCCAATCATGAGAAGCAGGAAGCGGCCTTAAAGCCTTGCGGATTTCCTCTTGTTGAGTCCGGTCTCAGTGATTAGGATTGAGACCGGACTCACAAGGGGTTGCAAAAAATGTAACCCAAGCCACACTGGCCGTCAAGGCCCCCTTCGGAAGGCATACATGAGCAGCAACGGTTCGAGGCGACGCGAGATTACGGTCGCCGACGTCGCGAAAGCGGCACAGGTGTCCAAGGCGCAGGCTGCACGGGCACTGGGAAATTACGGGGCTGTCAGCGAAGAAGTCCGGGGCCGGGTCCTTGCGGCAGCAGAGGAGCTTTCCTATAGGCCAAACGAGCTGGCCCGCAGCATGAACACGGGGAAATCCAACACGATCGGGGTAGTCGTGGGCGACATTGAGAACCCCCACTTCGGACTCGCAACGAGGGGGATTACGGACACTGCCAAGAAGAGCGGCTACAACGTCATCCTGATCAACACCGATGAGGAATTAGCCGCGGAAGTCGAGGCGGTTCAGGTCCTGCTCGACAAGCGCGTGGACGGACTGATCGTGGCGCCGGCGTCGTCTGTCGAAACAAAACATTTACAGCACGTTCACGAATCCGGGCGGCCCCTGGTGCTCCTGGACCGAAAAGCCGAGGGGCTGGACGTTGAGACCATCGCAGTAAGCATGATCGACATTTCCTACGAGTCCACCCGGTATCTCCTCGAGGCCGGCCACCGCCAGGTCGCTTTTGTCTCCACCCTCAAGACCGACTCTGCGTACCGGGCCGGGATGGTGCTGGATTCCACGCAGATCTCGGAGCGTCTGGAGGGTATGCAGCGCGCCTTCTCGGAAATCGGACTAACGCTCTCGGAGGACCATGTGCGGCTCAACGCCGGCGACGCGGATTCCATCCGGAACATCACCCGCGGACTTCTGCTCATGCCCGAGCCTGTCACCGCCATTGTGGCATCCGACGGCCTTATAGCTCTCAGCGTCGTCGAAGCCATCCAGGAGCTGGGTCTCGCGATCCCCGACGACGTTTCGTTCCTGATGTATGACGATTTTTCCTGGACACGCCTGACCAGCCCCCCGCTGACCGTCATTGCCCAACCTGTGTACGAAATGGGCGTGGCCGCTGCCAGTGCCCTGATTCGGCAAATCGAGGGGCGGAAGCCCGTGGCCAACGGGCCCGAGTTCTCCGCGCGTCTTATCCGGCGGGGTTCGGTCGCAATGCCGCGTACCGCAAGAGTCTAGGTTCGTTCAACAACGGCCGGCGGCGGCCCGCGGCTTCACACTGGCGGCGCCGTCCCGCCGTCGCGCCGTTGCGTTATCAGTCCATGACCAGATCGCGCGCGGCGGCAGCGATGTGGCGTGCGGAAATACCTGCGGCGTTGAGCAAGTCCTTGGGTTCGCCGGAACCCGGCAGTTCCCTTACGGCGAGAAGTGCCATATGGAGTTTGGGAGTGTTGGCACTCGCGAGCGCTTCGAGCACGGCCGAGCCGATGCCCCCTTGGGTGTAGTGGTCTTCTGCGACAACTATCCGGCCATCGGTTTCGAGGCACGTCCGGCGCAGGGTGTCGACGTCGATCGGCTTGATGGAGTAGAGGTCGATGACGCGGGCCTTGATTCCCGACTGGGCCAGTTGCTCGGCGGCTGCGAGGCATTCGTGGAGTGTGACGCCGGCGCCGATGAGCGCCACTTGGTCCTCGGGGCTGGCTCCGTGGACCTTGCTTCCGCCAAGGGGGAACTGTTCGTCCGGCCCGTAAATCACGGGATAGGCACCCCGGGTGGCGCGCAGGTAGGAGATTCCGGGCGTGTCTGCCATGGCGCTCACGAGCTGTGCTGTGGACGGGGCGTCGGACGGATAGAGCACCGTGGAACTGTGCACTGCCCGCATGGCGGCAATGTCTTCCAGCGCCATTTGCGAAGGACCGTCCTGCCCGATTTCAGCGCCGGCATGCGTGCCGACGAGCCGGATGTTCACCTCTGAGACTCCGGCCATACGGATGAAGTCGAATGGCCGCGAAACCAGGAAAGCCGCGAAACTTGACGCGAAGGCCACGTAGCCGCGAACCGAGAGACCGATGGCGGCGGCAACGAGTTGCTGCTCGGCAATGAATACTTCGAAATACCGCTCAGGGGCCACCTCCTTGAAGTCTCCTGCGTGAGTCGAATTTCCCACCTCTCCATCCAGGACCACCACGTCGGGCCGAACGGCAAGAGCGGACACGGCGGCGCCAAAGGCGGCCCTGGTGGCCACTTTGTCGCCGACCTTCCAATCCGGAAGTGTGACCGCAACGTGAGTGTCCGGCGTGATTGCTGGAGCGCCGGACTCCGGAGACAGGGTGGTCACGTGGACGCTGCTTGGTCCGCCAAGGGCTGCTATGGCTTTCTCGGCCATGTCTGCCGGTAGCGCTTTGCCGTGCCAGCCGTTTTGGTCTTCGATCTCAGGAACCCCTTTGCCCTTGATCGTCTTGGCCAGAATGACCGTCGGCTTATCAGGATCGCTCCGGGCCCGGCTCAGCGCGTCGTCGATCTCGGATAGATCATGTCCGTCGATGATGAGGGACCGGGCCCCGAAAGCCTCGACGCGCCGGGCGTAGGCGTCCATATCCCATTGCAGTTCGGTAGGGCCATTCTGGCCTAGCCGGTTGACGTCGACGACGGTGGTGAGGTTGCCGAGCTTGTAGTAGGCCGCCTTGTCCAAGGCCTCCCAAATCGACCCTTCGGCTAGTTCGCTATCTCCGCATAACACCCAGGTATGGAAGGGCAGCTTGTCCAGGTACCGTCCAGCCATGCTTACCCCGACGGCGACCGGCAGCCCTTGTCCCAGCGAGCCGGTAGCGACATCAACCCAAGGCAGCACCGGGGTCGGGTGGCCCTGAAGCCGGGCACCGAACTGACGGTAGGTGTTCAGCAGCTCATCTTCCTCGACCACGCCCACGGCCCGATACATGGAATACAGGAGGGGTGAAGCATGTCCCTTGGAGAAAATGAGGTGGTCGTTGTTCGGCAAGGCCGGATTATCCCAGTCGTAGCGAAGGTGCCTGGTGAGGAGGACCGCCATGAGATCCGCGGCCGACAACGACGACGTCGGATGACCCGAGCCGGCGTTGGTGCTGCACCTGATGGAATCCACACGCAATTGCGTGGCCAGTGCCCGGATGGAATCCGCTTCTCCGGCTTGCATCGGTGCAGGCCGCAATTCTGGACCTTTTGACATCTCAGTTGCCTTTCATACGCTCCGAGCGGGCGCGCCTGTTCTACGCGCCGGGCTCACAAAATCGTGAGGGGCGGCTCCCCCAAGGGCCGCGAGGGCGGGAAGGGAAGGTCCGGACCCGGCTCGGGGACAGGGGACGGGTCCGGCTCGGGCAGTGGAACCGGCTCGGGGGTTCCCGGGCGGGGCCCGGGTTCAGGCTCCGGGCCAGGGGTCGGGACGGGCGTAGGACCTGGCTCCGGGAACGGGACGGGCTCCGGCGCCGGGCTTGGGCCGGGCTCCCGGGTGGGGTCAGCGTTCGGGTCGCGCGTGGGGTCGGGAGGGAACTCGCTCATTGTTTGCTCCTCGGCATATCTTCAGTGGTGTAGTCGCCTTCGATCCGCTCGGCGGGCAGATCCGTGACGCGCTCCGTGCCGTAGTCGCCCTCGGTGTACTGGCCAACACGAGGCGCGTCACCGCCGTCGGCCGCTTCCATAGCTGCAGGGGTCGTCAAGTCAGGATCGACGGCGGGCAGTTCCGAGGTGGTGACGACAGGGGAGACTGGTTCCCCAGAGTCGTCGACATCGCCGGCGGCTACGGAGCCTCGCCAAGCTCCGCTCTCATAGCCGCGTTCTTCGATGAATTTCTTGAACTTGTCGAGGTCGGCTGAAACCCGCATATCGTCGATGCCCACCAGGGAGCCGGCCTTTTCGGCAAGGCCCTCCGGCTCCCATTCGATCTCCACACTCACCCGCGTACGGTCCGCACCAAGGGGCTCGAAGCTTACCGTGCCCGCGTTCCTCGGTCCGTCAATGCTGGCCCAGCTGACCAGTGAATCCGGGACCTGCTCCAGGATCTGGGCGTTGAAGTCGCGCTTGACGCCGCCGACCTTGGTGGAAAAATGCAGGGCGGTCTCGTCGATTTGTTCGACCGCTTCGACGCCCTTCATGAATTCCGGGAAAGACTCGAACTGGGTCCATTGGTTGTATGCCACTGAAACGGGAACTTCCACGTCGATTGTTCGGTTAACCGTAGCCATGTTCATGCTCCTTGCTTGCGCTTGTTCCTGCGGAGTTTGGTGCTCGCTTAGGCGATCTAGCCGGCGTCGAATGTTTCGCCGTCGTCGTCTTTCGGCGACTTATCCTCGGGCAGCCCTGTTGCATCGCCCTTCGGCTCCGACGAAAAAGACCTTCCGGGATCGGTCCCCTCGGAGTTCGAGTCGTCCAGCTCGGCATCGGCCGATGGGACAGCAGCTGAATCGTCGTCCTCCTCGGGTGTCGTTGTGTCGGTGTCCTTCGACTGATCCGCTTGCTGCCCCTCGCGTCCTGGCATTTCTTGTTCGGGCGTCGGGGTTCCGTAACCTCCGAACTCCTCTTCCTCGGCTGCATGGTGCTCGTGCATATCCATACCGTCCTTCCGCATTGGTTGAACCTGTTGATGGAAAATCAAGAACCGGCTACTCACGACGTCTTCGGTCGTGACCGGGAGGGCGGCCTGGAGATCCAGGACCCGGGCCCCGGACGAGAGGGACGCCGGCCCTCTTTCGGCGGTCGCTTGAGCTTGCTACCACATCGAAATTAGTAGGCTGGCGGTCTCTTGTCCATGGATTCCGGGAAATTGATCAGCAAACTTACTATCTTGATCTTAAAGGCCTAGACTAGGCCGGCATTGGACCTCGAACTAGGGTTCCGAAGCTACCTTCCGGCGCCGGGGAGACCAGGAAAGCAGGGGGTACAGCAGCACGAGTGCCGCGAGAGCGACAAGAATGCCGCCACCCGCCGCGAGGCCTGCCTCGGGCCCCACGGCAACGCTGAAGATCAGTCCGGCGCATCCTGCAATCAGTAGGGCTACGCAAGCCAGGACAGCCTTCACGATCAGGTTCCCTGCAGCCACCAGCCGGTACTTGACGTGATGCTGGAAAAGTCGCCGGTGCAGGCTGACCGGAACCAGCATGAGGCCGGTAGTCATGGTTGCCAGGACAACGAGGAGGAGGAACCACCATTTCTGCAGCTCCGTCAGCGTGCCGAATCGCTGTTGGAAGGGAAGGGTCAGCAGGAAGCCTCCAATGATTTGGACGCCTGTCTGGAGGACGCGCATTTCCTGGAGCAGCTCATTCCAATTGCGGTCCATCCGTTGGTCCTCGGACTCGTGCCTGGTGTCGGGAGCCGGCCCGGGGAGCAGGGGATCTTCCGGTCCGCTCACGACGGACGCGGCAGTTCGCAACCTGCCACGGGGTTCAGTCCCATGTAGTTCAAGGGACCGGCAACAATATTCAGGCTAATCGTTGCGAACTGGGAGCACTGCGCCGGGACGGCGCTGAAGTAGCCTCGCTGTCCGGCCGCTACTGCTCCTATGACGAGCCAGATCACCACGATCAGCCCGAAAATCGACCCGAATCGCATGGCCATCGACCAACCTCTCATCGATTCCGAATATCATCAGCTTACTTATTCAGGGACGTCGACCATAGGCTGGCCGATAACGACGGCGGCGGGAATGCGGTCCGTAACGCCCAAACCTTCCGATCCTTCCTGGGCGACCACCAGGGGCGGCCTCCACCATTGTTGGGTACCGTAGCTTCCATGGCTCAAACCAAGAGGGTCAAGATGCAATCGTCATCACTCATGACCGTGATCTTGGCGTTTGCGGCAAATCTCCTTGTCGCCGCGGCGAAAACCGTTGCTGCCGTGATGAGCGGGTCTGCCTCGATGATCGCCGAGTCCGCCCACTCCTGGGCCGACACCGGAAACCAGGTCTTCCTGCTGGTGGCCGAGAGGAGATCCTCGAAAAAGCGGGACGTGGCCCATCCAATGGGCTACGGCAGGGAAGCATACGTGTGGTCGATGTTCGCTGCGTTTGGGCTTTTCACCGCCGGCGCAGTGGTCTCCGTGATGCACGGCATCCAACAGCTTTTCGCACCGGAGCCCGCCCGCGATTTTGCGATCGCCTACGCGGTCTTGGCGATATCTTTCGTCCTCGAAGGGGGATCGTTCGTCCAGGCGTTCCGGCAGGCCCGCAAGTCCGCACGGGAGCTTGAACGCCGCACTTTGGAGCAGGTCCTCAAGAGCTCGGATCCCACCATGCGTGCTGTCTTCGCGGAGGACAGTGCCGCATTGATCGGCCTCGTCATTGCCTCCATGGGCGTCTTCCTGCACCAGGTCACAGGATCCCCGGTGCCTGACGCTCTCGGATCCATATTTGTCGGCATCCTTCTCGGTGTCATCGCAGTGGTCCTGATAGATCGCAATCGTCGCTTCCTTGTAGGCCAAGGCGTTACTCCCGAGCTTGAGAAATCGATGGCAATGCGCGTCTTGGAACATGCGGAAATCGAACGGCTGACGTACTTGCACTTGGAATTCGTTGGTCCACGCAAGCTGTATTTAGTGGCCGCCGTTGATATCAAGGGCGACCTCCGGGAACATGAAGTGGCCGTGGCCCTGCGCCGCGTCGAACGCGAACTCGAGGACCAGGAAACCGTGGAGGAAGCCGTGCTGACCCTGGCCACCCCCGACGAACCCTCATTGACCTTTGGCACCCGCAGGCACTCTCCAACCGTGGAGTAGCTGTCTGGCTGGCAATCCGCTGGCGCTGCCCTGGCGAAAACAAGTAGACGACACTCGTGCCATGCTTCACGCAAAGTTGTTGACTCAAGGAACCTGCCTCCGCGCGCTATCCGAGGACGCCGATCTCAGCTGGCCAACGGCAGGGTCGGCCGCAGGATGGAACCGGCGCGGCGGATGCTCAGTCAATGTCGAGGGGAGCTGCAATGGACGGGCAAATTTGGATTTGGATCGTGGTGGCGATTGTAATCATCGCGCTGATCGTCGCCGTCGTCGTTTTTGGGCGCCGTGCGAAAGACGCCGCCAACCGCAAGCGCGCCGCGGACCTCCGCGAGAAGGCCCGGGCCGACGCCGTCGGAGCTCATGAGCGCAGCGCTGAGGCCGCTCGAGCGACGGCCGACGCCGCGCGTGCCGAGAGCGAAGCGGAACGGCTGCACAAGGAGGCCGCGGACAAGCAGAAGGCTGCCGAGCGGGCCAACGAAGTCTCGCAAGACAGGCTGCGGCGGGCGGAAGAGCTGGACCCCGATGCAGGCAACCGCTCGGACCCGGATGGTACGGAAAGCCGCCGGGACAGGGACGACGACGAAACCCGACGGGAACGCGAGGACGACCGAGGCGACGAGGAGGGACGCCGGGACCCGAGATCGTAGGCTATCCCGCTGCCGTCACACTCCACCTGCAGCAGGTGCGGCTTGGGGTTGCTCTGCCATTTCCTGGGTGGCGGCCCAGCTCGCGAGGAGGCGCAGGGCATCTGCGGAAGGGGAGCCAGGTTCCGCAGGGTAGATGAATAGGGAGAGCCCGGTGTCCGCCGACAGTTCCATTGCCTCGAACAGCAGGCGGAGTTCGCCCACTACGGGGTGGTGGAAGTGCTTGAAACCGCTGTAGTGGCGGCGCACGTTGTGTGCGGCCCAGCGAGTGCGGAATTCATCGCTTCGGGTGGAAAGCTCTCCTACGAGGTCGCTCAGCCCGCGGTCGAACGGGTCGCGGCCGGCCTCGGTGCGCAGGATGGCCACCATGTTGTTGGCGGCAAGTTCCCAATCCGGGAAGAACCGCCGCGCCCGCTCTTCATCCAGGAATATGAAGCGTGCATAGTTGGCCGGCCGGACCGGGTTGACATACATCTCGGAATGCAAAGCAAGGCCGAGTTTGTTGGCAGCCAGAATGTCCATGCGCGCGTTGCGGACAAATGCCGGCGCGTCAGTGATGGCATCAAGGGCAAACTGGACACTTGGCCGGACCTGCTGCGGGGCCGACCGACGCTGCCGCTTGCTTGTTCCGGCCGTGCGGGCGAGATCGAAGAGGTGTGCGCTCTCAGCCTCGTCGAGTTGGAGGGCATTGGCCAGTGCTTCCAAGACGCTTTCAGACACTCCCGCAAGGTTTCCGCGTTCAAGACGGGTGTAATACTCAACGCTTACCCCGGCCAGGGTTGCGACTTCTCCGCGACGGAGCCCGGGTACTCGGCGGTTCCCGCTCGACGACGGCAGCCCCGCCTGTTCGGGGGTGATCTTCGCCCGACGGGAAGCAAGGAAATCGCGAGCGTCGTTCCGGTTGTCCATGCGATCAACGATAGTGACCTAAAAGCGCCTTGAGGGAGTCCCTGCCAGTACCTCTATCAACGGAAACTTCCCAGCGGCGGTGGTGGCCCCGACGTCGGCCGAGACCCGACGTCGTCCTAGAAGATGTGGAAGTCGCCGGCGTCGGCGTTCGCAGACGGGTACACCACGGGTTCCCGTCCCAGCTCCAGCAGGACGTCGTTGATGCTCATTTGCCCGTCGAGTTGGACGGCCGGGACGAAGGCGGTTTCGGATTCGACTTCAGCGGTCATGGATCGATCTTATGCGCGGCAGGGCCCATGGACACGATGAACACGCGGCCTTCAGGCTAAGACGCCGAGCGCTGGCTTGTGGTCGAGGATCACGGTTTCTGGGATGCGGCAGCGGAGGGGGAGAGGTCGGACAGGGTTAGGGGATGTGCCGGAGCCTCCGGGAACGGGTGGCTGATAGTCACAGCCAAATCCGGATTGACGTGGACCAGAGCGCCGGCGGGCAGCGCACTCCACTGCGGGTTGTCATCCATCGGTTCGGTGGCGATGAGGACGTGTCCGGCACGCGAGGCCTCCCTGCTGTGCGCGCGGATGCGGGAGCTCCTTGCGTCCAGGGGAGCTGCCTCGTCCGAGCGGGCAGGCAGCCGTTCCAGAATGTGAAGCTCATGCGTGTCCGGGTACCTGACTGCCCAAACATCGCTCGCGGTCGTCAGGATGAGGTTCAAACTGAACACCGGTAACTCCTTGGCGATCCAGCTGATCGCCTGGGTAATTCCTTCGCCGACGTCGCCATCCGCCCGTCTGCTTTCCGCGGTGATCAGCGCGAAGAGGCGCTCACTGTCGGTCTGGCCCTTCACCAAGTCCGCGACCCCGAACTCAGCCAGCCGCTGATCGAGCCGTTCAAGGTCGCCGAAGGCTCCGTTGTGGGCGAACAACCGCCCGTCCTGCTCGAACGGATGGGTATTGACCATGGTGTGCGCGCCGGTGCTGGCATACCTCACATGGGCCAGGAACGTCGTGCTCTTCAGGACCCGTGCCTCACGTGCAAAGGCGTGGTCCTCCCATGCGGCGAGCGGTTGTTTGGCGACATGGGCCTTACCGTCGCCGTCAAAGGTGCCTATTCCGGCGCCGTCGGGCTCGCGCCTGCTCTGGTCAGCGAGGCTGTCCGGGGCGTCCAAAAGCCAGAAAGTGGCCCGGACTGCTTGTGAACCGGCATGCAAGCCGAACAACCGGCACATGGCACGCATCCTTCCTTGAAGCGGCTGGCGTTGAAGCTGCTGGCTAGTGGTGGAACGCCTGGGTTTGCCCGCCGGCGGGCATCGGCGCCGTGAGGCCGTCCAGGTAGGCGACTTCCTTCTTGAGGTCGGCCAGGAAGCTGGACGCGAGGTCGCGTGTAAAGCCGTTGCGGACAACGATCCGTTGGACAGTAATCTCGCTCAGTCCTTCGGGCATGGGGTATGCGGGGACGAGCCAGCCATTCATCCGCAGCCGTTCGGACAGGTGGTGAAGGTTCCACTTTTCCGTGTAGCCGTCAGTGAGCTGCCAGGCAAAGACCGGAATGTCCGATCCGTCGCTCCACAAAGTAAACGACTCCATCGCCCCTATTTCGCTGGAGAGATAAAGCGCCACGTCCCGGGAAGTTGCCTGGACGGATTTGTAGCCCTCATATCCGAGCCGGAGGAACAGGTAGTACTGAAGGAGCACCTGGGCGCCGGGGCGTGAGAAGTTCAGGGCGAAGCTCGGCATGTTGCCGCCCAGGTAACTGACATGGAAGATCAGGTCTTCGGGCAGCGCCTGCTCGTCACGCCAGATGACCCAGCCGAGGCCGGGATAAACCAAGCCGTACTTGTGGCCGGACGTGTTGATCGAGGCAACCCGCGGGAGTCGGAAGTCCCAGACGGTCTCCCGCTGCAGGAAGGGTGCAACCATGGCTCCGGACGCGCCGTCGACGTGGATCGGAATATCCAGGCCGCGTTTTTCCTGGATTTCGTCCAGCGCCGCCGAGATCTGTTCCACGGGTTCATATGCTCCCGTGTAGGTCACGCCCATGATCGCTACAACGCCAATGGTGTTCTCGTCCACGTACTTGTCCAGCTCGTAGCCGTCCAGCACTTGGTGTTCCTTCGATACGGGAACGTACCGGGCCTCCACGTCCCAGTAGTTGCAGAACTTCTCCCAGCACACTTGGACGGCCGAGCTGAGGACCAGGTTGGGTTTGTCCGTGGAAAGACCGGCCGCCCGCCGTGCGTGCTGCCAGCGACGCTTCAAGGCCAGTCCGCCCAGCATGCATGCCTCGGAGGAACCGATCGTTGAGGTCCCAACGGATTTGGCGGGCTCGGGCGCGTTCCACAAGTCTGCGAGCATCCGCCAGCAGCGGGTCTCGATCAAGGCCGTCTGGGGGTATTCGTCCTTGTCGATCATGTTCTTGTCGAACGTCTCGGCGTACAGTTTCGACGCTTCCGGTTCCATCCACGTTCCAACGAACGTTGCCAGGTTCAGGCGGGAGTTGCCGTCCAGCATGGCTTCGTCGTGGACAACCTGATAAGCAGTGGAAGGAAGGGACTCCCCGTCCGGAATGGTGAACCGTGGAAAAATACTGGATTCTCCCGGTCGGCTGAACACCGGGTTCAGTTCTACTGCAGTGTCGGGTTCATGGGCTGATGTTCGGTGTGACCTATTGATGGTTCGCTCCTTTGACTCGCCGCAGCGCAGGCCGCTGCAGTGGCATGGCCCGCCAAGGCCCCACGCTACCGTGGGTGGCCGCCCTGCCCAAGCCCTTCCGGGAGCCGCAATCGCTCAGGTTGGCGCAGCTCAAAGAGGTGATCGTCGCAGCTTGAGGTCTCTCCCAGGCCATGGTGCCAAAGTGGCTCCTGGTGCATAATCTCAGGGGACTGAGCTTTGTCACCGCGAGGGTAGGAGGCACCAATGTCGATGCAGGACACTCCAGAAGATCGCCAGCCGGGGGAGACGCAAAGCGTTCCGCTGCCAGGATCAGAGAGGGCTCCCGCTCCGGGCGTCCGGGCTACCTTCGGTCCCGTTGATCCTTCCCGTCGGATCGAGGCGACGGTCATCCTGAGGCGCCGGGAAGAAATGGCCGACGTTCCGTCCGCAGCCCTTTCGCGGGACGAACTTGCCTCCCGATACGGCGCATCGGCAGCAGACCTGGATCTGGCTGTAGGCACTTTCGCCAACCTCGGTCTCGACGTCGTGGAGTCGGACGCGGCCAGCCGCAGGATTCGGCTGGCCGGAACCGTGGAGCAGATGAGCAGCATCTTCGGGACGTCCCTCGACGAGCTGACGAGCCGCAGCCCGGACGGCACCGCTGTCACCCACAGGCATCGCACCGGCGGCCTGCAACTACCTGCAGCCCTCGACGGCGTCGTCGTTGCCGTCCTCGGCCTTGACGACCGGCCGCAGGCCCGTGCACAATTCCGCGCCATCCCCCTGGCCGCGGCCAGTACGAGCTATACCCCGCCCCAGCTGGGAAAGATCTACAACTTCCCTAAGGGAACGGACGGGACGGGTCAAACCGTAGCCATCCTCGAGCTGGGCGGCGGCTACGGGCAGCAAGACCTTGACGCTTACTTCCAGGAGCTTGGTATCGCGACGCCGAGCATCACCGCGGTAGGAGTCGACGGCGGGGCGAACCAGCCGGGGCAGGATCCGGCAGGCGCCGACGGGGAGGTCCTGCTCGACATCGAAGTGGTCGGCGCCTTGGCGCCGAAGGCCAACATTGTGGCCTATTTTGCTCCCAACACCGACGCCGGGTTCCTGGATGCGATTGTCGCAGCGTCCCATGCAAACCCGGCGCCGGCCGCGATCAGCATCAGTTGGGGTCAGAGCGAAGACGCCTGGACCGCCCAGGCCCGGTCCGCTTTCGACCAGGCCATGGCGGACGCCGCAGCCCTCGGAGTGACGGTGACAGCAGCAGCCGGGGACAACGGCAGTGCGGATGGCGCAACGGACAACAAGGATCATGCCGATTTCCCGGCGTCGAGCCCGCATGTGCTGGCCTGCGGCGGGACCCGCCTTCAAGCAGACGCCGCAACAGGTGTCATCAGCGCGGAAACGGTCTGGAACGATGGCCCCAACTCGGCTACCGGCGGAGGATACAGCGATGTCTTTCCGGTTCCTTCTTGGCAGTCGGGCATCTCGGGACATGCCAAGCACAAGAAAGCTGGAAGGGGTGTGCCCGATGTCAGCGGCGTCGCCGACCCGCAAACCGGCTACCAAGTGCGCGTCGACGGGAAAGACATGGTGATCGGGGGAACCAGTGCGGTGGCGCCTCTCTGGGCGGCCCTGGTTGCCCGCCTCGCCCAGGCCACTAACAGGCGCTTCGGGCTGATCCAGCCGCTGCTCTACCAAAACGGCACCCAACCGGCGTCGGGCTTCCATGACATCACCTCAGGCTCCAATGGAAGCTACCATGCCGGGACCGGCTGGGATCCCTGCACGGGCCTGGGCAGTCCGGACGGCAGTGCTCTCCTTGCATTGCTGGAAGCCAAGCCCTAGCGGACCTGCGGAACCGTCGCACTACTCCCAAAAACTCACCGCCCAAAGGGGTTTGGCTCGGTAGACTGGTTGGTGTCCTTTACAACCTCGGGTTTCAAAGGAGGCCACACAATGGCTGGATACTTTGAGCTGATCGACGGACCCAACGATGGGTACAGGATTGCCCTACGCGACGGCGAAGGCGACATTCTGGCGATGTCTACGACCTTCGCCACCAAGCAGTCGGCTGTTCGAGGGATATCCACACTCAGGGAGATCGCCGGAACGGCCCTCATCAAGGACCGGAGCCACGGACGGTGGACGCCGTCCCTTGAGCGTCAGGCACACCACTTGCATCTGTTCCACCAACCCGCATGGCGGAAGCACGAAGTAAGAAGCGCGGCAGGCCGCTTGTAGCCCTGCGGCAGCGCGGTTTCACGAACCGCCCCGCACTCCAGTCCCCAAGGCCCTCCCCGTTACGGGTTCCACGGGCCGCAATGAGGCATGCCAAAAATCCGTCCGCCACCAAGTCTTCCTGCTGAAAAACGGCTCGCCCGCGCCTGCTTTGGCTGCCCCAGCCCGAGCGGATACGATGGACGATGGCTGGCTGTGGTCCCCGTACGCCACAAGCTATGAAGCCTTATCAATGAATAGGAGACACCCGTGTCAGATGCCCAGCAGATCACCCTCATCGTCGATGGCGAAGAGACCAAGGTGACGGAAGGGACCACCGGCGCGGAACTCTTCTTTGAGCGCCGCGACGTCGTAGTGGCCCGTGTAGACGGCGAACTCAAGGACCTTGACCAGGTACTGCCCGAGGGAGCCCAGGTTGATGGCGTCACCATCGATTCGCCGGACGGCCTGAACGTCCTGCGCCACTCCGCCGCACACGTCATGGCCCAGGCCGTGCAGCAGCTTCGTCCGGATGCCAAACTCGGAATCGGCCCCTACATCACAGACGGCTTCTACTTCGACTTCGACGTTGCCGAGCCTTTCACTCCTGAAGACCTGCGCCAGCTCGAGAAGATGATGCAGAAGATCATCAACCAGAACCAGAAGTTCGTGCGCCGCGTCGTCACCGAAGACGAAGCCCGCGAAGCCATGAAGGCCGAGCCCTACAAGCTCGAACTGCTGGGCAAGAAGAACGACGCCGCCGACGCCGGCGAGGGCGTCAACGTCGAGGTGGGCGCCGGAGACATCACCATCTACGACAACGTGGACCGAAAGAGCGGTGAGAGCGTCTGGTGCGATCTCTGCCGCGGCCCGCACCTGCCCAACACCAAACTGATCTCCAACGCCTTCGCCCTGACCCGCTCCTCGGCGGCATACT
This sequence comes from Arthrobacter sp. efr-133-R2A-120, assembly GCF_030209835.1. GTDB lineage: Bacteria > Actinomycetota > Actinomycetes > Actinomycetales > Micrococcaceae > Arthrobacter. The sequence continues at coordinate 2,738 of NZ_JARVRF010000061.1, read as the reverse complement.
GGCTGGGCAACCAGAACAACCAGCAGCTGCAGCGTATCTACGGCACCGCCTGGCCCACCAAGGACGCGCTCAAGGCGTACCAGGAGCGCATCGCCGAGGCTGAGCGCCGCGATCACCGCAAGCTCGGCGCCGAGCTGGACCTCTTTTCCTTCCCGGATGAGCTGGGCTCCGGCCTGCCGGTGTTCCACCCCAAGGGCGGGATCATCCGCAAGGCGATGGAGGACTATTCACGCCAGCGCCACGTGGACGCCGGATACGAATTCGTCTATACCCCCCACATCACCAAAGGACACCTCTACGAAGTGTCCGGCCACCTTGACTGGTACAGGGACGGCATGTTCCCGGCGATGCACATCGACGCGGAATTGAACGACGACGGCACCGTGCGCAAGCCCGGCCAGGACTACTACCTGAAGCCGATGAACTGCCCCATGCACAACCTCATCTTCCGTTCGCGCGGCCGCTCCTACCGGGAACTGCCCCTTCGGCTCTTCGAATTCGGCTCTGTTTACCGCTACGAGAAGTCCGGTGTTGTCCATGGTCTGACCCGCGTGCGCGGCATGACACAGGACGACGCCCACATCTACTGCACCCGCGAGCAGATGAAGGACGAGCTCACCACCACCCTGAACTTTGTCCTTGGCCTGCTCAAGGACTACGGACTAGACGACTTCTACCTTGAACTGTCCACCAAGAACGAAGACAAGTTCGTTGGCGAGGACGCCGCCTGGGAGGAAGCCACCCGTACCTTGGCCGAAGTAGCCGAGGCCTCGGGGCTGGAGCTGGTCCCGGATCCGGGTGGAGCCGCGTTCTACGGCCCCAAGATCTCCGTGCAGGCCAAGGACGCGCTGGGCCGCACCTGGCAGATGTCCACCATTCAGCTGGACTTCAACCTGCCTGAGCGGTTCGAGCTGGAGTTCCAGGCCGCCGACGGCACCCGCCAGCGTCCGGTCATGATCCACCGTGCCTTGTTCGGCTCGGTAGAGCGTTTCATGGGCGTCCTGACCGAACACTACGCGGGAGCATTCCCTGCCTGGCTTTCGCCCGTGCAGGTGGTTGGCATTCCGGTGGCGGAGGCGTTCAACGACTACATGTTCGACGTCGTCGGCCAACTCAAGGCCGCGGGCATCCGTGCCGAGGTGGACATTTCCTCCGACCGCTTCCCCAAGAAGATCCGCACCGCGAGCAAGGACAAAATTCCTTTCGTCCTCATTGCCGGCGGGGAGGACGCAGAGGCGGGTGCGGTGTCGTTCCGCTTCCGTGATGGCAGCCAGGACAACGGTGTGCCCGTTGCCGAGGCCGTCCGAAGGATTGTGGACGCCGTCAAGAACCGCGAGAGCTGACGAGTCGGACACCGCGGGGGGCAGAAACAGTGCAGGAGAACACGGGCGTGACAGCTGATTATCCGGGCGATGCCGAAGTGACCGACGACTTCGGTCTGGCAGGTGTTCCTGATGCCTTCCAGCGCCTGTGGACTCCGCACCGCCTCGCCTACATCAAGGGCGGCCAAAACCAGTTCAAGAACCAGGACGACTGCCCGTTCTGCGTGGCTCCGAGCCGCACGGACGAGGAAGCCCTCATCGTGCGCCGCGGCAAGACGTGCTACGTGGTGCTCAACCTATTCCCCTACAACCCCGGTCATTTGCTGGTGTGCCCCTACCGGCATGTTCCGGACTACACGGACATCACGGTGCAGGAAACGGCGGAAATGGCGGAGCTCACGCAGACTGCGATGCGGGTGCTGCGAAAGGTGGCCAACCCGAGCGGGTTCAACCTGGGCATGAACCAAGGTGTGGCCGGCGGGGCGGGAATTGCCGCGCACCTGCACCAGCACGTGGTTCCGCGCTGGGGTGGGGACGGAAACTTCTTCCCGATTATCGCCCAGACGAAGGCCATCACACAGACGCTTGACGAGGTCCGGCAGCAGGTGGCCGACGCTTGGCCGGAAGAGTCGGAGCTATCCGGGGAGACGGATGCTTAATCGGCACGCCCGCGGGTTTTTCACCGGGTTGTTCTCGCCCCTTGCCCGATTCCTACTCAGGGTTGGGGTTTCGCCGGACGCCGTTACCGTCGTCGGGACCGCCGGCGTTGTTCTCGGCGCCCTGATTCTCTACCCCCTGGGCCAGCTCTGGTGGGGTTCGCTGCTGATTGCCGTTTTCGCGCTGTCCGACGTCGTGGACGGCATCATGGCGAGGGAGCAGGGACGCAGCGGACCGTGGGGAAACTTCCTCGACTCCACGCTGGACCGGCTGGCTGACGGCGCGATTTTCGCTGGCGTCGCAATCTGGTTCTTCACGGGCGGCGGGAACGGCACGATTGCCATGGCGGCACTCGCGTGCCTGGTACTCGGGATGGTGGTTTCGTACGCCCGCGCCAAGGCGGAATCACTGGGCTTCTACGCCAATGTGGGCATCGCCGAGCGCGCGGAGAGGCTCATTTCGGTGCTCCTCGTCACCGGCCTGACCGGACTCGGGTTGCCTCCCGTCGTCTTGCTGGTGACCCTTGTCATTCTCGCCGCCGCCACGGGCGTCACGGTCGTCCAAAGGATGGCGGCCGTCCGCGAACAGGCGATGGCAGACGTCGACGGCGGGACGCCAGCCTAAGCGGTGATTTGCCCGCGGCCGGCCCTGTTTTTGCGCGACGGCGATCAACCCCGTGTGCAGGCGCGTTTCGTGTCTGTGCAGGTTTATGTCCGGGTGGGTCTGAAGTAGTGGTTGCGTCGGGGTGTTTGGCGGGGG